>CAYYYL010000018.1:51399-55575 GCA_964475835.1 uncultured Verrucomicrobiota bacterium | reverse complement strand
CTTCCGATCTGTCCCCACAATTCACGTTCGACCTCGCGCTTGATGACGCGGGTCAGTTTGTGTTGTTTTGCGTTTGGCATAATTCGTCGGGCTTCGGTTTCCGACTGCGAACAGGTTCGCATGTTCACTACGAGTCCGAAGGGGCAAAGTTTGGGGACATTTCCCGCACCAATTTTGACTGCTCGATGGCGTGAAGCCTGATTATACTGCCAAGCATGACATCAAGCCTCCGCAGAGATCTAGATAAATTATCGCGCCTCGCCTTTCGGCGAACCGAAAAGGCACGGGATGTCGTTCGAAAATTTAACGCGGTCAGAAAACAGATAAGAAATCATCCGAATTATACTTCAGTGGAGTGCCTTTATCAGTGGCTATTCGTGCCGCTGACGCTCTGGCCTGTGGATGTCGCGGGACTGATGACCCACCTTTTGCGTAAAATGGTTTTAGGTGAAAAACCCGATGCGAAAGTAAAACTGCTACTGAACCTCTTGGGCGCTCCACCAGATGAGACCGTTCAGAACGTGGCCGCCGCACACGAGCACTTGGTTCAGCAAGGCAATTACGAATCGCTGATAAAGTCGCAACCGAAATTCGAGGAGATGGAACAACAACTTCATCGCAACGTTGAGTTCAATCACGCGTGGAGCGAAATCAAGGAGCACTTTCCAGTGGCCCAATACCGCAATCCGAATGGAGTCGTGAGGCGACGAATGGTTCAAGAGAGAAATTTCCGGTCTTCCTGGGATTTCCGATGGACTGCAAAGAAAGATCGGTTTCAAAACATTTTCGATGCGTTCTGTCACAAATGGAATCTTTATGGCATGGAGGGTGACCGTCCGTTGTTATTGAAGCTGACAGTAAACCTGACGCCCTTCGGCACCATGATCCTTATCCCCGGTTACTGGAGTTTTGACCCGAAGCGTGATTTGAATTGGAAGGCTATCACAAAACTGCACCGTGCGCGTGGAATTCAGCGTCAAGGTCCGAAACTCAGTCTAAATCGGATGGCGAACCGAGAAGACGCGGTCGCGGCAAAGCGACTCTGGAAGGAAGCTGAATCACTTGGACTTCATGGACGTAGGCGATTCGAGTGGGTTCTAGCTAAGCTTCACCTTGATTGCGGGAATGACGAAAGCAAACTCAAGCGACTTCTTCGAATGCGTTGAAGCACTCGCGCCCCGAGGCTAAACGTCAGAGGTCAATCTCCATATCTTGCCGAGGAACCGGAGCTTTCAGGCAGACACACCTGATGGAATCGCCAAGGTTTTATTTTGCACTGTTGAGCGCGTAAAAACACGATTTTCCAAGTTGAACCAAAAAATTTTCCGTTTCGGCGAAATCATTTTCCAAACAGGCTAAAGAGGGTCTGACTTTCATGCGGCAGGTTACTGCATGAAAAACATTTTACCGTCTGATTCTCACAGGAAAACCGGTGCGCGTGGTCGTGCCGCCATGGTCTGCTGTCCGCTCGGCTTCCGCTTGGAGGCGCTACCGCCTTCTCTGCCGTTGCCGATTGGCTGCACCACCACTGCACTTCCGGATTGCGCATCATCCGTTCCCAGCATCGACGCATACCCGTCTCGCTGGCAACGGATCATGCGCTGAAACCCTTAACCCAAGGCATTGCCATGAACGAAAATTTAGAGTCCCCAGACGACATCCAGCCGCCCGTTCACAAAGCCGAAAAGCGCATTTCCAAAATCACACGAGCGACCATTCCGTTGGACACGGTTCTCTACAACGAAATCGAGGCCCTTCTGCCCGAGCTCTCCAATGAGATTGGTGCAAAGATCATCATGTCGATGTTCCTTCGCAAGACAATCGTGGAAAATTGGAAGGTGCAGTTGGAACGATATCGGAAGCTCAATCCCACAGCGAAACGATCCTCATTCTGACACAACCCCACATGTCACCAAAACACAACATGAGTACCCTTAACAGGCTGCTGAAAAATTCTGGTGCGCCGCGCGATTGGCCGCTTGCACGTCTGGCAAGGCGCGAGCGAGGAGCAAACCCCAACGGTGGGTCTGTGACGAGTGAGCAACGCAACCAGGCGTGCAAGCAGCCAGCGCCCAGCGGGTTGCTTGAATTTTTAGCGAGAACGGCGTTGCGCTCGCATGGCGAGATCGCTGGCGGATATCGCCACGCGATCGCGCCTTGTTCTCGTCAAAAAATTCACAGCAACGCGGTGTACCATAATTTTTCAGCAGCCTGTAGAAAACCCTTCCGGAGAAGCGCAGGATGGTCAAATCGCGGATTTGACTGGAGCAAGTGGAGCAACCCTCTCCGCCAGCAAGCTGGCTTCGATCAAATCACAACGCATATGAGCACTTCAAAAAAACGATTTAACTGGCGCGTCAGTGAGGACATTGCCCTCACCCTGGAATCCCTTCGCCGCAAAAAGCACTTCAAAAGCTGGGACGAATTCTTCCGGGCGGTAATCATTCAAATCGAAGCAGACTCAGGCTCGAAGCTGCCCGTCCCGGACCCGACTCCGCTGCGAACAGTCCTTTCCAAACTCGAATCCCTTGAGGCCACAGACAGGGAAATCAAAAGCAGCTTGGATTCCCAGAATGCCGTGACCCAACTCGTTCAAAATGTCATCGAGCAGACCAACGACATGGTTTGTGGCATCCGAACACTGATGGAATTCGCCATCAAACCAGCGCAGCCGCCGGAGCCTCCGCCCGACGCCAACGACGGCACGAGCAAGGCCATCCGATACCTTCGGAAAAGATATTGAAGGGCACCATGCAAGAAAGGAACGACTCATGAAGCCTTCATATCACTCCAAGCCCCTTCAGGGCACATCCGAGGAGCTGCTGGCTACCGAAGCAAAGGAACAGGTCAAATTGCTGCTTACCATTAGGGAAACGGCATTGCTGCTGGGATGCCACAAGGCTTCGGTTTACCGGCTGGTGTATCGCGGCAAGCTGCCCATCTGTCGGGCTTTCAACAGCATTCGCATTCCCCGCAAGGAGGTTGACCGGCTGGTCGCCGACACCAAGGTTTATGATTCGCGTTAAGAACCGAAAGAAACTTTTTTGGCGGCAGCTTTGGAGTGTTCCCTGCGCAAGTGCCCATAGGTTTTCATGGCCAGGGCGCCGCCGTCCTTGTGGCCGAGCCAGCGGGAAACGGTGGGAATATCCACGCCGGATTCAATGCAGATCGTGGCAAACAGGTGACGGAGGTCATGATGCGTGATGCGCGACATGCCAACCCGTTTGGCGGCCGCATCCATCGCTTTTTGAGCCTCGCGGACGCATAGGACTTTCGTATGGTTGGGTTCCTTGGCTCGTTCCGAACGCATCCGTTCGAGCAATTGACGAAGCGCGGAAATCAACGGGATGCGGCGAACCTCCCAGTTCTTGGTGCCGGTCTGGGCGTCACCGCGGATAACGAGTTCCTCCTTTTCAAAATCCACATCACGCCATTCCACCTGGGCGGCTTCGCTCTTACGGCAGCCGCTAAAGGCAAGGAACCGCACGAAATCCGCGCAATCCTTGGAACACCAGCCTCCCGCCGATTCGATGGCTTTGACGAATTTCAGGAATTGCCCACTGCTGGGCAGGGAAAGCTGCTTTTGGCGGATAGGAACGCGTTTAATGGCGGATGCGGGGTTGTTGTATCGCGCACCCGCTTCCACGGCCACGTCGAAGATATGGCGCAAAGCGGCCCCGGTGTTGTTAAAGCGCGTCGCCGAGGCTTTCCGGGCGAATTGGGCGGCCCATGCCCGGCAATCGTTGGGGGAGACCTTTCGGACATCAGTTCCCGCCAGGCTTGGCCAGCTTTTCAACAGGGAGGCAAGAACCTGGTCCCAGTAGTGGCGGGTGGACGGCTTGATGCGGACGTTTTCGGCCAATTTCCGCTTATGAAGCTCAACCGCATCGCCCACCGTCATTTTGCCCTGAAAGGCGGCTTGGGTTGCCTCGCCCTTCTCGCGGTGTTCCTTCATGAAATCGGCCAGACGGGCCTTGGCGACGCTGATGGAGGAGGTTTTCAGCGATTTCCAAATCTCTTTACCCCCCAAATACGCTCTGGCATAGTATCTTTTAGATTTATGCCGAACCAGATTTTGAACGCTCGTTTTCTGCCAGGTCTCCCCGCTTCCGGAGTGCTTCATATCAAGACCGTAGAACATGACCGTAGAAAAATCAAGTTTGTGAAATTTTTCAT
>CAYYYL010000018.1:20322-51389 GCA_964475835.1 uncultured Verrucomicrobiota bacterium | reverse complement strand
CGTTCCGGGTGGCGCGGGCGCCGGCACTTTCACCGGGCCCGTAGCTCAGCGGTTAGAGCAGGGGACTCATAATCCCTTGGTCGTAGGTTCGAATCCTACAGGGCCCACCATTTTCCGATCGCCCGGATCGGCTGGAAGGGCTCCCGCCCTGCAAGTCAGATCCGGATGCACGGGGTCAAGGCAGCTCCGTGGTTCCCATAAGAAAACGATCACATTCACGGGCTGCGGCACGTCCTTCATGGATGGCCCAAACCACGAGACTTTGACCGCGCCGCATGTCGCCTGCGGAGAAAACTCCGGGGATGTTGGTCGCAAAACTGCCGTACTCGGCCTTCACATTGGTGCGCTCATCGCGCTCAACCTTGAGCTGCGAGAGGAGGGCCTCCTCCGGCCCAAGAAATCCCATCGCCAGCAAGACAAGGTCTGCCGGAAGCACCTTCTCCGTACCGGGTATGTTTTTGGGAATAAAACGACCTTTATCATCCTTCTGCCATTCCACTTGAACGGTATGGACTTCCTTCACCTGCCCCTTGGCATCCCCGACAAACTTGGTTGCGGTCATCAGGTACTGGCGGGGATCCGCACCAAAAATATCCGCCGCTTCCTCCTGGCCATAGTCCACACGATACGTCTTCGGCCATTGAGGCCATGGATTATCCGGCTGCCGCTCCATCGGAGGCTTGGGCAGAATCTCCACCTGCACCACATTTTTGCATCCATGGCGGATCGAGGTGCCCACACAGTCCGTGCCAGTATCCCCTCCTCCGATCACGACCACATCCTTACCCTTGGCAGAAATGAGCTCCTTTCCAGAATTTCCGTTCAGGACATTCGCCGTATTGCCGGAAAGAAATTCCATGGCAAAGTGAATGCCCTTAAGTTGACGGCCCTCAATCGGCAAATCCCTGGGCTTGGTGGCTCCACAGCAAAGCACCACGGCATCAAATTTTTTCAGCAGATCCTCCGAGGGATAATTTTTCCCGATTTCCGTATTCACCACAAACGTCACCCCCTCGGCCGCCATGAGATCCACACGGCGCTGCACAACTTTCTTGTCGAGCTTCATGTTGGGGATGCCGTACATGAGCAGCCCTCCAATCCGGTCGGCACGTTCAAAAACAGTCACGAGATGTCCGGCTTTGTTGAGTTGATCGGCACAGGCAAGCCCGGAGGGTCCCGATCCCACCACAGCCACTTTCTTACCCGTTCGCTTGGCGGGGGGATTGGGTTTAACCCATCCCTCGTCAAAACCACGATCCACAATCGCCAGTTCGATATTCTTGATGGTGACAGGCGGATTGTTCATGCCCAAAACGCATGAACCTTCACATGGAGCGGGGCACACACGTCCCGTGAACTCAGGAAAGTTGTTCGTTTTGTGCAGACGACTCAACGCCTCGCGCCAGAGTCCGCGATACACCAGATCATTCCACTCGGGAATCAGGTTGTGGATGGGACACCCTGAAGCCATTCCGGCGAGCAAGGTGCCGTTATGGCAAAAGGGCACTCCGCAATCCATGCAGCGGGCCCCCTGCTTCTGGAGGTCTTCCTGCGCCATGTGGAGGTGAAATTCATTCCAATCCCGTACACGTTCCTTGGAGGGACGATCTGCGGGAATCTGACGTTGATACTCAATAAATCCTGTTGGCTTACCCATGTTCAGTAAAAAGTTAGGAGTTGTAATCAGTTTCCGCCGACTCGCGCCAGGTCCCGGGAATTTTCCTGGAAGGCGGCCATGATGGCCTCCTCCCCACTAAGCCCCGAGGCCTTGACCCTTTCCATGGCTTGCAGCACGCGTTTATAATCTTTCGGAATGACCCGGACGAAAGCGGGTAACAGCTCGGTCCACAAGGCGAGAATGTGCTTGGCACGACTGCTATCGGTGTACTTCGCATGGCGTTCGATCATGCTACGCACTTCAGCGATTTCTCCGGGATCTGTGATCTGTTCCAGATCGACCATTTCCTTGTTGCACCGGGTTGGGAAATCCCCCGACGTGTCGAGAATATAGGCGATACCGCCCGACATGCCGGCGGCAAAATTTCGTCCGGTCTGACCCAGAATCACCACGCGCCCGCCCGTCATATATTCACAGCCGTGATCCCCCACCGCCTCGACCACCGCATGGACTCCGCTGTTGCGCACGCAGAAACGCTCGCCCGCCATGCCCCGGATGTAAGCCTCCCCACTGGTTGCACCGTAGAATGCCACGTTGCCAATGATGATGTTTTCCTCAGGCACAAAAGTGGATTCCTTCGGAGGATAAATAACAATTTTTCCACCCGAAAGCCCCTTGCCCATGTAATCATTGGCATCCCCTTCCAGGGTCATCGAAATTCCACGCGGGACAAAGGCGCTGAAGCTCTGCCCAGCGGATCCCTTGAAGTGGATCTGGATTGTGTCCTCCGGAAGCCCCTCCAGTCCGTAGCGCTTTGAAATTTCACTCCCGAGAACCGTACCAGCCACGCGATTCACATTTTGAATGGACAGGGTGGCTTTGACCTTTTCCTTCCGCTCAATCGCGGGTTCACAAATTTTGAGAAGCTTTTGCACATCGAGGGACCGCTCGATGCCATGATCCTGTGAGATCTGGCAATAACGGCCGACTTCCGCAGGAACCTCCGGTTGATAAAGGATTTTTGAGAAATCCAACCCCTTGGCCTTCCAATGATCCACCGCTTTGCGGACATCCAGCATGTCGGTGCGGCCCACCATTTCATTGATGGTCCGAAAACCGAGACGTGCCATGATTTCGCGCAATTCCTGAGCCATGAACTTCATGAAGTTCACCACATGGGCGGGATCACCAGTGAATTTTTTCCGAAGTTCCGGATCCTGAGTGGCCACCCCGACGGGACATGTGTTCAAGTGGCAGGCGCGCATCACAATGCACCCCATGACCACCAACGGGGCAGTGGCAAAACCAAATTCCTCACCCCCGAGCAAAGCGGCAATGGCAATATCCCTTCCGGTCTTCAACTGGCCGTCGACCTCAACGACGATCCGGCTTCGAAGATTGTTCAACACCAGCGTCTGGTGCGTCTCCGCCAATCCCAATTCCCAGGGTGCGCCGGCATGTTTGATACTTGAGAGGGGCGAAGCTCCCGTGCCCCCATCGTAGCCACTAATGAGCACGACATCGGCATGGGCCTTCGAAACCCCTGCAGCCACAGTCCCCACACCCACCTCCGCCACAAGCTTCACAGAAATTCGGGCGTTCCGATTGGAATTCTTGAGGTCGTGGATCAATTCCGCAAGATCCTCAATGGAATAAATATCATGATGGGGTGGCGGCGAAATCAAACCCACCCCCGGCGTCGAGTGCCGGGTCTTGGCCACCCATGGATAAACCTTGGTGCCGGGCAACTGCCCGCCTTCACCAGGCTTGGCTCCCTGCGCCATCTTGATCTGAATCTCCCTGGCATTGACGAGATAATAACTCGTCACACCAAAACGACCGGAAGCCACCTGTTTGATGGCGCTGTTGAGAGAATCGCCATTGGGCAGGGGTTTGTAACGATTGGGATCCTCCCCGCCCTCACCCGTGTTGCTTTTCCCGCCAAGACGATTCATCGCTATGGCCAGCGCCTCATGGGCCTCCTTGCTGATGGAGCCGTAGGACATGGCTCCCGTCTTGAAGCGCTTCACGATGGCATCCACCGGTTCCACCTCCTCGATGGGAATTCCTTTGTCCGGAAATTTGAAATCAAGCAGCCCGCGCAACGTGTAAATATTCCTCGACTGATCATCGATCAATTTCGAGTAGTCCTTGAACAAGGAATAGCTGTTCGTCCGGCATGCCAGTTGCAACCGATGGATGGTTCCCGGATTGAACAGATGAAGCTCTCCATCGTGCCGCCACTGATACTGCCCGCCCGGATCCAGCACCTGCTGATCCCCCCCATCCCGCAGGGCGAACGCCTTTTCGTGACGAACCTGCACCTCCTGGGCGATCTCATTCAAGCCTATCCCTTCCACACGGGTTGGGGTCCATTTGAAATATTTGTCCACCACCGTGCTGTTGAGCCCCACCGCTTCGAAGATCTGCGCCCCACGATAACTTTGGATGGTGGAAATCCCCATCTTTGACATCGTCTTCACGATCCCTTTCACCACCGCCTTGACATAGTTCTTGAGCGCCTTCTCCAGATCCACCCCCACCAGAACTTTCTGGTGGATCAAATCCTCCAGGCTGTCAAACGCCATGTAGGGATTGATGGCGCCGGCACCATAGCCCACCAGCAGCGAGAAATGATGGGTTTCACGGGGCTCACCGGACTCCAGGATCAATCCCACCTTGGTACGGGACCCCTCGTTGATCAAATGATGATGCAGGCCCGAAACTGCCAGCAAGGCCGGAATCGGAGCTTTTTCCTGGGTGAATCCGCGATCGGAAAGAATCAAAATATTACACCCCTCCTTGATCGCTTCACTGGCGCGTTCAAAAAGTTCGTGCATCGCCGTTTCGAGCCCTTCACCCCCACGCTTGGAATCAAAAAGAATGGGCAGGGTGACGGATTTGAAGCCCTTCCTGGAAATCTTGCGCAATTTCTCCAGCTCCGCATTGGTGAGAATCGGACTCTTGAGCTTGATCTGATGACAGCTCTCCGGCTGGGGATCAATCAGGTTGCCTTCCGAACCCAACGTCGTCTCCGTGGAGGTGATGATTTCCTCACGAATGGCATCAATGGGGGGATTCGTCACCTGCGCAAAGAGTTGCTTGAAGTAGTTGTAAAGCAACTGCGGCTTGCTCGAAAGCACGGCAAGAGGGGCGTCATTGCCCATGGATCCCAGGGGTTCGATGGCATTTTTGGCCATCGGCATCATCAGAAAGCGGAGGTCTTCGTAGCTATAACCAAACGCCACCTGTTTGGTGGTGACATCGTGATGATCCTTGATTTTCGGAATTTTCACCTCCGGGAGGTCTTCAAGTTTCACCAGATTATCCTTCAACCATTTACGATAAGGATGCGCCTTGGCCATGGAACTCTTGATCTCATCGTCGGCCACAATTCGCCCCTCCTTGGTATCGATCAGGAACATGCGACCGGGTTGGAGACGCCCCTTTTGAAGAACCCGCTCGGGAGCGATATCGAGAACTCCCACCTCGGAAGCCATCACCACCAAATCATCCTTGGTGACGTAATAACGGGACGGACGCAGACCGTTGCGATCCAAAATCGCGCCCACCTGGACTCCATCCGTGAATACAATGGAGGCGGGACCATCCCACGGCTCCATGAGACAGCTGTGGTACTCATAGAAGGCCTTCATCTCATCACTCATGCTTTCGTGATTCGACCAAGGCTCTGGAATCATCATCATCACCGCATGCGGCAGCGAGCGGCCGGACAACACCAGAAATTCCAGACAGTTGTCAAACATCGCCGAATCACTTCCATCCTGAAGAACAATGGGCATGAGCTTCGTCATGTCCTCGCCAAAAAGTTCGGAGGCGAATCTGGCCTGGCGTGCATGCATCCAATTGACGTTGCCGCGCAGAGTGTTGATTTCACCGTTATGAGCCATGAACCGGTAAGGATGGGCACGATCCCAGCTGGGGAACGTGTTCGTGCTGAAACGGGAATGGACGATCGCCAACGCGCTCTCCATCGAGGGATCCGCCAGATCCGGGAAATAATCACTCAACTGCTCAGGCATCAACATCCCCTTGTAAACCATGGTGCGAGAGGAAAGACTGCTCACGTAAAAATGATTTCCACCCAGCATGCCGGAATAACGAATCTCCTGCGCCGCACGGCGGCGGATCACATAAAGTTTGCGCTCGAAGGCTAACGGATCCTTGATTTTGGGATTGCACCCGATAAAAACCTGGCGCACCACCGGCTCTTCCGCACGGGCGGTCGCACCCAGGGAGGCATTATTCGTGGGAACCGTGCGCCAGCCCAAAAAGCGCTGCCCCTCCGCCTGAATGATCTCGCGCACCAAATCTTCGCACGCCTGGCGCTGTTTGAGGTCCGGGGGGAGATAAACCATGCCCACGCCATACCGACCGGGCTTCGGAAGATCGATCCGTGCCTTTTTGCATGTCCGCTCCAGAAACCCGTGGGGAATCTGCAACAGGATCCCAGCGCCATCCCCCGTGTTTGCTTCGCAACCACACGCCCCACGATGGGAAAGGTTCACAAGAATCTGAAGCCCCTGTTTCACGATCTCGTGGGAAGTCTTCCCCTTCACGTTAACCACAAAACCAACGCCGCATGAATCATGTTCAAAATTTGGATCGTAAAGTCCCTGAGCTTTCATGTTCTTTCTTCTTCAAACTTTTCTGAGGTTATTTTCCAGCGAAGCCATCAACACCCTTCTTCGACCCGAGTTTTCCGGGTCCACCCAAAAGACTCAAGCCCTTGAAAACTACCATGGTTGCATGGGAAAATACCACCAATAAGGGCTTGGAAACGGGCTGATATCCCAGGACAGCTTCGGAACGATGAAGCCCTCACAGGATCGGCTATTTTTCAGAACCACGGTCAGCAAGCATGGACGTCACCCTGCGAACAAGCTCCTTTGGCTCATACGGTTTGGGAATAAAGTGCACCTGCTGGGTCTGCACCTGCTGTTGAAAATCCCCTTCGGGCACATAACCACTCGTATAGAGAACAGGAAGCTGGGGCATCGAAACCCGCAACCGATCAACCAGTTCCACCCCACCCATCCGGGGCATGATCAGATCCGTAAACACCAGATCCACCGGCTGTCTCCGGGTTCCGAGCGACCGCAGGGCGTCCTCCCCATTACTGGCACAACTCACGGTATACCCAGCCTCCTGCAAGATCTCGCGTGCCAGTTCCCGCACCGGCTCCTCATCCTCTACTAGTAGGATGTGAAACGATTCAGCCAATGGAACCGCCCCCTCTTCAGAAACCACCGCCTCCGCCGCTTCACAGCCGGGAAGACAAATGCGAAAGCCCCGATCCCCACACGATTTGCCTACCTCGACAAACCCGCCCACCCAGCCCGCAAGCTCCTGAATCGCCGCGAGTTCCCAGTTCTCCCTCTGGGGTTCGATGGCCAGCCGAACATAATCGGTCTCGATGGATTGCGGGGAAACTTCCGGCGGACATGCCACCAGTTTCATGGCGACAAAAGCCCCTCCCTCCGAATTCGGAATACGTTCCAGATCCACGTATAACTTCCCCCCCTTGAGGAGATGCGGCCGCAAAGTCGCTGTCAACCCCAGGACCATCTGGTCCAGGCATCCGACATCCATTTCCGTTTTTAACCCCGATCCGCCCGGAGAGAGCACCACCTCCACCGTCTCCGTGAGAATCTTCTGCATGATGGGCGCAAGTCCCTGAAGATAGGACTGAAGCTCGATCACCTGGGGCATCGCGCCGGTGGAGCGACTGAAGGTGAGAAGCTGACGGGTCAGATGGGTGGCCTTTCGTGAAACCATCCGGATCGATTCCATCTTGGGGCGCAGGGGACTGTCCTGGGGTAGTTTGCGTAAAACCAGCTCGCTGTAACCTAGAACCACTCCAATGATATTATTGAAGTCGTGAGCAACCCCCCCGGCAAGCTGACTGACAAGCTGCTCCTTGTGAATCTGACGGAGTAACTCCCGCCATGCAGCCCCGTCGGAGGGCTTTAAGGTTTCCTTAGAGGATGAGGACGGGGAATCGGGAGGAAGGGGGCTCATGAGGGACGTTCCTTGGCACCATCGGGTGCAAATGCTTTTTCCAGTTTAAATCTTAGATCATTCAATCGGAAGGGCTTTTGCAGAAAACCGGCAAAACTTCCCTCATCGAACCGTCCCCGCGTCTCCTCCTCGTTATATCCGCTCATGACAATCACCCGCACATCCGCACGGACATGGCGCATCTCCCGCAATGCCTCCTCGCCACTCATGTGCGGCATCGTCAGATCAAGCAACACCACCTCGATTTCATCACACCGCTCCCCGAACATTCGCACTCCCTGTTCTCCATCCGGCGCAGTGAGCGATTTAAATCCAAGACTCTCCACCATGCGTGCGGTCACCGTACGAATGTCATCTTCATCGTCCACCACCAGAATGGTGCCCGATCCCTGCCAGGCAATAGTCGGGGCCACAGTTTTGGCCTCAGGCGTGTGCAGAATCGTATTGCAGGGCAGGAGAAAGCGGAAACGACTTCCAAGTCCTAGTTCCGTGTCCACACGAATGGTCCCTCCGTGCCCACGGGCGATGCCCAGCAGGGCGGCAAGCCCCAATCCCCGCCCCATGAACTTGGTGGTGAAAAACGGATCAAAAATGCGCGCCTTGGTTTCGGGACTCATTCCGCAACCGGTGTCCATCACCTCAAGATAGACGTAATTCCCCTCAGGTTGTTCGGATAACGGGGTCTCGGCCAGAAAGGTCCGATCCGCATGCATCACACCCGTAGAGATCGTGATTTTTCCGTCGTGATCCCCAATCGCATCAGAAGCGTTCACCACCAGATTCATGATCACCTGTCGGATCTGGGTGACATCCACCTCCACCAGGGGAAGTTCGTCCACACAACGGTACTCCAGACTCGCTTTCTTCGAAATCGACACCTCCAGCAGATGCGTCATTTCCTGCACCACCTCGTTCAACTGAATCTTTTGAATGACGAAACGCCCCTTGCCTGAGTATGCAAGCATCTGCTTGCACAACTCCGCTCCACGCAGGCTCGCGATTTCGATTTGTTCGACAAACTGCCGCGCCGGATGCACGCGCAGCTCCTTGAGGCTGAGCTCCGCATTGCCCAGAATGACGGCAAGCAGGTTATTGAAATCGTGCGCGATCCCCCCAGCGAGAACCCCGAGACTCTCCAGTTTCTGCACCCGCAGCATCGCCTCCTCCGTACGTTTGCGATCCGTGATATCAAACTGGATACCCACGAAATGGGTGACCACGCACTCCTCGTTGCGAACAGGAGAGACACTCAGTTCGTTCCAAAAAACACGCCCATCCTTCCGGTAGTTTCGCAATTCGACACGGCACTCCCGCTGCTCGGCAAGGGCCTGCCGCAATTCCATCACCCCGCGCTGGGTGGAATCGGTCCCATAGAGAAATCGCGGATTTCGCCCGAGAACCTCGCTGGCCGTGTAACCCGTGATGCGTTCGAAAGCCGAGTTCACATAGACAATCGGGTTATCGGACTGGCTCGGATCGGTGATGAGCACCCCATTTTCCGTCGCCGCCATGGCGCGGTCCCTCAGACGGATTTCATCCGTCATGTTTCCAGCTATGGCCAGGGCATGGGCGGCGCGGACCAGTGACCAGACCATTCCGAAAAGCAGAAAACTCCCAAGCAATCCACTGAGGAGGATCAGATTCGGTCTCGTCGTATCCATGGCTGAGCTGGACCTGGGTTTCATCGCAAAATGCATCAACCAGGAGCGTCCGAGCACATGGATTTGCATCACAATCATGAATTTCGGGGTTACGGGACGACCGTCCACCGGTGTATGAAGTTCGGAATTATAAAGCAGGCGGGAGGGATGCATTTGATTGCCCTCAAACAGGCGAAGGGAAATTTCCGGCGACATCCGTTCCGCCATGTGGTTCATCATGGCGCTGACTCGAAACTGGGCAAAGATCATTCCCAGGGTGGCCTTCTGGCGAAGAGACACATCACTTAAATCAACCCCCTTGCGGTAAACTGGAAGAAACAGAAGGATGGAGTCCCTGTTCTCCTCATCCCGGTCGCCGGATCCCCCTAGGCGGGTGCCATAGGAAAGATTGATGGCTCCCGTATCCCGGGCACGGTCCAAGGCATACCGGAGGGGGCTGTTCAAATCGATATCAAATCCAAGCACCTCCCTGTTTTGATCGGTGAGGGGCTCCAGGTACCTTACATGATACAATCCCGAACCTGAAGGATCCAGGATGGGAACCCCTTTTTTCAACCGGTCCTTTTCCCCCGACCCGGGTTTCGGGGTCATCGACCCGGATTCGAGATATCCGAAGAATTCAATTTCTGGATAGTGAATTTTCGATTCGAGACTGCTGACATAATCCCTCCACTCGCTCGGCTCCACATCCCGACTCGCCACGAAAAGCCCCTTCATCCCGTTCATCATCTCCTCATATCCATCAAATCGATCCACCACCGCCATGCGGATGCGTTGGGCTTCGATTTCAAACTTGGAGCGGGCTTCGATTTCCGATCGAAGCATGGAACTTCTCCAGGCGGCGAACGTTCCAGCCAGGGACACGGCAAGCACCGCCCACGCAGTGAACATCCGCCTCCAGGAGGGCCATGTGGCCCAGCGCTGAAGATGCAGAATGGGGAGAATCTCAAGATCCCGCTGCCTCGTACGAAGGAGCTTAAGGAAGGCTGATTTTAGAAAACGCTGCTTCATGGAGACGGATCAGGGATCACGCGGCCGCCGGGGATTTGGTTCGCCGGAGCGCCCCACGAATCTTGTCCCGAAGATCCGAGGATTTAAAGGGTTTCTGCACAAAACCGGCAAGGCCCTTGCCAATAAACCGCGCCGTCACGTCGTCCTTGGTATAACCGCTCATCAACAGCACACAGGCAGCGGGATCAAACTGCCGGACCTCTGTCATGAACTCCTCGGCATTCATACGGGGCATGGTCATATCAAGCAATACCAGGGAAATTTCCTTCTGATTTTTCCGGTATACTTTCAACCCCTCGACTCCATCATCCGCTGTAAGGACCTGGAATCCGAGCTGGGTCACCATCTGGGCCACCACCGTGCGAACACTATGGTCGTCATCCACCACCAGAATGGTTCCCTCCCCTCGCCATTCATCCTCCTTCCCGGACCGGGTTGGGGGTACTTCGGCGCGTGTCGGCACACAGGGAAAATAGACCCGAAAGGATGACCCTTTTCCCTTCTCGCTTTCCACCCTCAGCAAACCGCGATGCCCCCGCACGATCCCAAGGACCGCAGCAAGCCCGAGTCCGCGTCCGTCAAACTTCGTGGTAAAAAATGGATCAAAAATACGCGTCCGGGTCTGCTCGTCCATGCCGTGCCCGGTATCTTCAACTTCCAGATAAACATACAACCCCTCCTCGGCATTAAACACGGGATTGCTGTTGGCCAGTTCCTCCCGCGTGATCTGAGCCGTTCCACTCCGCACATGAATGGTCCCGTTGTTCGCCCCAATGGCATCCGAGGCATTGATCACCAGATTCATCACAATCTGCCGTACCTGAGTGGCATCCGCCATCACAGCGGGAAGATTTTTTGCGAGATCAAATCGAAGGACCGCCCCCTTGAGAACAGAAATGCTCAACAAGTCGGTCATCTCCTCAAGAATGGCATTCATGTCCAGCGGCTGAACCACAAACCTCCCTTTTCCTGAATACGCAAGCATCTGCTTGCAGAGCTCGGCGCCGCGATGACTGGAGATCTCGACCTGTTTCAAAAAATCGCGGGATGGAGAATCTGGAGGAAGCATTTCCAGGGCAAGCTCGGTGTTTCCAAGCACCACCGCGAGGAGATTATTGAAATCATGAGCGATGCCACCGGCAAGCACGCCGAGACTTTCGAGCTTTTGAGTGTGAAGCATCGCTTCCTGGAGGCGAAGACGCTCCGTGACATCCCGAACGACGCTCTGATACCCGATCACGTGACCTGCCTGATCCCGTTTCAGGCTGGCAGTGACCAGACAATCCATCTCGGAACCATCCTTACGCCGGAGTTTTACTTCAAAATCCTTCACGGATCCCTTCTTTTCGATTTCCTCTTGAAAAAGGACACGCACTCCCGGTTGCGCGTAAACCTGGAGCGCATCGAGTCGCAACAATTCCTCCCGGGAATAACCAAAAAAATCCACCGCAGCCTGATTGACGTCGATGAATCGGCCGTTTCGAGTCGTGATGATGATGGCGTCCCGCGAATCTTCAAAAAGAGTGCGGTATTTCAACTCGCTCTCCAACAACTCCCTCTCGGCATGCTTGCGTTTCGTGATGTCCGTAAACGAAGCCACCACCGCCGAGGGCTGGGAATCCGTCGGATTGGAAAAAATCGGCTGCGAGTTGATCGAAATCCACCGGGTCTCGCCCTTCGATTTCAATCCCATGATCACATTAGAACACGGCTGCCCGGTTCGCAAACTCACCATACTCGGATGCTCCTCCCCCGGGAAGGGGCCTCCATCCTCCCGGATCGCTTCCCAGCGTGAATCCATCGAGGTGCGTCCCAGGAGATCCTCGGCGGTAAGCCCGAGAATATTTAGAGCGCTTGGATTGAAGGTCTGAACCGAGCCCGAGGAGTCCTGGATGACAATGCCCTCCTCCATAGAGGTGATCACGGACCCGTACAAGCTTTCGCTCACCTCCACATAGTGTGCCGACTTGCGCCGCTGCAGGGCATTGGCAAACATTTCGCCCACAATGCGAAGAAACGCGATATCGTCCTCCGACCATGTCTTTTCAGCACGAACCGAATCAAAGCCCAGAAAACCCATCAAATGCTTTCCTGCAACCATCGGCACACAGATGAGGGACTGCACCGATTTTCCAAGAAACTCCTCCTTCTCCACGGCAGCCTCCGCGGGCATGTCGCAAACCCTGGGAATATGGACTACCGAGGAAGTTCTCATTTGCTCGAAGAACCATGGGAAGGCGCCCGCAGGAATGTTCTTCAATCGATGAATATGGGATTCAATCCCCTCGGCACACCATTCATGGCTGTTGTCCGCCGTGGAAAGATCCTCCGATGCCAGAAACACGTAACTCCGGTCCACGTTCGCAAATTCACCAATCGTGCGAAGAGCCTGATGAATCGCGGCCTCCACCTCCTCCGGTGTCACCAGAATGAATTTCGTGGAAAGGGAGGAGATGATTTCTTCAAGTTTGATACGGTAGCGGAGTTCCTCCTCAATACTTTTCTGTTCAGTCTGATCCGTGGCGAATACAATCACCCCGACTGCATTCCCCTGCGAATCGAAAAACGGAATCTTATCCGTGCGAACCCACCGCTTGGTCCCGGTATGATCCTGATAGGGTTCGACAATGCCCAGCTTCGGCGTCTTCGATTCAATCACTTCAAGATCGTCCCGATGATATTTGGCCGCCTCATCCGGATAAAGTTCCTCGGTCGATTTTCCCTCCATTTCCTGGGAGGTCATCCCTTTGGTGGCCGCCGCAAATTTGTTCGCCCTCAGAATACGATTGTTCCGGTCCTTAACCCAGATCATGGCTGGGACGGTGTCAAAAAGGAGGCGGTCCTGGATGGGAACCTCAATGCGGACATCACTCCCAGATCCCTTCACGCTAGTCCGACACAAACGGGCATGCATCTCCTCAAAACTCATTCCCTCACTGAACACATCCACGGCACCTCTGGAAAAAAGGGCCCTGCACACAAGCCCATCTGCGGGCACTCGAAACACGAACACCCCCACATCCCCACGGCCTCCCGGATTAAATAACTCACAGATTTCAATGCACTTGTCCCCAAAACGCCCCCAATCGAGCAACACCTTGTCACATGACACATTTTCAATAGGGGGAAGTTCGGTGCGTGAGGCCAGGTCACACAACACCTCAGCTCCCTCCCCCCTCAGTTTCGTGACGAGGAACCGGGTCGCCTCAGAGTCTTGCGCAATGATGAGCACCCTCATGGAGATGACTTGTGGATGACTTCAAAAAGGGCTTTTCAAACCATGTAGGAACCATCTCCCCACCCAAACACAGCCATGAACGGGAAACGGCGTCACAATACTCAACATATCACGTAAATAGCCTGATGAAAAGCACATAAGACACCCACTGGGGGCGGCTTTCAGGGCGCCTCTTCACACCTCCAGACCCGCGGCGCGACCGTAAACCAGACAATCCTCCAATGAAACCCCATGTCGATAGTTACCCGTAAGGCGAAGACCGGGATGTCGCAACTCCGCCTGCCGACACGCCTCCAGAACGGCATCATGCCCCTTCTCGTATTGCGGAATGGCCGATTTCCATCGCGTCACCCGGGTAAAGGAAGGTGCACTTGAGGTTCCGAGCAACGTCCCACATTCCGCCTCGGCAATCCGGGCCAATTCCTTCTCATCCAAACCCACAGCTTCCGGATCCAGGCGTCCTCCCAGGAAAACCGTCACCAGAACATGATCCGGGGGGCTTCTTTCGGGAAAAAGGGTCGATGAGAAAAGAACCCCCAGACTTCGGAAACCCGCCCCCCGTCGAATCAAACCTCCAAATCCATCCAGGGGATGGCGGACGTGTGCGCGGGACCATCCCAAATGCACCACCACCAGCGAAGATTGCGGGATATTTTCCAGCGGGTCAGCCTCCCCCCCCAACTCCTTCATGAAACGTGAAGTCACCGCAGCCGGAGTGGCCACCACGAGCTTCGACGTGGACCATTCCCCCCGCGGAGTAAAAATTCGAAACGCATTCCCATTCCGGCTCATCGAGGAAACCGGGCACCCGTAGTGGATGCCCCCCTTCAGGGAAGACGCCATGCGTTCGGGCAATTCCTTCAATCCCCGCGGCCAGGAAAGGAGTCGCGCATAGAATTGGGGTCCCTTCCGTTTGGCAAGAGCCCCACGGATCAGACTCCCATGATTTTGTTCCAGACGATAAAGCCTGGGGAGGGCATGGCGGAGAACAAGGCGTTCGGGATCGCCTGCATAAATTCCGGATACGAGAGGCCCCATCATCTCATCGAGCCACTCAGCTCCAAGACGTCGCCGGATGAATCCGGCAACCGTTTCATTCTTGTCCTTCCCTCTGGAAACAAAGCATTCCCTTAACAATCGCGCCCTCGCCCCCCACGACGGAATGGAAGCCGAAAAAAAAGATCCCAGCGAATGCGGCAGGGCAACGAGGCTTCCCTGTTTCACCAGGAAACGCTTTTTTGCCGCCGGAGCCGCATCAATGGCGGCATCAAGAATGCCGTGACGCCCCATCCACTCGGCACTTTCCGGACGTGAAAGCCGAAAACTGTTCGGTCCTGATTCGCACAAATATCCCTCCTGCTCCACGGAAGCCACACACCCCCCGGGAGTCATGGAAGATTCCAGCACCACCGGATTCAATCCCCTCTCCTGCAACGCAAGCGCAGCCGCAAGTCCCGAGACCCCGGCTCCCACAACGATGGCGGGTGATGATTGGATGGCGTTTGTCACGTTCGCAAACGATTCACATACCCATTCAACGTCTCGATCCACGCCGGATGATCATTGAGACAGGGAATCAACGCGAAATCCTCCCCCCCTGCCGCAAGAAAGGATTCGCGCGCGCGCATTCCAATCTCCTCCAGCGTCTCCAGACAGTCCGAGACAAACGCCGGACAGATCACACGCAAACGCCGAATCCCCCGGGCTGGCATCGCCGCGATCTCAACATCCGTGTACGGCTTCAACCAGGGATCACTTCCCAGTCGGGACTGAAACGCCACCGAATATCTGGACTCCGGAATGGAAGCAAATTTCACAAACTCACGCACGGTTGAAAAACATTGGGCACGATAACAAAACTCATGCGCGGCGTGGGGCGTCACACAACAATCGACCCGTTGCAGACAATGTGATTTTGATGGATCGGCAAGCTTCATGTGCCGCTCCGGCAGGCCGTGAAAACTGAACAGCAGATGATCATACGGCTTCGAAAGTTCGGCGGATGCACTGGCCACCAACGCCTTCACATAATCCGGATCCTTATAGAACGGGGGCAGCACCTTCAGCTTCACCTCCGGATTCCCCTTCAAAACTTCACGCACCCGCTCCACTACCGTCTCATAACTCGACATCGCATAGTGGGGATAGAGGGGGACAAGCAGAATCTCCTTCGTGTCACCCTTGAGGATTCCTCCCACCACCTCCTGGATCGAGGGTTTCCCATAACGCATGGCAAGCTCCACAGGAAGGTCCGTTTTCGCCTGCAACAGCGACTGCACCCGACGACTCATCACCACCAGAGGGGAACCTTCGGACGTCCAGATGGATTGATACGCATGGGCCGATTGCTTCGGTCGGAAGGGCAGGATGAAAGCGTTCAACACAAACTGGCGGATCGGCCAGGGAGCATCCAGTACACGGGGATCGGAAAGAAATTCACGGAGATAGCGGCGTACATCCCGCACGGTGGGCGAGTCCGGCGAGCCGAGATTGACCAGGAGTACCGTCTGCTTGGACATGTCTTTAAATGGTTCGGGAAAAGGCAACGCCTTCCCTTTGTTTTAAATAGGCATCAAAGGGCATGCAAATGTTTCGGATCAAAAGACGTCCCAGAGGAGTGACTGCCAGCTTCCCTCCACTCCAGGTCAGAAGCCCATCCACCTCCATGCCTTTCAATTCCACCAAGGCGTCGGCAAAGTACGTTTCAAAATCGATTCCGTGCGCACGTGAAACCGCAGCGGTGTCGAGGGTGAAGTCACACAACAGGCGCATGATCACCTCTCGTCGAAGGACATCGTCATCCGTCAAACGGATCCCGCGCTGCGTCGCCAGACCGCCCTGGAGTATCCATTTTTCGTACTCATGCACATTTTTGTGGTTTTGGGCATAGGTGCGTCCGACCTGACCGATGGCCGAGACGCCAAACGCATAGAGATCACACCCCGCATGCGTGGTGTAGCCCTGAAAATTACGGTAGAGGGTCCCCGCATCCTGGGCCCGGCACATCTCATCCTCCGGACGCGCAAAGTGGTCCATCCCGACATAACGATAACCCGATTCGGTGAACGCGGCGATGGCACACCGCAGAATCGCAAGCTTCTCCTTCACCACGGGAAGGGCCTCCGCCTTGATCGCCTTCTGATGGCGAATCATTTTGGGCAGGTAGGCGAAATTGAAAAGCGCCATCCGATCAGGACGAAGAGACAACACCTTCTCCAGGGTTCTCCGAAAGGAGGATTCCGTCTGGAAGGGGAGGCCATACATCAAATCCACCGAGATGCTTCGGAACCCCCTGGCCCTCGCCTCCTCGATCACCCCCCGCGTCATCTCCTCCGTTTGCAGACGGTTCACCGCCTTTTGAACCTCGGGATCAAAATCCTGCACGCCCATGGAAAGCCGGTTGAACCCCAGCTCCTGAAGGACCTTCAAATGCTCGCTCGTGGTCTCCCGTGGATCCACTTCAAGCCCGATTTGGGCGTCCGGTGCAAATTCAAAGCGCTCGCGCGTGGCGTGATGCAGCAACCGCAACTGTTCCGGCGAAAAAAAGGTCGGGGTTCCCCCTCCCCAGTGAAGTTGCACCACACGCCGCCCCTTGCGAATTCGCGATGCAAACCGATCCATTTCCCGGATCAACAGCTCCGTGTATCCCCTGGGCCGCGTCCGGTCGCTCGTGAAAGTCACATTACATCCACAAAAAAAACAGACGGACTCACAGAATGGCAGGTGAAAGTACAGGGAAAGGTCCGCGGAGGACGACGCATTGGTGGTCTCCACTTCCTGAAGGAGATCAGCTGGGGAAAAATCCGTCGTGAAGTGGGGCGCCGTGGGATAGCTCGTGTAACGCGGCCCCGCCACGTCGTACTTCATGAGTAGATCGTCGTTCACCACCGGGGGAGCGAATGAAGAGGGGGATTGCAAGCGCTACAGATTAGCAGATGGACGGGGAAATGGGAATCGCCTCGTTTATCCATTTTCATCATTTTCAACCCAACCATTGTTATTTGGATGACAGCCTGATACACGTTGCGGACCCCCCGATGAACCCCCTGCGCGAAGGACTTGTACGCCAGCGTGTTCCAGAGCCGTGCACTCTGGTGATCTTTGGCGCCTCGGGAGATCTGGCGCACCGCAAGCTTCTTCCTGCCGTCTACAGCCTCGCGCACGAAGGACTGCTTCCCCCGTATTTCTCCATCATCGGCGTGGCAGGCACACCCCACACGGACGATTCCTTCCGCGAGGACATGAAAACCGCCGTAAACCAGTTTTCCCGATACCGTCCCATCAATGAAGTCGTCTGGAACGCGCTTGCCCGAGGCATGCACTATGTTCAGGGGGATTTCAACGATCCGCAGACCTACACCCGGCTTCGTTGTGTGTTCGAACAGTGCGACCTCGAACGGCACACCGGGGGCAACAAACTCTTCTACCTTTCAACCGCCCCCAGCCAGTTTGAAGCCATCACCACCCAGTTGAAACAGAGTCGCCTCTCCGAGGGAAAGGGCTGGCAGCGTGTCGTCGTGGAAAAACCTTTTGGGCACGATCTGGCCACCGCCCGCGAGTTGAACTCCCACCTGCGATCCATTTTCGCGGAAAACGAAATCTTCCGCATCGACCACTATCTCGGCAAGGAGACGGTGCAGAACATTCTCGTCCTCCGGTTCGCTAACGGCATTTTCGAGCCTATCTGGAAAAACAACTACATCAACCATGTGCAGATCACGGTTGCCGAAACCCTCGGAGTGGGACGGCGGGCCGCATACTATGAAGAAGCCGGTGCCGCCCGTGACATGATGCAGAACCACATGATGCAACTCCTCGCCCTCGTGGCCATGGAGCCCCCCGTCAATCTGCAACCGGAGTCCATTCGTGACGAAAAAGTGAAAGCCCTACGCGCCCTTCACTCCCTTCCCGAAAAAGACATCTTCTCCTCCACCGTCCGCGCCCAATATGCCACAGGCTATATTCAGAATGAACGTGTCCCCGGTTACCGCGAGGAGGACAAGGTCTCCCCGGCCTCCACCACGGAAACGTTTGCCGCAGTGAGACTCTTCATCGACAGCTGGCGTTGGGCTGGCGTTCCTTTTTATCTTCGCCACGGCAAGCGCCTGGCCAAGTCCGGTTCCGAAATTTCCATCTTTTTCAAAAAATCACCCGGCATTCTCTTTAATGCCGCCGACAGCGAAACTCCCATTGAGAACAATGTGCTCACCCTGCGAATCCAACCCAATGAGGGGGTCTCCCTTCGCATGGAGGCGAAGGTCCCCGGACAGACGCTGCAGATCCAGTCGGTGAAGATGGACTTCCAGTACGGCAGTGAATTCGGATCCGATTCTCCCGAAGCCTACGAACGACTTCTCCTCGATGCGATGATCGGTGACCCCACACTGTTCATCCGTCACGATGAAGCAGAGCAATCATGGATGTTCTTCGATCCCATTCTTCAGGCATGGAAAGCATCCGGCACCCGGAACCTGGGCACCTATCCGGCAGGGACCTGGGGTCCGACGGAAGCCGAAGAACTTCTGACGCGTGACTACCGGCAATGGAGGCGACTATGAGCGACGGCTCCCTCTTTGGCATCGGGTCGATGCTGGATTCACTGAAGTCGTTCTGGAGCCGGACCACCCAGACCACGGCCGCGGAGTCCGCCGTTTCGCATGCATGCCTTTCCAATTTGATCATCTACACGGAGGACATATTGGAGGAAAAACACCTCACCGAGACCATTGGCGAATTCGTGAACAAGCACCCCTGCCGGGTCATCCTGATCCTGGCCCAGCCGGCCAATCGGGCCGCAAAACTGGAAGCCTCCGTCGTCACCCACGAATCGAAAGTGGGCGCGCATCATGTGGTCAGTTGCGAACAGATCACCCTCCGCGTTCAAGGCTCTGGCTTGGAGGAGCTGCCCAGCGCCATCCAGGCCCTCCTCGTTCCGGACCTGCCGATCTACCTTTGGTGGCGCGGCATCTTTCTCCACCAGCGAAAACTGCTCGAATCCCTGCTCCCCTTCGTCACCCGCTTCATCTATGACGGAGTCACCTGGACCCAGTTGCACCACACCGTGCCCGAGGTTTCCCGCTATTTCGAACAATTTGCCGACAAGGTCGCATTTACGAACTTCAACTGGTCGCGCCTCCGCCCATGGCGCGAGCACACCGCGGATTTCTTTGACCCCGGTGCCTTCGAAATGGACCTGCCGCACCTCAATCGCGTCCGGGTGGAATACATGTCCGTTCCCGGAATGGAGGAGGGATATCAATTCCGCGCCCTGCTCTATGTGGGATGGCTCGCCGCACAGCTGGAATGGGAACCGGCCGGGAGCGTACCCGATCGGGACACCGCACGGCTCCAGTTCCGAAATCCCAAGGGGATCGTGATCGAAACCGAGCTGGCGCTCATCCCCCAATCCACCACCACCAGCCAGAGCATCCAGCGCATCGTACTGGGAACCCAGCAGGGTGGAAAGGCCCAGGAGTTCCTGATCGAGCGGGATCACCGACAGCACATGATGGTGCTATCCACGAAAATCGATGAAACAAACGCCACCTTCCGCACCGTGCCCCACGCGGATTCAAGCAATGCCGATCTGCTCTATCGGGAACTGGGACGACGGATTCGAAACCGGGTGTTTGAAAAGGCCTTCAAAATGGCTGCACGATTGATTCAGACGATATGAGTGGAAAAGGAGACAGAAGTCAGAAGTCAGGAGACAGAATATTTTTTCTGCAAGCTTTTGTACTTAAATCGAGCCCCATCACTTCATTTTTCAATTTTGGAAACAGGTTTTGCCGTGCTTGCATCCTGTCTTCTATCTCCTTTCTTCTATCTCCTTTCTTCTTATGACCTCCTCCTTCGATATCGGCATGGTCGGCCTCGGCGTGATGGGCAGAAATCTGGTATTGAATATCGCCGACCGCGGATTCGCCGTGGCCGGATTTGACCTCGACCCTGGAAAAGCCGAAAGCTTGCGGCAGGAGGCCGGCGCGGGAAAGGTGTTTACCACCACCGTTCTAAAAGATTTCGTGTCCAACCTGAAACTCCCGCGCGCCATCATCCTCCTGGTGCCCGCCGGGGGTCCCGTCGATGCCGTGATCGGGGATCTTCTTCCGCATCTTTCCGAAGGGGATATCCTCATCGATGGGGGAAATTCGTTTTTCAAGGATACGGAACGGCGCGAAAAAAGACTGTCTGAATCAAAAATTCATTTCATCGGCATGGGCGTTTCCGGAGGCGAAAGCGGAGCGCGCCACGGTCCCAGCCTGATGCCCGGTGGAAGTCCCACAGCCTACGAGCGCATCCGCCCCATTCTTGAAGCTGTCGCCGCCCGGGTAAACGATGAGCCCTGCGTGGCTCACCTTGGACCCGCCGCGGCCGGACACTATGTGAAGATCGTTCACAACGGCATGGAATACGGATTGATCCAGCTCCTTGCCGAAGCCTATGACCTGATGCATCGGGGTCTGGGTCTGGGAAATGAGGAAATGCACGACATCTTCCGCAGATGGAATGATGGCCCACTCAACAGCTATCTCGTCGAGATCACCGCCAATATTTTTCGACAGGTCGATCCGGAAAACGGAAAACATGTCCTCGATCTGATTCTCGACACAAGCAAGCAGAAGGGAACCGGCATGTGGACGGCCGAAAGCGGAATGGAACTTCATGTCCCCGCAAACATCATCGACACCTCCGTCGCCTGGCGGAATCTTTCCAGTCTCAAGGAGGAGCGCATGATCGCAGGATCTATCTTTCCCGATCCCTCATCGAAATTCTCCGGGGACAAAACGGCCTTTGTCCGCTCGCTTGAAAATGCAATGTCCATGGGAATGATCGCCACCTTCGCCCAGGGAATGTCCCTTCTTCGAGTAGCGTCAAAGACCTACGGCTACGGGTTGAACCTCGAAACGGTGGCACGGATCTGGCGTGGAGGATGCATCATCCGCGCCGCCGTGCTTGAAAAGATTCGCAAGGCTTTCAGTCAACAACCCGACCTCCCCAATCTCCTAGTCGACCCGGATATCGCTAGGGAAGTCTCAGGATTACAATACGACTTGCGGCTGATCTCACGAACCGCCATCGATCTTGGAATTCCCGCCGCCACTTTCATGGCCGCTCTTGGCTATTTCGACGGATACCGCAGCACCCGCCTGCCATCCAACCTGACCCAGGCGCAACGCGACTATTTTGGCGCACATACTTACGAACGCCTCGATGCCAAGGGAGTATTCCACACGCACTGGGAGGAGCTTAAAAAATCGAGTGTGGAAAGTTGAAAGCAGAAAGACCTTAGCTTTCCCAAAAACAACGGTCTTCCCAGCTCCGGACGATGATTGGTGTAGCCTACAACCAAAAAGGTTCTCCCAACCATTCTTTCAACGTTCAGTTTTCACCTTTTCAGGGGGTCCCCCCAAACGTCACAAAATCATCGACGTCGAGCATGTCGAACCAGGTGGCGATATCCGTCCGTTTGGGGGCCGCCTGGGCATGATAGTCATGAAAAAACTTGCGTGATTCCAGGTCGGATGGGGCGCGACGTTCATGGTACGCCGACCACGCCTCGATTTTGACAGGACAATGCTTCTCCGCCGTATTGGCCTGGATCCACTCGAGAATTTCGCCGTCGCTCTTTCCCTTCTCCAGTTCCTTTTTGATCTTATCGGCATCGATGCCCACAAATTTCAGAAACAACTGATCGAGAGGACAGTTGAAATGAAATTCTCCGTTCTTTCCGGCAATGGTCGCCCGCCCCTTGTCGAGCATGCGGGGAAGAATCACATAACCGCCGAGACGGACTCGGGGACTGCGGGGTGGACGTTGAGTCAGATCGGTAAAGGGAATGGGCATAAATGAGTTTCTGGTTAAATGAGCTTGCTCAAAATGGCCGAGTAATCCCAAAAATCAAATTGAATTTGCATTTTTCCTGAAAGGAGGAATCTTGATCTTTCAGAAGTAATGGCATGATCCCTCTTTACGACGATAATCCCACGAAACGGTTTCCGGTCATGACCCTGCTCCTGATCGCCGCCAATGCGTTTGTGTTTTTCTACTGGCAGCTTGGCACGGCCGGCCTGGAGCAATCCATCCGACTTGCCGCATTCATCCCCGCCAATACGGAGGCGCACGGTATCGTCTCCCAAGCCCCAAGCCTCATCTCGTCCATGTTCATGCACGGTAGCGTTTGGCACCTGGTCGGCAACATGTGGTTTCTGTGGATTTTTGGAAACAATGTGGAGGATGTGTGCGGAAGCTTCTGGTTCCTTGTCTTTTATCTCCTCTGCGGAATGGGTGCGACGGCCGGTTACGCCGCACTCAATGCCCACTCCCATGTTCCACTTGTCGGTGCCAGCGGCGCCATCTCGGCCGTCCTGGGAGCTTACATCCTGACCTTTCCCTCGGCACAAGTCCTGACACTGATTCCCCTGGGGCTTTTCACCCGTGCTGTTTATATTCCGGCCTGGATCTTTCTGGGTATCTGGATCGGTTTCCAATTTTTGAGCCAGGCCCTCATGAGTGCCTCCCGCGGACACGGCGCCGAACGCGGGGGCGTGGCCTTCATGGCCCACATCGCAGGTTTTCTCATCGGAATGGTCCTGATCTTCATGTTCCGACAACGCTCTCGTTAACCATCTCCCCCATGAAGCGGGAACTAATCCCGAACCGGCATCGCTTCACGCCCCTCCCCTGCGGCACGCTTCATGAACAGCTTCCCCGCCACGCGGCAGGCGAGGACCTTGAAAGGCCCCGGTTTCACCTCTTCGTAAATTTCCTGAAACACCAACCTTGTCTTCTCGGGAAGCATGGGGCTGAGATCCTCCCATCGGGAGGAAACCCCGATCATCTCACCAATACAGAGGATATGCCTCGTATGCTGGAGCACCTTGGCAGCGACCCCTGCATGACCTTCCTCGACGTCTCTGGCAAATCGTTCCAGCAACTCCCGATTCTCCGAAAACGGAAATCCCATGATGCGATACGCCTTGCTCATATAGGCGAGATGCCACCGTTTCTCCTGCTTGCTCAGGGGTAGACACTGTTTCTCCACATTCTCAAGGAGGCTGAATCCAAAATACGTCATCATCCAGTCGGGAATGGAAACGCGTTGATGCCGTTTCATCATTCCCTGAAGCATCCCCCGAACCTTCCGACTTGAAATGCCCCCGGTCGGCTCCTTTCCGGAATCCGAAAGATCCCGGATAAAGAGATCCGTCTTGTAAAATGAATCCGCCATGCTCCGAAACGTCATGAATCGCGGAGGATGCGCACGGTCATGCGTGGTGATGAAATCGGTCAGGAGGAAAAAGTTGAGATAGGCCGCGATGCCCGGCCGGTATCCACACTGAAACCAGAGCCGGCTGACCGTCTGCAATTCATTCACAAATTCATTCCCCAACATCGAATTCTCGAAATGAGCATACGGCTTCTCGAACGCTTCAAAATTCGTCATGAAGGATTTCACAGGCATGACATTCGCGTTCATCGTGGCGCAGGCATCTTCCATTTCCCACCTCAACGCAAGGCTGCAACAGCCTTCAAGACATCCCGGGCCTGCTCTCGCGTCGACGCTTTCAAATCACGCCACACCACCACTCCCCCCCTGATCAAAAACGACTGCCGGGAGGCGAGACCCAGCATCGTGGAAACGCCGAAAGCCCGGACCACCGCCTGATCCGCATCCGCGACGAGGGTGAACGGAAGATGATACTTGTCCTTGAACCGCTTCTGGGAATCGGGTGAATCCGTGCTGACCCCGATCACTTGAACCCCCTGATGAGTGAGTTCCTCAAACGCGTCCCGCAACCCACACGCCTCGGCCGTGCATCCCGGGGTATCGGCCTTGGGATAAAAATAGACAAGAACCAGCCCTTTTTCATAAAGCTGGCCGAAATCCACCTGCGTTGCGTTTTGGTCCACGGCCACCAGCTCCGGAGCCTTCTCCCCAATTTGCAGCGGTTCCCGGGCGTGGGCCACTCCAAGAAGTGAAAGAAATCCAATCATCATGAGAAAAGGCTTCATGTCACACATCACGATGCACAGTATCCGGAGAAAATGCAGGCAGACACACGGCGATGTACTCAGCGCCCTCTGGGCCGGGAGTGCTATACTGAACCCATTCACCCGCATGGGTGACGATCGCCTGTCCCGCCGCCACCTCGATCACACACTCCTTTGAGGTCACACAAAGAGTCCCTTTGAGCACCACCGTGTATTCTTCAAACTCCGGGGTCTGCCCCGGCTCCACCCACCCCGAGGGACTCCGCATATGAGCCACACTCACATTCGCCGATTTTGAATTTACCCGCCCCACATACTCATCGATTAATTTCGGTTTATTACCTGCGGCGATGATACGAGTGGGTGCAGAAATGAGCGTGGGCACAAAAAAAGTCTGCCTCACGCCAAAAAAAAATCAATCCATTGAAGAAAATATTTTTTCTCACACTTCCTTCCCAAGAAAAGCATGACATTTTGATAGAATCGGCTAGGTTTCACTCAAATATCATCCTTCATGAAATTCCTTCCCCTTCTCATCCTGGCGTTTGCAATTTCTCAATCCGCTTTCGCTGAATCCTTTGTCTGTCCGCGCGAAACACCCGTCTATGATGCAGCCGGGAAACAACTCGGAACCTTCAAAAAAGAGACCGAACTTGATGTTGCCCGGACACCGAACGAAAATCAGATGTGCCCCGTGGTTTATCACGGGGAAAACGGCGCGACAGTGAATGGGTTTTGCAAGGTGTCCGATCTGACCGCCTCCTCCACGCTCTCCACACCTGAAACCACAGCCTCTTCCGCACCCGAGGGAAAGTTTGAATGGCTCACCGATTTGGCGAAGGCCCAAAAGTTCTCCAAGGACCGAAACCAGCTTTTGCTCATGGATTTCACGGGCTCTGACTGGTGCGGTTGGTGCAAAAAACTGGATCGCGAGGTTTTTGACACTCCGGAATTTAAAAATTATGCAGCGAAAAACCTGACCCTTCTCAAAGTTGACTTCCCTCATCACACCTCCCAATCCGCAGCCCTGAAGAAGCAGAATCAGGACTTGCAGGGCAAGTATTCGATTGAAGGTTATCCCACCATCGTCGTCCTGAATTCCAAAGGCGGTGAAGCTGGCCGCCTTGGTTACATGGAAGGGGGGCCTAAGGCTTTCATCGCTGAGCTCGACAAACTTAAAAAGTAGGGCGAATGGAACGAGGCGCACATGAAGTGACGTTACTCTCCCCTCCGCCACGCCCCATCCGCCGTCGCCGCCCCTCGCAAGCAGGAACGTGGCTGGTCCGGTTGTTCATCCTGCCCCACACCCTGGTGGGGATTGGCCTGACCTTTTTCCTCCTCCTCGTGTTTGCACTTATCCTCTTCGGATCCAATACCCAGGGACACGTCCTTGAGAAGAGCACCTCCAAAGTTAAAAACGGCTACGCCTACCACATTCATTATCAATATGAAGTGGATCACTTGATTCATACAAAAAAGGAAACCGTCTCCCTCCCCGAATACAATGCCTTGAACGAAGGGTCTGAAATTCAGGTCAAATATCTAAACTTTGGTTTTCATGTCTTCGGCACCATGATCCGCCCCCAACCCCATCCCTGGCAACAGGTGGGCATGGTGGTTTTCTTTACCGTCTTTTGGAATGGAATTGTGATGGTGTTCGCCTGGGCCATCTATATCGATCCATGGATTCGAAAACGATTGGTGCAATTGGGCGTCACCGCTGAGGGAAAGATCCTCTCCAAGGACGTGGTTCGAAGAAAAACAGCGGTTTATCAGGTGCAATATGAATTTCGACCTGCTTTTGGTCCGATGAGAATAGGGACCATGCAAGTGCAGCAGGCAGACTGGGAACAAGCCGAAGCCGGCCAGCAGGTGACCATCCTTCACTTCGCGAACCATCCCCGGTGGAGTCTGATCTATCGCTTCGCCGATTTCGAAGCGCTGTGACCCCTTGGGAGACTTGTAAATTTCATTGCCTCCAGGCCGTCACGATGCATAATGGGGAGTCTGTCAGTCATCGCGCCCATAGCTCAATTGGATAGAGCATCTGACTACGGATCAGAAGGTTGTTGGTTCAAATCCAGCTGGGCGCACCACTCAAAAACTTGCTCATTGTATACTGCTTTTGTATACTGTTTGCCTCAAATGAAGCAAAAAGTGGCAAACAATAGCACCCCAAAGAAGGAGAACGTCTGGCAAAAAACTCCTTACAAAAATCTGATACGGTATACGCCAAGCGGGATGTATTTTCTTCGCGTACGCGTGAATGGGACACTGCACAGAAGAAAATTGGAGACCGATGTTCTTTCCGTCGCCAAACTTCGGCTTGTCGATAATGAAAAAGAACTCCGCTCTGTCTCGGCTCAGCAGATCGCCCTCAATCGTGGTCGGGGGAAAATGAGCTTCGGTCAAGCCACTGAAATTTATCGTCAACGATTGGCTAATCACCCCAACCTCAAGTCCAAAACCAAGGATTACTACGAACAGCGTTTGACCGCTCTTTTCAAGAGCTGGCCCGCTCTTAAGGATTCCAATCTTTCTGATATTACCAAAAAGGCATGTTTGGACTGGGCCGGCAGGTTTAAAGGAAGCGCCACGGCATTCAATAATACCGTCATCGTGTTTCGGGCTATTCTCGAAATTGGAATTGAAAACGGTGTGTTGTATGAAAACGTCGCCCGGCATATCGAAAGAAAGCGTGTTAAAGCGAAGGAACTCCACCTGCCCGACAACGCCCAGTTTGGCGAACTGGTTAAAACCATCGAGAAAGCGGGAGGACGTTTCAGCCGTAGTTGCGCGGACCTCGTCCGATTTCTGGCATATGGCGGCTTCCGACTGGGAGAGGCCAAACATATCATGTGGAGAGACTGCGACTTTCAAAAGGAAGAGATCTTTGTTCGAGGTGATCCCGACGAGACCACCAAAAACAATGAAACACGCAGGGTTCCGATGATTCCTGAAATGCGATCATTACTCACGAAACTTCGAAAGAGCCGTTCAAATGAAGGCGCCGATGCGAGGGTCATGAGCGTATCCGAATGCCAGCAAGCCATGGAAAGGGCGACAGCCAAACTCCAACTAAGCCGTTTAACCCATCATGACCTTCGCCACCTTTTCGCCACCCGCTGCATCGAATCGGGTGTGGATATTCCCACCGTTTCACGCTGGCTCGGTCATAAGGATGGCGGAGCTTTGGCAATGAAAGTCTATGGCCATCTTCGGAATCAGCACTCTTCTAGCATGGCTAAACTTGTAAACTTCTCCTCCAAATAAACCGAACTAGAACTTAAAGGATCCTTGATGCATTTGGAAGGGCACCATTTCCTTGGCCGTTTTGGCTCCTTGCACCTTGGGAAATAATTCAGGGACAGGCACCCCAAGGGCTTCACTGAGGTAGAGCATTTGAAAATCGTTCACATGGACCAAACGAGACTCGATCTTTGCCACCCCCACCCTGTCTTTATCCAAACCGAGCAGTTGAAGCTGGATTGCAAGGCGACTTTGGGACCAACCCTTCAAATATCGAAGTTTTCGAATTTGAGGCCCCACGACATTCAAATATCGAACACGGGGAACCCGCCCCTTATTATCCAATAGGGACGCGGTTGAGGCACCCAAACGATTCGCCCCCCGTTGTATCCTTCCATAAACCATAAACGCCGTTCCTAGTGCCTCTCTGAGTCCAGTAAACGAAGCGCTACGGGATGAGACAGCATTTGGAGCTCCAACAGGAGCATTCCACAAATCAATTGGCCCGATTCCCGGCCCCGACTATGGGGTTCCTGACACCGTTTTAAGGCATCCAATACCTTGTTCCGACATTCATCAATCGACTCCTTCGTCTTCATGTATGAAGACTAATACCTAAATATCCCACTTGATTTAGCTAATTTGGACTGTTTTTTCGCTTTTATGGACTTTTCTTTGATTCAAATTAATAAATCCCATCCCTTGGAAGGTGAACCAGAAAACCCGTAAGGTTCACGCTGCATGATTTAAGAAATCATGGATCAAAGTGCCCCTAAGGCAACAAGCAAACGTCGGCGATCCTGGCGTAATATCCCTTTCTTTGCTCTTCTCTTTTGATGCGCCAGCCACTTCCCAAGCGAACGATCTTCTTTCCAAGAAACAGGGACTTTGGCATGCCCAAACCGGCTCTTAAACTCCTTAATTTTCTCCAGACGTTTGAGCCAATCTTTTTGTTGGGCTCCCCTGGTGTTCCAAACAAACCCAAAAGCATCGAGTTTGTTTACCACGCACGGTTCCAGCTTGGCCTTGCGCCTTCGCCGTCCGTCCAGCCAATAACTTAAGCTTTCATTCGTTTTCCATTTTCGAGGAACGCGACAATGCCCATGAATCTTGTGAAATTTTTCCAGATCCTTGAGATGACGCTCAGTAATGCTTTGGTTCGGAGACCATACAAATCCTAATTTCGTCAACATGGCGTGTCGCTTTGGCGAAAGCCTTTCATGCTGGACACGAAGACCCATCACCCAACTCGCCAATTTTGTATTTGGTTTCCATTTCGTGGGTACGAGGCAATGCCCATACTTCGCTTTAAATTGAACCAGTTCTTTGTATCGCAATTCCCAGATTTGTTGGCTCGGATTCCATCGGAATCCCAATTTCTCCAACAATTTTCTTCTGCTTTGTGATAGCCTCCCCCTTCGATATTTGACTCTCTGGAGAGAAACCCAGCAGGAAAGCCCATGGTTTTCGGACCATCTTGCTGGAACATCACAATGACCATAACGTTCCTTAAACTCCCTAAGTTGCTCCAAACGCCTTTCCCACGTTGGAATTCGTTTAATTCGCCAATCAAACCCAACCCGTAATAAAAGCTTTTCCTTATCGATCGGCATCTTATCCCACTTGGTCCTTTGACCACACATCCAACCATTCAAATTCGGATCTTTGGGATAGTGCATGGGAACACGACCATGCCCGTGACATTTTTTGAATTCGCTAAGTTCCAAAAAATGCGAAACCCACACATTTGACCGACGACCGAAATCGAAATGGATATTCTTTAAAGTTGTGAGCTGTTGAATTGAAAGGAGGTCCAAACGATTCCGAATAGCCTTTACCCATTGGGCAAGAACTGGGTGGTTTTGATCCGTGACAAGGACACCGCAGTGACCATGAACACTCCTAAAATGTTGAAGTTCCCTCCAAAAATTTTTCCACTGAAACGCTGAGAGTTTATTTCCGGAATTTTTGTTTTGGAGGCGCATAGCACGATCCCATATCAAAAGTCAGATATTTGAGAATTCTGCCATTTTCTAAAGAGTGACACACTTGTCATCAAACAGGACGAGAAATAAAAATGTTGCTTGCTTCATTTTGTTCCCAAATGGGTACAGGTTTATCAAAAACTTGCGATAAATTATAGAAACCCCGCTTGTTTGTAAAAACCAATGGAAAACTGCATTTTCCCTATGAAAGTCGTTTAACCGGGATTTCCGTCATTCGCAAAGTTTATGAAGAAGATGTTCACCTAAACCTATGGCTCCAAAATCGAAAGGTACATTTTTTGGCTCACCGGCTCCGGGATTCAGCCTTATGGAACTTTTGGTCGTCGTCTCCATCCTGTCGATTTTGATTTCTTTACTGCTGCCTTCTCTTTCCCGGATGCGGGACGAGGGCCGAACCACGAAATGCTTGAACAATCAACATCAATTGAATGTTGCGCTGAATGTTTGGGCGAACGATCACAGTGGCACCCTTCCTGGGGCAATGGACGGCGGTGCGATTCCGACAAAAAACTGGGCTTCAGCCATTGAAACCGCTGGCCCGAAAATTGCCGAAACAAGTTTGCTGGTAACCAACAATTATACCACCCGTGAAACATTTATCTGTCCGGAAGGGGCTAAGCAACTGTCACAGATCGACAACTACATCTTTTCGGGTTTTGGGGTTCATTATACGTTTTTCTATGCCGCAAATGTCAGCTTGGTAGGCACCATTGACGTAAACGAGCAGGCCACCTACGGCCCAACCATGGGACCATTGGTCGGAAAGAGCGCCACACCCTTTCATTCCCTTGCCGCACCACCGGCAAACACTCTTTTAACATGTGATCGTACTCTGTTTGTATCTTACACCGACACTCTTGATATTGGAGGCCAAATTCATGCCGTCGTTTCACCATGGCATCATGGAAAAACCGCTGCAATCGTAACATACGCGGATGGCCACGGCGGCACCGTGAAAAGCAAACAGAACGACTATTCGATAGCAATCCCCTCCGGGGCCGTTCCGACCTATCTTGATTATCTGGGCTCCATTCAAGAAGGACAATAAACCCACATTTGAAATCCCCGTGGGGGTTTAGTTAGGACCACATCCGAACTGACCGTGGAAATTAAGACGACGTCTTCTCCTCGATGAATGTAAAAGCGGGATCACGGAATCCGCTAAGCAAGCTTTTGTCTTTGACACCAACGGGCTTAATAGGGGCTAGGCCACAATGGTGTCATTTCTTTTTCCTTCGCAAGAACGATAC
>CAYYYL010000018.1:0-20312 GCA_964475835.1 uncultured Verrucomicrobiota bacterium | reverse complement strand
AGAAACCTAGTGCGACAGAAAACGCAACAACAGAGAGTGTGAAATCTCTATCGTCGGCCTTCGCAGCCGAGAGCGACCAATAGAAAAACCCAGCAATGAGCAAGCAGACAATGCCAGCGGCAACCTGAACCGACTGAGCGCGCATCACAGCTCCAATGACTCCAACCAGCAGGGCGACGACTAATGCCGGAACGCCGAGGACATACGCTCCGAGATTTCCAAAGTCAGATGCAAATATTGGTGTCATGGCGCTTGAAGTAGACATCCAAGTTCAGCCACACGGAACCAAAACGCTCCGTCCGCGACAGCGGAACTGCCCGCGCCACCCCGTGTTGGCTGCAGCGATTTGTTAGACGATCTATCGGACATACTCATCAGATCTCAACTCTCGCCCTTGCCTGACGCTCGCTATACTAACGAGGCGAACCTGTCGGACACAATCTCCATACCTTCCGCGTTCGCTCGGAATGCCGCTGAACCAAATGGCAAAAAAACCTGCACCTGCGCGCTCAATCTCGCCAGGAATCGCGCACTCAAAGACCGGATGCCACAACTCGACCTTCGGAAAAGAGAAACCAGGCGGCTGCTGCACAACAACCGTGATGTGGGATCCGATGCAATAAACTCCAACGTAATCGCCCGGCTTTCCGGGTAGCACCTTTTGCTCTGCTGGAAGCTCGAACAACTGCGTCAGTGGAGGAAGCTCGCTCATCGTCTAACAGTGATTCAACAAAAACATATTTTTAACATTTACCCAAAATCTGGATCCAAAACAACACCCTGTTTCCCAAAGTTCCGATTCACTCCAAAATTAAAGCGTTGGCTAGCATCGGGTTTTTAATCTGAATACAAGAAGCCATCATTCCACCGCCGTGCGCTCCCTGGCCTTCAAATGCTACGCATCATCTGGAAATGCTGACAGGATCGAACCACCTACAAAGAAGAAACTACAATTTAACAAACACGAAGAAAGCTTGGCTGTTCATGAACCACGGAAGCTTTCGCATCGGCGAATACCATTTCTCCTCCAACTGAAATGATTTCAACAGAGAGGGAACCTGTCGAAAATCAAAACCTCGGTGAGAAGCCTTAATGTCGGGAGCACGCGGCCCCGGACGTCCCAACAAAGCCGCAGCAGCGAGTTCCCCGACACGATATTCTGATTTGCGTTTCCAATCGAACATTCGCTTGGCCTCTTTCACCAAAAGAATGGGCCCAAGCTCGATCGGACACGACACAAGGATTCGGCCACCTTTCTTTAACGACGATTTGCAGATGTCCGAAAACTCAGCAATATCCTTGGCGTCCAGATGTTCGATGACTTCGAGCAAAAGCACCAGATCGATATTCCTGGCAGCACTCGCATCGGAAATCGCTTCATAACCCTTCCCTGCGTGAGCCTGAAATGGCTCATAACCGAAGCGTCTGCCCGAATGGCCCGCCTCGGCGAGAAGCTGAAGTTGGGTTCCGGTTCCGCATCCATAATCCATCACGTCGGCCTTGGGAAACCGGTCCATCACAAAATCGCGTGCCATCTGGCTTCGCGTTAAATGCGATAACCGGACAATGGGATTCCAGTGTTTTGTTGTCTGTTCGTCGTAGTTCATCAAAATACCAGCAGACATGCTATCCGAATCCCCACTAGCTTACAAGATGGCTCAATAGCCTCCGCCTTTTATGTTGATCTGGTCTGCCATACCGGTTTCTGATGTTTATTTCCATGAGGTTTAACAGGAAGACGCTTTATCAAAGCCTCCCGGCCATTCTGGGCCTCAGCATCATCGCGGCAACATTGCACTTCCATTCGGTGCTTGTTCAAAATGAACAGGCCGCCATCCAGCAAAAGCTGGTGACCGCTTCGCAGAGTGTCCGAAACGAACTTACCATCCGAAGCGAAGCGCTCATCCAGGAATTCCGGCAAATCGGCATCAACTGGATGTACGATGGACAACCCAGCGAGGAGGAGTGGACGAAAATCGTCAGCACCTTTCTTCAACGATTCAAAGGGGTACATTCCCTGGGCTGGATGGACCCATCCCTTACGGTTCGATGGTTGAATCCCCGGACAGTCGACCTGGGAGATCTGAACGCAAGGCTTTCTGAGGAAAAGCAGCTGGACCGTCTCAAGGGTCGCATTTTGAATCACAGAAATTTATATACGGATCATTTTGTTCTGGATACAGACGATTCCATTCATGGGTTTACCGTTTATCTTCCGATGTACCGAAAAAATGATTTTCTCGGGTGTATTTTTTTGAATGTGGAAGCAGGCGCGTTATACGGGCAGCTTCTGTCAGACATTGATTCAAACTTCATGATCGCAATCAGCGTGCGGGATCCATTTCCCCTTCCTGAGCAAATCCTGTATCAAAGTCCCGGGCACACGTCTTCCGCCGCTCTAAAGTACAAAACTTATGTCTTCCTCAATTCCAGCCCGAATTGGCGGCTGGATGTTTGGCCAACCGACAAATTTCTAAAGGAACAGAACTCTTCTCTTCCCCAGGCGATTTTTTGGTCAGGCATGATCATCGCCATTCTCGTCTCCCTGGCCGTATTTCTCGGGCAACGGAGCCACAACTACTCCCTTTCCCTTGAAGCTTCGGAGCAACTTAACCAAAAGAACATGAGAATCTTGAAATCGATTCTTTCTTCAATGGGTGACGGCGTCATCGTTTCTGATTCCATGGGGCGCTTTATTCAGTTCAATCCGGCTGCCACCGTGATTCTTGGACGTGATGCCATGGATATTCCCCCTTCACGATGGGCGGAAGAATACGGATTTTTCCTTCCAGACATGAAGACTCCTTGCCCTTCGGGCGAAATGCCCCTTGTTCGCGCGATGCAGGGTGAAATCGTGGATTCAGCGGAAATGTTTTTAAAGCCGAATCCAACATCCGAAGGAATCTGGCTTAGCATGAACGCTCGCCCACTCAAGGACTTTGATGGGATCATTCGTGGAGGGGTTTGCGTCTTTCGAAACATCACTCACCTCAAGAAATATGAGGGTCGCCTGGAAAAGGCGCGGATCGCGGCGGAGGAAGCGACCAAATCCAAAAGTGAATTTTTGGCAAACATGAGTCATGAAATCCGAACGCCCATGAACGGAGTCATTGGCACTCTTGGTTTGCTTTTGAATTTCAAGCAAAGCAACCAGGAACGCGAGCTTGCCGAAATTGCCCGTTCCAGTGCGATGTCATTGATGACCATCATCAATGACATTCTGGACTATTCAAAAATTGAAGCCGGAAAAATGACCATTGAGCCCGTACCCTTCGATTTGCTGACCATGTTGGAGGAAATTTGCAGCTTGATGGCGATTCGTGCCGAAGAAAAGAAAATCGAACTCATTCTCCATTTTTCATCTTTGGCCCCTCGCCATGTCATCGGAGATACCGGACGCATCAGGCAGGTACTCTTCAATCTGATTGGAAACGCACTCAAATTCACTTCAGCAGGCCATGTATTGGTCAAGGTCGTGCCGGATTTGAAGTCTACAGAAGGCTCCTCAAGGAGGGTTCTATTTTCAGTCTCCGACACAGGCATTGGAATACCCGCTGACAAACATGCGTCCATCTTCGAAAGCTTCTCCCAAGCCGATCCGTCAACCACACGCAAATACGGCGGAACGGGTCTTGGCCTGTCGATAAGTCGAAAATTGGTGGAGCTCATGGGTGGAAACATGGGTCTAAGCAGCAAACTTTCCGAAGGTTCCACATTTTGGTTTGTCCTTCCCCTTCCGGAACAAGAACGCCCCTCGGAAATTGCCGACCATTCCGCTTCCGAAATTCGGGTTTTGATCGCTCACAGAAATTCACACGCCAGAGAGGCATTGATGGAACTTTGCAACCGGCTGGGCATTAAAGCATGGGGTGTTGATTCAGGTCGTGAAGCATTGATTAAACTCTCGGAAATGAAGGATTTTCCTCCCGGCAATACGTTTGTGATTGGAGACGTCAACCTTCCAGACATGAGCGGCCAAGAATTTCTAAAGGCCCTAAGAAAAAATCCTCCTTTCGAGCCCATAAAAACCATTCTACTCATCAATCAAACCGAGCAGAAGGAATTCTCAGCCCAAATAGACGAGACATTCGATGACGTATTGATAAATCCCCCCCGGCTTTCCCGACTTTCTTCCGTTCTTTCGCTTTCAAATAAATCGGTTGAGGCGGTACCGTCGAACATTGGTTTCACCTTTCCAAAGGGAATTCCAACCGTTAGCCCACGAATCCTTGTTGCAGACGACAACAGCACCAATCAGAGAGTCGCCCGCCTCACGTTGGAATGGCTGGGTTGCACGGTTGACGTCGTTTCGAACGGACGTGAGGCACTCGAAATTCTGAACGTTTTCCCATACGATCTGATCTTCATGGATTGTGAAATGCCTGAAATGAATGGCTTTGATGCAACGGCGGAACTCCGCCGAAGAATGAAAGGAAAAAAACACATTCCAGTCGTGGCGATGACCGCGCGCGCTTCGGGCAGCGATCACCAGCAATGCAAAGCTGCGGGAATGGATGACTTTTTGACCAAACCCATCGAACCTGAAAAATTGACGCCTGTTCTCCAAAAGTGGATTCCTGCCTATTCCCAAATTAAAGTAAAACCTGAGGAGTTTCCTACCCTTCAGGAAACCAGCATGCTTGATGCCCGAACGGTCCAGAGATTGCATCACCTGGCGATGCAGCGCGATCCGGCTGTCCTGGGCGAATTAGTTCGGACGTTTTTAAAGGAAACCAAGGATCGAATTGCCATTCTTCGCCAAGCCGTTTCAAACCAAGATATGGCATCCTTACGTGAAACCACCCATGCTTTAAAAGGCGCCAGCGCGAATATCGGGGCAACCGAAATGAAAACCCTTTGCGAAATCCTCGAGCAAAAATCAAAAACTGAAAGCGAAGGGTGCCTTGAAATGGTCGAACGTTTGCAAATAGCTTTCGAAAAAACCTCCACGCAACTCCAACAGCGTCTTGCTCCTTCCTGAAACAATGTTTCCTAGAAGCTTCTAATGCTTACCCTCCGTAAATCGATTTTTACTTTCATTTTTTTTACCTTTGGTGCTTGCGTTCGAATTTCGGCAGCAGACGGGACTTCTTCCACTATTGCCGAAAAATGGGAAGCCATTTTCCTCAAGAACGTGAAAGCTGGCTATGCACATACGTGGACGGACTACGAAACGGAAGGAACCAATACTTGGGTCCATGTGCACATCGAGACCAACTTGTCGGTCAACCGTTTTGGAAAACAAACCGTGGCCCACGGGGAACAAGATTTCTATGAAACAAAAGAAGGACGTCTTGTAAAGTTTACCAACAAATCCGTCTCGGGAGGCCAAGAAATTTCCTCCAAGGGGCAAGTGTCCGGCACTCAAATGAAAATGGAAACTCACAAGGCCGGACTTGTCATCCAATCCTCCATTCCCTGGCCTGAAGACGTGCTTGGTCCTTATGCCGAAGAACGCAGACTTGCGTTGGAATCAACAAAGGATGGAGGGGAATTTGAGGTGAGAATTTTTATTACGGATGCGGATAACATCAGCCTGGTGCGATCAAAAGTCAGCGGGCTTGAACAAACCAATTTTCTTGGCGAACAAAAAACCCTCCGAAAAATTGAATCCCAAATTGAAATGATCCCAGACTTAAAACATTTTACCTGGCTGGACAAGGATGGACGCGTTGTTAAAACCTTTTCCGAGGAAATGGGCGGGTTGACTCGATATTGTGTCGGGCGTGATGTCGCACTGAACCCGAACGCAAAGCCATAAAGTCTATCGCTGACCGTTTTCATGTCTGAAAACCCCACACCTCCTTTTACTTGCCCCCTTTGCGGCAAAGAGATTGCATGGGATGGCACCACTCATGGAATTCCTTTTCACATTTGTGAAGAATCCTCCAGTATTCCTGCCACCGCCAAACCTGGTCAGGGTGAGGCTATACCCCGTCGTTTTTCAATTTGCCCCAAATGCCACATCTCCATCAACGTTTCAGCCTACAATCCTCTCGATAAAGTCCAATGTCATGCCTGCGCTGCCCATTTTGAGCTTTTGAAGAGCTTCGGTGATTTTACCCTGCTCAAATCCTATGATGCTGGCTGGCAGAACGCAGTTTATCTGGCTGAAAAACCCGGCACATCGACTCTCGCCATCATCAAGGTTTTAAGTTCCAAAATTTTGGATCAACCGCACGCGATTGGAGAATTTTTAAAGGAAACAGAAGCCGCGCGAAGCAAAACCCCGGTTTGGTCGATCAAAAAGTTTTCGTTAATCCGAAAATTTGTTTCAGGGGAAATTCAGGGGTTCCAGTATTTTGCGGCCATATTCGGAGCGTATCACACCACTCCTCTCAAGATTCTGGATATTCTTGGAATCGATTTGCGGCCGGGAGCCATTCAAGCAGAGAAAATGAACCGCACTCGGAGCGTTGAATGCACCCGTTGCCACCAGGAAATCAACGTAGCCCAACACGATCCCCTGGATGATATCCATTGTCCTAGTTGCAGTTCACGGTTCGAGCTTCATCGAAATCTCGCGGATTATCGAATTGATTACCGCTTAAATTCAGGAGGGACAAGCATCCTGTACCTGGCTCAACATCGGAGAACCGGGCGGAAGGTCGCCCTGAAGGTTCTTTCAGCCGCAGAAATGGTACGGAATCCCCTGAGCATCGACTCCTTTCTAAGAGAAATCGGGCTTGTGGAACAATTGATCCACTCCACCATCGTCAAAGTTTTCGAAGGTGGCGAATTTGAAGGCTTTTATTGGATGGCCATGGAACTGGTGGATGGACTCGCCCTCTCTGAAATTCTGGCAACCATTCAGGGAGAAAATAAAAAAAATCAAACCGATGGCTCCAAAAGATCTCTTCCAGAACTCCTTTGTCTCGAAATCGTTATTCAGGTGGCAAACAGTCTGGAGACCGCTCACGAAAAAGGTCTCGTCCACAGCGATCTCAAACCGGACAACATCATGCTTACCTATGATGGGTGGGTAAAGGTTTTGGATTTCGGTCTTTTCCGTTTCGCGAATATTCAAAAATTATTGGAACGGGGAACGGAGGATCCGATTTTTGGCACTCCGCTTTACATTCCACCTGAAAGGATCCGAGGCCAACCGGAAGATTTGCGAAGCGATATCTACAGTCTCGGCGCTTCGCTATTTCATTTACTATGTGGAAACGCCCCCTTTTGGGCAAAAACCTCCGAAGAAGTGCTGGCCATGCACATCAAAAAACCGCTTGTCGATTTTAAGACCATCGCCCCATGGGTTTCCGATGCCACCTGCCGCATTGTGGATCGATGCATGAAAAAGGCCCCTGAATCCCGATATTCGACCACCAAGGAATTGATTGCCGATTTATCTTCAGCCCGCCAACTTCTCGTCCAACGTCAGGGAACAAAGCTGAAATCCAGTCAAGCGATCATCAAAGGATTCATGAAATCCATGCCGAAACGCTCGAAGCCTTTCAGCTTCTGGCGTCGCGCAACAACCAAAGCCGTTCATGTGTATCGATTTGTCACCATGGCCATCACCAATCGTTTCAGGAAAAATTAGTTCGGAAAAACCATGATCTCCAAAATCGTTCATCCTAATTTGGTGCGGCAAAACATGCGCTTTTCTCACTTTTCCATTCGATAAAATCTCAAGCACTGGTATTCACGAACAACATAAAGGTCGGGTTCCTTGTTGACCAGATTCTGAAGGCTTTTTACGAAATCTCCGTTCAGCTGGAACTTCCTTTTAAGGAAGCTGAATGAGTCGACCTAATCGGACTATATTGGAATTCCAGCCAGTAGGGCTTGCCGGGAATACTTTCAGGAACCAAAGCGTTATCAATAACCACAGCATTGAGACGGTGTTTCCCTTCCAACACCAACACACGTCCTTCTGGTGTAAGTTTTGCAAGAGTTTCCGGACTAGGTCCAAATCCTGATCCTCGATCCACGGCAAATGATTGACGAAAACTGTCCTCCCTTCGTGTAGTCCGTAAATAGTCGAGATCACCCTTCGCGAAGCGAATTCCAACCTCAGGCAGCCCATGTGTGAAGGCTGGGAAGCCAACCTGCATTGGCGCCTTATTCTTAGGGTGGCTTCCCCATGCCTATGGTTGTCTTTTTACTGAATAACCACGCGGAATTAACCAACAGGTGGGAGCATCTTCAATATCCAATGTTCGAAATCGCCACTTCACAGTGTAAAGCGGTTCCTCAGGAAAATTATTCATCGCCAACTCCAAAATTTCTCCACAAACCATAGATGTCCATTGTGGTTTGTCCGGATGCTTCAGCCATGTGATGGGTATCACTAGGAAATCTTCGATCTTTCGAATTTTTTCTGTCATTGTTTTAGTAAATCCCAAATTGCTTATTTACTTTCTCATTAGGCTTAGCCCCTTGATCAATAATCTTTTTCCAGAGAGCTTCTCCTTTGTACCCATCCCGAGAATATTTATCTATATAATAACTTAAGGGTTGCAAAGGTTGTTCTTTTGCAAGCTGCTCCGCAGCAGCACGGTCAGCCATGAGATCTCTAGCTTGTTGTTTAAGCGTATTTCGTGCTGCGTGGACACGCATCGCTGTTTCCTTAGTCAAAGGTCCTGATGTGTCAATCATCGGCAAGTGCTCATTATACCAAATACGGACTTCGGGATTTGAGAGTCCTTTTGAACCCCATACGGAACCTGATCCATCCGAACTGACAAATTTGTAATTCGCCCCCATGGCATCAAGGTCAGTGAGGACTGAATTAGAAAACGCTGATCGTGCCGTTCCTAGCGCAACATCTGCTCCACCTAATCCCGTCAATAGCATCCCGGTTCCCCCACCGATCATTCGAACGGCGGACTGGGCGCTATCCAGCTGGAAATTACCCGGCAAATCCAGATGAGTATACCCTTCGAAAAAGGGTGTATTGCCCGTGAAACTTCCCACGCCATAACCGATCGACTGATAAAGCGCACTTCCCTGACTAAAACCTGTTTCCAATGCGCGATTGTAAATCGTCTGGGAATTTCGACCTAATTCTAAACCTCCTGCCATCATGACTTGTGCGTTATAGATGTCAGCTTCCCCAGCGCGCGTGAATGCATTATTGATTCCATTCAAAACTTGTTTCCCAAACCTTCCATCCGGATCACGGAAATTAAACCCATCTCCCCCACAGTAATCATAGAGTGACAAACTCGCCGCGTGGCCCAACGGATCCGCTGAGATAAACCTCGCGGAAGATGGATCGTAGTAACGCGCTCCGCAGGAGTAGAGACCTGTGGGATCGATTCTTCGATCCTGCCAAGCCAGAACTGTTGAAATGGAAGGATTGAGCGTGGAAAGGGATTCCAGCGGAACGGATGGCGAGCCGGGCAAAGGACCATACGATCCCACCTTTGCATTCAACCATGTGGCAGTTCCCCCCGGCGTGGCTACACTGGCCACCACATTCCCGCTCAAATCATGAATGACACCCTCACTCGAACCATCGCTCTCACGAATGATTGATTCCAGGCCACCCATGCCCTGCAACCCGCCATAGACCCCATTGGCATCCGGTCCATAAATTTTCCAGTAGCGATTGCCGTTGAGGGCGAGACCAATTTCCAAAAACTCAATTTCCGGGTCAAAGAAGGAAGAAATATTTACCACGGAGGACACAGAGGGCACCGAGGCAGCCACAGGGGTATATTTCGTGCTGAGGCGACGACCGAAGGGATCGTACACCGCACACCAGTCGAACCCATTCGTTTGGGCATCCCTCTGCACCACCTTCGTGAGACGATTCCACGGGTCCCATGTAAGTGTTTGAACCCGTCCATCGGCAAAGGTGCGGGAGATCATATTTCCGACGGCATCGAAACTATTCGTCACCGTCGTGGCGCCCGACACCACAAATACGCTATTGGTCGATGTCGAAGATCCTCCGGGAAACTTCCCGATTGCGGTCAAGGTATGCTGTCCGGGCGTCAGCGTGATGTTAGCCGTCCAGTTCGTCGAACCATTCGATGCGTTGAATGCCACACCCGACACGGGAACTCCATCGAGGGTGACTCCCACCGAATCAGCCCCTCGGGATGTTCCTTTGGCCAGATAAGGGCGGGCAGCCTGAAAACCTGATTCACTTTGAACACGCTGCCATGCATCCATGGAACTCGAACTCCAAAAGTTCGTCGTGTCCAGAGTCACGCGCGTCAGAACCCCAAGCCCCGCGCTTACCCCGGAATCAAACGTATAGTTAAAAGCACGGGTGCCTCCCGTCGACGCAGGCTTGAAGGTTTCCCGGGTGAGGCGACCGCGAAGATCGTAACTGTAGTTGCGCGTTTCATTCCACGATCCACTCCCGGTGCGGGTCGCCGCGTTCACACTGATCGAGGTATCCGCCCGCCATGTGGGAACTTCACTCAAAGGAGTCGAGCCACCTGCGGTCGTCTGGATCAGCGTGGGCCGTCCCGCCGCGTCCCGACTGGAGACGGTCATGGCTCGCCATGGGTTGGACCGGGCGTTGAGAAGTCCTGCGTTGTTCCACGTAAAGCTGGAGACACGTCCCGCCTTGTCGGTGACCTGGGAAAGTTGATCATCCGCCTGCCAGGTGAAGAGCCATTGACGACCTCCTCCCGTACCCTGGGTCGGCATGTCCGTACCGGGAATGAGCGAAGTTCGCCGTCCCGCTCCATTCCATCCCTGGGTGAAGTGGGAATGGAGGCTGCCGCTGAGATTCACGCTTTCATCCAACATCTGCGAATAGGCATCGTAGGCCCGGTTGATCTGGGAAATCGGCAGATCCGTACCCCATTGTTTTGCCTGAGTGAGACGTCCCAACGAATCGTATGCCAGGGTCATGGTCGCATCCGAGGCGCCTGAACAGGTTTCAGAATCCGGACGCAAAAAGGCATCGTACGTCCGCGTGCGCGTGATCCCCCGGGGATCCACGATACTTTGAAGCTGCCCTACGAAAGGTCCCGAATTGTAGTAGTTGTACGTGAAGTTCCGGGTAATCGACGCACCATTTTGAAGCTGCTCAGTCTTGATCCTGCCCGAAGTGTCATAAGTGGCGGTCCAGACCAGATTGCCGGGCATGGAACGGGTAAGCATATTGTTGCCGCCGTCGTACGTGTAGTTGATCCGGGCTGCGTCGGTCAGAGTTTGGGTCGTCACCCGATTGAGACCATCGTAAATGAACCAAGCCTGCCGTCCCACTTCATCGCGGTGGTTGGTTTGATTGCCCGCCACATCATAAAGAGAGGAGGACCACGATCCGTCGGCTAATTTCGTCAATACGGGCGCCCCCCAGACATCCGAATAGTTCGTCGTGGTCACGGCAGCGGAACCCGTACCATCCGTGACCGCGATGAATTGTTGATCGGGAGAATAACTCCATGTGCGTTTGCGCACCGTGACGTTCAATGGGCTTTTGATTTCCAGGGCAATGGGCCGCCCCAGGGCATCAAGGGTGCGGATGGTTTGTTCTCCGAGAGCGTTGACGGCAGTAAACACTTTCCCAGCCTGATCGTAGGTGAGTGTTCCTGTCTGTTGTGGCGATGAGCCGGTGGGGCCCGCCCAGGACTTCACCCGATCCAATCCATCATAGGCCGTCGTCTGGGTATTGCCCAAGGCATCCGTGCTCGAAATCAGATTGCCACGACGATCGAAAAGAGAGCTTTCAGTTTTCAGCTGCCGGCCATCAGCACCATAAAGCGTGCGCGTCACACTCCGAGCTGCGTCATCGTAGGTGGTGACGGCATAGGAACCGTTCGAGAAGGTTTCCTTCTGCAATCTGCCGTCGGGAAGATATCTCCACTCCTGAACAGAATTGTCGGGATTTTCACGGCGTTTGGGCTGTCCGGTGGATGTATAAAAAATCCGGGTCACCCCGCCCACGCCGTTGGTATGGATATTCACCGCCCCGCCGGGCTCATATCCAAACGATTGCTGGGACAGGAACAGAGAGCTTTGATAGGACCCGTAAACCGTGAGTTGCCCCATGGCGTCGTACTGCATCTTGGTTTTATTTCCACGGGGATCCAGAATTTGCGTGAGATTGCCAAAGAGATCGTAGGTGTACTTCGTCGTGGAAAGCAGGTTGTTGCCGGTTTCGGCCTCCACACCCGAACCATCGGTTTTGGCCCGACTGCGCCAGCGGACAGCCTCGGAGAGATGTCCGGCTCCGTCGTAACGACGCCACACATAATCCTCCGGATTGTAACGCGGCCCATCGCTCCATTCGATTTCGCCATTGTGATTGAAATAGTTGTAGTTCCATCCCACGAGAGCGCCATTTTCATCCCTGCGCTCCTCCCATGTGCGATTACCGAGGCCATCGTAGGCAAAGGCGCTTTTACGTCCGAGCGCATCGGTGGCTTCCACCAGTTCGCCTCGCAAATTGCGGGTGAAATTCATCGTCACATCGACACCTGTGCCCCCCGCCCGCCGAATTTCCGAGGTCACAAATCCTCGCGCATCATGGGTCCAATCCGTGATCGCCTCATCCGGTGTAGCGGCTGCGCGGAGAAGGCGTTGGAGCAGTCCCTTGGACGTCGCTCCTGTCACGGCGTCGGTGACTGCTTCATAAACCATGCGCGTGCGACCGATCAGGGTTCCAGATGAGGTGAGATGCTCCACGGTCGTCGGCAAATGCGGATAAAGAGGATCCTCGTACAAAATGGATAGCTTGTTGCCCGAAGGATCCACCGCCTGTGTTAGCTCATTCAATGGATTGTAGGCAAATGTCTGAATGGCAGTTTCATTGGAATTCCCCTGGCCTGTGATGTCTCCCGTACGAATGAGGCGAATCAGACGTCCGGAGGCGTCATAGCGGAAATCAGTAATCAATCCCCGGGGATCGGTTTCCCGTCGGAGACTTCGGGGGTACCCGCCACCATTGAGATTGCCCGGCGCGGCAGGCGGCGCATTGATCGGATAGTATTCACTCACCGTCATGCGACCGAGTGCGTCGGTGACATTGGTGACAAGGCCTGATGCGTAGACAAAACTGTTGGTGCGATTATTGACGTCGATCAGGAGCGTGCGGCCGGTTGGCGCGGCATTGGTGACGCCTGCGCCCAGGTAGACGAAGGTGGCGTTGCGCAAAGGAACGCTGTTGGTGGAAATGGTGGCGCGTTGTTCAATGACGCGACGCAGGGGGTCGTAACTATTTTCCAGAATGCGCCCCTCGGGCTTCACCTCCCGAGTCATCAGATGATTGGAATAAAACTGAACGCCCGAGGTCAGATTGGTCGAACCGTGCTCATATTCATACCGGACGGTGGACGCGTCCGGGAGCATTACCCCCACCAGATCGTTCTGACTGTCGTACTCGTACAGTACGCGACGACCATCACGCGTATATGCTTCCACGATGTGCGCGTATACGTCGTATCGAAATCCGATGAAATTTCCATTGGCCGCGTCTATTCGCTTGAGTTCGCCGTAGTCCGGGGATTGGGTATTCGTTCCAAATGTGAACGTGAGGAAATTCCCCTGCGCATCCTCCCACCGGTCCAGATAGGGACGCGAGCGTGGAATGGGGGTGGTGCCTGCGAGCGGATACGATCGCACCGAGAAGAACCGCCGACTGCCATCGGGGGCGGTCAAAGTGAAATTCGTCGACGCTCCGGAGACGACGCGTTCCAGTCGGGCATTGAACAGATTGGCAGAACCGACTCCATCGCTGGTGAGCATGGGATTGGCGGGAAGCGAGGGGAGCCAGAGATTGCTGTTGGTGGGCTGTGGGGTGTAGGCCACGGTGGAACCATTCATTTCCGAGGCGTAGATCGTGCCCTTGTCGCTTACCACGAGGTAGGGAACGACATTGAGCTTCCAGCCGAAACTGAATGAGCCATCGGCGAGATTCTGACTTTGGTAGTTGCGACGCAGATCGAGTGGCATGGGGCCGGGAAGCGTAAGATCCACCACGTCATGATAAAACTCCCCATTCATCACGTTGACCGGATCTTCCACAAAATTTTTCAGTTCGCCGAAAAATGTGGTTTTTGAAACAGACCCAACGTTCACATTTTTATTGTTCACGGCCGCGAGGGAAGGCGCCGATCCGTCATAAGGAACACCCAGCGCCTGGGCTGTTTGAATCGCCGCGCTTCGCGAGAAGGGCGTGGCGAGAATGGACTGACTTTGAGTGTACTTCGAAGGATCATAGACATCGCTACGAGTCCAGGTGGTTACAGGCGTGGAAAAGATTTGCTGCAAACTCGAACCAGACACCACGGAGAATGAATAGTTTCCCCCACCAAATCCCCCTCCGCCAAAGAAATCCCCTGTATAGAAAGTTGGCGTATAAAATAGGTTTCCCCAGAAACTTGAAGATCCACCTGAACCGAAAAACGACGCATTAAGTATGTCATCTCGATATGGACCGGCGCTTCCGTTGATATTAGGACTGTTCACCGCTCCGCCGCTACTGATTGACATCTGGTTGGTCGTCGAGAGGATCACGGCGCCCATTCCCTTGTAAAAGGAATTGGTGATCATGCCCGGAGTAGCATAAACCTGGGTGTAGGGAGATCCTCCGGTGGACGGATTGAGAGCGCTTGAGATCAGGCCCCAAACCCAGGGATCATGATCCTTCAACAATTTGCCATCAAAGGAAGTTGATCCATAGGCCTGATAATTTTGAGCATTCAAATTGAGAACGCCCGGGCGACCTGGCCCCTTGCGTTCCTCGGCCATGTGAAGAAGCTTCACGGTGGATACCGAACCCTGTTGGAGAAGGAAAGTGTCGAGAATACGATGTTCCTGTGCGGAAGCGTTCGCGATGGCGACATTAAAGAAATCATTTGCGGCCAGTTGTTCCGGATACTCCGCGTCGGGATGAAGGGTTCCATTGGCGACACCTGCCGCCTGTCTCACAAACATGTTCACCATGGGTTGCGAGAGGGAAACCTCGCCGTCAAAAGGCAGGAAGCCATTGTCACGCCGAGCCGCGAAGATGGCCAGTCCATCGCCCCACCATGAAAGAGCCTTGAATTTGTGTAACCTTTCGTTCACCGGGCGGAAGCGATCCACCTTGGCGAAATAGTTCATCCCCATGAGGTAAAGCGGTGTGCCAGGGAAGAGTTCCGGATCGATCGTCGAAGTCGGATTTTGCTGCATGAACTGCTGGAATTTCCAATATTCCTCGGCATGGCGGCGCATCATGGCATCACTTACCCGGTTGGCATCCAGACAGATGGCGGCCATGTCGCCCAGACGCAGGGCTGCTTCATCCTGGATATCGAGCACCGCCCGGAGATTGAGAAAGGCATTCGTCGGGGAAAAATTGGATGAAAGAGCCTTGAGTTTGCGATGACGGATGGTGACTCGCAGCAGATCATCCGCCGGGTTGCTCAGGTCCAGAGTCACCTGCCGTTTTTTGATCTCCTCCACGACGGGAATATTCTCAAATGGAACAGCGGGATCGTTGGCAACGCTGGCCCGGTACGCTCCCAAACTCAGGGTGAGACGGATTTGGTTGGAAGCGATCTTCTCCTGACGAATAAGAAACCTGCGATTGTGGAGATCCGCCATGCGCATCTCACCCGAGGTGATGGTTTTTGACGGATTGGCCACGCTCGAAACATTGACGGTGACCGTGTCGAAAATCTGGTTGGTGACGCCAAAACTTTCCACTGCAGTGAGAGCATTGGTAACCGCGAAAGGCTTGGGAAAATCCTGCCAGCGGGAATAGTTATTGTGACGCTGTGTGACTTTCACACCCAGATCATCCGTACGAACCGTGGGATAATTGTCCTTCAATTGCTTGGTGATATATTTGGGGAAAAGGGCTTCCGGGGAATCATCCTCACTGTCGAGCGACATGATATTGGTGTCTCCATAGAGGTAATGGCGTGTCCATTTGGCGCCGCTGTTGTAATCCGGAGGCAAAAAATCATAAACATTTCGTCCCTCGACCACCTCCACATCCTTGATCCATGGGAAAAGATGCACCCATTGATTGTTGATGTAGGCGGCAACCCATGGATAGTTCACTGGAATGAGCGTGGGCACATTAGATTGACCCGAGGAGTTGAGAGCGCCCCGAATCTGCATTTGAAGCATTTTGCTGAGCTGGATATCGAGCATCTTGACTCCGTTTTTCGGAGCATTCACATAGGTTGCGGGAACACCGGCCTGCCGCAGGAGATAGACCAGAAGCGCGCATTGTTCCACCGGCGATCCCTGTCCCTCGAGGAAAACGCCGAGTGCGCCTCGATTGACACCCGATGGATTGATCGACGTGTCGCTCACCGTGCCATCCGGCGCAAAGGAGATGGGATCGCACAGCTCGACTTCATTCTGCACGTAATTGGCCAGTGCAATCGGATCATTGGCCATGTCGGTCACAAACTGATCAAGCACTTCATGGCGGCGCAGCTCCGGACTTTGATCCAATTGCAGATACGACGAGGGAGGCAATGGTGGCGTGGCTGTGATCGTCGGAGCCACTGAAAGAAGTTCACTTGGGGTTTTTCCATAATATCCCGGTGGCAGGGGTTCCCCGGCAAAGTGAGGAGTCTGGATCAGGGTGGATTGCCATGGGGAAAGAGAATCGAAGTCCATCGCATAAAGCCCCGACCATGAGGGCGTGACTCCATTGGTGGAAGTGACGAGGGGTTTTTCACCATTTCCCCAATAGTAATTGCCGCGCATCTCCACCACATAAGCATAATCCGGAAGGGTGGCCCGATGAGTGAGAAGCACCGGAGAGGATTGGAGTACTCCCCACTGCTTCCACCATGTGCCTTCCACGAGTTGAAGCGTGGTTTGGAGTCCCATCCAGTCCCATGTGCGGCTGTAACCCTGATTGGCGAAGGTTTCCCAGTTGGGCGTGCCTTTTCGGGGAATGAAAATGGACAACTCATCCACAGGCGGAACATTCACCGCTCCATTGGTGAGTGCAGCCCGGGCGTAGGCCCGGATGCGAATATCCGGAAGACCGCTGGGTACACTGACTTCGCGCATACCCGCAAAGGCACCGAACCGGTATGTCTGGTTCACATAAAGGGGCGTTCCACCCGCAGTGCGTCCAAAAGTGACCATGGGATTTTCGAAACCAAAGGTGCGAACCTGTCCCCCACCCGCTGCGGCTGCCGCCTGCTGATCAAAGTGAAGTCGCGATTCCTTGACGATCTGATTCACCCATGAGACACGTCCCCCGAGATTGGTCGAGCTTGAGCCAACAGCGTCAAGGGCCACGCCCTCTTGAAAATCAAGCGGAAGGGCGAGGGATTGATATTGAGGATCCGTTCCCGTCCCGCGAACAAAACGACCGTTGCGGGCCAGAGGATTGTCCTGGGCGGAAACGCAAAGCGTCAAGAACATGAAAAGAGTTGCACAAAGCTGAAGGGCGACGCTCCGTCGTCGCCACGGGCAGGACAACATTCCTTCTTTGGGATCTTTGCGTCTTTGCGAGAGACCCTTTTGTGGCGACGACGGAGCGTCGCCCTCCATTTCCGAGGGAAGGCTTCGCGCCTTCGTGCCTTCGCGTGAAAGATTTCTGAAATAATCAGGGATGAATTTCATGGAGAAATCGTGGTTCCGTTAAGAGGATCGGTGATTTCGACTTTGATCCGGCCCACCGTGGAATTGGTGGGGGCTGCGTCCACATTATTCAGCACTCCGTCTCCATCGAAATCACCTGACGCCGTCTGACTCAGATTGCCAAATTGTTGAATTTCCCAATCATCAGCCATGCCGTCACCATCGGCGTCAATGAACGTGCGCAGGAAGTTGACGGTGCGTTGAACGCTGTTGCCGGATTGATCCCAGCCCAGGACATCAAGGGTGTTGGTTCCCCGCTGCACGTTGGTGGCAATGGGGAAACTAAAGGGCACATTGGTCATTCCACTGAGCGGCTGATTGGTAATGAGGATGCCGTTGAGGTAAAGGACCGCGTTTGACAGGCCCAGGTTGTCCGTTAAAACGCCACTGCATGTGACCACGTTGGTGGCCAGGACCAGACCGTTGGTTGGCGAGGTCAGATTCAAAATGGGGGCAACGGGATCCTTCGACACCACTGTCCAAGTGACGGTGTTCGTCGCGCTGGGAGCGGTCACGGTGACATTCAAGGGATAAACACCGAGGCTCGTCATCCGGACGAATGCGGCAGCCTGTCCATTGGTATCCGTTCTCATGGGCAGGCTTGCGACAAAGGTTCCATTGGATGTCGCGCTGATCCCGCCTGCGGTGTTGCTCACCATGAGCCACGTCAAGGGAGCATTCGTAAGCTTTAACCCATTGCTTCCGGTCCATACCTTGAAGGACTGGGTGAAGACCTGCCCCACAATCACTTCCTGAATGGCCGGACTGAGAATCGTCAGTTGAGAGAGATTTCCATCAAAAAAGTCCTTGGGATTTCGATTTTGCCGATACTCCTGAATGTCCGGCATTCCATCCCCATCGGTATCCTCCGTGGGAGTGGCGGCCACATTGGGATTAAGACCTTGAGCGGTCTCCCAATAGTCCGGCATCCCGTCTCCATCCGTATCGGTGAAACTTCCGTAAACGGTCCTTCGCAAACTATTGGAAGCTCCGGTCGTATCCCAGGCAACCACCTGCACATCATTGGATCCCAAAAGCAGCGGGACGGCGTTGGTGGAAAAACTCCAATAATTGGTGAATAAAGGAATCACACTGTGTGCGGAACGTTGATTGAGGAGAAGTTGCGCGGAAACCAGAGGGAATTTTCCTGTCACACTTCCCACGCAAAGCAGGCTGTTGGTTGTCAGGATCATCCCATTGGTGGGTGTGGAGAGCGTGACCGTGGGTTTGGTCAGATTGCCCGCGAAATTGGTGAAGGTCACACGGTTGGTGAGTGAACCGGTGATGACCCGTGCTTCCACGGTGTTGGTGGAAGGGAAAGGAGGCGGCTGAAAGACAAAGACGCTGGATCGTCCTCCTCCATCCGTGAAAAGGGTACAAAAGTTGGTCAGGGGATAGTCATCCTTGGAGGGTGTGAGGGTGGCTCCACCGGTTTTCACCTGGAAGGTGACGGGCGCATTGGCCCAGACGAGACCTCCGGTGCTGTTGACTTGAACGACCAGCGGTTGCGCAACAAAATCATTGGTCATTCCTCCCTGCTGATCGCCGCTGATCTTGGTGATCGTGGCGGTGTTTCCGTTGTAAAAATCCAGGGGCGAAGTTCCCCGTTGAAATTCCGTGAGGTTGGAAGCTCCGTCTCCATCCGGATCGTCTCCGGCCGTTTGATTCAGATTCCCGAAATATTGATTCTCCCACGCATCATTCATTCCATCCTGATCGGTATCGTTGATGTAGTAGGTGCCGCTCGTGATGCTGCTGGCGGTGGTTCCCACGTAGGCGCAGGCTTTAAGCGTGGTGGTCGCCGTCACGTTGATGGGCGAAACATAGGCGGGAGAGGATGTCGTGGGATCGCTGCCATCGGTGGTATAGCGAATGGTCGTATTGGGAATGAGCGTGGAAAGAGTCACGGACGTGCTGCTGACATAGGATCCCGCAGCAGGAGTCATGGCGGGGGCATCGACCATGCCGTATTTCGCCATCAAATAACTTTCCACACTCTGACGTTCCGTGTCCGTCAGGGCCCGGGTGTAAAGCAGGGCTTCGGCAACATCCGCATTCAGAAAATAGTTTGCCTCGGCCTGACCCATTCGAAAATCAGAATTGATGGTCGGCATGGCTCCTCCCCATGAAGTACTCCCATTATTGAGAGCGTTTCGATAGTGGGTGTGAAGTGCTCCGGATTTAACCAGCTCCAGCAGGAGGGGTTTTCCAACGGTGAGATTCAGAGGATTGGAGGTGGCATGCGCATTGCCGCCCTGCACATGGATCTCCATGGAATTTCCGCTGCGCCACCAGATCCATTTACTCAATGGCGGACCTTCATCCCTGGAAAAAATGGCCTGCGCTCCCAGACTTTGCGCATTGGCGCTTCCGTTCAAAGCCGCCACGGTAAACAAGGTGTAGTCACTGAAGGTCAACGAGGGAGCCGTTCCCGCCGACATGAAATCATTCACTCCATCAAAACGAACCACGGGCTTGCCGTTGATCACGTTATCCACCCAGACCGGCCTCAGTGCGGCATCCGTCTGCGTTAATTGGTTGGTGGCCGTTGATTGATCCGACCAGTTGATCACTCCCAGTCCGCCGTCCTTGATGATTCCAGCATCTGCCTGAAGCCAGAGCGCCAGTCCGGTTTGGGGAACAGCAGAGCTTCCTCCATTGGAGCGAATGACGGTTCGCAAGACGGAATTGGTGTTACCCGCCCGGTCAATCGTCATGCTGAGCACGGTGTTGGTTCCAAGAGGAAGATTCGCCACGGGAACAGAAAACGGCATGCTCGTGGTATTGGTGGTGGGAGC
>CAYYYL010000017.1:0-59270 GCA_964475835.1 uncultured Verrucomicrobiota bacterium | reverse complement strand
GTGGGCGAAGGATATTGGGTCACACCTCCACCCGTTCCGCCACCACCACCGCCTCCTCCGGTTCCACCACCCCCTCCGGAACCTCCTCCTCCGGAATTAACCCCCCAGCCCCACGAGCCACCGCTTCCACCCAATGGGTTCGGAACCCATTGCCATGTCTGCCCGGCTGAAGGAGGAGGAGTCGGTGGATCGGGTGGCAATAGCTTGGCCTTCAGCTTGACGGTGAAGGTGGTTAACCCGTTGGGGTTGATGGTGATCGAATCGGTCACGTCCACGCCCGGTACGATGTCATAGGCGGCATCCACTGGCGAGCCCACAAATTTCGCGGGATCCGCGTGCGTCGTGCCTGCCCCAGAAAATTTGGCGGTGTTCACTTCCACCGCCGTGTCCGCAATCCACTCAAGCTTGTTTGTGTCCGACGTCAGGTAAACACGCGAGCCTGCGGGAATATTGAGTGACACCGTATCCGTCGCAAGAACCTCCTCCGTTCCCGGGGGATCGTTGAGCCCCATCTTATTTGTGATTTTACTGATCGAGTTTGCGCCGAAGGGATGGGCTGTTTTTTGCCCCGGATCCTTCGGATTGGTGTGGTTGTTGAAATTGGAGATATTACTTTGTCCGTTGGCCGCAAGTTGAGTTGCATCCGCAACACTTAAGGGGTTCAAACCATAACGAACCTCCCACCCATCAGGGATCCCATCTCCATCGCTGTCGATCGATTTCGCATTTGTCCCTAGCGTCTGCTCCTGCTTGTCGCTCAAGCCATCGCCATCGGAATCCAGCTTCCTTGGATCCGTGCCATTGGCAAGCTCCTGCACATCGGGAACACCATCCCCATCCGAATCAATCAAAGGCGCCGATGTTGTATAAAGCCGACCACGCACCATCGTGGCGCTGCCGATGTTGTAGTTGCTTGCATACATCTTGATCGTGCCGCCCGGACCACCCGCTGTGGAAATCGTCCCGCGCACATCGACGCGGAAACCGCGAAGGAGAACGCCGCCACCGCAACCGTTGCCGCCCGTGCCTCCATTCCCACCCTGCCCCATCACCGTCGCCGCTTCGCGTCCCACACCGTGAACGATGCCTCCGCCCTGGCCGGGACTCCCCGCCGCGCCATCGACGCGGATGACACCCGTCACTTGATTGGTGTTCAATGCGTAAAGCCAGACCGCTCCACCGCCTGCACCCCCGGTACCTCCAGCGCCGCCGCCACCTGCGGGAGGATTTTCGTACGTGCTCCCCGTGCTGAGAACTTCAATCGTGGCTGCTCCACCGCCACCCCCTCCGGCTCCACCCCCTCCGCCAAGGGAAAGAGTGTAATTGATCGAACCATCCGTATTCACTCCCGACGCGTTATAGCCACCGGCGCCACCTGAAGCGCCTCCATTGCCGTTGGCGATTTCAGGACGGGATGTCTGGGTGACAGCGCCTTTGCCGCCGCCACCGCCACCGGCGCCCCCATTGGGCGCCGCTGCGGCTGCGCCCAAGGATCCATTACCTCCGGGGCTGCTGGCTCCGCCACTGACCTGCCAGGCACGCGCGCCGCCCGCGCCACCCGAGGAGGCTCCGGCAAAGCCCGCGCCACTGGCTGAGATCGTTCCCCATACCTGGATGTTTTGAGCTTCCACCCAGAACTTCTGTCCCGAAGGCGGAACCGTGGCCACCCCATTCGAGGCGACCTGGAAGAGGCCCACGTTGATGTGACGTCCGCTGATATTCGTGGCCGCGTTGATCACCCAGTTGGAGCCCAGATGATCGGTCACCGGCAATCCCGCTGCTGACGTGGTGAAATCAAATTCCTCACGATCTCCGAAACCATCGCCATCCGTGTCCACCATCACGGGACTGGTGCCAGACTTGTATTCGTTGAGATTGCTCAGACCGTCACCGTCCTTGTCCAGGGCGGCATCGGATGCGCTGAGGGGATTGAGTCCGAATTCGATTTCCCAACCGTCGGGCATGCCGTCCCCATCCGTGTCGGCGACGAGGGGATGGGTGAGATAGACCTGAATCTCCTCCTGATCGAACAATCCATCCCCATCGGTATCGGCTTTGGATGGATCCGTGTGATGAATCGCCACACCTGCATTCGTGATCGAGGTTTGCGCGAAAAAGTTGGTGGTTTCCGTGAAATCATTGAATCCATCCCCATCGCTGTCAGAGGCGTAGGCCAGGGAGTGCGCGACGAAGATTTCGTTGCTGTCGCTCAAGCCATCGCCATCCGTATCCGCAAAGAGAGGGTTGCCGAAGTTGACGCGCTCCTGAAGGTTCGTGACGCCATCCGAATCGGCATCGCCACGAGGTTCGGAGGGAGAGATGATTTCAAATAACTCGTTCGTGGGCAGCGCGTATTTGTAGATGCGGAGCGCATCCAGGCGGGGAGCAGGAAGCGTTGGCTGGGGAAGAATGAGCAGGGGTGTGTTGGTGACGAGGAGCACCGTATTAAGACTCGGGTTTGTGATCGAAGCGACCAGATTGGAATTGTAATAAAGTCGCGACACACTTGTGGCTGACTCATGGGTGAAAGCCACATGAGTCCATGCATTGGGTTGCAATCCCGAGGGCGATTGGATGGAAACCGTGAAGGGCTGACCATTGCTGCCAATCAATCGGAGGCTTGCAGAAATTCGCCGTGAGGCGTCCAACTGGATAAGGAACGGTGCGTTATTCGTGGGGGAGAAGCGGAGGATGTCGACGGCGGAGGCGGTGTTGGTGGGATCGATCCAGAAGGCGAGGCTCCATCCCTGGGTGGAACCTGAAAGAACAGGATGGCCGGGGATCGTGAGGGCGACATTGGTGCCGAATGAAACCGGCTGCCACGCTTTCTGCGCGGCACCGGCAGGAGTTCCAAAAGTTGGTATGCCATTGACGAGAGCGTTCTGTACGGCGTTGGTTGCGGGGAGGAGATTGTTCGACCATGTCGCGTGCAGGCCATAGGGACCGGAATCCCATTCGTAGATCGCCTTCGTCATCAGGTTGGTACTGGTTGCGGTGACGATGTTGGTGAGCCAGATGCCGGGAGAATCGAAACGCATCCAGAGCGCGAGATGGTTCAACCCGGTGGCGGGATTAAAGCCGTAGGCGGTTTCCCAGTCGTCAGGCAGGCCATCATCATCACTGTCGGAATCCATGGGCGAGAGATTGAACGCGGACTCCTGGGCATCGATCATGCCATCACCATCACGATCGCCGTAGGCGTCGAGACTGTTGGTGGGACTGAGTCCATAACGGATCTCCCATCCATCGGGAATGCCGTCCCCGTCGGTGTCAGGATTCAGTGGATCGGTGCCCCGACTGAGTTCGTCCACGTCCAGCAGGCCATCTCCATCGCTGTCCGTAAGCCCGGTGATCTTCGCGAATAACGCCGTGGTGAAACTTTGATTGCCTGCCACATCTGTCGCCGTCACGACAAGGGTGTTGCCGCCATGGACCACTTTCGAGAGAGGAATTGAAAAATTAAAGCGGTTGGTGGAGAGGATGAGATTGGTGGCGACGACACCGTTGAGAGAAAAACTCAGGGTGGCGATGCGTTGGTCATCGGTGGCCAAACCTGTGGCTTTCCAAACCACATTGGTGGTGGAACGAAAACCGTTGGTGGGAAAACTCAGGGAAACATAGGGTGAGGTCACATCCCCCACCGAGGCTGCGAATTGAACCTTGCTTGTGGAAACCCCACTGATGGCCATGGTGTTGAGGAGATGGAGCCCATGGGTCCCGGGCAGATACCACGCGGACACCTGTCCGTTGGTGCCGGTTCGAAGAGAGAGGGAACTGGAGAGAGGTCCGCTGACATTGGTGGAAAACTGTCCCGTCCCCTGGAACAGGGAGAAGGTCACGGGGGCATTGGTGAGGGAAACGTTGTTGGTGGAAACACGCACCACGAATGGGGAGAAGAGAAATGCGTTTGTCGCGCCGGACTGGTTGTTGCCGCTCACGATGGAGAGCGTGGGCGCTTTGCCATTATAGAAATCCATGGGATTACTGCCGAGTTGAACCTCCTGCAGATTGCTGCGACCATCGCCGTCCGGATCGGCCGTGGCACTCTGACCCAGATTGCCGAAGTATTGGAGTTCCCATTCGTCCGGCAGGCGATCCGCATCACTGTCGGTAAAGGAGCGGAGAACGGTGGTAAACACGCTGAGGCCATTCGCCGAAGTATCGCGGGCAAAGGCGCGAAGTTGATTGGTACCGTAGAGCAGGTTCGTCGCGGTGGCGGTAAAACTGAAGTTGGTCAACGTCGTGTTGAAATTGGTGATGATGATGTTATTGAGATACAGCCAGACGGAAGCGAGCTGCCAGTTGTCCGTGGCGTTGCCGGTGACGGTGATATTCGCATTGCTCGTCGATTGAAAGTTGGTGGGGGAAAGGATGGTGACAAAGGGAAGGATCGTCTCGCGACTCACGGCTGTCATCTGGAGCGAATTGGTCGCGCTGGCTGTCGCAGCGGAAATGGTGACGACATTGCTTCCCACAGCGGCAGGCATTTTTACGAAGGCGGAACCCTGCCCGTTGGTTAGGGTGCGAACATTGAGCGAGGAGGCGAATGTACCCGTTGCGCTCGTGGCAAGGAGTGCGCCACCCTGGGTGACGCGAAAGGTCAGGGGGGCATTCGTGAGCAAAACCGCGTTGGTTTGGGCGCGAACCACAAATGGAAGGGAAAGAACCGTGGTCGGCGCACCGGTTTGACTATTCCCGCTGACGATCCCAAGTGTGGGAAGGATGCCGTTATAGAAATCGGTGGGATTTTTCCCGGATTGATACTCCTGGAGATTGGTGAGTCCGTCTCCATCGAAATCTCCCGCAGCGGTCTGACTGAGATTGCCGAAATAGGTCGTCTCCCAGGTGTCATCGAGTCCATCCAGGTCCGAATCATTAAATGAAAAGGTGGCGCTCGCTTCGGCGCTGGTCATGGCCCCGACAAACGCCACGGCCTTGACGGTCATTGTGGTCGCAACTGAAAAAGGTGTGGTGTAGATGGGTGAAGTCGATGTGGGGGAACTCCCATCCGTGGTGTAGCGGATCGTGGCTCCTGTGGCGGTGGTGGAGAGCGTGACCGTGACCGCGCTGGTGAAGGATCCGCCGTTGGGTGAAATCGTCACAGGATCGACGAGGGCGTATTTGGAGCTGAGATAGCTTTCCACCGCCTGGCGGTCCGTGTCGTTCAGCGCGGCGTTGTAGACGAGGATTTCGGCGATGTCGCCATTGAACCAGTTCGCGCCCTCGGCCTGGCCGATGCGAAAGTCGGAATTGATCAAGGGGATGGCAGGGACCGATGTGGGTGAACCCGAAACCGCACCATCTTTATAGTGGGTGAGTAGGGATCCGTTTTTCGTCAGTTCCCAGAGGGACGCCCTGCCCAGGGTCGGCGTGAAGGAAGCCGATCCTCCGTGAAAACCCGCGGGTTGCATGTGAAAATCCATGTTCCCCAGATACCAGTAAATCCATTTGGTGAACCCCGCGGCATCATCCTTGGAGAGGAGTGTCTGGGCGGGATTGGTGGCGCGGAACGCGGCAACAACGAAAAACGTCAGATCATTGAGATTCAATGTGGCATTGGTTCCAGCGCTCAAAAAATCATTGGCGCCATCGAATCGCAGTACCGGCTGGCCATTGAGTGCGTTGCCTATGTAGAGAGGCTGGCTTGCGGAGGTTCCTTGCAAGGCGTGGTTGAGATTTCCAGATTGATCGGCCCATGCGCTGACGGCATTGGAGACGTCTTTGGTCACCCCTGCATCCCCTTTCAGCCAGAGAGCCAGACCGGTTTGGGGTACCGCCGGACTGGCGGCGATGGTGACAAGTGAAGCGGTGGCCATCAACCCACCTATCCCGGCCGGAGTGGAATCAAATCCATCAGGAATTCCATCCCCATCGGTGTCAGGATTGAGGGGATTGGTTCCAAGTTGGTATTCCTGAAGATTTGATAAACCGTCGTTGTCCGGGTCATAGTAGGTTGCCGGAAGTTGGAGAATGCTGCTCAAAGGAAGTGCGGTCTGGTAAAGGCGGGCTTCGTCGAGAACGAAGGGCGCATTCCATGCAGTCCCAAACGTAAATGCCAGAGCCGGTTTCGGGTTCCAGCCACTGATAATGGCGCTCGCTTCCACGGTGCCATCCACATAGAGGGTGGCCAGGGAGTTCGTGCGAGAATAGGTCGCTGCGAGGTGATGCCATTGGGTATCGTAGACTTTCGTTCCAGTAGTGCCCCGGACCATTTGTGACATCTGATTTGACGGGCTGAAAATCATTTGCGCGAAACCGTTCGGTTGAACGTCCAATTCCCATCCACTGCCGCTCACATCCTTCCATATCGCCAGACGGGTCGTCTTGTTTGAACTGGCGCCCTGAAACCATCCTGAAACCGTGAAACTGTTGGTGAGATTCAACCATCCTGTAGCGATGGGAAGCGCGACAAAGGAATTACTCGAAAAGGAGATGGCTTGATCAAAAAGACCTGGAGCAAATGGAAAAGCAGAAAATTGATTCAAGGTGCCCGTGAGGGTATGCCCCGAACGATCCACCACATTCGTTCGCAATGCGTCGTCCATCTGCCACCAGCCAACCAGCCCGCTCTCCACTAAACCGTTGGTCGAAAATCCGTAACCCGCCTCCCAGTCATCAGGTAGTCCATTTCGGTCGACATCGATGGCTAAAATTGATCTTAAAGTTATTGACAGATGTAAAACAAGCCAACACAACCTCGGAATATCGCGTGAACACCAAAACATAATGGAATTGACAATGTAGCATTTATTCGATGAATCCTCAACCCGGATTTTCAATAACTTGAGTCAGGGCAGTCCGTCAGCAAATCAGGCAGCTTTTGCTCCCATTTTGACAGAAAGATATTTGCCGCCTTCACGAATTTTTCGTTCGCAGATTCCTCGGTCGCGGAGCTGCGCTCGTAGTGAATCACCACGCTTCGAGGTTCGTAGATGATCTCCAATCCCTGGGCCATGACCTTGAGATTCAGGTCGATGTCCTCAAAGTACATCCCATATTCATCCGAGAAACCGCCGAGCTTCCAGAAAAGATCCCGGGGAATGAACAGGCATGCGCCGGTGATCGCGTGCACCTGTGTGCATTCGTTGGCAGGTGGAAAATCGCCGGCTTCAAAGCGAAAGCGATGTTGCGGCCAATGGGGCACGGGTGGGTTTTCCAGGGGAACGAAATGAATGCCCCCGTGCTGGATGGTTCCATTCGGATAGAGCAGCTTGTTGCCCACGATGCCAGCCTTGGGGTTCCATTTGAAGTGCGCCAGGCAATACTCGACCCATTTGGGTTTTGGGGTGGTGTCGTTGTTGAGAAAGACGATGTGAGGGGCGCGCGCTGCCTTGGCACCTTGATTACATGCGTGACCGAATCCCATGTTTTGCGAATTCAGAATGGCACGCAGTTCCCCTGCGGCGTCGCGACGACGGAGTTCGTCCGGAGTGATATCCGTGGAAGCGTTGTCGACCACAATGATCTCGTACATTCCCTCGCGCGTGGAGGCGCGGATCGCTTCGAGGCAATCGCGGGTGAGTTCCCATTTGTTGAAGGTGGGGATGACGATCGAAATCAACAGGCCCGCAGGTGCTGGGGCGGCGGTATAGGAGACTGGGGTTACAAACGGACTTTGTGATGAACCCTTGTTTCGTCGCTCCCACTCCTTAAGCGCCGCCACCTCCGCCTGCATGGCATGGAGGGATCTCTGCTGGGCTTCCAAAATCTCCGGACGGTTGAGGGTAAAGGGACGGTAGACGTTGTAGATGATCTGCATTGTGCGCAAAAAGTCGGCGCGATTGCCGCTGGTCGTGCTCGAGCCGTCGAGACGGAAGGAATATTCCACCGTGACCTTGCGGATGTGGTGAAATTCAAATTTTCGCGAAAGGCGGATCCACAAATCCCAGTCCTCATGGGTGGCGAGATTCTCATCAAAGGCGCCGACGGACTGGAGACAATCCTTTTTGTGAAGGACGCACAGGATGGGAATGAAATTTCCGACCAAAATGCGGTCCTTGTTGAAATCACTCGATTCATGCGCATCGAGTCGGACGGTCACATAGGTGCCATCCCGCTTTTCCTGCAGGGCGCGATTCGCATCGGTGTAGGCGACTTGTGCGCCTGTGGATTCGAGATACGATACCAGGGTTTCAAGATGATCGGGATGAAAACGGTCATCGTCGTCCAGATATCCGATGTATTTTCCGCAGGAAGCCTGAATGCCAATGTTCCGGACCACAGAGCGTTCGCGATGCATCGACTGGGTCAGATAGACGATGGGGAACTGGTTTCGGAAGTTTTCAAGCACGGGACGCACATCCTCCCCTGCATCATTGACCACGATGACCTCAAAGTTTTTGAAAGTCTGGGCTGCGAGGCTTTTGAGTGCTTGTACCAGCATGGTGGGACGGTTGTATGTGGGGATGATGATGGAGACGAGAGGTCGTTCCGCGGGATGAAGCCCAATCTCCTCGCTTCGCACCAGGAATTGAAATCCGGGAGCCGGGCGTGCCCCCCACTCGGAAGGCCAGTGCTTCTGCCGGGCTTCCTCGGATTCGTTGTGGCTCAGGGCGTGATTTTGATGTTCCACGCCTCCCGGGTTGTGAAGATAGAGGCCGAGAATTTCGGGGATCCGCAGAAATTTCTCATGCTTTGCCAGGCGGAGCCAGAACTCATAGTCTCCAGCAGAACGATATTTCGGATCAAAATAGCCGTAGGTGTCGTGCAGCGAGCGCCGCCATATGGGTTGAGGGCCGATGAAACAGATGCTGAAGAGCAGACGGGCGTCGAAGTTGGGCCATTGGTAGTATCCTGTGATCCTGGCCGTATCGAGGCCTTTGTTCGGTTCATCGGTGACGGCCTGGAAGGAATAAGCCACTGAAGCTTGAGGCAGCGCCTCCATGAATTCCACCATGCGTTCGAGGCCGTCCACCCGATGACGATCATCCGCGTTCGCATTGGTCAGATACTTGCCCGTCGAGGCCTGAATGCCCCGATTCCATGCGGCATAGATGGTCTCCCGCTCGGGAATTTTGATGTACCGGATCTGGGAATATTTTTCGGTGAACTCCCGGATGATCGCATCCTCATTCTGGGGGGATCCCGTGTTGACGAGGACGATCTCCATCCGGCCTTTTTTGAAAAGAGTCTGGGCCACCAGATCTTCCAGGCAACCGCGAATGAAGGATTCACAATTGTACACGGAGACGATGGCGGAAAGCAGGGGGGCGGTTGCGCCCGATGCAGAAGAGGTCATGGGTTTGTCCCCCCGTCCGCAGAGTGTGTGGTAGTGTGAAATCCATTGTTCCGCTTCGCTGACAATTTCAACCGAGGTGTCCGGAGAGAGAGTCGATATCTGACGGGCGATTTCAGGGGACGCGGTGGCCACGAAATCCACCTGCCGCAACGTTTCAGGATGGGAAGAAAGCGAGGTGTCCTGGAGGGCAAGACAAACACGCGCGCCGTTTTTCGCGGCGATACTCATCCATGACCTTGGAAGTTTTTCGTGATGCTGAAAATGAACGACGTCAAACCGTTCCTTCTGGAGAAATGCCTCGAACGTGCCGTCGGACGGATTCGATTCACCCCATCCGCGTGTCGTCACATCGATTCCTCTTGAACGTAGATACTGACAGAGACTCTGGGTCCCGGGAGTGATATTCCATTCCGCGAGATGCACCTTGAGAGGAGGCGTTCCCCTAAGCGGGGAACCAATCAGGCGCCGGATCAAGCTGGCGTATTCGAAGGCGGATCGTTCCCATCGGAACAGTCGCGCCCGGGCACGTCCCGCACGGGAGAGCTGTTCGCGGACGGAGGGTTGCTGCACTTCGATGAGAGCGGCGTGAATGTTGGCGGGGGAGTCCGGATCGATGTAACGGGCGGCGTTTCCCGCAACCTCCGGGATGGAGGAAAGTTTCGAGGTGAGCACGGGACATCCACACGCCATCGCTTCGATGATCGGAAGACCGAACCCCTCGTAGCGTGATGGATAGACCAGGGCCAGCGCTCCGGAATAGGCGGTTCGAAGATCTTCATCCGAGAGCTTCTCGATGAAGGTCATGGGGTAGTTGTTGATGTATGGGGATTCTGCGGGAAGAAGATAGGATTCGCCACCAACCGCCACCATCTGAAGCTGTCCGGCATTGGAAAGCCGCGAATAGGCCTCAAAAAAGGGGGCCGCATTTTTATAACCCCCGCGGTTTCCCACGAGGAGAAAGTATGGGGATGACACACGATGCTTTTGTCTCCACACCTCGATGGCTTGGGCGTCAGCGGGTTGAAACAGGGGGGTGACTCCGGAATGGATCACATGGCTTGGGCGTTCACCCACCTGATAAAATTGCGAAAGATCATGGTGCGTGGAGTGGGACACCGACACAAACGAGGATGCTTTTTCGATGGCACGGCGTTTGGCGACCCATTGCGCTCCTTGAAGATCGTATCCCATGACCTCCGGGATCATGTCGTGCATCATCAGAAGGTTGTGCACCCCATGAGCATGGGAATAGTACGTCGAAAGAAACAGAACGGTGCCCAATTTCTGACAGATTTTGCCGATGGTTTGCTCATCCTTTTCCAACGAAGCTTCTGGAGTGAGGTAAGGATAGGTGGGAACTTCCAGCACACGCACTCCGGGGAATGTGGGAACCGGAAATCCCTTTCGCTGCAACACGACAAGTTCGTAGTCGGGAAGGAATCGGGCCAGATGCTGAAGCAGATTTTCCCACACACGCCAGATGCCTTGGGGACGATGCGCCTGGAGTTGGAAGATCACGCCATCCACCACCACCGCAGGTTTGCCACTGTGCTGGATCAAGGATTGCAAATCCGCCTGGCGGCCTGCCGCTTCCTTTTCGTGGTCGGCTTTTTTCCGGGAAGCTTCGTCCAGTACACGTTGAATAGCGTTCTTTAGATTGGTGCAAAAAATCTCCTCGGTATGCCGTTCGAGCACGGCAGCCCGGGCTTGGAGGGATCGGTCTCTTAGTCTGGAGGCGGGCTCCTGAAGGATACTCTGAACGCTTTGACGGATTTCTTCGACGGAACAGGTTTCCAGAATCGTTCCAAAGGGGGCAACGTCGATATGGCAGGCCCGGCTGATGATGGGGATCAGGCCCTGGTTCATGCACTCGAGAACACTTCCCGGTTGCCCTTCCGCGCAGGATGGGAAAATCACGCAATCGCAAAGGTCCATCAACTCATAAAACGCCGGCGATTTGAGGGGGACCCACCCGCAGAGTTTGATGTTTGGATGCGCTGCGAGGTCGTTGCGATAGACGTCCAGAAAATGAGACTCCATCTGTCCCGTGCAGTAGAGTTCGCAATCTAGTCCGGAAAAAGCCTCGATCAATCGATCGAGCCCCTTGTGGACACATCCGATTCCGCCGAAAAATACGAATCGTTTACGTCCACGTTCATAATCCTTTTCCAGGGATTCAAACCGCCTGTCGGCGTACACTGCGTTGTTGACGGGAATGCAAAGCGGGAATTTGGAATAGGATTTTGCGACATCGGCATTGCCCAGGGCGATGATGCCGTCTGCGTCGCGGTTTGCCATCTCTTCGCTGTGGGTGATCCACCGATCCAGGGGGAGGGACACGCCCCGGCGTTGTTTCAGCGATTCAAAGCGCTCCGCTTCCGCGCGGTTGTGCTCCTCCCAATAGGTGCCGGTGGAGAAATAGATGGCGGGGCAATCCACGGCCACCGTGCGGCGGAGATATTCCCAATTCACGCCGCCGTGGCCTACCAAGAGATCGTATTTTTTTTCGGATTGAAAACGTGTGTCGGTGCACTCGATGACATCGACATGGAACTCCAGCTCGTTCAACGCCCGAACCCAGCCGCGGGCAATACCGGGATTGCTGAACTCCACCTTGTGGTCCGGTGGAAGACGGAACGGGGCCTGAATGTAGGAAAGAAGCGCGTGTTTCATTGCATGGGCGCGATCGGGCGTAGGGGGAAAGGGATGGTTGCGGGAATGAGACACGAAACAAAAGTTGAGATCAATCCGGGAAAGAGGTCGACGAGATATTGGATGAAAGGCAAGGGTGTATCGGCTTCCGGGGCTCCTTGGATACTGTATTTAAACTTATGGTCCTCGGTCCTTTGAATCGTTTCGTGTTGGTTTGCATTCCGCCATCCCTCAAGGTGGACGTCTGGGGAGAAGAGGGCTTTTCAAGCTATGATGAATATTCTTAAATTTTCCTTTTGGGTCTTAATTCTTGGGGTTCCCACCGGGTTTCTAATGGCCAGCTCCTCCCCAGTACAGCAGCCTGCAGAAATCAGGATTGATGGGAATCGCTTTTTGCTGAAGGGGAGTAATTTCCGCATTCAGTCCGTGGGTTTGGAACCCTTCATGCCGGGGGAAATGCCACCCCAACCGCCAGTCAAACTGGATTACCATTATGCTCTGTCCAAAATCAAAGAATTGAACTGCAATACGGTCTACTTTTTGACCGGGTCACCTGAAAATATTCCACCAGCATTTTTTCAACAAGCAAAAGCCCAGGGGATCTATGTGATCCTCGGTTTGTGGTTTTCCGCCGAGGCGGATGATTATCACGGTCACAAGAATGATTTTCAAAGCGACGAGTTCAAGGAACACGTCAAAGGACTAATTCGCGCCCTGACAGACAAATATCATCATCTCGAGGGCGTCGACTATTCATCGCAGATCCTTTACGTGACACTTGGAAACGAATTTTTGGAGCATGCCGTGGCGGAAACAAAGTGGCATCATCGAGACATCACGTCGTATACAGGCCATTACGCCGCCGTGGCTCATGGACATCCCGTGGAATGCTTTCTAGCGGAAATGGTGGACTATTTTAAAACGTACGAGGCCGAGCATTATGGACAGATCCATTATGTCAGCCATCACACATGGCCCCCTGTCTCCCCCAAGCCCTTGAAAAATGATTTTCTCGATGTGATTTCCTACAATCTCTATTCCTACTGGCCGGAGTCGGTCAAACACCATAAAAAAGGAAGTTCGAGCGGAACGCCGTATCAAGGCGCCCTTGAAGAAATCGCCGTACTCTATCCCGCCAAACCCGTGGTGGTAAGCGAGGTCGGGGTTTCCGTTGCGCCCAAGGGCACGATGATCAGCACCACTGAGGCCGGACAGGCGACAGAGATTGCCGCCCGCTGGCAGGATATTGTCACCGCAAACCGCCATATCGCAGGAGCCAGCATCCATCAACTCTTTGATCAGTGGTGGAAAAATTTCGATTCCGGGGATAAAAAGCCTTCCGATGCCATCCAGCACGATCCCGGCGACACAGAACAATGGTTTGGCATCATCGAAGTGGGGGGAAATCCTGACAAACCGGAGTTTCGTGAACGGCCTGCGTTCGATATGTTGAAGAAAATGTGGATGCCGATTGATCCTCCCCGGCGGTGAATTTCTACCGTCTCCCCCCGGAGGCAAAGAATGATATTGTGTCAAAAAGAAGGAAGAGGGGTTGGATGCGGAAGTGGATTTTACTTCGTGCGCTTCCCGTCCATCGTGGTGTAAAAAGACGCTGCGTTATCAATCTGTGCAACCCATTCCGTTTTGATTTTTGTGAGAATCGCATTTTTAGTGGTGACCACCGGCAAATATCACGCCACGCGGGTCCGCGCGATTCGTGAGACGTGGGGGAAGGGGATCGAGGAGTCCGTGTTCTTTTTCACGGACGAAAAAGGCGAATCGCCGCAATTCATACCGCTTGAAGTGCCGTCCGACTATCAATCCGCCAGTATCAAGGCCGTGCTCGCCCTGATCCTTTCGTGGGAACGTCTCGGGGGTCCCTCACTGGATTGGGTGATGGTGTGTGATGACGACACATTCATCTATGTGGATGCATTGAGGGACTTCCTGAAGGACAAAAATCCCGACGAAAGTGTCTGTTATTGTCAGGAGATCTATCACTTCCCGGATCTGCCGAAACTGCACTATCCGAGCGGGGGGGCCGGATTTCTGCTAAGCCGCAAGGCGTTGTCCCAGTTGAGCGTTCCCCTTCGCACCTGCAAACTCTATCCATTCAGCGATGTGACGGTGGGTGTCTGCATGGCCGAGCAGGGGATCCGGCTGGTGAACACCCCTGGGATCTACAGCCAGCCGCCCGAAATCGCAAACCAGGAACTGGTCCATCAGGGGAAGGAGGGAATTGTCGAGCGTCCGATCACCTTTCACTACATTCCTCCTGAACGCATGTACGAGTTGCAGAAGCAGGTGCCGACGTTTCGGTAAGGGACGATCTTTTTACCTCGAAGGGCACGAAAAACACGAAACGGCTGTTTCTTTTTCAAAACTTCGTGCTCTTCGTGTCCTTTGTGGTGGACCGAACCTATCCGCGATTGAGACAAACATCTACCGGATGTGGAACTGCGGATTGTTCCAGAGGGGATGACGTAAAATTTCGGGCGGATGAGCGCCGGGATATTTCATGGTTTTTCCGACGGCCCGCCAGGCAGGACCGCCGCCAGGCGACGTTCCGTAAATTGCTTCGATGCGCGTAGGATCCTTGGCCCACGGAAGCCACACTTTTTCGTACCAGTCGCTTGTCATGCCGACCGAAGTGGAATGATCGCTCGAGGGCGCATCCATGCCATACATGCGAAAAAACCTGCTCTTCCACTTCGCCTGCTCTGGAGTGAGATAGGAGTAGTGATGAAAGCTCAGTCCCCATTCCCGCGTGGCATTCACCTTTCGAATGTTGTTGTAAGGGACACCCTGGGGATTCAACAGAATGGGGGGTTCGTGACTTTTCCATCGCGCGCCGGGTTCGTATTTGAAAATCCGCATGAACGGCTCCTCCCAGTGTCCTTCCACGAGAACGGTCTGGAAATTGTGCCAGAAATGGAGCGGATGAAATTCGAGACAGGTGATGGAGGAATCCTTCGCGAGAATGGCTCGGATTTTTTCGAGTGTTTCCCGCAGCCAGATTTCATCGCTGTCGACGTGAAACACATAGTCCCCGGTCACCTTGGAGAGATACGCCTCCACCATTTCGTCCTTGTGTTCCCATGAACGGGATGCGACGAGGCGGATCTTGTGTTGTGGGTCCGGGAAGTTGCGGATGATTTCGAGGGTGCGATCCCGGGAGGTACCCTCTGCATTGGCATCCCAACGCGCCTGGGGACAGGATCCCTCTGCGATCAGGATCTCGTGGGCGAAATCGTAGATCGCCTCAAGGCATGTTTGCAGGAAGAGCTCCGCATTGAATACGATCATACCCACGCTGAATCGGGGGGAGGAGGATGCTTGAACGGAAACGGGGGCCTTTCGTTCAAAGATGGCCCATCCGTTGCGGGAGTGAATGTTTTCCGTGAGGAGACGGTAGTCGGGGTGATTCAAAAGCATTTCACGCGTCTCGAAATTCTTATACGTCATCGTGTCGTCCAGCGCGATAAACCGGCTTCCCATGAGACGGGCGAGCTCCGCTTTTCCAAGAAACTCCGAGCCGTCGATGAGCACCATGTCAAAGGTCTGGATGCGGTGATCACGCCGGATCCGGTCGATGCCGTCGTCGGGGGCGCCCGCGCTCTGCACGTAGTTGATGTCGTTGCGAAGCCACTTCAACACCTCCTCGACCGGGTGTTCATTCAGTTTGCTGCGCCGTGTCGAATGGAAGCGTGTAATCTCCTCTTCGGAAGGAAACTCACTCAAGGGGACCGAGGATGCGTGGATGCACCGGACGAAATCATGATCTTTGTAGAAATTGGCGAGCGCCTGGAAGCGGGTCCGGGATGCCTCGATGCAGAAGAGGGTGGGTTTCGCTGTTTTCTTTTCGAGAATGGCGGAGACAAACGCCTGGGTGCTGCCCTGTCCCGAACTGCTTCCGATTTCGAGAATCGTTCCGAGCTCGTTCTGCAGGACAATGGCGCGGAGGGCCTCGTAGAAATCGTCATTGTGAATCTGCGGAGGGAGAATGGTTTCGAGGGCCTCCCGCGCGTCGGCTGTCATGGAGGGTGTATTGTTGGAGACGGTCTGCCTTACAACAGGAGTCCATGAAATGATCGGCACGTGTTCGTTTCCAAGTCCCCAATTTTCCCCATTGGAGGCGAATTGCGCGGGCATGTGCTGTTCGTTGATGCGTCGGGGATTTTCCGTGGCGAGAGATCGCTTTTGGGAATTGTTGAAATGTTCAAGGTGATAGAAGACGAGTCCAAAGTCCTCCCAGTCCGCAAAGCCGAAGTTCTGGGCCCGGATGCGATGGTAGAACTCGATGTCCCACCAGCCCCAGTAGATCAGGGATTCATCAAAACCGCGTGCGCGATGAAATTCGGATCGAGGAAGGGAGAGACCGTTGGTCGCGCCTTCAAAATTCCGGGTGTTGATCTTTTCGTGAATGTACGTGGTCCGGTGGGCGGCGATGTGACGGTCGATTTCCTCGAGTGACGGATTGTGGAAATTGAAATCCTTCGGGATGTGATAGCGCGAGGAGCCAAAAAGAGTGCGCTTCAGATCGACGCCACCGATGCTCCCTGCGCGCACGGCGTCCAGTAGCTTGCGCATGGTGTCTTGGGGGATGTAGGTGTCCCCGTCAAAATACATCAGGTAGTCACCCCGGGCGCGGCGCGCCGCAACGTTGGGAGGATGGACTTGGGAATATTGGGAATCCCGGTTGTATCGTGCGGCAAGCGCCGGAGACACCGTTGCAATTTTGAGAACTCGCTTGGCGTCGTTGCTTAGCTCAAGCGCTTGGTACAAGGGATGATCGCTACCCCAGTCGCCGAGAATGATCTCCACTTCGTTTTCCGCTTGGAGCTGGCAGATGGTACGGGCGGTCTGGTTGATGCTGGTCGCCAGACGGTAGAGGAAATTCCCCATATGCCCGTCGTTCCGTCCCTGCTGAATGATGGAAATCAAGGGAGGCTTTCCCGCGACGGGAATCTGATCATCCATCTGCAATCGGAAAAAATCTCGGCTCATTTCAGCAGCTTTTCAAGTTGGAGACATGAGACACCAAACCTCGTCCGAGATCAATATCAGCCCCCGTAAGGAGCTTATTTTGACCTGTTTTTTGCCGATAGAATGATGAGGGAACCATTCACCAATCCCTCCTTGAAGCCGATCATTTTCAATCAGGAAAAATGACAAGCGTTTTAAATTTTCAAGATCTTAAAATTGACATCGCACCATGGCCATTCACGTTGATCTTCTGGTGGTGGGATCCGGATTTGCGGGATCCGTTCTCGCGGAGCGCTGTGCCGAGGAATTGGGATGGAATGTGCTTGTTGCCGAGAAGCGCGGTCATGTGGGGGGGAATGCCCACGATCAATTCGACAGGAACGGGGTTTTGATTCATTCCTATGGACCCCACTGGTTTCGGACGAATTCCGATGCCATCGTGAACTATCTCTCGCGTTTTACGGATTGGCATAAGGTGGATTACAAAATTCTCTCTTCCGTGGGTGGCAGGCTTTATCCCTTTCCCATCAATCTCGATACGTTCAACGCGGTTTATGGTTTGAAGTGTGATTCCGCAGAAATGGAGCATCGCCTCCAGGCGATGAGGGTTTCGATCGAAAACCCGGCGAATTCCGAGGAGGCGATGCTTGCGCAGGTTGGCGAGGATCTTTACCGCAAATTTTATCTCGGCTACACCCGCAAACAGTGGGGATGTGAACCCCGGGATCTCGACGCCTCGGTCTGCCGCCGCATTCCGGTCCGTACGAATCAGGATGACCGGTATTTCAACGACAAGTTCCAGGCGCTGCCGAGGCAGGGATATCACAAGCTGTTTGAAAAACTCCTTTTGCATCCCCGTATCCGGGTTCTACTCTACACCGACTATCGTGATCTTCTTCCCCATGTAATCGCCCGCCGGGTGATCTACACCGGCCCTGTGGATGCCTTCTTCGATCATCGCTTTGGACGCCTGCCCTATCGCTCCTTGAAGTTCGAGGCCGAGAATCTGAATCAGAAGACATTTCAGGCGGCGATGCAGGTGAACTATCCGAACGAGAATGATTTCACCCGGATCGTGGAGTACAAACATGCAACCGGACAGAAACTGGCGACAACCACCATCGTGCGGGAATATCCCCGGGCGGTGGGTGATCCCTACTATCCCATTCCTGCGCCAGCGAGCCGGGAGCTTTACGAAAAATACGCCGCTCTTGCGATGGAACTCGAGACTCAGGGCGTTCATTTTGTCGGTCGGCTTGCCACCTACCGTTACTACAACATGGATCAGGTGATCGGCATGGCGCTGACTGAATTTGAAAAGATCCGGCGGGGCCATTCCCTTGCACGTCGTCGCGTGACTGAGATTGTTTCGCTGGGTGCCCGTGCGGAATATGCAGCCGCCTGACAGCCTTGTGAACTTTTGCTTTTGTTCCCAGGACGCCGCTGATAGGGTGCGCCCTGTGAGTTCAAATCTTGGTTACAAGGTTCCGGAGTTCAGCAACTGGCTCGGATTTGCCAATGCGGGCATGCTTTCGCCCGAGAACATTCCCTGCATGGAAGTGGGCGCCGCCTACATGCCCGGTGGGGCCATCGTGGAAGTCGGTTCCTTCTGCGGGCTCTCCACCAATCTGATCGGATATTTTAATCAGAAGCACAAAAAAGCCCCGTTTTTCACCTGTGATCGATGGGTGTTCGAAGGTTCCAACCAGGGAACGATTGATCCCCATACGACGGTCACGCATCCGGAATACCGGAATTTTGTGAAGGAGACGTTCATCCGAAACGTTCAGTTTTTTTCCAAAGGACATCCTCCCCATACGATCGAGCTTTTCTCGGACGAGTTTTTTCCGGCGTGGCGTGAGAGGCGGGAAATGGTGGATGTTTTCATGCAGAAAGTCCAACTGGGTGGGCCCATTGGATTCGCCTTCATCGACGGCAATCATCAATACGAATTTGCGAAGCGCGACTTTCAGAATGTGGACGAATTTCTTCTGCCCGGGGGATTTATTTTGTTTGATGATTCCGCGGATGGAAGCCCCTGGCCTGTGAATCAGCTCGTGCGCGAGGTGCACGCCGCCGGACGGTACGAACTGATTTCTAAAAGCCCGCACTACTTTTTCAAAAAGAAGTAGTAGCCGGTTTACGAGCGTTTCAAGATTTTCCCGTACAGGTCCCGGAATGCGCGGGCTTGAACTTCAAGCGCATAGTCCCGAACCGCCCGATCCCTGCATGCCTGGCGCAATTCATCTGGTTGGGGATGATCCAGACACCAGCGAATGGCGTCGATCAGTCCTCCGACGTCCCGGGGTGCCGCGAGCGCGCCTGTTTGTTGATGAGCTACCATGTCCTTGATGCCTCCCGTGCTGAAACCGGCGACGGGTGTGCCGCAAGCGAGGGATTCGAGCACGGTGTTGGGAAGATTGTCCTCCACGGAGGGAATGACGAACACATCCGCAGCACTGTAAATGGCGGCGAGGACGTTTTCGTCGTGGATGGGGCCGATGCGGAAGATGGGGGCCTGGATTCCCTGGGACATCTCAGGGTTAAGTTCCCCGAAAAACATCAACGCAAGATCGGATCGGGTCGCCGTCAGGGCTTGAAACGCCTCCAGAAGAAATCGGAAGCCTTTTCGCTCCGAATCATAGTGGGCGCCAAAGAGAAGGATTTTGGAATCGATAGGAAGCCCCACGCTTTTTCGGACTTCGTGTTTGGGACGGGGTTGGAAAATATCGACCGGAACTCCATTGGGAATGACATCCACGCCGTGTTTCGAAAGAAGACTGCTTCGTCGAACGCAATCCCCAAGCCATCGGCTGGGGGTCACGGGTTGCAACTTCATACGGGCAAACGCATCGCGCTTGGCGGTCCAGACAGTTCGCGAGAGATCGGCTTCCTCCGTCGATCCGAGCCGCGGGCATGCACCGCATTGATGAGAGTAGCGTTCGCAAGAAAGCGCATAGTGACATCCGCCCGTGAACGCGTTCATGTCGTGGAGGGTCCATACCACAGGTTTTCCCTGGAACACTTCCGTCGCGTGAGGGTAGTCCAGAAGCCCATCGATCCAGTGGAGATGAATGATGTCCGCCTCTTCGATTTCCCGAAGGCCGGATAAACGGGCCGAAGAAATCGTGTCGGAAAAAAGCTCAATATCGGGGGCATGTTGCGGATAGCCCGTGAGAAGTTGTTGCCAGCGCGTCCACTGCTCCTGCCAGATGGGTGAGGGCTGGGTTCCGGGAGGAAGCGGGGTGACCGTGGGATCCTGGCTCTGTTTGCTCAGGACGAACATCCCGGATGACACTCCGATGGAGTTCAAACCGTTGTGCAACCGGAGGGCGGCTTTTCCCGCGCCGCCACTGTCTGAAGTACTGAGATGAACAACCTTCATAGGGAAATCCTCGAATTGGAGGAATGCTTCGATAGAATTTCGGAATACAGGTCTCGAAACGCATGAGCCTGTTTTTCGAGACTATAGAAACTTTCGGCCTTGCTGCGACAGGCGCGGCGAAGTTCTGCGGGTTGGGGATGATTCAGGCACCAGAGAATGGAATCCACCAGACCCTGGACATCGCGGGGTTCGGCGAGTGCGCCATGAACCCGATCCTCCACCATGTCGGGAATCCCGCCCGTTCGAAACCCAGCCACAGGAGTGCCGCATGCAAGGGACTCGATGACCGTGTTCGGGAGGTTGTCTTCAAGGGATGGAATGACAAACACATCCGCGAGGGCATAAATCATGGCCAGCCGGGGTTCCTCAGCCACATTTCCCAGATTGATGAGGGGATGGGGAAGGGGGGTGGTGTGCTCGGCTGGAACCGTGCCGAAGGTCAGAAGAATCAATTTGGAATCGCAGCGGAGCTGTTGCATCGCCTCGAGAAAATAACGGTAACCCTTTCGATCGGTGTCGTGAGCTGCGCCAAAAAGCACCAGTTTGACGTCCTGTGGAGTGTTGAAGCGTGTGCGCAATTCGTTTTTATCGCCGGGTTGATAGAGATCGAGGGGGATTCCGTTTGGAATCACCCGCACCTCGTGTGAGGAAAGGAGTCTGCTTTCACGCGCTCTCTCCGCAAGCCAGCGGCTTGGGGTGACCGGGTGAAGATTCAATCGTGGATAAACCCCGTGCTTGTCCATCCAGACTTCCCGGGAAAAATCGTTTTCGTCCGAGGAGCCGAGTTGAGGGCACGCGCCGCACTGGGTCGTGTAACGCGGGCATCCCAAAGAGTAGTGACATCCCCCCGTGAAGGCGTTCATGTCGTGAAGGGTCCAGACAATCGGCTTGTTTGGAAAAAGCTCAGCGACGTGGTTGAAATCGATCATGCCATCAATCCAGTGAAAATGAATCACATCAGCGTCGTGGAGTTGACGGCAGGGATTCAACCGCACACCACTTCGGGCGTCTGAAAAAAGCTCCAACCCTTTGGGCCGGTTTGGATAAACCTGGAGCCGCTGCTCCCATCGCGCTGATTCGGAGATCCAGATTGGGGAGGGCTGATAATCGGGTGTCAGGCTGAATACGGACGGATCCTTGGAATCCTTGTTCAACACGAGCATGGAGGAGGAGAGGCCGATGACTTGCAGACTCTGGTGGAGTCGATGAGCCGCCTTTCCGGCGCCCCCGGAGTCCGAGGTGCAGAGATGAACAACGCGCATTGCCATGCCGGTCCAGAACCTAACAGGCTGCGGGTTGCAACGCAGTCAATTTCTGAAACCAGACGCCCGAATAGTCCACCTGCTTCAACTGGAATTGCAATCCGCGCGCCTGTTCGAATTCATGAACCGCCCGTTTGCACCCCTCCCAGTGTCCATAATCATCGACTTGAAGAACCCCGCTTTCGACGATTTGATCGAACAGATTGTCCAAAATCACCTTGGTCGATTCGTACCAGTCGGCGTCTAGGTGAAGCATCGCGATCTGGCCGATTTCTGAGCGTTTCACCGGAAGGGTGTCCTGAAAGAATCCCTTAACAGGTACAATTTTGTCCTGAACGGACAATTTGGTGGCCACGCCCATCAAGCTTCTCACGGGGGCGGCGCAGGTGCCGGTTCCCCATCCGGTAGCATTGGCTTCGATGCCCTGGAATTGATCGAATACGCCGGGTTCCGGCATGCCCTCGAAGGTGTCGAAGGAGAAGATCTTCCTGGGAATGTGACTGTATTTGGAAATCACCCAGGCCATGAGAGCCGAGCTGCCCCCCGCAGCCACGCCACATTCCACGAAATTTCCAGGAACTTTGTGAACGCAGACCTGTTTCGCAAGGGAGAACAGAGAGAACAGGCGCTGCTTGGAAAGCATGGTATTCGGACGGATCTTCTTCAGAAGATCTTCGAATTCGGGATCTCCTGTCTGGAAGGTGTCCTCGGGGATGAATTGTTTGGAAAGAGATTCGAGAAGGGCTGCGGCCTCGGCGTGATCCGGGAAGAATCGAAGTTCCTCGCGCAGCGCTTCGATGGCGGCGTGAGGTTCGTTGTTATAGAGAAAGCACTGGGCCCGTAGAAAATCGGTATCACGCAGTTCCCTGCGTGTGGCCTTGGTTTTGTTGAGAAGGCGAAGGGACTCGGTATAGTTCTGTGCCTGAAACGCAGTGCGCGCTTTTTCCTGAAGCTGGATTTCAACAGGGCGGCTGGTGAGTACGGGTGCCGAGGCTGGGACGAGATTCTCCCGTAAAATTTTGTCAAAGGCCCGCGCCCGCGCCTCAAGGCTGTGATCGCGCACGCAACGCTCGTGACCGCGCCGTGCGATCGCCTCCCGCTCCTCGGGATGGGCGATGTAGTAACGGATCTTTTCGATCATCTCGTTTTCGTCACGATAGGTTTCGATCTCACGTCCGATTTCGAAATATTGGCTCAGGTTGTCGTGGTGTTGCGTCAAAAGGAACACGCCGCTGCCCGTGGCCTCAAAGATACGCATATTTGCAGTTTCGCGGGCTGCGAGATCGTTCGTGCGCTCGGTGGTGCCCGCCCAGACGCCAATCTCTCCTCGTGCATCGAAGGCGATCCGTCCGGAACGAAGCGCGCGCTGCATCTCCATGCCAAAGCGTGGCCCCAGATTTAACCGTGCAAGTTCGGGAGGCATGTCGGGTTGTGTGCCGGAAATGTGCATGGCACAGCTGAAATGAGAGGCTTCGGAAGCAAGTCGGGCCAGCAGGCGGTTGCGAATGCGATATTGTCCCGGATTCCATGAGCCGATGAACGCGACATCGTGGGTCGGCTGGATGTGGCGGATCTTTTCGTAAATCCATCCGGGGAATCCTGGGTAAAAATGGACAGCCTTTTTGGCACCCAGTTTGAGGGCGGTTTCACGCATCCCGGTCAGACTGGAAAGGAAAAGATCAAAGGTGGACCAGTCGGTGTCTCCTGGAATATCGGAGGCACGCCAGCCCACGACCAGTTTGGGACGGTGGGACAGGGTGCGGACAAAGCGGGCGTCAAATTGGATGGGCTCGGAGAGATAGAGGATATCCGGTTTGATCGTTTCGATCTGTTCCCGGACAATTTCGCGAACCCAGTCGTTCTGATCCTTCAACCCTTTGCCATGTTCCTGCATCCATTTAGCCTGGGAGGGGGGACAGTTGGCCACGATGAACTGGGAATCATAGCCCAGCTTTTTCATTTCCGGCGCGAAGATATGGATCCCGCTGAACGCGTCGTCGAGCAATGCCTGGATCTGGGTGTCAAAGTTCGCGATGCCGAGATCGGGACGTCCCGCATAAAATTGCTCCAGATAGTGGGGATAGAAGGGGTGCACCTGGAGGAACTTGAGCCGGGGTCCGGTTGTGGAGGGTGTGCGCTCGGATTCAGATATCCGGATGGATGGGGACGTGGACGGAGTGGTCTTGGTCGATCCGGGGATATGTTCCGCAATCACGTTCTGATTCGCATCCAGCACACGCACGGCAAATTCATTTTCCCAGAGCAGCATGGTGTTGACCATGTCCCCCTTGAGGTAGATGAGAGCGGAGAATGCCTTTTCTCGGTCGGTTTGCGGAGCGGTGTGCATCTGCATCAGCACGTTGCACTGAAGACCGTCGAGCAATTCGGGGGTGTAGGGACGGAAGATCAGACCGTCACGACCTGTGTCAACCATCCAGTGGTGGTTCGAGGGTTTTCCACTATCGAGGAAAAGATCTTTTGCGCGGTTTGGGGTCTCGAGATAGCCCCTTTTTGCGACGCGCATCAATTCCCGGCACGCTTTGATGGGATCATCCACATGCTCGAGCACATGGGAACAGTAGGCAAAATCAAATTCCTTTTCTGCGAATGGAAGTTTCTCGATGTTGCACTCGTACACCGGTTTGCCATCGACATGTTTGAAGGGAGCTCCGGCGCGTCCGTAACCGTGATCGGTCAGTGTGATGTCGGAGAGATGCGTTGCCAGAGGAAAGGGAATATGTCCACTTCCGATGTCGATCACCTTGTCACCGGACTTGACGCCGAAGTTGAAGTGACGCGCCACGTAGAGATGGTAGCGGCTGCGGTTGGGGAGTTTTTGATAGACCTCGTAAAGTTCCGCAAGGATCGGAATGGAAAGATCCGGGAAAGTGGCGGCGAGTTGTTCGTAAACATCAAACGCTTCGAGAAAACTGCTTTTCTGAACCAGCTCGCGTGCGGCCTGCACCCCGCTGTTGATGTCCGACACCTGGATTCGGTGAGGGGATCGTCGTCCAAAAGTCTGCGTTTCCATAAAAATCATCCAAGCAGAGGTGCAAGGTCCGGGGAGAGTTTTTGAAGAAGGGCGTCGGCAAAGAATTTCACCCCCCAGTTTGGAATCGCATAGGCGCCGTATTCCGCTGCGATGGGATAGGAACCGGTCAGGGCACCATGGATGTTGAGGTCGTCGATGCCGTCCATCAGATGGCGTTTCTTTAGATCGTTCGTGATGGCATCCGCGACACGGAGGAAGGTCTGATTGCCGATCTCCCGTCCCATCCCCTGGAGGAAGAAGGCAAGTTGGGCATCCCCGGTGTTGCAGGACCAGGCGTCGATACTCGACCAGTTGGCGTCAAAGGTGGCGGGTAATCCGTACAGCGGCGCCATGCCCTCCTGTACCTTTTGATCGTAGAACCGGCAGATCCCTGCGGCGGCCACAGTCAGAAGTTTCAGGATGCGCCGGCGATCACAGTCGGCGTTGTTGAGACGGTATACCTGATGAAGTCCGACAAGGGTGTAGGCAATGAGATGGGTCCAGGGTTTTCCGGGATCCGAGAGACTCATGTTGGCGAACCATCCGTTGGGATGCGCCTGTTTCAGGACATGGTTGATGGTGCGTTCCGCGGCGATGCGGTATTTGGGATCCTGAGTGTCGTTGAACAGTTCGAGCAGGGCCCAGGCCACGCGAATCTTGTAAGTCTTCGGGCCCCGGTAGGTGTTCTGCGTCCAGTTGCCATCGGGATCCTGAAGTTGGACAATCCAGTCACCGGCTTTGCGGGCGGCATCCAGATACTTCGAATCCTTGGTGTGACGATAAAGAGCGATCCAGCCGTACATCACCTGGCTGGTGTTGAAGATGCGGGGACGAAGTCCATAGACGCCGACAGGTTCACCGGCACCACCTTCGGGAGATTGAATATCGATTTCCCAGTCCGCCATCTGGATGGCGGATTGGATGGACCCCTCGTTACGGGTTAGCTGGCCGTGGCGTACAAACGTCGCAGTGATGTAACCCGTGGTTTCGGGATAGGCGACATCCCAACCGGGTTTGGTGGGATGGTAGTAGGCGGAGACTCCTTTGAAATTGGTTGCACTGTGTGCGGAGCGAAGCCATTTCATGCATCCTGCGAGATGTTCTTCGTCTGGAAGGATGCGGTTGACGCGCAAGTCCAGTCGTTGAAGGGTCTCCCGGGATTTGAGAATCATCGCCTCGTTCGTTTGAACCGCCGTGCGGCGTTGGGTCACGTCCTCCAAGGCCTGGAGAACGGCGCTATCCTGGGGCTGCACGTTGAGGTATGCCCGATAAAGTTTTTCCTCGTCATCGAAACGTTTTTTTTCCTGAAGCACCTTGGCCACACATTCGACCGCTGCGCGATCCTTAGGGTTGAGTTCAAGAACCTTCAGCCAGAGCTGCCAGGCACGCTCGTGTTGTCCCTGGTCCCAGAGCCGGCGTCCCTTTTCAAGAAGAGGGTGGGCATCCGACTTTTTCGGAGCCGGGTTGGACACTGGGGGGCGCACCGCAGTTGCCCCCTTGGTTGCCTCGAGGAAGAACATCTGTTCCGGACGATTATCGATCAATTCGATCTGGGGAATGCGACTCTGTCGAAAATCCTTTTGCTCCACCTGGGAAAACCCGGCTTCACGAAAGGCAAGGGCGAGGGTTTCGAAATCGTAAACAAACTGGCACGTCTTGCCACAGGATTGAAAGCCCTTGAAGAACTCGTTGAACTTGTCAGCGAAAGTCTGTCCGGGAAAACGATCACGTCCATCGGCCAGTTTTTCGAAATAGAACGCTTTGTTTTGATGAAGGTAGTTTGAGGCAAGAATGCGGAGATCCTGGACAGCGAAGCGCACCACTCCACCCGGGGCGAGAACGCGGTGCACATCCCGGACGATTTCGAGTCCTCTCGACCGCGAAAAATAGTTGATGGCCGAGATGCAGACAAGGGTCCCGACGCTTTCATCTGGAAAGGGAAGGAGTTCCTTTTCCAGGTCGAGCACCACATCCGCATCCCCCGCGATATCGATGTTAATGTAGCCCGGCAGCCGCACGGGCCCGCAGCAGAGGTTGATCTTACGCACCGCTTTTTCCGGCACCGGGGTTTCCCCGGTGGACTTGGCGGGAGGTTGTTGAAGGAGGGTTTCCATGTCAGGCGGCCTTGCTTTGAATGAAGCTCATGCAGTGATTGACGCAAAAATCGGAGGCGTGTCCCGTGAGGATGTTCCAACGATATTGCCGATACGCCGGACTGTCCCAAATGTCGAGGACGCTTTGTTTGAAGATGTTGCCGAAGCAGGTGACTCGGGAATAGTCATGGCAGCAGATGACGCACGACCCATCCACGAGCATGGTGAGTACCTCTTTGGGGTTGTTGCAGTCGCGCATCCCCTGGCGGAGCGCCGCCGTGTCGGCGTATTCGGGGCGCCAATGTTCAGGGTGGTCTGATTTTTCAAACTTCCCTGTTCCAGTCCGGATATAAGGGGATTTCAAAAACGCCTGCAAACCGAGGGAGTTGCAATATTCACGAAACAGTTCCTTTTCGTGCTGGTTGTGTTTGAAGACGATGAATTGGGGGATCAAATTCACACGCCCACCGTGCTTCAGGTTCGTTTCCTGTAAAAGCTTAAGGGCTGCGAGGGCGTCCTTCACCTTCCCCCCGACCCGATACTGCGCATAAACCTCCTGGGTGAAGCCATCGATGGAGACGATGACGTCGGTGACTCCGGAGGTGACGAGCGCCTCCGCTTTTTCCTCATCAAGGAGAAGAGCGTTGGTGCTGATATTCGTCTTGGCGAAGTCCGCGGTGTAGCGGAGCATTTTGAATATTTCCTTGTTCAGCAACGGTTCCCCCCAAAGGTGGAGATAGACGTATTTGGCAAAGGGACGCATCTTGTCGGCGATGATTTTGTATTGATCGAAGGTGAGAAGGGCCTTTGCGCGAGTGATCATGCCGCCTCCGATGGCGCATTCCGGGCAGTGAAGATTGCATGCCAGTGCAGTCTCGATGGTGAAGGTCTTCGGCAGGTAGCTGTCAAAAAGTTCGGATGTCATGGGTGTGCTCATCGTGGTGGAAAGGTTTAGGCTACCTGAACCTCCTGGCGGTTCGGATGGGATACGGGGGTTCGATGAAGCAGATTCTGGAGCGCGCGTTTTGCCACCGCAGCGTCGAGTTCGATGATGGGATTTTTTCTCTGAGCCGGTTGTAGTTTGTCAGTGATGATGCGAATGAATTCATCCGGCTCGGTGACATGAAAATAAATTCCCTCCTGAATTTCCTTCGCATAGAAGATTTTTGCATCAGGTCCGGCCAGAATGTTCGGTAGCTTGAGCGTCTCAGCTTCGACGATGGTGGTGGAGGTCTGGGAAACGTGGTAGTCGGCGGACTGCATGGAGGAATAAAGCGCCCGTTCACATGCCCGTTCCAATTGGACCCTGTTTTCATAGGGAGCGATATATTCCTGAATCAGTTTGTAGATATCGTCTCCCATTTTGTAGTGGAGACGAAATACCCACCGCCAGGAGGAGGGGGCGTGTTTGAGCGCCTCGCGGACCACTTGGGGAATAAGATCGCAGGCGTTATTGAAGGGTGTCTGTTGAAGAGTGAAAAGAATGACACGGTCGATGCCTTGCTCCCGGGGAGGCACTTTCGGGAGGGCCTGGATGTTTTTCGTCATCCAGAGATTTCCCCCGGTGATGGGGATAAGATTATGTTCAGATTTTTGCGTCCAGGAATCAAATGCCGGACAACTCTCGTCTCCCCACGCCCAGAAATAATTTGGGAAGAGCTCGTAGCCTTCCGGGGGAACCTGGGTCCAATTTCCCATGATCAGTTCCTCGCTTTGTAAAAAACCATGCTGCACATCCACGGTTGGAATTCCGAGCCGGTTACAAGCTGCACAGAGTCCAAAAAGCACGTCATTATAAAATGAGACCATCATCACAACTTTGGGCGAAAGCACCTTTAGCATCCGCTCGAAAATCTGTTGGTATTCCAGAACGCATTCCAGTTGATCCGCTAATGAATCGTGTTCAAGCGGAGCGGAGATTTTCCTCTCTTTTAGAAAAGTGGCGAGGCTTTTGAGATTTTGGATGGAAGGCCTTTTTGGAGACTGCCGCTTTAATTGTGCAATTCCCATGGAAAACTGAATGAGGGAAGCAATATTGATTGATGGCTGGTGTCTGGGTTCGTGGTCCTGATTGTCATATGGAGCCAGCAGGTCGAGATGGTTTCGTCCCATTTCGTTTAGAATTTCCTTGAGGGGATCGAACTGTTTGTTGAAGTTTTTCCCATCGACAAGGGTGTATTCGTAGCCGCGCGAAAGAAAAAGAAAATCTGGTTTTCGGTAAACGTTTGGGCCGAGAAGATTCATGAACAAAACCGTGAGTTTGTCGTAGAACGATTCGAATAACGGAGCCGTATTCTTCTCGAAAAATTCTGTTTGCGGATTCTCTTGGGGAATGTCGGAAATGGCCCCACTTTTTTCCCAAAAAATGTCTCGAGTAAGGATGGTGCGCAGGAATGGCCACACGCGCAGACCACGATAAGTGATGTCATTGACCGGCACGTGCCGTTCAACCTCCATCATCAGCCGCGGTACTTTGAGAAGATCCTGCATTCCGTGCGTTCGATTAAATTTTTACCTTCCGGGAGGTGAGATAGGGGCACACCTTGCAGACGCCGACTTCATGGCACTTGCCGGTCGAATGCTTTTCACGGAGCTGGCGGAACATTTCACCCTGCCACAGTTCCTTGATCGACATTTTGTTTGCGTCACCCAGGCAATAGCCCTGGATGATGTCCGCACAACAGGGATAGGCCAGGCCATCCTGCCGGATGAGCATGCGCTGCCATGGCTGATCACAGTAAAGACCGGGAGTCGGGCCGATGGCTTTTTTGTTCATCTGATCCATGTAGGAGGTGAAGCCCACCACATCGGCACGGTCCTTCCAGAGGTTGATATAGTCACGCACCAGTTCCTCGGAGTCCGTGGGGAAGAGAACCTTGTTGGATCGGACAAACACGTGTTTGTATTTGGGATTACTGTTGCGAAGTTCGTAGAGATCTTTTGCATTTTGCAAAACTTCCTCGAATTTCGCGCCCACACGCACTTTTTCGAACGACTCCTTGTAGGGGGAATCAAAGGAGATGAAGATTCCATCGATGCCGGCGTCGAGAACTGCCTTCGCGGTGTCTCGGGTCAGAAGGGTTCCATTGGTGTTGAACATCACGTCGATGATGCCCTGCTCCTTGGCAAAGCGAACCTGTTCGACCACGTCGGGATGGAGGAGGGGTTCTCCAAGATAGTTCAATTTAATTGCCGCGACTCCGCCCTTCCCGGCTTCCGTAATGATCCGTTTGTAGAAATCCATCGACATGTGGCTGACGGGGCGGAAGGTTCCGTTTTTCATCTTCAACGTACGCTCACACATCGGACACGCCAGATTGCAAAGCGTGGTGGTTTCGATGTCCAGATTGAGGGGGTACTCCGTCGTGAGAAATTTTTCCGGATTCTCGGCCCATTTTCTTCGATATTCGAAATACGTCGCGCTTCGGTGCTTCTTCCATTCCTCGCTGACGACATGCTCATTGTAAGAACGGCTGATCAGACCAAATTCACGTTCGGGCTTTCGGGCGGTTGCTTGTGAGCTCATAAATTTCCTTTCAGGACTTGTGCTAAATCAAGAATTGTTTTGGTGGGGGATGGAGTTCATTCCTGCACCTTTCAGGCAAAATCGTCCTATTCTAGTGGTCATTTCATTCCTGAAGTGCATGGAGAGTCCCTTTGCTCCCTATAGAGCAAGCCCGGTGCCAAGAAGCTGACATGAGGAGATTTCCTCAACAAAACTGCTGAATGACGCGATTCTGGGCTTCCCGAGTCAGTCCGACAGAACAGGGAAGACTGAGAGAGTTTCGATAAAGTTTTTCGGCCGCAGGGCAGGATAGGGGGCTCCCAAAACGGTGGGCGGGACTTTGGTGAATAGGCTGCCACAGGGGGCGTGTCTGGATCTTTCGGGTCGCCAAAAAACGCATCCACTCACGACTGGAACGTCTGGAGAGTCGGGGATTGATCCGGATGGTGTACATCCAGAAAACGCTTTTAGCCCAGGATGCTTCTTCCATCACCTCAAAGCCCTCACAGGAACTCAGGGCCTGATTGTATCGCATGGCGATGGCCCGCTTTTTGGAAACATAAGAATCAAGCTGCTCCATCTGGGCGCAACCCATGGCCGCTTGAAGATTGGTGAGTCGGTAGTTGTACCCGATCTGGTCGTGGATGTATTCGTCAGGATCGCTCTTGGCCTGCGTGGTGAGGTGCTTCGCCCGTTCCGCCCAGCGAGCGTTGTTGGTGACGATCATCCCTCCGCCACCCGTGGTGAGGATCTTGTTTCCGTTGAAACTGAAGCAACCGATGTGGCCGATGCCTCCGATTTTCTTTCCGCGATATTCCGCGCCGAGCCCTTCTGTGGCATCCTCAATGACTGCGAGTTTAAATTTGCGCGCGAGCTTCAGGAGGGGAGTCATGTCCACGGGATGTCCGAGCACATGAACGGGCAGGATGGCACGAACCCGTCGTCCCGTTTTTCGATTGCGGAGCACGCCCCGCTTCCACTGACACTGGTGTTCGAGAAATTGGGCGACGCGGTCGATGTCCATCTGACCGTACCTGGGTTCTGCGTCGATGAACACAGGCCATGCGCCGGCGTAACGGATGGCATTGACGGGGGCGATGAAGGTGAGTGTGGAGACAAGCACCTCGTCGTCGGGCTCGATACCGGCCACCAGCAAAGAGACGTGAAGCGCGGCGGTCCCATTGACGGTAGCCACACCATGTCTGGTGCCGACATAATCGGCCACCTGCTTTTCAAAACGGGTCACGAACGGGCCGACGGAGGAAACCCATCCGGTGTCCAGGCATTCACGCACGTATTTCCACTCATTCCCACGAATTTCGGGAATGGAGAGTGGAATGAAAGGTGAGATTTGGCGGCTCATGACTGCAGAAAAGAAGGGCGAATAAATTTCACCACGAAGGACACGAAGAACGCGAAGTTTTGGCTTTTACAGGGGACAGTTTGCCACTTCGTGCTCTTTGTGTCCTTCGTGGTAAATTTTCTCAAGCTCATGACTTTCGATTATGCTGAATGTACCACGCAATTGTAAGATTCAGTCCCTCGTCGAGCGAAATGGCGGGCTTGTATTTCAAAAGTTTTCGAGCACGTTGAATGTTGGGACAGCGACGGACAATCGGATCGTGCCGATTGGAAAGAGGTTTCAACGCGCTCCGGATCCGGAGCTTCGAGAGGATCTTTTTTCCAAGATCCGTAATGGTGATCTCCTCGAGATCGTTGCCCACATTAAACACAAGCCCCTTGGCTCCTGACGCCTTCATGCTGCGAATCGTGGCATTCACCGCGTCATCCACATAGCAGAAGGCTCTGCGATGACGTGCGGACCAGATGGGAAACGTTCGGGGTTTTTTGAGCGCGCGCTGGATCAATTGGGGAATCACATGCTCGTAGCCCATCCGTGGTCCGTACACATTGTGGTAACGTGTGATGACAAAGGGCTTTTTGTATTGAGTGCAGAACTGCGTGACCGCGATTTCACCGAAAATCTTGCTCGCGGCATAGGTGCTGCGCGGTTCACTCAAATCCGTCAGTGCCAGGGGAACATCCTCGGGCGTGGGAATGGGGAGTTTGTAAAAGTGCTGGGTCCAGGCATATGCTTCGCTGGTGGAGGAGAATAGGAGTTTTTTTCCACCCCCGTGCACAAACCATTCCAGCAGATGGAGTGTGGAGAGCGAGTTGATGCGAAGCACCTCGTGCGGAGATCGGACGACGCGTTCCACTCCGAGGAGAGCCGCGAGGTGATACACGTGGTCGTAACCCCCTCCAAGTTTTTTAAAGGCGCGTGGATCCGTCAGATCACAGGAGATCAAACGGACATTCGGACGCCGCAGGAGTTGTTTTAGTTCCGCGTCGATGCGGCCCCGCGAAAGATTGTCGGCGAGCGTGATTCGGATGGCCTGATTTTTGGCAAGAGTCCGGGCGAGGTGGTAGCCGATGAAGCCTGCTCCTCCCGTGATTAAGATTTTTTGTGTCGGCATGGCTCGCGTTGGAGGGCGACGCTCCGTCGTCGCCAAGATTTAGGTGGTGACGACGGAGCGTCGCTTTCCATTTATGAATGGTGTGACGTTAATTTTCGATGATAGTTGAGCACCCGCCAGTGGCCTTTCCCGACTCCCAGGATGCAATGGCCTGCCTGGTGGCATGCCGCCGCCTTCTCATCGGAGATGATGTTTTGTGCGTCCACGATGGCGAGGGGGGTATGTCGGTTTTGAATCAAGGTCTCCGTGGAGAGTTGAAGATACGCCTGATGAGGTGTGGTAAACACGATTCCATCGCATGCACGGATCAACTCCGTCAACTCGGAACAACGTTCGACCTTGGGACGTTCCCGCCATTCAGTGACAAATGGATCGTGGGCTAGTACGATGGCGCCCTCCTTTTTCAACGCATCGACGAAGAGTTCGCTCGGACTGTTTCGGGTGTCATCCAATTCCGGAAGATAGGAGATGCCGCAGACGCCGATGGTCTTACGACGAAGTCCTTTTGGAAAAAGTTCCTTGAGCAATGACAGCGTATGCAGCGGCATCCCATAGTTCATTTTGAGCGCTCGCAGGGTGGTGTCGAGGACGGCTTTTGTTTTGAAAAGGTGGGTGGCACCCCATTGCGCGAGGAGAGAGTCCTTCGTCAGACAGTAGCCTCCGACGCCGAATCCGGGTTCCCGGATGTTGTCGTGCGTGCCTTTGCGGACACGGATGGAGCGGATGACTTCGAACAGATTGACCCCGATCTGTTCCGCGAGAAGGGTCCATTCGTGAATGAAAGCGATGTTTGCCGCGCGATAGGAGTTTTCCAAAAGCTTGGCCAACTCGGAGCTCGTCGGATTGGAAAGTTCCGTGAGGGGATGATTTTTCGTGTCGATGAACGATTCCAGAAACTCGCGCGCCTTGCGGGCGGAGAGGGCGTCCACGCCCGAGAATGTTCTCCAGAACTGGCGGATGGACTTCACGTAGTTTGGTCCTGGCATGACGCGCTCATAGGCGTGCGCCAGAAGGAGAGGCTGGGTGAACCCTCTTGCTTTCCGTGCTTTTTCAAGGATGGGACGCACGATTTTTTCGGTGGTCCCCATGGGTACGGTGGTTTCGATCACCACCAGGGCATCCGGTTTCATCCGTTCCCCGATCGTGCGCAGGGCGGCCTCGTAGGTTTTCCGGACGATCTCGATCTTTGAGGAGGATTTCGCGGTGCGATCCTTCACATCGAGTTGTACATCCACCACGATCACGTCGGCCAGGGTGTAGGCCTCCTCCACCGAGGTGGCGCAAAGATTCCGCCGGAGCAGGACGGATTCACGGATCAGGCGGGAGAGGTCGGGATCCGGCGATCGGATGGGGGATTCACCCCGATTGAAAGCCTCGATGCGCGGGCGATTGCGTTCCGAACAGAGATCGACGCCGATGACAAAAAAGCGTGGCGAACTGGCGGCGTCCGTTGCCGCGGAAATGGCGGCAGCCACAGCCGTTCCGACAAAACCGAGCCCCTGTACCACAACGATCTGATGTCCGAGGCGGGTGTGCTCGACAGCCTGCTCCTGCAACTGGGCGAACGAAACGCCGAGGTGACGTGAGGCGGGGATGGTCGCAACACTGTCGTCAGGAGTTTTGAAATGACTTCTTAGCAAATTTCCCATTCTTGGTGTCTTCCTGGGCTCTTTCGTAGTCGATGTGCCGGCCAATATCGAGCCAATACTCCACCACGGGGAAATTGATGACGCGGCTTCCCGCCTGGATCAAGCGCTCAATGAGTTCCGTCATGTCGAGGCGCACCCCATTCGGAATGTGCTTCAACACGCTGGGTTCCAGAAGGTAGATGCCCGCATTGACCAGGCAATGGACTGTGGGCTTTTCGCGGATTCGTTGGACCATAGGGCCGTCCGAGTCCACCACACCGTAGGGCATTTGAAGATCGTATTGCCGGACGGCGATGGTGAGGTCCGCCTTGTGCTTGAGGTGGTGCTCATGCATCGACCGAAAATCGATCCGCGTGAGGATGTCGCCATTGAGGACGAGAAGGGGTTCCTGGGGATTGTCGAGAAGTCCCAGCGCTCCCGCCGTTCCGAGCGGGCGGTCCTCCGTGACGTAGTTGAGTTTCACACCGTGGCGTTTCCCATTGCCGAAATGGCTGGAGATGACTTCCTTCTTGTAGCATGTGGACACATTTACGTTGCGGATGCCGGAGTGCTTGAGCTGGTCGATCATCAACTCCATGAGCGGCTTGCCTCCCACGGGAAGCATCGGCTTGGGTGTGTTTTCCGTCAGCGGCATCAGACGTTTTCCCTCACCACCGGCCATGATCACCGCCTGAAGATGGAGATCCTCCTTCGGGAGCAATTCCTCCATGGTTGCAAGGCCCACCACGCGCCCATCGGGCTTCAACACCGGAAGCTGCCGGACGCTGCGACCCTGCATGATTCGAAGAAGACGTGCGCGGCTGCTTCCGCTCGGGGCAAAAATGGGTTTGGGAAAGCGCGAATTGGCTTTGCGGGCGAGTAACTCGTGGATCGGCTCCTCCAGACTACGACCTGCCAGAATCATGCGTCGAACATCCCCATCCGTCACCACACCCAGAAGGTGAAATTGTTCATCCGTCACCAACGCGATTCCACGTTCGGTTTCGTCAATTTTCGAGACAGCATCCCGTACGGTTTTATCCGGAGCGATACAGAGGCTTTTTAAATCGGTGAACATGGGCCAATGGGGGCTATCCTCTACATCGGCACTTGAAAGAGAATCTGTAGTGACAAAATGACTCAGTAAGGCGTTGGTGGAGAATGACTTGCGCCGATGACTCCAGCCCTATATCGGTGCCTCTGATTGTCAGTCATAATCTCCAAAAAATTTCAAACTGAGCCAATACCTGTGATGGGTTGGGTTTGAGAAAATACTTATAATCTGATTTTATGAAGAAGTTGGATATCCGTGTGACTGAAGCTGCCCGCAATTTTACGGACTGTGTGAATCGGGCTCACTATCAGAATGTCACATTTGTGCTTCTCAAAAACGGAACCCCATTTGCCCGTTTGGTTCCAGATGGTGAAAATCTTTGTAAAGGGAGTGATCTGGTGGAGTTTTTGGGACAGACGGACTTATCGGAGGAAGAAGCCCAGGCATGGCACCGGGATCTCGGGACTGCTCGCAAAGCCTTTAAAAACCCGTCCGACAAATGGCGATAATATTGGATGCGGATGTCATCATTCGAGGCGAGAGAGGCACCTTTGATCTTAAGCGGTGGGTGGCAACCCAAGCCAACGAGTCATTCGAAGTTGCGGCGATTACCGTTGCCGAACTTTGGCATGGAGTGGAACGGGCTGCAGGGGGCCACAAGACAAGGCGACGCTAGCAGCTTGCTGAAAAAATCGGAATGGTCCCGTTGCGCGTCTTTTTGTCATCGTAGGAGTTTCTCGCTCTCGCTTTGCTGAAGACAAAAACTCGCAGCAAAGCCACATATCATCGTTTTCAGCAGCTGCTAAAGATTACATCTTCTTTGCCAAAGTAACAATGTTGCCTGCTCTCCGATGCTTCACCAAATAGGGTTCAAGCAGTTGAATGAAGTCGGGATTGAACAGCTCCTCGGCAAGAAAGACGCCTACGCGTCCCAAATCCGCTTCCTTGTTTTGAATCAGGTTTTTGACAAACGTGATGTCGAGAGAGCTGTTTAATGTTTTGGTGTCGACCAATTGAAATTTGTTTTTCTCAAGTAAAATCCTGATGGATTTTTCATTAAGCAAATTGACGTGGGTTGGAGGGGTAAGCTGGGGATGCGCTGTGCCAGCAATCAACCACTCGAAACTATGGGTGTTCGGCGTCGAAAAAGCGAGAATGCCATCAGGCGATAACAAATTTCCAAGCTTTTGAAACATTCCAGGCAAATCCACGATATGTTCCACCGTGTCCCAAAAAGTAATGACATCAAATTGTCTTTTTTCAGGCAGTTGCATGAAATCGGAATGAATGACCTCCATATTTGGATAGCGCTTCTGGAGATCCTGACAGGACACGGCATTCAAATCACAACAAGTGACTTTGAGTGGGGATTGGGATCGAAAAAGTGCTTCTGCAAAAATGCCCACGGACGAGCCAATATCAAGAAGTGATCCATGAGTCTTATGTTCTTGAATAAGCTTTACCCGTGGCAGAAAGATATTAACGCGCTTTTCGAAAGTTTGTTTAAAAAGATCGTTTTCAATAAGTGTCCATGGAGCGTTGTAGCAATGGTGAAGTTGCTCGGAGGTCGGATACGGATTACAGAAAATCAGACCGCAGTCGGCACAACGATCCATCGCGAACCCGTTGCGTTCTGAAAATGAATCGACTTGCCTGCATAAACAAATTGGACAATGAGTGAGCACCACATTGGGGTTCTCCATGGTTCGGATTCGTTCCAGTGTCACTTCCAGTTCCTTTAGTAAACAAGCGAAAGTGCTTTGGGGACGAATATCGTCAACTGAAATTTTCATGGTTAGTTTGTGAAATAGGTGTGTCTGTGTTGAACGATGGAGCTCAATTTTAAAATTTCAAGCTTGCTCTTAAGTAAAAAAATGGTCCAGAATCAAAACGTCAACGTCATTTAATATTGTCTACGATTAAATGGACTCAAGCCAAATCAAATCAAAACTCCAGAAACCCATATGAGAAATATTCTCAAAATACTATTCATTAGTTTAATTCTACCTGTGTTCGCCAATGCACAGTCCAATACCGTAAGAGCCTATCACAGCGCAGCTCAGTCAATTTCAAATACAACGGACACAACCATTAGTTTGGATTCCGAATATTATGATTATGGTAACTTGCATAGTACAAGTACAAATAATTCCAGGCTGACAGCGGCTGTTGCTGGTGTTTATCGAATCAGTGGTAGTGTCAATTTTGCTTCCAACGGCACTGGCATTCGAGTCGCCTACATTCGTTTGAATGGAACGACAGATATTGCTGGTCAAACAGGACCATCCAGTGGGACAAATAGCACAAGTTTGACGGTTGATACGATGTATTATTTGAATGCAAATGACTATGTGACGCTCGTTGTTTATCAAAGTTCAGGAGGGAGTTTGAATGTAAACAGTTCTGGAAATCTTTCTCCAGAACTTTCAATGCAACTTGTTGGTGGGCAGGCCAATGGGGCAAGAGCTTATAATAATTCGTCTCAGACCATTTCAAATACCACGGATACAGCGATCACTCTCAATTCCGAACGGTACGATTATGGAAATTTGCATAGTACTGTTACAAACACCTCAAGACTAACTGCTCAAGCCGGTGGTGTGTACCATATTAGTGCAAGTGCCAACTTTGCGGCCAACGCGACAGGCCTTCGAGTAATTTATATTCGGTTAAATGGGACAACAGACATTTGTGGACAGTCCTCTCCCGGAAGCGCTTCAAACAGCACGAGCTTATCGGTAAATACCCTGTACTACCTAAATGCTGGGGATTACGTGGAAATGTATGTCTATCAGGCTTCGGGTGGAAATTTGTCGATAAATAGTTCAGGAAATCTTTCTCCTGAACTATCTATGCAATTAGCTCAGTAACGATTCGACAAAATTTGTCAGGACGCGCCCGCTGCGAAAAAGTGGTGGGCGCGTTTTGGCTGATGTATAATAAATGCTTTGGCAGGTGGGAAATTTCCTGCCTGGCAGGCTGGTGGAAAAGTTGGAATGGTGGTGTTGCTGTCAACTTTGTCCGAGGCTAATCCACAAAAGGCCGGACAAATTCACCCAGAGGGCGTTTTTCCAATGCAGCGAAAATTTCCGAAGGTGAGGGTGGTGAATTCAAATAGGATGAAGCCACGGAATCTGTGAAATCTGCATTACGGGTGTAACGAATCTGTTTTGTTTTATCCTGGGTTTCCGGGGGCAGGGTGGCAAGGGTTCCCTCGCCGAGATACTTCACCAGGCCGCGATGGGCCGCTTGAACCGCAAGCATTCCCAACACAAAACCATCCACTTCCTGTGGCTTTGGAAGGGTGTGGAAAAGCATCGGTCCGGAATCGAGCCCCTTGCTCAAAAGATGAATGGTGGCGCCGACATATTCCGGATGACGGTCGTGCAGCGCCCAGAAATTGCAGGCATTCCCCCGGTATTGCGGAGAAATCCCCATGTGGATGTTGTAGGCGCGGCGTTCGACGAGCGCATCGACCAGGGGTGATTTGATGAAACTGGCTCCAAATACAACATAAACGTCACTTTGGAGGGCCGGCTTTAAGACATCCAGACTCAGCCGGTTCAAGTCCCCCGATTTGATGGCAAGCTGACGCGCCTTTGTGGGACCGAAGCGCGGTTTGCCGAAGACGGATTCCTCGGCGGCAATCACGTGCGAAAAATAAGTCTTCATCACTTCGGTCTTTTTATGAAAATCCTCCACTTGTCCCGGGAACACCGTATTGCATTCCTGAACGGCGAAGACGGAATCTGCAATGTCACAGAGCGATTCAATCAGCGCCACATGTCGGGGTTGGTTGCCGGTGAAAACAGTGATTTTCATTTTTGAAGGGTGCGGAATGAATTTATTTAACCACGAAGAGCACGAAGAACACGAAGAAAATGAGAAGGAGAGATTTACCCCAAAGGACACAGAGACACAGAGGCCGGACAGAAGAAGATGCCGAAATCCCAAACGGCGGAGTCGCCGTTCGGGATTTCGGCCACTCCCATTCTTTTGCGGTCCGTTTTGACTCTGTGTTCTGGGGTTCTCTTTCCTTCCGAACTTCGTGCTCTTCGCGTCCTTCGTGGTTAAATAAATTCAGGACGCTGTTTTTGTCTGCATGGCCTTTAAAAGGTTGGCATGGTCTTCGCGAGGCCATTCGAGGGCGGAACGATGAGGAACATCCGCCATGTTCGCCCGAAAGCCGACCTTGATGCCGAGTTTCGACAGGATCGCGAGGGTATCCTGATTGTAAGAATTACAGGGATGCGACATGGCTGTGGGTGCAGTGCCCAACAAGGTCTGAAGATCCTCGAGATTGTGGTGGTATTCCTCCTGTTGGCGGGCTACGGGCAATTCCCCCATCTGCATGGGGTGGGAGTAACCATGCAAGCCGATTACATGACCCTCGGAGTGGAGTTGCTTGAGTTGAGAACCGTTCATCCAAAGTTTGGCTGCAGCTGCTTTCATGTCGAAGCGATTCTGCTCGATCATGAGGTCCATCATCTGCTTGTAAGCCTGATCTCCGAGCACGCGATCTCTCACGAAACGGAATCGTTTGTCTTGATCCGTATAAAATGGGGTTTCTGTCAGATAAGTCTCGGGTTTGAAGCTTTGAAGCGCTTCACGAATTTTCCCGCCATAAGAGGATCCTTCTGCGGTTTGGAAAAAAGCCTCGTAGAAAGCGTCGACATCCTTGAATTGAACGGTTCGAAAATAGCGATAGATCTCCATCCGTTCGAGATTTCCGTGGAGTACGGAACTGTAAACGAACCAGCAGGCGGAGAGACCGAGGCTCTTCATTACAGGGAGGGCGACATCCTTCTGACAGAGCAGATTGTCATCGAACGTGAGACAGAGATCCCTCGGACGCAGGGTCCCTTTTTCAGCACGATGCAACCATTCGCGGGCGGGCAGGATGTTGTCCACGCCGACAAATTCGAGGATGGAGCGGAATTCATCCGCCGAAATGGCGCCCTGACCGATGGGATGACGGTCATCATGAAAATGATGAAACATCAAACCGTGTGAAAGCGTATTCATGCAGGTGGGTCTCGTTTTCTTCATTTGTCTTTGAAGGGGTCATAAGACGGTGTGGCGGAGTTTCCACTTTCCTTCCTCCTGGACCCAGAGGTGCGGCGAGCGGGCCTTGTCGGTGCGTGCGAGAAATTGCTCAGGCTCCATGCCGATGTATTCCATCACATCCTTGAAATGTTTTTCCGGAAATTCCCCATCGAACTTATGAACCAGCGCCACGCCTTCTTCTCTCGTGAGGTGTTTGTTTCGGATTTCCTGGGATGCGTCGTAACTGGCATGACCAATGCCGAATTTGATGAACGTGGTGTACCAATGGAAATCATCCATCTTATCATCCACACTGTTGTATTTGCTGTAAGTACCCGGACTCCTAAAAGGACGTGCCTCAAAACCGCAATGCTCGACCGAATAGTAGTAGGCCTCCTGAGGCGTCCATTTGAGATAGTATCCGAGGTAGTGCACCTCGCACTTCGATGCTTCGAGTTCCTCGCTTGAGGCTGGCAGGTAGGTGAGGAGATCCCCCATCGTCAATCCATGTTTTTCCTGAAGCTCCCGAACTGAAACCCCCGACAGATGAAGATCATCGATGTTTTGCATCGTATGAAATGACTTGTCCCGAAGGGACGATGCGTTGTCGGCGATGGGGTTTCCGTATTCCGCCTCATTTTCACCATAGAAAATGAGCGGGATTTTGAATTTTGCGGCGATTTTGGGTGGCAGGTTCTTCTGTCCGAGGATGAATGCCTGAAAGGGATGGAAAAGATTTTCAATCGCAAGTCGGATGAGAAGTTTTAATACGCGTCCATTGGGTTTGACGGTGACGTTGTCGAACCCGCCGATTTCGAGCCAGTTGCGGAAATTCTGGTATCCGTAGTCCGTGTAGAGGATGGGTGGCCACGTGACGGTCAGGGGATGCATTCCATATTTGTATTTAAGGACATGGGCTGCATAGTCGCTGTCCTTGCCACCGCTTCCGGGCACCACACAATCATAACTGCCATCCTTGCTGCGATGAGCATCGAGAAGTTTCAACAGGGCTTCTTCACGTTCCTTCCAGTCGATCAGCTCCTTCTTTTCCGCGTAGCGGCAGGCGTCGCAGATGCCCTCGGCATCGATATGCATGGTGGGCGTCCTGCGCTCCTTGGTGTGTTTGAACTCCGGGTAGGATGCGGGGCGCTGGTTCGACATGACGCAGCGTTTGCAAAAAACAACCTCGGTGGGCAGGCCGTAGTAGGCTTCGGTTTTTTCACTGGCAAGGGATGAACTCATTTAAAATAGAGGAAAATTTTAAACCACGAAGGTCACGAAGAGCACGAAGTTCTATAATACAAAACGTTTTAATCCATCTTTCAAGCGAGTCACATTAAAGTTAATTAAAAGGCCTGTTTTAATTCCTGCCAGCTTCATATAGGTCAATAATTGAGCCTCGTGAATGCCTTTGCATTCCTCGACGCTTTTCAGTTCCAGAATCAGGGTGTTTTCAATCAAAAGGTCTACTCGATATCCGCAGTCCAGTTTCACATCTTTGTATATGACGGGCACCGCATGTTGGAGTTGAAAGCCAATGCCGTGAGACTTTAACTCATGCGCAAGGCATTGTTCATAGGTCGATTCCAATAGTCCCGGACCAAGAACACGATGGACTTCGATGGCACATCCAATCACTTGATTTGATAAGTTCTCGAATTTCCATTTCTTGTTCACATGGGCAATTCCATAAGTTTTTCGCGAACCAGCGTTGGATTCTTTAAGAAGAAAAGATTTCATGGGCATTATTCTGAGGATCAATGTTTATAGCGAAGGCCACGAAGTGAAAAACTGGCACCTCTGTTCGCAGAACTTCGTGCTCTTCGTGACCTTCGTGGTTAAAATCAGTTGAACAGAATTTGAGTCTCATCTGTTGTTATCCATGATCATTTTCAGATTTTTGTAAATCTTAAGTCCTTCCACGCCGCTTCGTTCCGGGTGAAATTGGGTTGCCATGATGTTTTGATGCCGGACCGCCGAACAAAATTCAATATTGCCGTATCGTGAAATTGAAAAACGAACGGCTGGGTCTGTGGGTTTGGCATGGTACGAGTGCACGAAATACATGAAGGCGCCTTCGGGGACTCCGTCGAGCAGGGTGTCCTTCCATGGTTGCTCCCGAGGAAGGATCTGATTCCATCCCACCTGCGGAACCTTGAGCGTCCGGCCATCCGTGACCGGGTTATCAAATCGCACCACGGATCCCGGGATGAGATCGAGTCCCTGGTGTTTCCCGAATTCGGCACTGTCACTGAAGAGGAGCTGCAATCCGAGACAGATTCCAAAAAGAGGTTTGCCCGAAGCTGCGGCATCCTTCAACGGCCCGACAAGATCCAAATTGTGAAGGGCGGCCATGGCATCGCCAAAGGCACCGACCCCTGGAAGGATGAGGGCTGCGGCGGATTCGATCTCCCCGCGATCCGAGGTGATTTTGGAAACAAGACCCACGTGATCGCATGCCCTTTGGATGCTGAAAAGATTCCCCAGGCCGTAGTCGATAATCGCTGCATGATTGGAATTCATATCAGAGCGCACAGGGCTTCGGTATTTTTATAAAAATGAAATGGAAGGGAAATATACCACGAAGTTCACGAAGAGCACGAAGCCTGACAGCGGCATGAGACGCTGTGTTGAAGAAGATGATTTTTTAATTCCGGAATGGTGGTGTCCTGGATGCGGGCCAGATTTTTTTGATCCTTCAGGAAATTCAGATTTCCCTCGCTGGAATAGTCGGCGTCGGTGTTGTTCTGATCCTTGACGGAGCGATAGTGGAGCAGGGAGGCAAGGCCGACGGCATCGGCATGGCCCTCCCGGATCACTTCCAACACATGGTCGACGCTGCCGGCCCCGCCGCTTGCGATGACGGGCACGGACACCACATCGGCGATCCTTCGTGTCAGTTCCAGATCAAATCCTTTTCCTGTTCCCTCCTGGTTGATGGATGTGACCATCAGTTCGCCCGCTCCAAGTTCCACCGCACGGTGAGCCCATTCCAGGGCGTCGATGCCGGTTTCCTCCCGGCCATATTCGATGTACGTCTCATACCGGCCGTTGGACTGGCGCATGGCTTCGATGGAGATGAGAATGGTTGAAGAGCCAAAGGCGAGACTGGCCTCGCGGATCAATTCGGGATTCCTTACGGCTGCCGTGTTGAGGGAAACCTTGTCCGCGCCTGCGCGAAGCACCGTCCGGATGTCATCGAGGGTGCGCAAACCTCCTCCGACCGTCAGAGGAATAAAAATTTCCCGCGAGGTTTTCTCGACAATCTCGAGGAGGCTGTTTCGACCGTAGAGACTTGCGACGGCGTCAATGTAGATCAATTCATCGGCGCCCTGTTCATAATAGGCGTGGGCGAATTTTTCAGGTTTCCCGAGCACCCGAAGGCCTTCCATATTGATGCCCTTCACCAGATTTGGACCTTTGATGTCCAGTCGGGGGATGATGCGGATGTTCATGAGTCAGTCTGCAGAGAATCGAAGAGAAATGGTTCGACACCAACCTCAGCATGATTTTTTCCTGAGAATAAAAAGTCGCTGAGAGCCGATGCCTTTCAGTCCTGGGAGTTGAAGTGTGGATTGGAGGGAGCGTGCCGCGGTATCCAGTTTTTTTGTCATGGGATCCTGGATCTCGAGTTTCATGAGGGGGGCGACGAGACGGGAGATCAACCAATAGATGCTGAAGTCACGAACGTCCTCGATGTCGAAGGTGTTTTCAAGCAGCGGGAGAAGCTGGTTCAGTTTGAAAAAACAATTATGCCAGGGCATGGGGACTGCTTCGAGGCCCATCCGGGCACGCAACTGGTTGAGTTCCTCCCGTCCATCGTCCACGCACTCCAGCATCAGGTAACGCCCCCCTGGCCGGAGTTTTTTTTCTATTTGAAGAATGGTTTGGGACTGTTCCGCAAAAGAATCCAGATTGATCAGGCAGCGCTGGGTGATGATGGCATCAAAAGTTCCGTCAAGCTGGGGTAGATTTTCGGTGGCGAGTTGTTCAAAGCGGGTATTGGACCTTCCGGATTCCGTCAGCCGGGCCCGGGCCCGCTGAATCATTTGCGAGGACCGATCGACTCCGAGCAGGGAAGCGACTCGTTCCGAATAAACAAGGGAGTTGACTCCGTCTCCGCAACCAAGATCCAGTGCCACATCGGTTGGACGGAGCGCCTGGGCAATGGCTCCGGTTTCCAGGTGGCGAAGGTTTTCATCCTTGAGCGATACGGTTTGAGGGTCCTCCCAGTAGTCGCGCACTTTTTCCTTTTTGAGGGTATCCATAGATTATTCCTGGTCGACGAATTTTTTGATGATGAGGCGGTCATTCAATGGCGCCTCGCGGAGCACTCGAAGGATTTTTTTATCCGCCTGCCGTGCGGAATAAGGATTGGTCATGGATTCAATCCTCCGTTTGAACGCCGGTTGGAGTGCCTTCCGAATCGCCCGGATGATGTCCTCCCGGGAATGGCCAACATCAAGAACGTTACCGGCGCGAACCCTCCCTTTTTGACGGATCCCAATGTTGACCACCGGCAATTTAAAGGAGGGGGCTTCGAGAATGCCGCTGGAAGAATTTCCCACCATCGCGCAGGCATGGCGCATCATGTTAAAATAACCTTCACTTCCAAAATTATCCACCAGACTCGAGTCGGGGTGAGTATGCACGTAGTGTTTCAAAAGGTTGTGAACGACCGATCCCCGAGTGTCCGTATTGGGAGCCGTGAAGACCACAGGCAGGTCGATTTGATGAAGGGCTGCCAGAAGCTGGCGGACCTGCCATTCGGTCTGTTCAAATTGCAGGGTCACGGGATGAAATGTGACAAGCAACGGGGACTTCGAAAGTCGGATTTTAAAGCGTTGTTCCATTTCAGCCTTGGATAATCTACGCAGGGTGGAAAGCTTGGTCAGGCTCAAGGATCCGCAAAGGTGGACGCGCCATGGCTCCTCTCCCAGTTGAAGGATTCGGTCGCGATAGACAGGTGTCGATACAAGGTGAAGGTGGCTTAATTTGGTGATGGAATGCCGGAGCGAATCATCAAACGCGCCTTCGGTGAGCTCGCCGCCATGCAAATGGGCGACGGGAATTTTGAAGGGGATGGCTGCCGTGGCGGCGGCATGCATCTCGAATCGGTCCCCGAGGACTACCAGAAGGTCGGGGTGGTGTTTTGCATAAGCGCTGGCAAAACCGAGTGTGGCCTTCCCCATGGCCCGGGCAATGTCCATCGGGGAGTCCCCGCTGCCGGTGACAGGAATGCGTTCCGTGACTTCAAATCCATCTCCGATGATTTCCCCCACCGTTTGATCATGTCGTTTGGATAAATGGGTGCCGGAAACATAAAGGTGAAGGCAGACACCGCGGTCCTTTTGCATGCGCCGCAACAACGGAAGGTAGATTCCGTAGTCCGATCGTGCCACGGTGACCACGCCGATCGTTCTCATTGGAACATGCTCCATTTGAGGAGGGAGCCTTCCTTCACGCGTCGCGCAACTTTCTTTCCGATGACCTCCTGGATGCGTGCGGGCGGCAATCCTGTTCCGGGGCGGCGGCAGACGATGTGTTCCCTCCGGATCACCGTGCCGGCAGGAAGATCACATGCGGCGACGAGGCTGCGTCGTGCAACATGAGCGGTATCGGCTTCGCTGCGGGCGGGTTGTTTTTTCCCCGTGCCGAGGGAGGCTTCCACCTTTCGAATGCCTGAAATCATGGCTTCCAGTTCCCGGGGTTCAAGGGATGCCTTGTGGTCGGGGCCCGACAAGTCCCGGCTTAGGGTGAAATGTTTTTCGATGACGCACGCCCCCATGGCCACGGCCGCGAGGGGGATCTCGTATCCCAGCGTGTGATCGGAGAATCCGACGGGCAGCTGGAATTCCTCCTCCATCGTTTTCATGGCGCGCAGATTCACATCCTCCGGTTTGGTGGGATAGTTGCTCACACAGTGAAGGAGCAGGAGTTCACAGTGGCGGGTTGCGCCGATGGTGTCGATGGCACGGCGCACGTCGTCGAGATCCGACATGCCGGTGGAGACAATCATCAGTTTCCCCTTCCGGGCGATATGTTCCAGGAGCGGCAGATTGGTGATTTCACCGGAGGGGATTTTGAACGCCTGCACGCCAAGTTCATCGAGCAAATCGGCGCTTTCCTCGCTAAACGGTGTGGAGAGGAAGAGAATGCCCTTCTTCCTGCAGTAGGCGAAAAGATCCCGGTGGGAGTCCGCGGAAAGTTCCAACTTTTTGAGCATGTCGTACTGAGATTCCTTGTGATCCGTGGATTTCAGTTGATAAGCAGCTTTGGGTGCGTTGCGGGTGACCACCTGATCGGAGCGAAAGGTTTGAAATTTGATGGCGTCGGCACCGGCCTTGAGGGCGAGGTCGATCATTTGAAGCGCCTTGCCGACGTTTCCATTGTGGTTCACTCCGGCCTCGGCGATGACGAAGCAGGGATAGCCTTTTCCTATGGGGCGTGAACCCAGTCGTACGGTGGTGATCATGGGTGTGTGGGGTTGGTTCTCCGGCTCATCAGAAACTCGGCGAATTGAAAATCGAGTTCGGTGTCGATGTCCACCGCCCGCTCGGAGGGGACCTCCACGGCAAGAACGCGTCCTTCAAAAATGCCGTTGGATGTGAGGATAAATTCGGGCCGCGCCACATAGGCCACGGTGGTGATGTCATACACCCGTGGGGCATCCTGCCGACGAAACACTTTTCCCTGCGGGGGGATGACAAGTCGCGCGTGCTTTTGGTCGTCCAGGACGACCATGTTGAAATAGGGATTTCGATCCGAAGGTCGTACGGTGAAGACGACATCCGCATCGCCGTTTTTGAAAGTCTGAATGCAGTGCTCGACATCCTCGACGCCTCGCAGAGGGGAGGTTGCGGGGATGGAAACAAAGGTGCCGACGCGTTTCGCGCAGGTTTGTTCGAAGGTGCGGATGGCATGTTGCCAAGCGAGCCATTCGGGGGAGTCGTCTCGGGCCAGGTCCATTGGGCGCATGAAGGGAATTTCAGCGCCAAATTCTTCGGCCACGCGGGCGATCTCCTCGTCCTCGGTGGAGACCACCACCCGGTCGATCGACTTGCAGTTGCAGGCCGCTTCGATCGCGTGGGCGATGAGAGGCTTTCCCCCGAGCATACGGAGATTTTTGCGCGGGACCCCCTTGGAGCCGCCGCGTGCAAAGATGAATCCGATGGTGGGATCACTCATGGGGGAATGCATCCTCCCTTGTGAAGTACGGTCCATGGGAACCCGTTTGGGTGCGGCCTTCCAAACGAGATGGTCGCTTTGGAGCGGGGGCCGCGATTTCAAAAAATGTGAAAAGGGAGGGTTTCACGTTGGATTTCTATTGTCCGAACATCGCATGGATGAGCCGCATGGTTTCCAGGGATTGCTCCAGTGTGGGGCTTTGTGTGGGTTTGCCCAGAGTGGCGTCCACGGCATGCTTTGCCTGAAGCCTGAATCCGGGTTTGAACTGTTGATCCCAGGGGTGAAGGGGGATCGGTTGCAGTTTTCTCTCCCCGCGAAGCTGGCAGGAAAGTTGTTCGAGGGGACGCATTTCCCAGCGTTTGTCAGGGGTCTGGATGGTCACGGCCCAGGGACCGGGGCCGTCCCAGATCCCTTCGTACAAGCCGATATCACCACTGTCGAATTGAATCTTCATCACGGTGAGTCCGGGTTTGCGCGGGTTCCATGGCAGGACCTGGGAGATGGCGGTGACGCGTCCACGTCCAAAAAATCGAAGGTAGTCGATCACATGAATGGAATTCGCGTACATCCATTGGCGCACCACTTCCGGGGGATGTCCCAGCGCCTTGGCTTCGGCAAGGTCCTGTTGATCCTGGACCTTGATGATGCGGTTTTTATGGCTCCCCGAAATTTCTTCAAGGACCGTCTGGGTGCTGGAGTAGAAACGGCGGTTGAGCGCCACGAAAACCCTTCGCTTCCGGGAGGCTGCAGCAGAGTGGATATCCTCGGCATCCTTGAGATCGAGGCCCGGGGGCTTCTCCATGAACACTGTCCATGGGAACTCGAAACACACCTTGCTCACCGGATTGGCGAGCATTTCGGGTACGGAGATCACCACCAGGCCGGCGGATGTTTTTTCAAACAATTCCGGAATCGAATCGCATACATTCGGAATGGCAAATTCGGTGGCAAGACCTTCGGCGCGTGTCCGTGTCCGGCTATGGATACCGGCGATCTGAACCTGGGGCAGATCACGAAACGCAAGGATGTGTTCCCGGGCCATGCGACCGGCGCCCACGATGGCGACTTTGAGAGCGGTTTCCATAAAACGGCGTAATCCTAAGTCAGTCGATTATTATCACTAAAAAGTGTTTGAGGGAAGTCGGTAGGGCGCATCGGCTCGGTGTGCCGCAGTCGTGCCAGCGGCACGACCTTACCATGGTAATGAAGGAATGTGGCTGCTTGGTTTTAAGGGGTACATGACGCTCGAATTCCTCAGTGCGTGACGGGACTTGTTGTGATCCAATGTCGAGCCTCGTCAAAATCCATTCTTTTAAAACAAGTAAGAGCGCTTTGTGGAGAGGCGTTTCGGACCTCGATGGAATGGAGGCGACATGCTTCAGCGACCACGGGCCAGCGTCCAAGGATTTTGTGGAAGTCGGGTTCAAGGGCCCGGCGCTTTCCCTCGGCATAGTGCGGAATGAAATGGTCGGGATCCCGGCTTACTCGAAGGAAACCTCCTTCGCGTGTGCCTTCGATCTCGGGGGAGTAACGGGCGTCGATGCCGAGCAGGACCACGCGCGAATAGCCCATGGCGGCGAGAAGTTGGAGACAGGAGGCTCCGATGTTGCCGAAATCGGTGGCCTCTCCAAGGCTTGGTCGGAAAGTTTCTCCATGCTTCACCCTCACCCATGAGATTTTGGGTGAATCATTCCAATGGGGACGTGCCCGGTCATTCAAAAAGAAACGCCGGGTGGATGAGGAGGGAATGAGAGATTGAAGTTCGTCGCGGTTGTCTTCAAGCGCGAGCGGATCGAACGATGCGTAGTAGGTCGGATGAAATCCCCAGTCGTTCCACGCCAGGAAGGATCGATTGAAGGTGATGGTGTCGTGTTCCGCCAGAAGCGAGACGTTGATCTGCTTCAGGCTGGGACCGCACCCAATAAGAAAACACCCCTTCATGCCCATGGGAAAACGCGCTTTCGGGGGAGTTTCGCGGGTTCGAAGGGGACCGGGACATGGCCGTTTTCATGGGAGACATAGGCGGTGATGAGAATGGCAATCGCCTGGCGTCCGTCCTCTCCGGTAGGAATGCTTCCATCACTGAGCAGCGCCTGAAGCACCGCCTTGGAGGGATCAAGCACATCGGCCGGGCGGATCTTGAGGGATTTTTCGACCGAGGGCGTCGCATAACGGGTGGTGGGAAGTCCGCGCTGGGCCTCCTCCCTCGTGCTGAGGGACATCGTTCCTGCGAGCTCATCGACGAGCAATTGCCCGTAGGGGCCTGCATAGAGAACCTTGGCGCCGTGACCCAGGTCCGCCCCGATCTCCATGTAGAAGCGGCGTCCGGTGGCGGTCGTGATATGAATCGATCCGCCCTGATCCTCGAACTGGGGACCTCGGGGATTGGGAACCTTCTCGGGTGAAAACCAGGCGGTCACTTCGGTCGGCGCTTCATTCGTCAGATATCGGAACATCTCGAAATAGTGTGTTCCATTCATCGCCATGCCGATGTTGCCGGCGAATACGTTGATGCTGCGTAGGCCGCCGAACGATTCCAGATTCACTAGACGGCGGACCTCCGTGTATTGCTGCATGAATCGCATCTGATGATTGATGGCCAGCCGGGCCTGATGGGCCCGACACGTCTGAATCATCAAATCGCACTCCTCGAGTGAAACCGCCATCGGCTTTTCACACAGGATGAAACGCGCGCCCTTTTCAGCCGCACGACAGACAAGATTGCAGTGAGAGGGGGCGGTCGTGGCGATGATGACACATTCCGGACGGGTCTTGGTCAGGAGCGTCATGGCATCGTTGAAACAACGTTCCGGTGTCACGGCCTGTTCCTCACGCGCGGTATCGAGCGATTTCGGATCGCTGTCACACACCCCCGCGAGCTCATGGCCCAGATCACGAACGATTTGAATGTGACGCCGACCCATGCGGCCCGCACCAATAACAGCAACTCTCATGCGTGAAATGGAAAAATGTGAAGCGGTTCTAGTAGGAATCCTTGGCGGATAGAACGATGAAGAGCAAGCTGTGTGCCAAGAAATTCATGTTTTCGTGTTAATGGATGTAAAGAAGGTATCTTTAAAAAAGACGGTTCGACTTTATTTTTCGAATGGACAGATGCGATTTTGACTCTTATGGATGCCCAGTGAACACGTCAACTTTCCAGGAAGATTCTTCCAAGCTCGGTCAATATATTCCCTTTCACTACCATGCGAACATGCTGCGTGACAAAGCGCGCATGGAGAGTTTCAAGCAGGCGATTGAGAAAGTGGTGCCGCAGGGGGGCAAGGTGGTGGAATTAGGTGGGGGAACGGGAGTGCTTTCCTTTTTTGCCGCGCATCGGGCGTCGAAAGTGTGGTGTGTGGAAAAGAATCCCGAACTGCTCGGGGCAGCTCGAAGGATCATCGCTCTCAATCCGTTTGCTGAAAAAATCGAATTGGTGGAGGCGGATGCGGCGACCTTTCTTCCTCCCGAGCCGGTGGATGTGGTGGTGTGTGAGATGTTGCACTCGGCCTTACTGCGTGAAAAGCAGATCGACGTGATCGATTCGTTCAAGGCGCGTTATCGTCAGAAATTCGGAAAACTGCCCGTTTTTATTCCCGAGGGGGTGATTCTTGCCGTGCAACCTGTCCAGCAGGCATTTCAGTTCATGGGTTACTACGCGCCGGTGCCGATGTTTTACGATCCTCTGGCGGCGACTGAGGAGACCCGCGGCCTGGGCGATCCGGCGAACTACAAAATGTTTTTCTACGCCGAGGATCTTCCCAAGCAATTTGCTTGCGAGGTGGAGCTTCCCATCACGGGAACCGGAACGGTGAACGCCCTCCGTTTCATCACCAAGAACGTGCTCGCGGCCATCGTGACGGAGAACCGGAGCATCGACTGGTTCAGCCAATATCTCGTGCTTCCCCTTCCAAGCGCCGTGGTGGTTCAGCGTGGGGATGTGCTGCGGGCCCGGTTCCAATATCGACCCGGAGACGCCATTGAAGTGCTGACGCAATCGATCTCTGTGACGAAAAAGTAGTTCTTGAGGCAGAAGTCAGAAGACAGGAGTCAGGAGACAGAATACAGACTTGGGAGATGACGCCTTGATTCTACTTGTTTACCAACTTTCGGATCAAACGTGTTGGGAAAGTCCAATCCCTCATGTCTTGATTTTTGACGCTCAGACCAAAATGGAACTGCTCTTCAAATGCTGTCGCCCGGCTTTTGACTTCTGACTTCTTCCCTTCGTTCGTCCCCTTCGAGACAAAAACTCCCACCCTGGTTTCCTGCATTTCGAATGGATCGAACCTGCAGGCGAACGAATCCTTCAGGCTGCCTTACGAACCTTCGGAGTCGGGTTTTTTAAGCAAGTTTCCCACCAGGTTGCCAATTCCGGAGACAATGCTCAGCGGGGGATAGGCTACGGGGGAATTAACCGCATCTCTTGCTTTCGCGACCGTGTCAGGGCGCACGTCCGGGGTTCCACGCAGCATGTTCATAAACATGTCGAACTCGTGGCTGAACGGCGACACCTCCGCGGTATCTTGCGAGGCCGAACCCGACTCACTCGAAGAAACCTGCTTCGCCGGAGCGCTGTTCGCGGCCGGCTTGGTCTCCGAAGAACGAATGGCACCTGCATTCGGTTGTAGTGGGTTGATCATATGTTTATACTGCCTCTACATATCGGATCGGCAGTCCCCTTATAGACTTTAGGAAAAAAACAACATGAGATAGGCAAATTTTGCCTATCCTGGTTCAAGTTCGGAAAATTTCCGGGAATTCAGTCTATTTTTTTGGTTCAGGAGGGGGAGCTGGAGCTCCAGGCAGGGTCGATAAAATTTCTGAAAAAGCGTATTGGAAGAACATTCGGGGGGACTCCAGAATGGCTTCGCTTCGGCGGTTGGGATAGCTTTGGCGAAATTCCGACAGGTAGTAGTTTCGGGCGCCATTGGCCACAATGGTGAGCTGGCTGTCGAGGGTTTCGTCTGCTGCCCATACGGTGGTTTTCTTTGGAATGTTCCAGAGTTTCAGGGCGGTGCCAAGGATCAGGGGGCGGTGGGGGGAGCAGGAGTTGACCCGGCACACAAGGATTCCGTCGGCACCTTCTTTTTCCGCCCAGGGAAGGGCTTCCTCGAGGGTGAATTCCTGTTCGTTGCGACGCGAAACCACATCGGCGCGGGAGGGTAGGACCACTTCAAATACGTTCACCTTGGCCAGTTCCTGAACGAGCATGTCATCGATGTCCCGCAGAGTGGTGATCTCGCCTTTGCCGAAAGAGGGGAGCACCAAAACGCGTCGTGGCATAGCGGCACGTCCCTCGGGATGAACGTGAAAATTTCGGGGATGAAAATAGGGGGGGATCGTGCGATCCACTTCAACATATTCGGTGGAGGCACAACCGGAAAAGAGAAGGGCGACGGTCAATGCGGGGAGGAGGAATCGGAGGTTCATACGGAGATGAAGAGTCGTTGGGTGAGGGGATCGGATACGTTGTGTTGTAGGATATATTGGATCAGCTTGGGAGTCAGAATTTGTCCTTTCGGAACGAGGAGGACTCCGGAGGCGCTGGAGACGTTGCAGGAAAGTTTCATGCCCGCCTCCAGTTCGCTGATGAGCACCTCCCTCTCCCGTTCAGCCATTTCGGGACGATCCTGCAGCAGGCGCAAAAAGGCACGACCCACTTCAGGATGAAATCGCGTGCCGAGGTTGTCCTCGATGAAGCGTGCGGCGTCCATGCGTTCCATCGGGACTTCGTCGTAGGCGTCGGGCACGGCAAGGATGGAGGAGGCAAAGGGAATGCGGTCTCCGGAAAGGGCGTTTGGATATCCTCCCCCGTCGAACCACTCATGATGCGCCCGAATGATTTCGGGTACGCCCTTCTGGTGGAGAAACTGAACCAGTTCGGCGCCGGTTTTGGGGTGGGCATGCAGGGCGGATTGCTGGGAGGGGGAGAGGTCGGCCCAGCCGAGCTGCTGACACGAATGGGAGGAGCGTGACACGCTGATGAGTCCGATGTCGTGCATTTGTGCGGCGATTTCGAGACTCTCAAGTTCCTCCGTGGAGAGGTGAAGGGTTTTCCCGATGGTCACCGCCCATTTGGCGACGCGGGAGGAGTGGCTTGCCAGCACGTGATCGAAGTGATCGAGCAGGTCGAAGCAAAGTTTCACGGAATTGGAAAGTGCCTGCTGGAGGGCTGCGTTCGTTTTCTGAAGACGTTCATTTCCAGCAAGGAGGGCGCCTTGCAGGCGCTGATTTTCCTGCACGAGACGGAAGCGATCCATGGCTTCCTTGAGGGTCACCCGTACGTTGTCCGCGCTGCAGGGCTTGGTGATGAAGCGGAAGATCTCTCCATCGTTGATGGCGGAAAGGGCGACCTGGGCTTCGGGGAAACCGGTGATCAGGATGCGAAGGGTTTCAGGACGTGATTTTTTCAGCTCACGACAAAAATCGAGACCGCTCCCATCGGGCAGGAGTTGGTCGAAGAGCAGGACGCTGATGTGTTTGTTGTCCTCGAGGCACTTGCGCGCTGCCGCGATGCTGGCGGCCTGCAGGCTGACGCAGCCCATGGAATCGACGATTTCACCGAGCAATTCCAAAAGCTGCTCGTCGTCATCCACGATGAGAACGGTGTGCTGGGGAAGGGAGATCTCGGAGTTCATGAGGAGGCCTTGGGCGTGTTGGGCGACGGTTTGGAGATCAGACTATTCACCATATCCTGAACCTTGGGTGTTTCCTCCTGGAGCATCGACTCGACCTCGGAGACATCATCCTTCAATTCAAAGTTTGCCACCAGAAAATTCCAGGCGGCGGTTTCGGTGAATGAGCCCGTGACGGGCTCCATGTTGCCGGAGCACCCAATCTGATTCTGTCGTGTGAGAAAATCCGCCACGTTGACGATGGCGCTCACCTCCTGATCCTTCACGGCCTGCGTCCAGTCATGATGGCAGCGCACGGCTTCGTATACCACGGGTGGAAGGTTCTGACGTTCCAGATACCAGCCTCCGAGGGCGCCGTGATCGGTGTCGAAATAGAGTTTTTCCGCCTGGTGGAAACTGAGGTTCTCCTCCCGGGCTTTGGACAGGACGAAGCTGAATCCCTCCGGCGAAAGCATCGCAATCACGAGTTTGCCCGCGTCGTGGAGAAGTCCGGAGAGGTAGTCGAGTTCGGAACTCATCTTGTCGCGGCGGAAGCACCGGCCCAGCATGGCGGAGAACTGGGCCGTGGCGATGCAATGGCGCCAGAAATCTTCCCAGACGAAATCGGATTTGTCCTGCGGGCTCAGGGTTTCAACGCAGTGGGTGGTCAGCGCGAGTACACGGAGTTGTTCCACCCCAAGAACCAGGACGGCCTGGTCGATGTTCAATACCGGTTCCGCGCGCGCGTAGAAGGCGGAATTGGCCATGCGCAGCAGTCGAACGGAGAGGGATGGGTCTAGGCAGATCTCCTCGCTAATCTGGGAAATGGTGGCCTTGGGATCGTTGGTATACATCCCTAGTTTGTTGAGAATTCCCTTCAAAGCGGGGAGGTTTCCCACGGAACTTTCAAGTTCCAGCCGCTTCTTGAGCGCTGGCATCAACAAAATGGAGGATGGAGGAGGCACAGTTCATCCTCCATAGAGCAACCAATGTGCCAAAAAGTCAGATGTCAGGATTTTTGAGCCTTTTTCCTTCAAAAACCGGTGTTTGGATCGGAAAAGAGTCCCGGGAGGGTATGAATTGCCTAGTTTCCAAGCTCGTGTAGCGGGCTTTGTAATCTGGTTCGTTCCGTGTTCGTCCGGGCTAAATCCTGGAATCTCTTTTTTGATGTGATCGTGATTTGACAACCGGAGACGGCTCCTTCAGGGATGTGGCATGGCTCTCACCTATTCCACGAAAGAGGAGGCGGGAAAACCCGCTTTGGATTTTTCACTCAAAGGCACGGACGGAAAAACGTGGTCTCTGACGGATTTTCAGAAGGCAAAGGTTCTGGGAATTTTTTTTATATGCAACCACTGTCCTTATGTCGTGGCGGTGCAGGATCGGATCAACGACCTGGCAAAGGAGTTCGGATCGAAGGGCGTTCAGATCATCGGCATCAATTCCAACGATGCAGGGCGTTATCCCGACGACAATTTTGATGCGATGAAACGCCGCACGCGTGAAGTGGGTTATGTTTTTCCGTATCTATGGGATGAAACGCAGGAAGTGGCCCGTGCTTACGGCGCGGTCTGCACTCCCGATCCTTTTGTCTACGAGCGCGTGGGATCGGAATTTTTACTCCGCTATCACGGACGCATCGATGATAACTGGCAGGATGAGAAGGCGGTGCGACGTCGGGATCTTGCCGAAGCGGTGAACGCCATCCTACAGGGCAAACTTGTTTCCAAGGATCAAAATCCATCGATGGGTTGCAGCATCAAGTGGAAGGAATGAGAAGTCCGTGTTCGCACGTGGCAGGAACCTGATATGCTGTTTCATTCGTTTCACTTTCTCGTCTTCTTCCCTCTCGTCACCGTAGGATATTTTTTGTGCCCTTTCAAACGGCGGTGGGTCCTGCTCCTTCTCGCAAGCTGCTATTTTTACATGGTCGCCATTCCGGCTTATATTTTCATTTTGCTTTTCACGATCACGTTCGATTATTTCAGCGCGATTTTCATTGAGCAGTCAGTCGGCCGCCGCCGCCGTTTTTTTCTGCTGGCAAGTTTGTCCGTCAACTTGGGGGTGTTGTGCGTCTTTAAATATTCGGGATTTTTTGTCAAAAATCTCGTTTGGCTGAACCATGCATTGGGGGGATGCTGGAATATCCAACCGATTGAAATCCTTTTGCCGATCGGGCTTTCATTTCACACGTTTCAATCGATGAGTTACACGATCGAGGTGTACCGGGGAAATCAAAAGGCGGAGAGAAACTTTGGAATCGTCGCCTTATACGTGATGTTTTATCCCCAACTCGTTGCCGGACCGATCGAACGGGGAAACCATTTGTTGCCGCAATTTCGTGAAAAGCACGAATTCGATTACGGGCGCATCACGAGCGGGTTGCGGCTGATGGCTTGGGGGTTTTTCAAGAAGCTGGTCATTGCGGATAAAATGGCGCTGATTGTGGATCCGACTTATAGGCACCCCGAGCGCGCGGCCAGTGATGCGTTGTTTCTCGCGACCTTTTGCTTCGCATTTCAAATCTACTGCGATTTTTCAGGTTACACCGACATTGCGATCGGCGCGGCCCGAGTGATGGGGTTCCGGTTGATGACCAATTTCAAAACGCCTTATCTGGCGACTTCGATTTCAGATTTCTGGCATCGCTGGCATATTTCGCTGTCCAGTTGGTTCCGAGATTATGTTTATGTCCCGCTCGGTGGCAATCGGGGCGGGAAATGGAGGCACTATTGGAATTTTTTGGCGACGTTTCTTTTGAGTGGTCTTTGGCATGGCGCCAGTTGGACTTTCGTGGTTTGGGGCGCCTTGCATGGATTTTATTTGATCGGGGGATCGATTCTAAAGCCCGTTCGTTCCAGGTTGATCGGGTTTTTGGAATTGGAAAAATTTCCGTTTTTTTTGTCCTTTTTCCGCGTTTTGACGACATTCAGCCTGGTCCTTGTCGGTTGGGTGTTCTTTAGGGCCAATACTGTTTCCGACGCATTTTTCATCGTCTCCCAACTGCCGGCAGGCTTTGTGAAATTGGCTCGCGGGCTTTTGGAGCTGCAATTTGTGGAATCGTTTTTCACAGTCGGACCTCCCCGAATTTCCCAGCTCTTGGTATCGGTGGGATATGTCGCCATCGTGGTTCTCTTGGCTGTTGAAATTGCCTGGTGGAAATATGGACGCGTGGGGCAATGGTTTATTCAAAGGCCATGGTGGATCCGATGGTTTGCATATTACGCACTGATCCTTGTGATATTGACTTTTGGTGAATTCAGGCAGTCGCCGTTCATTTATTTTCAGTTTTAGGCCATGAAAACCTTGGCGTTCAAATTACTCTGTTTGTTGCCGATCGCTTTGTTTCTTGGGTCCACGAGTTATTTCGTGGATCCATCCGGTTTTTTTAACGGATGGATTTTTCACGACAAAAATGCGACAACAAGCCGTTCCACTACCGGAGGAAGGGGTGAGCAGAGGGGCGCCGAGATCTTGCTGAAGGGTCTAAATCTTGGCAATCCCGCTGGAGACGACAGGCTTCGGATAAAATATTATGTTCAGCAGTTGAAGCAAACCAAGAGGGCTATTCTTTTTGGATCAAGCCGTTCTTTTTTGTTGGGCGCAGACGATTTGTTCGTTCATCCCACGGATCTGTTTTTTAATAGCAGCGTGGCGGGGGCCCGGATTGAAGACTTTGTCGCTTTTTCGGGTCTTTATCGCGAAAACGGGATGGAGGAAAAAGCTTCACTTTTTATTTTTGAGCTTCCGCCCTGGTTGCTCAATCCTAACAATCCTGCTTCCTATTGGAGCGCCCTCGCTTCGGAATACCAGTCTATGATGGGAGTCCTTCATCCTGAGAAGAAGATGAACGTCAGCGAAGCGATGGAATACGATGGGGCATGTTTTTTCGATTTGTTTTCAACGTCATATTATCAAATGTCGATCCGGCATTTTTTTATGAAAAATCTCGAACGGGTCGATTATCCCACGAATAAAAAGTTGGAATTTGAAGACCTCATTTTGGCTGTGGATGGGTCGAGCAGCTCGGGCATTTTTGTCCGTGCAAGGAGCGTTCAAGAAGCGCGGAGCTATGCGGTGACGCGCTTCGAGCATCAGCGCGATCCATCGTTGACCTCTTTTGTCCGTTTGGGAGATCAACAGAAGACTGATTTCGAATGCTTGATTTCGTATTTTTTAGACAAAAAGAAGAAAATAGTTTTTCTGCTGACGCCTTTTCATCCGCTTTATTACAGCGAGATTCCCCATTCAAACGACATGAAGCCCATTCTGGACGCCGAAGTTTATTTCAGGGCCTTTGCGGCATCTCATCAAATTCCGGTCATTGGTTCATATGACCCGGCCAAATGTTCTTGTGATGATTCTGACTTTTTTGACCAGCATCACTTACGCAAAGGAGCGTTTCGAAAAATCTTTAAAGACCGGAAATTGGTGCTGCCGGATTCTAACTGACTGCCGACCGGATCAGGGGAGTTGATTCGATTGTTTTGGAGAAATGCTGGGATCAACGGTTCTCAAACTCTTCCCCGGCGACTTCGTCCACCCGGTACCAGAGACCGTGGGTGCGGCCTAAAGCCAGCAGATCCTGACACTTGGCGAGGCGAAAGATGGGACGGACCCCGTTCCAATGGGCATCTGACGTCACTTCCAGAAGAGCCTTGTTGAGGCGAAGGCTGATGATCTCCAGAATTCCAAGCTCGTGACTGTGACGCCCCCCCCAGGTCAGCTCCCCCTGGAGGGTTTTGAGGGTGGTTTGGGCCTGTTTTCCATCCAACGCAAGCCATTCTATATCAAGGATATACGGAGATGTTAAATGGGTCAGAGGGTGCATCTCCACCACGATCCGGCTGTAGTTCCAGTCCTTGTCGGAATAGCGCTTGAGCTCCTTGTTCAGAGCCTCAACCCAGGTTTGCAAGTGGGAGGGATCGACGGGGGTGACAGGCATGAGGCAAAAATTGGGTTTTTTTGAACAAAAGACAAGGCTGCTTGTCTTAATTATAGATTTCCCACGGGCACCGGCGTTTTTTGAGAGACTCCCTTTCTCTCATATCCTTGGCGTACGGTGCCGGTTCTCTTTTCTTCCCCTTGGAGGGTGGATCTGATTTGGA
>CAYYYL010000016.1:2006-60616 GCA_964475835.1 uncultured Verrucomicrobiota bacterium | reverse complement strand
TGCAATCCCTCGATCGTGGTTCCACCCGGTGAGGTCACCATGTCTTTCAATTCACCCGGATGCTTTCCAGTGTGTAGGGTGAGCTTTGCGGCGCCCAGCACGGTTTGAGCGGCGAGCTTGAGGGCGACGTCGCGGGGCAAGCCCATCTCCACCCCTCCATCGGAAAGCGCTTCGATGACGAGAAAAATATAAGCCGGACCGCTACCACTGAGACCCGTCACCGCATCGAGCATCTTTTCTGGCAGGGCGAAAGACAGGCCGATGGAATTGAAAATGGTTTCCGCCGTCTTCATGTCCTCCTTCGTGGCGTTCTTTCCTCCCGCATACCCCGTCGCTCCGGCGGAGACCAAAGCCGGAGTATTCGGCATGGCACGGATCACCCGGGCTTTGGAGTCGAGTCCCTTTTCCAAACCCGCCAGGGACACGCCCGCGGCGATGGAAATCAAAAGTTTTTTTCCGAACGGGTAGCGAATGCTGGCCAGAACTTCGTCCACATGATTCGGTTTTACGGCGAGGATGGCGACATCGCCAAACACCGCGATTTCATCATTTGCGACGCAGGTTTTGATACCGGTCTCTTTTTCAAAGCGCTCGCACTGACCACGATCCACATCGCTGGCGAGGAGCTGGTCCTTCCGGCAGATTCCGGCGTTCAATAGTCCCTGTGCCAGGGCGGTGGCCATGCGTCCGGCGCCGAGAAATCCGATTTTGAGATTCATGTTCGACATAAAACCATTTTAGGGAGGCCCAAATTCGAATCCAAGAAGGAATTCTGATGTCCCCTACAGCACGGAAACAAGAAGGTCGAAATTTCACTCGCAAAGGCGCAAAGGGAAGCAACGATCGGAAAATTGGGGGCGGTGGCCATGCTCGAAACTTCTTCCGCACCAAACTTCTCCAAAATCAGAAACAAAGCCTTTGCGAGAGGCCCTTCCGCCTCTCTGTTCTGTGTCTCTACGATCCCTGTGGTTTATCGTTTTTTGTTAAAACAGATTCGTCGAGAGAAAATACATCTTCCCCTGCTGCAACTGGATGCCCACGTTTGGCGGAAGATCGATCTGAATCTTTGGAACGCCGGCCTTGGAAAATATTCCCAGGAGATTGCCCAAGGAAAAAGGAACCACATAGTCCTCCACTCGAGCGGAGGGAATGTCGGCGAGTTTCTTAGCCTTGGCAATGGCATCATCAAAAGTCCCGTTCTCATCCACCAGCTTGGCGGCGAGTGCCTGGCGTCCCGAAAGCACGCGTCCATCCGCCAGCGTCTCACGCAACATGGTTGCATCCAGTTTGCGCTCGGTGGCCACAATGTTGAGGAACTGATCGTAGGTTTCCATGATCAGATTTTGCAAAAGATCCATCTCTTCCTGACTGGGCTCACGGCTGCCGTTCATGATGTCCTTGAACTTGCCGCTCTTAAACACGTACGAACGCAGGCCGATTTTTCCGAAGAGATCCTTGTAGTTCATGGTTTGCATGATGACCCCGATCGAACCGGTGATCGTGAGTTCGTCGGCCATGACGTACGTGGCCCCCATCGCCGTGTAGTATCCCCCGCTTGCCGCGAGGGACCCCATGCTGCAAACGACCGGTTTTTTCGCGCGGGCCTGCTTCACCGCCCTGTAGAGTTCATCGGAGGCAAGCACTTCCCCACCTGGGGAATCGATGCGAAGAATAATCGCGCGCACCTCCTCATCCTCCACGGCGAGCCGGAGTTGCTCCTTGATGTCGGCCACCATGCCGTCATAGCCCATGTGACCTTCAACAGACTTGGAAATGAGCCCCTCGACCCGGACCACGGCGATCTTGTGGGTCGCCTCCTCGTCCCCTGCGATGAAGCGTTTGGAGAACACCGACCCGTGCTCATGAACCTTCTTCTCCTTGGTGTTCATGGCGAACCCGAGATAGAAGAGAACATTCAGACCGAGGCTGAGCAGGAAGAAAATAAAAAGCCACCGGCGGCGGCGGCGGCACCGCCGCAGATCCTCCTGTGCCCAGGCGAGTTGATGTTCCGGAAGAAGCGGAGGAGGTATGTCGCTCATGGGAAGGGATTTAACTCAGGGATCGACGGCGACACAACTGAAAACTGACCCCCTTCCTGCTTTAAACAGGAAGTGGGGGCATCCTGAGCGAAGTCGAAGGATATACCAGGCAGACCGCAATTTAACCACGGACGAACACGGAAGAATCCTTTTTGCCAGACGTGCTACACACGTCCGGCATGGGTACGCAAATCCCGTGTAGCGGGATTTGCAAAAATTGTTGCGTCTGTGTTCATCCGTGGCTCATTCACTTCTTTTAAACACCCCTCGCCTTGAGGCGAGGGGTGTACGGATTCCAGAGGCGGGACTCTAAAAACGTAGCCTGCCGGGTTCCTGCGGCAAATCCGGGCGCAGGGACGCGCCCGGCTACCTCTGTTTTCTGGTGAACCGATTCTCAATCCCGGACAAATTCCACTTCGTACGACTGGGCTATACTGGCAAATTTCGCCGGATCAAGAGCTCCGGCCCGGGCCAATCGTCCAAGCTCCTCGAAAAATCCTTCGAATCCCCCTGGAGTGATCAGGATCATCACACGAACGGGTATTTTTCCGGAATTGCCCACCTGATGAGGAATGTTTCGGGGAAGAAACGCCGTCCCCCCCACCCCAATCTCCTCCGTACGCTCCCCGCATCGGACACGAAGGGTTCCCTCCAGCACATGAAACGTTTCGTCCTCACGATGGTGAATGTGCAGGGGCACTTCGGCGCCAGGGTCGAATACTCCCTCCATCAATGAAAAAAACCCTCCCGTGACCTTGGAATCGAGAAGGCAGCGGCCGGATTGCCCCGGCATGGGTGATGGAAGTGCTGGAGCCGCCGACACAAACTTCGGGACCGCACTCATGAACTACTTTTTGTGAGGGACCAGTTTCAAGGCTGCGGAATTGATGCAGTAACGCAATCCGGTGGGCCGGGGACCATCATCAAAGACATGACCCAAGTGGGCGTCACATCGATTGCATAACACTTCGGTCCGCTCCATCGAGTAGCTGTCATCCACTTCCGTGTGAATGTTGTCCTCGGAAATGGGAGAGGTGAAGCTAGGCCAGCCGGTGCCGGAATCGTACTTGGCATCGGAGCTGAACAATTCGCTTCCACAGCAGACGCAAAGGTAGATTCCCTTGGCCTTCGTTTTGTAATACTCACCGGTAAAGGCCCGTTCCGTGCCTTTTTTTCGGCAAACTTCGAACTGCTGAGGAGAAAGCTCCTTCTTCCATTCCTCATCGCTCTTGAAAATTTTCTGCGTCATAATGCTGAATCCCAAATTTATCAACGCATCAACCGGAATGGCAATCGCTTTTGGCCCGATAACAGAAAATGTTTCGAAAAGCTTGAATTCAAGTTCATTTGGATCCTGCAATCCCACCGCCAGTCAATTCGACATGCCGAAATAAAATTAAAACGCCATTCTTGACATGCACTTCCATCGCATTCGAATTGCATTGCCAAAATAATTTCTTTGTTGCATTTTTCAAACAAGTCGAAGGCAATCTTCGAAACTTAGTTTCAAAGAAAGTCATCGCGCCCTTGCATGGCACCCACTCTCCCAGAGAAGTTGGTGGTTTTGGTTGAAGTTGTCGCCGAAGAGGAATTTTTATTGTCCTGGTTCCAGGATTTGCGGGATGAGCCCCCTGAACAGCGTCGGCGCAAGCTCGATGACATGTCGGCCCACATGGCCGGGGAGGATGAAGATCTTGCAAACGTGCTCCTCACCTTGAAGGAAGAAGCCGTTTTCCAGGCGGCGAATGAGGCGCTCGAGGAAATTTTAAAGCGAAAGTCGGAAGCTCCGATTTCACCGGACGATGGAAAGCCTCGTGAAAAGTTTGGCGTTCATCAACTCGACCACGTTGAAATTTTTGTCACGAACCGGGAGGCCATAGCAGCCTGGTATGATGATGTCCTTGGGCTTGAGGTGATCTTTGAAAGCGAATCCCCGGATGGGCCTTGGATGATATCCAGCGACAACGGAAACACCATGATCGCTCTCTTCGAACGCAACCCCGAAATTCCATCATCCCCCACCACCAACCGAACCATGGCCTTTCGCGTGGATGGTCGCGGTTTTCTGGAGTTTCTCGATCGCCTCGACACCCATCCCGTGATGGATGAGCAAGGAAGGCAGATCACGGCGGAGGACGTTGTGGAGCATCAAGCCCTCGAATCGTTCTCCATCTATTTCAACGATCCCTCTGGAAATCCACTGGAAATCACCTCATACGATTACGCATTGATCGCAAAGGCACTGAAGGATGGGTGAACTCGGACAGCCGATTGACTCCGCTGTAGCGGCGCTCTGCGAGTGCCAACCGACGGTTACAGACCGCCGCTACAGGAATCGATTTCAAACAAGGAAATCGCTCTAAAGCGATCTCACTTTCTCTCGTCAACGGTGGCCACCGACACGCTGTGCAATTCAAACTTCGGATGTTTCTCCATGAAGTGTTGCATGGTCCACGTGTTGGGAAAAAGGATCACCAGCTCACCTCCGAGATCCTGGGCAAGTTGAACCCCGGTTCCGAGAAACTCATTTTTCAGCATCTCCTTGGTGACTCCGGGTGAAAACCAGCGGATCTGGGTGAAAGCCGCCGTCTCCAGTCGTGACTCCGCCCCGTATTCACTCTGCATCCGGTACTGCACCACCTCGAACTGAAGCTGTCCCACCGCGCCCAGTAGAGGGACTTTTTGAATGGAATCCACCAGATAGAACACCTGAATCACCCCTTCATCGAGCAACTGGTCGAGACCGTCCCGGAACTGTTTGTATTTCCCGGGATTAGGATTTCGAAGGTAGGCAAACACCTCCGGGGGGAAACGGGGGATTTCATGAAAGCGGGTTTTCGGCCGACTGGCCAGCGTATCCCCGATGCGAAATGTCCCATGGCCAACCAGCCCGACAATATCACCCGGATAGGCGACCTCCACCGTCTCACGATCCTGACCGAACAATTTCTGGGGATACGCGAGGCGGATCGCCCTTCCCGTCCGTGGATCGGGCACATGCATGTCCTTTTCAAAGGTGCCGGAACAGACGCGAACAAAAGCGAGGCGGTCGCGATGCCGGGGATCCATATTGGCCTGGATCTTGAAGACAAAACCGGAAAACTGGGAATCGTCCACAGGAACGGGAACCCCCTCGGATTTGCGCGGAGCCGGGGGTAGCCCGTGTTTCACAAAATAGTCGAGGAGGAGTTGAACGCCGAAATTATTCATCGCACTTCCAAAAAACGCGGGTGTGATTTTTCCCTCCGCCACCATCCGGTCGTCAAACTCCTCCCCCGCCGCCGCCAGCATCTCCACCTCCTCGCGCCAGGCGGCGTACGCGTCCGGCTCCAGCTGAGCCTTCAACGACGGATCATCCACTCCCGCCACCCGGTACGGCGCCTTGTGCTGCCCATGTGCCGTTCGCTCAAACAGGTAGACCTGATGCGTAAGGCGATCGTAAACCCCCTTGAAATCCTGACCGTTTCCAATGGGCCAGGTGACGGGAAACGCTCCGATCCCAAGCACCTTTTCAATCTCGTCAACCAACGCCAGGGTGTCCCGGGCGGGCCGATCCATTTTGTTGAAAAAGGTGAAAATGGGAATGTGACGCAACCGGCAGATTTCAAAGAGCTTCCTCGTACGATCCTCAACCCCCTTGGCTGCATCCACCACCATCACCACACTGTCCACAGCCGTCAGCACCCGATAGGTGTCCTCGCTGAAATCCTTATGCCCCGGGGTGTCGAGCAGATTGACGCGGTATCCTTCATAGTCGAATTGAAGGACGGTGGAAGTGATGGAAATCCCGCGCTCCTTCTCCAGTTCCATCCAGTCGGAGGTGGCGGCACGCTGATTTTTCCGTGCACGAACGGAACCCGCCAGATGCAACGCCCCTCCGTAAAGCAGCAATTTCTCGGTCAAGGTGGTCTTGCCCGCATCCGGATGCGAAATGATGGCAAACGTGCGTCGGCGCGCAATCTCCTCTTGAAAACTAAGTGGCATGGAACGGGCATTTTAGGAGGAACAAGCAGCAAGTCACAAGTAACAAGATGCGGAATAGGAAGCATGGCACCCCCGTCATCCTGAGCGAAGCGAAGGATCTCTCCGGGTCTTTTCATTTCGGCAGCAGAGAGATTCTTCGCTTCGCTCAGGATGACACTCTGGATTCTTTTCTCTTGCTACTTGGCACTTATGACTTGTTACTAGTTCAGTGAAAATTGCCGTCTTTGACACCCATCCGTTTGACCAGGAATCGTTGACCCGCGTCAACGCCTCCCGCGGACATGAATTGGTGTTTTTCAAGGAACCTCTGCGTCCGGAAACCGCCCTCCTCGCCCACGGATGTCCTGTCGTCTGCGCCTTTGTCAACGACCAGCTCACCCGCCCCACCCTCACCCAACTCCACGAGAATGGCACCCGGCTGATCGCGATGCGGTGCGCCGGATACAACAACGTTGATTTAAAAGCGGCACGGGAACTCGCCTTGAAGGTGGTCCGCGTGCCGGAATATTCGCCCTACGCCGTGGCCGAGCATGCCCTCGCCCTCATCCTCACTCTCAACCGGAAAACCCATCGGGCCTATGCACGGGTTCGTGATGGCAATTTTTCGCTCGAAGGCCTTGTGGGCTTCGATCTGCATGAGAAAACGGTGGGCATCATTGGCACCGGAAAAATTGGCGCCGTTTTTGCCCGCATCATGCACGGATTCGGCTGCCGCCTGCTCGCCTTCGATCCCTCACCACGCGAGGAACTCGTCCGGGACCTCGGCGTGACCTACGCCGATCTCTCCCGAATCTACAGGGAGTCGGACATTCTCTCGCTTCACGTTCCGCTTTTGCCTCAAACCCACCACCTCATCAACAGCGATGCCATTCGCCAGATGAAAAAAGGGGTGATGCTCATCAACACCAGCCGCGGCGCCCTGATCGATACCCGCGCACTTGTTGCGGGACTGAAGACCGGGATCATCGGGTTTGCCGGACTGGACGTTTACGAGGAAGAGGCCGGCGTCTTTTTTGAAGATCTCTCGGGAGAGGTTTTGCAGGATGACGTCCTTGCACGCTTGCTTACCTTTCCCAACGTGTTGATTACCTCCCATCAGGCCTTTCTGACCCATGAAGCCTTGGAGCGGATCGCCCAGGTCACGCTCGACAACGTGACAAGTTTTGAAACCGGAACCTCCCTCTCCCACCTCGTCAACGACCCGTGAAGCTCACTTCATGATGCTGTCGAGACGACGGGCTCGATCCGTCTCGAGCAGACGGAGATTTTCAATCGCCTCGGGGGACAACGCCGAGGGATTCGGACTGTGCTCCGCCAGCTCTGCGAGCCATTTCTGCAAATCAGGCAACCTCGCCTCCACCGGTTCGTCTTCGATCGCCTGGTGAGCCAGCACATTCGCACACGCCACCGAAAGAACCAGAAGGCGGTCGTCCTTTGTCTGAACTCTTTCAGGATTGTGATGGTGCATTACCGTCAACGCCACACGATGAGGAAGCTTCCAGTGTTCGCACAACACCTCGCCTGCATCCACGTGCGTGAGACCAAACACACTGCTCTCCAGCGCAAGTCCGTTCTGCACGCCCTCGGCCACTTCCACACGAAGCGGGGCGTAAACACCCGCGTAACTCGTGGCGAAAAACAGTTTTCCAAGATCGTGCAGCAAAGCCGCAAGATAGCCTTCATCGGAAAACTCAAACTGCGCGTTGCTGGTAAGCTGCTGATTGATCAAAGCCGACGTGAGAGAGTGCAGCCAGATGTTCCGCAGAAAGCTCGTCGAAATCCCCTTTGCACAAAAAACATCAAAAGAACCCACACTCAATGCGATGCGTTTCACCTCATTCATTCCGAGATAAAGAATGGCCGCGGAAAGATCCTCCACCGGTTCGCTCAACCCCATGTAGGCGGAATTCGCCACACGCAACACATTCGCCATCAACACCGGATCATAGGCAATGATCTGCGCGAGATCCAAAAGACTCGCCTTGGGATTGGAAGAAACTTGTATCAGCTTTGTAAAGGTGGTCGGCAACGTGGGAAGACTCTTCCTCTTGGTTAACGAAGCCCGTACTGTTGCGTGATCCAAATTCGGCAAATCCATAAGAGACTGCCCGATATTTACAGGATGTTTTTCAAATTCAAGAGTTAAAGCACAATTCGTCACAAAGCATCCGCTCCTCCACACCAACACCTTTCGTTGAAAAAAGGATGGCAGAGTCGCCCGTTTGCTTTGACAGACCTTGTTTCGATTTACTACGGGTAGTACCAAGTTAATTGATCCACCACTCCCTGTAGTGTCTTTTCCGTTCATATTCATTTCTCCCCCTATCCTGAGGATGGTTGTTGAACGGAAAAAAAAGATGCTTTCTCGGAGTTCGAATCACGATTCATCCCTCAAAATCATCCCATCCCATGATCAGCGATCATCCATCCGAACAACTGGTTTTCAACAACGTCGATCCCCTCCATACTGCGGAGTTTTACATCACCAAGCGCGACGGACGGCGTGATCTTTTCAATGAAGCCCGTATCGCTCTCGCCCTCGAGAACGCCTTCCGTGCGGAACGTGAAGCGCATGGGGAATCCCTGACCAACTCCGATCTGGAACAGGTTCGGGTGACCACGGAAGGAGCCGTCAAACTCGTCCTTGCCCGACTGGTCCGCACCGAGCCCACCCAGGTGGAGCAGATTCAGGACATCGTGGAATCCCAATTGATGGCCCATGGTCACCATGCGATTGCCCGTCGATACATCCTCTACCGGGAGGAACGAAAAAAAGCCCGCGAAGCGAAATCCTCAGCCCCTGCTCCCGCCGAGACCCCATCGTCCCCCGTCCCCGAAGGTCTTTCCTCCGCACCCACCTATGTCACCACCCGGGATGGGATGAAGGAGCGGTTCGATGCGAATCGCATTCTGAAAACCTTTCAACGCGCCTGTGCCGGATTCGAAGATCGGACTTCCGCAAAGGATCTCACGTCCGAATCAATCCAAAACCTGTACGAAAAAGTGACTGTGGTGGAAATTGAAAAGGCCAACATCATGGCCGCGCGCACTCATATCGAACAGGACCCGATCCACAGTACGGTGGCTGCCCGTCTCCTTCTACGAATCATCTACCGGGAGACCCTTGGAAGCCCGGATCTTGACGAAGTTCATGCCTCCCGGTTCGCCGAATACATCGCCCTTGGTGTCAATCTCAACCGATTGCATCCGGACATGCTGCACTTCAATCTGGAACAGCTCTCTGGAGCCCTGCGGCATGAGCGGGACGAGTCCTTCTCACACATGGGACTTCAGACCCTCTACGACCGCTACCTGATCCATCACGAGGGGCGCCGCCTCGAGACGCCTCAATACTTCTGGATGCGTGTGGCCATGGGACTCGCACTCCATGAACCCAAAAGGGAGGAGCGGGCGATCGAGTTCTACAACGTCCTCTCGCAGTTCCTGTTCATGTCCTCCACCCCCACGCTCTTCAATTCGGGAACTCTTCACCCCCAATTAAGCTCCTGCTATCTCTCGACCGTGATGGATGACCTCGATCATATTTTCAAAGTTGTGGCGGATGACGCACGGCTCTCCAAATGGGCCGGAGGCCTCGGAAACGACTGGACCAGTGTCCGCGCCACAGGCGGCCAGATCAAGGGAACCAATGGCCACAGCCAGGGAGTGATTCCCTTTCTCAAAGTCGCCAATGACACCGCCGTGGCCGTCAATCAGGGGGGCAAACGCAAGGGCGCCATGTGTGCCTATCTGGAGACGTGGCACCTCGACATCGAGGACTTTCTCGAGCTTCGAAAAAACACGGGCGACGAGCGACGCCGCACCCACGACATGAACACCGCCAACTGGATTCCCGATCTTTTCATGAAACGGGTCGCCGCCCAGAAACAGTGGACGCTTTTCAACCCCGTGGAGGTTCCCGACCTCCATGAACTCTACGGTGCCGCCTTTGAAGCGCGCTATCTGCACTACGAGGAAATGGCTGCGCGGGGAGAACTTCGACAGCACAAGCAAGTCGAAGCCATGGTGCTCTGGCGAAAAATGCTTTCCATGCTCTTTGAAACAGGGCACCCCTGGATCACCTTCAAAGATCCCTCCAATATCCGCTCCCCCCAGCATCACGTCGGCGTGGTGCACAGCTCCAATCTCTGCACCGAAATCCTGCTCAACACTTCGGCGGACGAAACGGCGGTCTGCAACCTCGGCTCCATCAATCTCGGGGCTCATCTCAAGGGAGGGGGCCTTGACGAGGAACTTGTGGCGGGCACGGTGCGCACGGCCATGCGCATGCTCGACAACGTTATCGACATCAACTTCTATCCGACACCTGAAGCAAAGATCTCCAATCTGCGACATCGCCCCATCGGCCTCGGCCTCATGGGATTCCAGGATGCGCTCTATAAAATGCGGATCAGTTATGCCAGTCCCGCCGCCGTGGCATTTGCCGATCGCAGCATGGAGATGATCTCCTATTACGCGATTCTCGCCTCCACGGAACTCGCCCGGGAGCGCGGCCCCTATGAAACTTTCAAGGGCAGCAAGTGGGATCAGGGACTGCTCCCCATCGATACGCTCGATCTTCTCGCCCGCGAACGCGGCGGGCATTTCTTTGTCGATCGCTCCACCACCATGAACTGGTGCACCGTCCGCAAGGCGATCCGGGAACACGGCATGCGCAACAGCAACACCATGGCCATCGCCCCGACGGCCACCATCTCCAACATCACCGGCGCGGTTCAGTCCATCGAACCCACCTACAAACACCTCTATGCCAAGTCCAATCTCTCCGGTGAATTCGCAGTCCTCAACACCTTCCTTTACGAGGATCTGAAGGCATTGGGCCTCTGGGACCCCGAGATGCTTGAGGATTTGAAGCACTTCGACGGCGTGTTGACGGAAATCCCCCGCATTCCCCGGGAGTTGAAGGACCTCTATCTCACCTCGTTCGAGATCGATCCCAAGTGGCTCATCGAGTGCGCAAGCCGCCGCCAGAAATGGGTCGACATGGGCCAGTCCCTCAATCTCTATCTGGCCGCACCCAGCGGAAGAAAGCTGCACGACATGTACATGCTTGCCTGGGAAAAGGGACTCAAGACCACCTACTACCTTCGCACGCTCGCCGCGACGCAGATCGAGAAGTCCACCCTGGACGTCAATCGACGCGGTATCCAGCCCCGGTGGATGAAAAGCAAATCGGCCTCCAGCAATGTCGTTCTCGCCCGGCCCAGCCCCACCCCGCCCAAAGCTTGCAGCCTCGACGATCCAACCTGCGAAAGCTGCCAGTAATCCTCAACCTTTACTTCTCCCACTCCACCTTCCAACCCCATCCCCTTATGTCCTGCTGCACCCTTTCCGAAACTCCTGCCGAACTTCGTGACCTCACCAAAAGCCTCGATCCCCAGGAAAAACGCCTAATCAACTGCCGCGCCGCCGACGTCAATCAACTGATGCCCCTAAAGTATCACTGGGCATGGGAACACTACCTCAACGGATGCGCGAACCACTGGATGCCCACCGAGGTGCCCATGACGAAAGATATCGAACTGTGGAAATCCGACAAACTCTCGGCTGCAGAGCGCAAGGTGATCATGCGCAATCTCGGATTCTTCAGCACGGCGGAAAGCCTCGTGGGCAACAATATCGTGCTCGCGATCTTCAAGCAGGTCACCAATCCCGAGGCCCGGCAATACCTCCTCCGCCAGGCTTTCGAAGAAGCCATTCACACCCACACCTTCCACTATATCGTGGAATCCCTCTCCCTCGATCAGCGGGAAATTTTCAACATGTACCACGAGGTGAACACCATCCACGACAAGGACATCTTTGAGATCACCCTGACCGAAGACCTGATGAAACCGGGATTCACCACTGAAACATTCGAGGGGAAGCAAAAGTTTCTCGAAAACCTGGTGGGCTTCTACGTCATCATGGAGGGAATCTTTTTCTATAGTGGATTTGTCATGATTCTCTCCTTTCATCGTCAGAACCGCATGACCGGTATTGGCGAGCAATTCCAGTACATCATGCGGGATGAGACCATCCACCTGAACTTTGGCATCGATCTCATCAACACTCTGAAGGAGGAAAACCCCGAAATCTGGACTACCGGCTTTCAGGATCATCTCATCCAGAAAGTCCGTCAGGCGGTGGAGCTTGAGATCGCCTATGCGATCGACTGCATTCCGGATGGAATTCTGGGCCTCAACGCCAATCTCTTTCGCGAATACGTGCAGCACATCGCCGATCGTCGGCTTGAACGCATCGGCCTGCCTACTCAATACGGCTCCCGCAACCCCTTCCCCTGGATGAGCGAAACGATCGATCTCGGAAAGGAGAAGAACTTCTTCGAAACCCGGGTCACGGAGTATCAGTCCGCCGGGAATCTGAGCTGGGATTGATTGCATTAGCAGCTTCCTGAAAAAGTCGGAATGGTCGTTTCCACATATTTAGCAACCTGTTAGGGGCGATTCTCCTATCTCTCAATGGAGTGCCGTTGGATGCTCCGGCATAACGTCAACGTTGTGCCATGATCTGCAAGCTGCTACTCTCCGGTGGTTTGAAATCATTCTTCCATCACCCATGAGCATGGCCCGATTGGACCCCCATCGCCGCCCGATCGACTACCTTCGCATTTCGATCACGGATCGATGCAACGAACGTTGCGTCTATTGCATGCCGGAAGGGCTCGTCGATTGGAAGGAACGTGATGAAGTCCTGACTTATGAGGAGATTCTCAGAGTCGTACGCGTCGCAACCAGGCTCGGCTTTCGCAAGTTTCGTGTCACCGGAGGTGAACCGCTCCTGCGACGGAATGTCGTCGATTTTCTGGCGGACCTCAAACGCATCACCGGAGTGGATTCCCTCGGCATTTCCACGAACGGCACTTTCCTTCCAAAACTGGGCGAAGGACTGCGAGCTGCCGGAGTGCAGAGCCTCAACATCAGTCTCGATGCCCTGACCCCCACCACTTACCGAAAAATCACCAAAGCTGAGGTTCAGCCTGTGATTGAAGGGATTCGAATAGCCGTCCGACTCGGTTTTCCCAGCATCAAACTCAATGCCGTCCTAATGCGGGGCATGAATGAGGACGAAATCTGGCCTCTTGTCCGTTTCGCGGCGGAACAACAGCTTATTCTTCGATTCATTGAATTGATGCCCATCACCACCACGGAGATGCTCACAGAAGCCAACTTTCTGCCCATCGGGGAAGTTATCCGGCGGCTTGGGGAAAAAGACCGGCTGATCCCTCTTGAAAACATCCAATTCGGGCATGGCCCAGCCCGCTACTACAAGCTCGAGAAAACCGGCGCCACCTTGGGATTCATCGGAATGATGACCAATCTGCACTTTTGCGAATCGTGCAACAAGATCCGCCTTACCGCCGACGGCAAGCTGCGTCCCTGCCTGGGGAATCATGACGAAGTGGATCTGCGCGCCACCCTCCGCAACGGAGCCGGAGATGACGAGATCGCCGCCATCTTCGAACAAACACTCGTCATCAAGCCCCTGGAGCATACCATGCGGGACCAGTATCAACCTTCGCGGTGCATGCACGCGATCGGAGGATGAATGGCATGACAGCCGTACCTGCATCCAGCCCCCCGCTCCACGGCCTTCTCCTCTGTGGAGGCAGCAGCAGCCGTATGGGCGAACCCAAGGCGGGGCTTCGCTATCATTCAGAAATCCAATCCCGACATGGCAGCAAACTTTTACAACCCCATTGCCAACAGGTTCATGTTTCCATCCGTGCATCGCAAACCAGCGATCCCGCCTTCAACGGACTTTCCCTGATTCACGACGCCTTTCCATTTCAAACCCCTCTAAATGGCATTCTGTCGGCCATGCAGCAAATTCCTTCCGCAGCCTGGCTCGTTCTCGCGTGTGACATGCCCATGATCACTTCGGACACGCTTCAGATTCTTGTCGAATCCCGCAATCCGCATCGAACCGCAACGGTGTTCGTTCATCCGGAAACAGGAATAATGGAGCCCCTCTGCGCCATTTATGAACCCGGAAGTTTCGAACCGTTCAAGCATGCGATCACCCGGGGAATCCATGGTCCAAACCAGGCCCTCTTCACCATGGATGTTCAGACCATTCCATGCCCTGCTCTCGGGGAATTTCGCAGCCTGAACACTCCTCAGGAATTCACCCAGGCCATGCAAACCTTTAGAAAACCGGCCTCTGCGTGAAAACGATTCACCTTCACTACTTTGGAGGACTTCGAACAGAACGCGGATGTTCGGATGAAACCCTTGAAACCGAAGCGACCACCGCCTCCCAGTTGTGGATTGAACTGGAGAATCGACTTCCGTGGAACGCGGACCGCCAGTATGTGAAACTTGCGATCAACGAGGAATTCGCCGATTGGGACACTCCTATTTGCCACGGGGACACCCTCGCCTTTCTTCCCCCATTCGCCGGAGGTTGACCATGTTTCGAATCACATCTCACCCCATCAACACTGAATCCCTGCGTCGGCAACTGGAATCAATCTCCGCGGGCGGTCTTGTCGTCTTTGAAGGACGTGTGAGAAATCAAAACGATGGACGCCGAGTCCAATCCCTCCTGTACGAATGCTTTGAACCCCTTGCCCTAAAGGAAGGGGACCGCATTCTCGATGAGGTCCTTCATAAGCACGCCATCGAAAAGGCCGTTTGCGTTCATCGCGTGGGCCATCTTCACATTGGGGATATCGCCATCTGGGTGGGCGTACAGGCAGCCCATCGTCATCCCGCCTTTGCCGCCTGTGAAGCCATCGTTGAATCCGTAAAAGCCCGTGTTCCCATCTGGAAACAGGAATTTTACGAGGATGACTCCTCTCAATGGATTCACATGACTGTCCGGCCCGTCGACCCCCTACCGCTTTCGTCATGACCCCCGCACTGCCCATTCTCTTCTTCATCGTGGCCACCGCGTACTCCCTGGTGGGATTCGGGGGTGGGTCATCCTATACCGCCCTACTCGTTCTTTTCGGCACCCCTTATCAGGTCATTCCCATCCTTTCACTCCTTTGCAATGTGATCGTCGTCTCCCTTGGATCCTGGCGCTTCGTGCAAGCCGGACATCTTTCCCCCCGTCTGCTTTTTCCCTTCCTGGTGACTTCCATTCCCGCCGCCTGGTGGGCGGGATCCCTTTCCCTGGACAGACACGTGTTCCTCGGACTCCTGGCCTTCACGCTTTTTGCCGCGGGCATCACCCTTCTGGTTTCCCGGCAGGCCACCCATGAAGCACGTCCCATTCCCCATTCCATTTGGGTTCACGGCCCGTGGATCGGTGGCATCCTCGGCACTCTTGCGGGTCTCACCGGGATTGGCGGTGGTATCTTTCTTTCACCTCTCCTCAACCTGTTGCGCTGGGGCAAGCCCCAGCAGATTGCTGCCTCCGCAAGTCTCTTCATTCTTCTCAACTCCCTCGCCGGTCTGATGGGACAACTTCAGAAGTCCCACCACGATGTTTCCTTCTCCACCTTCAGCTGGCTTGCCGCCGCCGTTCTTGGAGGGGGATTCATTGGTTCCACATTCGGTTCCCGCAGGGCACAACCCATCCTGCTGGTCCGCGTGACGGCGATCCTCACCCTCTACGCCTCGATTCGATTATGGCTAAGCTGATCCAAAAAAAATCCCACATGAATACCGGGGGCATGCGCAATGTCGCCTCCAAGTTTTCCACCCATCGTACCGCGAAAGCCGAAACCTCCGTCCAAGCCAGTAAAAAAACCATCGAACGCATCCGATCCGGGACCATTCCAAAGGGCAACGTGTTTGAGCTCACGCGCGCGGCGGTCCTTGGGGGAGTCAAACGCTGCGCCGAACTCGTCCCCTTCTGCCATCAGGTGTCCCTCGACGTGGTCACCGTGGAATTTGAACTCCACGACGACCACATCACCATCCGCACCCATGTCGAAGCCGTGGACCGAACCGGTGTGGAAATTGAAGCCCTGCTCGCCGCACAGCTGGCGGCCCTGAACCTCTACGATCTTCTGAAACCCATCGACGAGAATCTCGATATCGGCCCCACTCATCTGATCGAAAAAACGGGGGGCTATCACGACTACGAGGATTCGTTCTCACCCAAACTGAAGGCCGCCATTCTGGTCTGTTCGGATTCCACGTTCGCTGGAAATCGCCAAGACAAATCCGGACTCATTCTACGCGAACGCCTTTCCCGCGAAGACATCGACGTTGTGACCTATGACATTCTCCCGGACGAAACGGCCAAAATCGAACGGTGGTTGAAGGCGAAATGCTCCGGCAAAGTCGATCTCATCCTGACCACCGGGGGCTCCGGGCTCGGTCCCCGGGATTGCGCCGTCGAAGCGACTCGCCGCGTGATCGAAAAGGAGATTCCGGGAATCAGCGAAGCCATGCGTGGATTCGGCAGGGAACGCACCCCCTACGCCATGCTTTCCAGGGGACTTGCCGGACTCCGGGACAAAACCCTGATCGTCAACTTCCCAGGCAGCAGCCGGGGCGCACAGGAATCCCTCGATGCGCTTCTTCCCGGCCTGCTTCACAGCTTTAAAATGATGCGCGGAGGTGGACATTGATTCACCCGGATGACGCCCTCCGTCTTATTCTCTCCACCATCCATCCAACCGGGGAGATCCTTCAATCGCTTCCCCAAACCGCAGGTCGCGTGCTTTCACGCCCCCTCCGCGCCCGGGACTCGTTTCCCCGCTTCGACAATTCCGCCATGGACGGTTACGCCGTTCGGGCGGTGGATGTCCGACGCGCCCGACGGCGACAACCCGTCCGTCTAAAAATCATCGCCGAATCCGCTGCTGGGAAAAAAACGCGTCGGTCGCTCAGTCCAGGAACATCCATTCGCATCTCCACAGGAGCCATGGTCCCCCGCGATGCGGATTCGGTGATCCGGCAGGAGGACGTTCGGGTTCTTGGAAACCAAATCGAGGTTTTTTCCTCCATTGTTCGGGGTGAAAATATCCGTCGAAAGGGGGAGGAAATTCTCAAAGGGAAACCCGCGGCGAAAGCAGGCACGGTGCTGACCCCCGCAAGCATCGCCTGGCTTGCAGGGCTCGGAATCCGGCACGCCCACGTCCATCGAATGCCCCATGTGGTTCTGATGCGTTCCGGAGACGAGGTCGTTGAATGGAATCGCAAACCGCGCACGGACCAGGTGCGTGACACTCACGGGCTGGCGCTATCCCTGGCCTTGAAGGAACTCGGGGTTCAACCCATCCTCACCCCCATTCTTCGTGATGACGCCACCCTGATCCGCAGGTCGTTTGCCGTCGCCTGCCGTCGTTGCGATGTGTTGATCACCACCGGCGGCGTATCGGTCGGCCCGCACGACGAGTTGCCAGAGGTTGCGCGTCGATGTGGATTCAGGATTCTATTTTCGAAAATCGCCCAAAAACCGGGAAAACCTTTCATCTTCGGCGTGCGGGACCACACCTATTGGTTCGGTCTTCCAGGAAATCCCCTTTCCGCCGTCATCTGCTTTCACCTCTACATCCGGCCGGCCCTGTTGCGAATGATCGGACACTCCGAAGCGGCTCCCAGATGGACACGTCAAAAAGCAACCGTTTCGATCCAAATACCCAAAGATAAAACGCTCTTTTTTCTGGGCTCCCAACGGGGGGGATGGGTTCACCCTCATCACCAGATGGGCTCCCATTGTTTGGGAGCTTTCACTCGCTCCAACATTATCATCCGCATTCCGCCTGGAAGGGGGTCTTCCACACGAAAGGTGGAATTCACCTCCATTTTTCCATAGTTTCTTGATCTAGATCAGGGAGTTTTCCGAGGGTTGGGGGTAGGCTGCCCCTCAAAACATGTTCCGGACCTTAAATCTTAAGGCTCTCAGTTGGGCTGTCCTATCCGTTGGAATCCTGATCGGATCCATTATCATCGGTTCACGGCGCCTTCAAAATTTTGACGCCGCCCTGATCGCCTATCTCTTTGGCACCATCTTTGCCTGTTTTGGCATAGTCTACCGGTATTGTGTATGGCTCCAGCGTCCTCCTACAAGACTCTATTGGAAACGTGGATGGCAGCTTTTCTTCAGCCATAGGTTTCTAGGACACGGATGGGCACTGGTCTATCGCTTCCTTCAGGATGGAATCGCCCAGCGATTCGTCCTTGCACGTGGAGGATGGCGCTGGACCGGCCATATGCTCATGGCGTGGGGGTGCCTCCTCGCCTTCGCCGTCACGCTTCCATTGACCTTCGGATGGGTTCACTTCGAACTTAAACCCGGAACCATTGACACATATAGGTCGTGTGTTTTCGGATTTCCCACGTTCGAATTCCCCATTCACAGCTGTCTGGGTTACTTCATTTTTCACATCCTTGACTGGGCTTCCCTTGGAGTGATCGCAGGCGTGACCATCATTCTTCGTCGTCGACTCATTCATGCGGGTATCCGTGCGGTTCAAACATTCGAAGGGGACTGGCTTCCGTTGGTCCTGTTGCTCGCGATTTCGGCAACGGGACTCGGATTGACTCTCGACTACGAGTTCATGCAGGGAAGGGCTCATCAATTCATGGCCATCACCCACGCGATCGCAGTGATTTTATTCCTCATCTGGATGCCATTTGGAAAGTTTTTCCACATCTTTCAACGGCCCGCACAACTTGGAATCGCCATCTATCGTCGGGAGGGAAACCTGGGACCACAAGCCGTATGCCCACACACCAAGGACGCCTTCGCCTCGCAACTCCAGATCGACGACCTCAAACAGATCACCCACGAACTCGGGTTCGACTACCGCCTGAACGAGGGCGGATCCCATCTGGACCTGAGCCCCAAAGGCAAGCGTGCAGCGCTTGCAAAAGCACATCTCCAGTCACGCAACCGTCAACTTTTTGGATAATCCGATGGCCACTCTCCCCATTTCCGAGCAATCGCTGATCCACGAATTTGGTCCCCGCCTCAACTATCCCTCCCCGGAGGGATTTCCTGGCCGGGACGAACCGGATCATGTCGTAAAAACCCACTGCTGTTTCTGCGGCATGCAGTGTGGAATCAAGTTGCTCGTCAAAAGCAACCGTATTGTGGGCTTCGAACCATGGGAAGAATTTCCTTTTAATGAAGGAAGACTTTGTCCAAAGGGCGTTCAGCGCTACATGCAGAACCAGCATCCCGATCGTCTACTTCATCCCCTTCGCCGGACGGAAACAGGATTTGTTCGAGCTTCGTGGGAGGACTCCCTTGATACCACCGTGCGCGAGATCCAGCGTATCCAGGCCCTTCACGGCAAACACGCGTTTGCGATGCTCTCCGGCGTTTCACTTACGAACGAAAAAAGTTATCTCGTCGGAAAATTTGCCCGTCTGGCGCTGAAAACCAGAAACCTGGACTACAATGGCCGCCTTTGCATGGTAAGTGCAGGCGCCGGAAACAAGAAAGCATTCGGTCTCGATCGAATCTCCAATTCGTTCGCCGATCTTGCACAAACCGAAGTGATCATGGTCTGCGGAAGCAATGTCAGCGAGACATTTCCCACTCTGACCCACTGGCTCTGGCAGGCACGTGACCACGGAGCGAAAATCATTGTGGTGGATCCCCGCGTTACCCCCCTCGCCCGAACGGCGGATCTCCATCTACCTGTAAAGCCTGGCCGGGATTCGGCCCTCTACGGAGCCATCCTACACCAGTTGATTCTCCACGATTGGCTGGATCACGACTTCATTAAAAACCACTGCAGCGGATTCGATCAGGCAATGGAAACCGTCAAATCTTACAACCTTGACTGGGCGCAACAGGTGACGGGGATTGAGTCTGGGAAAATCATGCAAGCCGCCGAGCTTTGGGGAAAAGCCAAGACCAGCTTTTTACTTCACGCCCGTGGAATCGAACATCACACCAAGGGAGTCGACAACGTTCTTGCATGCATCAACATCGTGCTGGCCACCGGACGAATTGGAAAGCCTTTTTGTGGATACGGAACCATTACCGGTCAGGGCAATGGCCAGGGAGGACGCGAGCACGGTCACAAATGCGACCAGCTCCCGGGAAACCGGGATATCGAAAATCCCGAGCACCGTAACTATATCGCAGGAGTCTGGGGTGTTCCCGAACCAGAACTGCCCCGCAAGGGATTAAGTGCGTATGAGATCGTAGAAGCCATTCATCGAGGGGAAATTCGTGGTCTTCTCAGTCTTTGTTTCAATCCCATGGTTTCCCTTCCAAACAATAATTTTGTTCGGGAGGCATTCGAGAAACTCGATTTCTACGCCTGCATCGACTTTTTCATGTGCGAAACAGCCCGTTATGCGAACATCGTATTCCCGGGATCCCTTCACGAGGAAGACGAGGGCACGGTGACCACAGCTGAAGGGCGTGTCATCCGCATCCGTCAGGCCATCACCCCCCCAGGGGAAGCTCGGGTGGATTGGCACATCCTGCTCGATCTCGCTAAACGTTTGGGCGCAGGAGACAAGTTCGCCTTCACCAAAGCCGAGGACATTTTTAATGAACTACGGGTAGCCTCTCGTGGAGGCACGGCAGATTACTACGGCATCACTTACGAAAAAATCGAGCGCCAGATGGGTGTCTTCTGGCCATGCCCCACTCTGGATCATCCCGGCACCCCACGCCTCTGGGAGGATCGAAAATTTTGCACGCCAGATGGAAAAGCGCACTTTCACGGAATCCCCTATCGTGAACCCGCCGAAGTGACAAGTCCGGAATATCCGGTCATTCTGACGACAGGCCGGGTCGTTTCCCAATATCTGAGCGGCACCCAGACGCGTCGCATCGGTAAACTTGTCGAGCAATACCCCGAACCTCTTCTTGAAATCCATCCCACACTGGCCAAGCAACATGGAATTCGCGACCACGAGCTGGTGCGGGTGATCACCGCACGGGGAAACGCCGAATTTCCCGCACAAATCGTGGAAACGATCCGGGAGGACACGGTGTTCATTCCGTATCACTGGCCTGGAAAAAAATCCGCCAACCAGCTCACCACAGGCGCGCTCGACCCGATTTCAAAAATTCCTGAATTCAAAGTTTGCGCCTGTCGGCTCGAACCCCTCGGAAAAATCGCTCCATCCTGGAAGGAGGTCGCCGCCCATGCAAGCGCTTGATCCCAACCTGGAGTTCTTTCTGGATCCCCAGCGCTGCATTGGATGCCACGCATGTGAAATGGCATGCGCCGAATGTGAGACCAATGGACAAACTCCCATGATCAGCGTGGATTTTGTGGATCGTTTCATCAGTCCACAAACCTCAGTTCAGGTGTGTATGCATTGCGAGGATCCAACTTGTGCCCAAGTCTGTCCGGCTTATGCCATCACCCAGGACGAAAATGGCCTCGTTCATTCAGCAATGACGGAGCGTTGCATCGGTTGCTCGAATTGCGTTCTGGCATGTCCCTTTGGTGTTCCCAAAAAAATGGAGCCCATGGATCTGATGATGAAATGCAACATGTGCTACGATCGAACTTCCATTGGAAAAAAACCTATGTGTGCCACGGTGTGTCCCAGCGGAGCGCTCTTCTATGGACCTAGGGAACAGATAGCCCGGATGCGTCCTCAGAGCGAACCGGTCAACACCTTTCTTTTTGGGCAAACCACCGTTCACACCAAGGTGAACATCATGATGCCGAAAGGCAGCACCCATTTGAAAGTGGACTGACACCCATGGAATCCCTTCCTCCAAAACCTTCGTGGCAGGTCGATTTTCCAATCAATCGAACAGAGGCAAAGCACGTCACCCGACGCGAATTTGCGAAGTTCCTTTGTCTGGTTTCCGGCGGCCTCTTTGTGGGCAACGCCTGGCTTGCGGTAAAAAACCGCCTCTGGCCCAGAAAGGATCTTCGCTCTCCCGTGCTCCTCTGCAAAGTCGAGGACGTGCCCATCGGAGGCATGAAGGGGTTCACCCTCCCCGACACAAATCTTCCCTACATTCTCATCCGGCTCAGTGAAAGTGAATGGCGGATATTTGAGCAAAAATGCACCCATCTCTCCTGTGCCGTGTACTACCGGAAGGATCTCGGGAAAATCGAATGCCCCTGCCACAACGGCTACTTCGATGCCCGCACGGGCGCCGTCCTTCAAGGTCCTCCACCCCGGCCCCTGCCACAATTGCAAGTCCTCGTTCAGAACAACGAAGTTTTTGTTCACCCCAACGACAAACAACTCCTCGAACCCATCCCATGAATCCATCTTCTCCTGCTCACCCTGAAAAAAACAATGCCCTGATTGGAGGGATTCTGCTTTTATTAATCGGCGTCGTCTGCTTTCAGATCTGGCTGCTGACGGCAACCCTCAACTCCTCCCTCGACGGAAATCAGAGCATTGTTTGGCCGGCATTCTACGGCTCTCTCATTCTTTTCCTCGGAAGCCTTGGGCTGATGAGATTTCTCCCAGGCCCCATGCGCAGCCCCACTGCGGCGAAATCGTACGAACCCTTTCCAGAAGCACCCCTCGCATGGCGAACGCTCGTCATCAGCTTTGTATCCCTGACGATTGCTTTTGCGGTATGGTTTATGTGGTCTGCCATCGTCATCAAACTGAACGACTGTGGTTTCCACCTGACTCAACAACAGAAATTCTGGCTCACGGCAGCCCCGGTCATTTTGGGCTCCCTTCTTCGAATCCCCTATGGCCTGTTCGTCTCCCGCTTCGGAAGCCGAAACGCCTATGCGACCGTCACCCTCCTCATGCTCATCCCCGCCATTGGAACAGGGTACGCACTCAGCAATCCACAAACTCCTTATGGAATTCTTCTCTTTTGGTCTGCACTCACAGGCCTTGCTGGCGCCAACTTCGCCACTTCCATGGGAACCGTAACCCTTTGGTTTCCCAAACGGCTTCAAGGAACCGCGCTTGGGATCAATGGTCTTGGGAATTTCGGCGTCACCGTCGCCCAATTTACCATTCCCGCCGTCATCGGCCTCTCCGCGATCGGCATCGGTGCTCCCTTGACCATGACCTTGAAAAGCGGGGGCACCTCCCCCGTCTACCTTCAAACCGCCGCATGGATATGGGTTCCATGTATCCTCCTCTGCGCTGCTGCAATCTGGTTTGGAACGAGGAATTTCGACATCCCTCCCAAAACACTTGCCTCACAACTTCGCGTCTGCCGGGACAAACACACATGGATTCTTTCTTATCTCTACTTTCTGACCTTTGGCGCTTTCGTCGCCATGGGAGCATCTCTTCCGCTGATCATTCGTGAAATTTTCGCAAAAGCTCCTGGAGGAGCTCCCAACCCCCTCGTGTATGCGCCCCTTGCTCTCCTCGTTGCCACCGTGATGCGCCCCCTCGGCGGAACAGCCGCCGATCGTTGGGGAGCAGGCAGAATGACGGCCATCGCCGTTGGGTTGATGGCCCTGGGCGGGTTCAGTTTGGCACGATTCCTTTCCCCAGCAGACTTTCGTGGATTTTTCACCGTGGTCATGGTGATCTGCGCGGCTTCAGGTTTTGGTAACGGCTCGGTATTCAAAATCATCCCCACCGTCAATCCCAAGGAAGCGGGTCCCATGATTGGAATCGTCAGTTGCATCGGCGCCTTCGGAGGCTTCTTCCCGCCTCTCATCCTCGGTTGGTGCATCACCCATTTCGGTTCACCCGCATGGGCTTATGTCATGATGTCCCTCTTCGCATTGAGCTGCTTCGCTCTCAACGCCTACTACTACTGGCGCTCCCAGTCTATCACCCACTGTTAACAGCCGACGACAGAGCAAAATCGGACCGTTTCCACGCAACCGGCGTGGAGGAATCTGGGCTTCTCTCAGGCATTATGAGACCATGAATCATTCTCTTTCATTCCTTTGGCGACCAGCCGTTCTGACCATGCTCGCCAGCATCATGTCCCTTTTTACCATTCAGGGTTACACTGCGGAGGGTGAGGATAAATCCCCTGGTTCGATGCTTGATAATAAAATCAAGTGGAGTGTGGAGGAGCGGGTTCGCTGGGAATCCCGGGATAACAACTACGATTTCGACAGCTCAAAATCCGCAGTCACCGATGACGACTGGTTTCTCCAACGTTTCCGCCTTGGCCTGACCGCCAAACCTGCGGAAGGGATGACCCTCATGTTGCAGGGGCAGGACTCACGGGAACTCGGGAGCAAACGGCCCAATATCCCGACGGTGCAGGGCGCCGAAGGTGATGACGAATTCGATCTACGGCAGGCCTGGATGGAACTCAACGATCCCAAGGCCGCCCCCTTATCCCTCAAGGTGGGACGCATGGCGATTGGCTTTGGTTCCGAGCGATTGCTGGGTTTGCCCGACTGGGGCAACCTCAGTCGATCCTTTGACGGATTCGACACCCATGCCTCATGGGGCAAACACCAGTTGGACGCCTTCTTCCTTTCACCCGTTTTCGTCAAAAGTTCCCAATTTAATGAGGACGATGGTCATGACCGGCTCGCGGGCGTCTATTTTTCGAGCAAGGAGTGGCTCGATCAGATGACCGATCTCTACGTCATTTTCCGGCGGCATCAAAACAATGTGAACAATGGCCAGGCCCAGGAAACCTGGACCCCGGGCTTTCGGTTCAAATCTCTTCCGGACACACTTGGAAATTGGGACTATGAAATCGAACAGACGCTTCAATTCGGGAAAGTAACTCCCGCCCCACTCGTCAATCACTCCATCGATCACTATGCGTTCGCCTCTCATATCGAAGGAGGACACACCTGGAAAAACATCCCCTGGCAACCACGGGTTGCGGTGCTTTACGATTTTGCCTCCGGGGATTCAAAACCGGGGAACAGCACGGATACCAGTTTCCAGAACCTGCTGGCCTCCAATCACCGGTACTACGGTCAGATGGACCTATTCGGGTGGCGAAACATGCATGATCTCGCTCTCTGTGTTTCCGCAAAGCCATCCAAGGACATCTCCGCCAAAATGGAATTGCACTCCTTCTGGCTCGCTGCCACCGAGGACGGATGGTATCGCATGAACGGTTCCACCACCATTCGTTCGCCTGCCTCCAACAGGAACGTGGACTCCCACGTCGGCGAGGAGGTCGATTTCTCCGCAACATGGAAGATCAACCCATTCGTAAGTCTCAGTGGGGGATTCAGTGAATTCTTCAGCGGAGGATTGGTTCAAGCTACGGGAACATCCTCGGATGCTCAATTCGGCTATGTGATGGTGACCACGGGGTTCTAGCAAGCTACTAGAGTTCCCTGTCGCTTTGCAGAATATTGGCCGGAAATAGTTGGAAGCTCTGGCGGGACAAGCGCTTAATCTTCCCGCTCTGTTCCAGTTCGCTCAAGGCACGGGACAAACTTTCCGGACGGATTCCGAGAAGAAGGGCAAGGTCCTGATGAGGAATGCCCAGCCGCACCACACCAAGGGAGGGGTTGGTGGATCCATCGAGACGTTTTAAAAAATAGCGCAGCAATCGCTGACGGGCATCCGCAAGGGTAAGATCAAAAATGGCATCCCGGAATTCCGCGACCCGATCTGAAAGCGCGCACGCCGCCTTCCATGAGAGGGATGGATCAGACTGAAGCGCCGTTCGCGCCCAAGCCTTGGGAATCAAACTCAACTCACACGCAGAAGCACATCGCGCGGAAACCGGATACCATTCCACCTCCTTAAAAAGCGGCACCTCGGCGAACAACTCCCCCGACTCCACCTGGCGGACAATCTGCTCCTTTCCGCCACTTGACGATTTGACGAGCACCACACTCCCATTGTGAAGGACCCACGGCCCCTGATAACCGTCACCCTCATGAAAAACCCAGACCCCCTTGGAACACGATTTTGAGAGGGCTTGTTCACGGGTTTTCTCATGCAACAAACGGGCGAATTCTTGGAGCGCGGGCGTGGACATAAGAACGGGAAGGAATGAGTTCTTGATCTGGATCAAGGCTGTCAGACGGCATTTATGGAATGATAACCCCATGGATTCAAGAGTCATCGAGCTTTCCCAGGATCAACGATTCATTCCCCACGGAATCGCCAGCACCTTATTGCACCAGGATCCACACAGTAAGGTGCTCATGTTCCATTTTGACGCCGGTCAACAATTGTCGGAACACACCTCCTCCTTCCCGGCCATCATGCATTTTCTCGAAGGCGAGGCGCACGTCAAACTCGGGGATCAAAGGGTGAACGCGAAAGCGGGCACATGGATTCAGATGCCTGCAGGCGAACTTCACGCCATCGATGCAGAAATCCGGACCTCCATGCTTCTTACCCTCTTCCTCAACCATCCTGCCAAAGCCTAACATGCTGCTCACCGTTTCTGAAAACCACCAACGTTTCCTCGACTATGACTCCACTCGTTCTTGATGTACGTCCCATTCTGGCATCCGGCGGAACCCCTTGCGAATCGGTCGATGCCGCCATCGCCCAACTCCAGCCTGGACAGGAATTTCACCTCCTGATTCCGTTCGAGCCCCAGCCTCTCTACGCCAAACTTGGCCGACTGGGTTATGATCATCATTCCAATCGGCTCGAGGACAAAACCTGGAAAATCGAATTCACTCCCGGGAAGGCTCCCAGGCCCCCATCCTCGGAAGGCTGTGGTTGCGGCTGCCATCATCACGAACCGGAAGCGAACATCGAACTCGATGCCCGGAAACTCGCCCCACCCGAACCGATGGTTCGCACCCTCGAGGCTCTGGGCCAGCTCGAAAAAGGCCGAAAGCTGATTCTCTTCACCACCCGCAAGCCTCTGCATCTCCTCGAACAACTTGAGGAACGGGGCTTCGCCTACGACAGCTCCGAGCTGCCCGATCGAAGCTTCATCACACGCATCTGGCACGCCACCCATGATGCCACCCGCTGATCTGAAATCGTCCCGGGAGACGATTAGGCTGCCGATCCCCTTTTTCATCCTCGCCTTCGTTTCACTGGCATTGACAGCTGTAGCTCTCCCCCTTTTCGCCAAAGACGTTCTCGCACAGCATCACTACACTCAACGCACCGTCGCCCTCACCCACCTGATCTCCCTCGGCTGGATCACCACCCTGGTCCTCGGGGCTGCAACCCAATTGGTTCCGGTTGCGCTGGGAACCCGCCTTCACTCCCCCAAACTTTCCCGCTGGGTGTTTGGATTCCATGCAATCGGGGTCACCGGCATGGTAGCCAGTTTTTGGTGCTGGAACTTTCGCTGGTTACTCTGGTTTGGAAGCAGTTTCACCATCGGGCTCTGCCTCTTCCTCTACAACATGATCCGCACCATGCGAAAGGCACCCCGGCAGGATCTGGTTACCATTCACATCGGCACAGCCTGGACTTATCTCATCCTGACCTTTCTTGCGGGCCAGTTCCTGATGCACGACAAAGTCATCTCCTTCTCCCCCTTTCACGTCCTCTCCGCCATCCATGCCCACGCCCATCTTGCGGTGCTCGGTTGGTTTTTTATGATGATCCTGGGGGTGAGCTATCGCCTCATTCCCATGTTCCTGCTCTCGGAAATTCAGAGTCCACGCCGGGTATGGTCTGCCTTTGCTTTGCTGAATACAGGCATTCCCCTGCTATTTCTCGGCATCCTCCTGCAATGGGACCGAACCTTCCTCATCGTCCCCATGATCGCCACAGGGCTGGCTTTCTGGATGATCGAAGTCCGTGAGATCCTCAAAGCCAGCAAGCGACCCGCGCCCGACTCCCTGACGCGCCACATCGGCTTCGCCATGGCGCACCTGCCGGCCCTTGTCCTTCTGGGTTTCTGGCTGGCCCTGCCGGACACGACTCCTTCTGCATTGAAAGCCCAAGCCCAGACAGGTTACGGCATCCTTGTCCTCTTCGGATTCGTCACCTGCTTTATCATGGCCTTCACCTACAAAATCCTCCCGTTCCTCGTCTGGTACCAGATCTATCCCCCTTTTGTCGGATTGCGTCCGGTTCCCAAACTTGAGTACCTCTATTCTCATACCCTCCAGCGTTGGGCCTTTCGAATCTTTTTACCCGGAGTCTGGGCAACCGCCATCACCAGTTCCCTCGCAGAGCATGTCCCCCCATCTGTCATCCAAGCCTCGGCGGGGTTCATGGGACTGGGACTCCTTCTGTATGTTTCGGACATGGCAGGAGTCCTGTTTCACCTGAAACGAGCCCATCAAGCCATGGCGCACCCGGAAAATAAATCACCAAATGAAGAATCAATCCTCCCTAAACTCCATGCCCGTCACTCCTGAACAAGTCCGGGAATCCCTGCGCCAGGTGATCGATCCCGAAGTGGGACTCAACCTCGTGGATCTCGGCCTCATTTACGACATCCGAATCCATGAAAACCATGTGGATGTGGATATGACCGTAACCAATCCCAATTGCCCCATGCACGAGGTGCTGATTTCAGGCGTAAGGAACGCCGTGTGTCGATTGCCTTCCGTGTCGGAATGTCAGGTTCGCCTGGTTTTCGAACCACCCTGGACACCCGCCATGATTTCCGAACATGGACGCAAAAGGCTTGAATCCGGCTTTTCTGAATACATCCTCCCTTGAATCATCCTCCAATGTCTGGCAAACATGAGATGCCCGGATCTCATGCTCACCCGCCAAATCATTTGGATCTTTCTCCTTTTTCTCGTTGGGTCTTCAAACCTTCGAGCGGATGATTTCTACTGGACCAATCTGTTGACGGGCAACGTCACCAACAGTGGAAACTGGGTGACGAATGGTCTGGGAGTGACGACATTTCCGACAGCCAACGACAACGTCTACTTCACCAATGATGGGATCTCCATTCCTACCTGGAATGTGAATCTCACCAACGCCAACATGTACGTGAACCCGAACAGCGGGTCCATCACCCAAAACATCACCTCCGGCACCACCCTCTGGATCACCAACAACTACATCATTGGACAGACCGCAGGACAAACGGGCGCCGTTCGTCTCACCAGCACGGGAACGCTTGTGGTCACCAATGGCAATGGAACCGGAACCCTTTGGATTGGGCAGGCGGGAAAGGGTACCCTCACCATGACGGATGGAACCCTCATCGTCGACTACCTCTTCGCCACCAATGTCAGCCCTTCCGCCACCAACTCCTTTTTTACCTTTGGCGCGGGAACCCTCACCACACAAAAGGGATCTTTCATCATCGCGTCCAACGCCTACAGCATCGGATCCACCGCAGGTAGAACTTCCGTCTGGAATGTCGTAGGAGGAACCAATGTTCTCATCCAACCCAATAATACGGGTGCAGGGCATCAGCTCAACTTCGGAACGACCAGCGGAAAGGCCATCGTCAATGTCACGGGCGCGGGAACTGTATGGAGCAATATCGGCTCCGCCTACATCGGCTCCAGCAGTTCAACGGGCAACCGGCTCACGGTATCCAACGGCGCCCGTGGGCATATTACCGCAACCGTCTATTATCAGACCGCCAATAATGTGATCGCCGTCAGCGACACCAACTCGCTTTTAAAATTCAGCTCCGTATTTCTGGGTTATTTTTCTGGCAGCAATCGCCTGGTGGTAAGCAATGGGGCCAACTTCATTTCCAGTTCTATCTTTTTAGGATATGAAAACAGCGGAGCCAACAATGCCCTTGTTGTCACAGGGCCTGGATCTCTCTGGACCAACAGCGGTTTTCTCATGATTGGATATGCTTCCAGCGGAAGCGCCAACGGCAATTCACTGACCGTTTCGGATGGAGGAAAGGTTCAGACCACTTTCGGCAATATCGGAGAATCCAATTCCACAGGCAATTCCGCCACCGTGATTGGGAATGGCTCCATCTGGACTAATACAGGTGCCTTGTCCCTTGGGGTCAGCAACGGCTCCACCGGAAACTCACTCATGATTTCCAATGGAGGAAGCGTCTATAACACAGTTGGCTCCATCGGACTCAACGGGGCGCTCAATACCGCCCGAGTGAGTGACACCAATTCACTCTGGAGAAACACCATCCTCTATGTCGGCTTCGCCAGTCGCAACAATCAACTCATCATCTCCAACGGCGCCTCGGTGATCAGTTCCACAGGCTATGTGGGCAACTCCGCAGCCGCCAGCAACAACACCGCGATTGTCACCGGAGCCGGTTCCACCTGGAGCAACACTCTCCGGTTTATCGTCGGTCAATCCGGCCAGGCCAACCAATTGATCATCACCAATGGGGGAACCGTCTTCGCCACCAACGGGGTCGTCGGAGGAGCGGCCAGCGGACAGGGCTCCATCACCCTCAGCGGCACCAACAGCCTTCTCAAACTTTTTTCTCTCCACCTGGGGACAAACAGTGTTTCTTCCGGCACTGGCAGCCTTTTCATGAATGACGGTGCTGTTCTGGAAGGCACCAACTTCGTCACGGGATTCAACAACAGTGGTGCCATCACCAATCAGGGGGGAATTCTTCAATTCTTCACTTCCACCCCCACTCTGGTCACCAACACGGTGGACTCCATCATTCTCACCAATGCCACCCTTTCGTACCGGAATGTCTCGAATGCCGACATCTTCAACACGCAGGTGTCGAACATCTCCTTTCAAGGGAACAACACCTTCCGGCTGAACAACTCGACCAATTCGAGCATCACGTCCTACACCTTTGGCACCAACAACGGAAATCTCTACCAACATCTGACTCTCTACAACAATGCCACCCGCTGGCAGAGCACGGCGTTCACCATGGGCTCGGGCGGCATCCTTTCCATCTCCAATACCACGGCGACGGTTTCGGGAGTCTTTACCAATTCCGGCACCATCAACGTGTTCAACAGCCGGGTCACCTATGAGAGCCCTGTCATCATCCATGGAGCCTACCTGAGCGATCCCTCGACCAATATATTCACGACCAATGTGACCATCACCTCCTCCGGTTACATCCAGGCCGCCGCAGGCGACTTCTTTCAATTCGAACGCGATCTCACCCTCCAGTCCACACAGAGCAATCTCTTTAACATGTCGAGTGCGATCGTGCTCTTCACCAATCTCGGCGGAGCCCACCTTCTTGACCTGACGGGAAGCTCCGCGCTCGACCGGGGAACCAACGGGATCGTCACCCTCACCGACGTCACCAACAACTTCGCCATCGGCACCCTCCAGCTCTTCGGCGCGGGCGACACCCTCCGGGTCACCGGCGCCGTCGTCAACGCCCTCTATGTCGGCACCCTCGACCTCGGCGCCCTCGCCAACACCAACAACCTCTTCACCGACGTCAACGTCTACTACGACGCCAACCTCCCCGCCAACGCCTACCTCGCCCGATCCATCTACGACCTCCAGGGCAACGGCATGCTCATCCCCTATGGCGTACCCGAACCAGGCTTTGTCAGCATCGTTGCTTCAGCGGTCCTTGCCTTGATCTTGCGCAAACGAACCTTGAATTCGATATTGCAAAGTAGAGGGTCTTGATTAGATTGGAATCCGCATGAAACTTCTCCACACCTCGATTTTCTCCGCTCTCACTGCCGCCCTTCTATTCTCCGGCTGCTCCAGCACCAGCTCGGATAGTCCGACCACAGCCACCCCCCCTCCTGCGACGACCGACGCCGCCACCACCACCCCTGCCCCGGTCGATCCAGCCCCCGCCCCTGTGGATACTTCCAGCCAGACAGTCACCCCCCCCACGGATTCCGGATCCAGCACCGTTCCCTTGGATAGCCTGCCCAAAAAGAAGGGCTATCCCTACGCCATCAAAACCAAGTGGCCCGGTCTCGTGAAAAGCCCCTACGCCCAGGATAAGACCCTTGTTGATGTGAGCAGTCTTGCCTCGGGAAGCCCCGCTCGCTGCCCTCACACCGGGAAAATTTTTATCGTTCCCTGATCTTTCCATCCAACCTCTCGGGAAGGGGCAAAGAAATTCCATGGCCACGATTTTTTGCGAGAACATAAATCGGAAAATCGATGTCGCGGATAACGGAGTCAACCTTCGGGCATCCCTCCTGAACGAGGGGGTACGTCTCTACAAGTGGCCCACCAACTATCGCCCCTTGAACTGTGGTGGTCGGGGGCTTTGCGGAACTTGCGCCATTGAGGTCGTCTCCGGCGAAGACAAACTCAATCCCAGAACCGGCAAGGAACTTGCCAAACTTGGCCCCAATGCAGGTGCCCGCCGCCTTTCCTGTCAGTGTGTCGTCGAAGGCGATGTCGCCGTTCGAATCAGGCCGGAAGCCTGAGGTAAGAATTCAGGAGTCAGAAGACAGGAGACAGAATAACTGAAGGTGCGGACGGGAGGAATTCGATCGTTCCCGTCTAAAATTATCCGGAAACCACCCATGATGCTTCCCTTCGCTCAGCCGTGTCCATGCGTTTGGCTGTAGCTTTCAACATCATTGAACGGTCGCGCCCTACCAAAAAAATGTAGGGACGGCTCGCCGAGCCGTCCGCTGGTGAATTCCCAGCTCCCACAAAAACATGCTTACAGCCAGGTGACATTCCTACTTTTTCAGACATCCTGTCTCCTGTCTTCTGACTCCTGACTCTCATTTCCCCACCCCCCCTACAGCTTCACCACCTTCACCCAGAAGATGTCCGGGTCGCTGGTGATTTCGCCGAGGACCTTCTCGTCGGGAACACTGTCCAGGTTGAGAACGGTCAGAGCGCGTCCACCCTGCGTTTCCCGAGAAAGAGACATGCTGGCGATATTCACCTTATGCTTGCCCAGGATCGTTCCAATCCAACCCACAATGCCGGGTCGATCCTTGTTCTCCATGAGGAAGAGCACCCCCTGAGGCGTGGCTTCGACAAGGTTTCCATTGATCTGAACGATGCGCGGATTATTCCCCGTCCCAAAGAAGGTGGCGGCAAGGGAGGACTCCTTCCCGGCCGACAAAGCCTTCAGGTGGATGAGTTCCGTGTAGTCGGTCAGGGAAGCTGTTCGATTTTCCTGCACGGTGAGACCGCGATTTTCCGCGAGCACCATCGCATTCACCTGGTTCACTTCGCCTCCCGAAATCTTTTCCAGAAATCCCTTCACCACCAGACGGGTTACGGGCTGGGTGTTCACCTCGCTCACCGGGCCACTGTAGCTGACCGTTAGCTGGTCCACTCGATCCGGAGCAAGCTGTGAGAGGGCACGTCCGAGTTTCTCAGCAAGGGAGAGATAAGGGCGCAATACGCCAAGTGTCTTGGCATCCACATTGGGAACGTTTACGGAATTTTGCACTTCGCCCCGCATCAGATACGAGCGAATCGCCTCCGCGATTTCAATCCCCACACTCTCCTGCGCCTCGGCGGTCGATGCCCCAAGGTGCGGAGTCATGATCACCTGCGAAAATTTCCTCAGCACATGGTCCGCTGGAGGAGGCTCCTGAACAAAAACGTCCAGCGCCGCGCCCGCCACCTTTCCCGATGCAATCCCATCCGCAAGCGCCTGTTCATCCACAATTCCACCCCGGGCACAATTGAGAATTCGCACTCCGGGCTTCATCCGGGCAATCGCCTCCTTGTTGATCATTCCCTGCGTCTGCTCCGATAGCGGCATGTGCACAGTGATGAAATCGGAACGCTCGAAAAGCGCATTCAGTTCCATCAGCTCAACCTGAAGACTCTTCGCTCTCGCGAGCGACAAAAAGGGATCGTAAGCCAGCACGCGCATGCCGAATGCGATCGCACGACGAGCCACCTCACTCCCAATGCGTCCCAGTCCAATGACTCCCAGCGTCTTGCCGTAGAGCTCCACCCCCACGAACGTCTTGCGATCCCACTTCCCCTCCTTGACCGAAGCGTGCGCCTGGGGAATGCTGCGGGCCAGGGCCAGCATCATGGAAAACGTATGCTCCGCAGTCGAAATCGTATTGCCACTCGGGGTGTTCATGACAATGATCCCGCGCTGCGTCGCAGCATCCACATCCACATTGTCCACTCCGACCCCCGCACGACCAATCACCTTGAGCCTCGTTGCAGATTCAATCGCCGCTCGCGTCACTTTTGTCTGACTCCGAACGATCAAAGCATCCACATCCACAATTTCTTTACGCAACACATCTTCATTCAAAGGCGGCTTGACAATTACTTCAATGGAAGATTCCTGTTTGAGCACATCCACGCCTTTGGGTGACACATGATCAAGAACCAGGATCCGGGCAGTATTCGAACTCATAGAGTCTTTCAGGTTAAAGGGTTTTCTCCGATAAGTCATGACGAAATTGCATTCACCTCAAAATTAGGGCTTTAGCCTTGACCGTTTTCGCCGATAAGCATATAAGCTCGCGTATAAGGGAAGCGGTCTGCTCCAAAAGCAGGCTCCTCGTTAAACCCATCAAGGAGAAATAAATACATGAAAAAGATTATGCTACTGGGAGTGGCTGCTGCTTTTGTTGCAAGCTCACTCGTGACGAAGGCTGACGACAGCCTCCGTGGAACCAAGTCCGTGACCCGCGATAGCGTCAAGATGCGCAACAGCGATGGTCCCGCCGATCGCAAACTCGAAGTCCGCGTTGGACCTCGCATTTCCTTCCTCTCGGGCGACGTTCGAGTTGGAGGAACCGGAACTCCCTTTGATATTTGGGACGATACCGGCCTCGATGAACCCAGCGCCGGCGTTCAATTTGATGCCGACTGGCAGCCTTGGAATCGCGTTCACATCGCGGGCGGTGTGACGTGGGACAAGTATGACCACAGCGGCACCACCAAGAAAGATCTCAGCCGTGAAGGCAGCACGGAGCGTTTGCTCGCCGGTGCCCCGGTCAGCGCGGACGTGGACGTGGTCTCCTTCGAAGGCAAGGTTGGCTATGATGTGATCAAGAACAACACCTACCGCCTGCAGCCTTACATCGGTGGTAAGGGCTGGTTCTTGGATGGCAAAACCTCCTTCAGCGGAACCCGCATCAACAGCGCAGGCGTGGCCCTCGCTCCCCGCACGGACACGTTCAAGGATGACCAGACCTACGGCGCCTTCTTCGGCGGCGTGGATCAGCGCCTCTATGTGTCCCGCAGCTGGTATGTGGGCGGCGACATCGGAGCCACCGGAATGGATCGCTGGTACTATCTCACGGGCGACGCCTACACTGGCTACGACTTCAACAAGACATGGGGAGTTCGTGCCGGTTATGCGTATGACTTCGCGAGCTATGAGAACCGCAACAAGACCACGAAAGCGGAACCTCTGCTCGGCGCAGTTTACGTCCAGGCCGTTTGGGGATTCTAATCGGATCTCTTAACCGCAAGGTTTGATAAAAACCCGCATCCGAAAGGATGCGGGTTTTTTATTCCCCAATTCCCTTCCATTCAAACGGAACCCATTCCCCGTTTTATATTCTGGAGATTCCGGTAATGGTACGTTTCAGATTCCTTGTCGTTCCTTGACTTCGCGGCCTTGGTTGGTGGCAGGCTTGGGACTTCTCAGACTGACAACAGTTTTTCCTCCCCTTGCCTGAGGGGGAGTTAGAGGGGGTGGGAGAATACCTCCCCTATCCCCTCCTTTCAAGGAGGGGGAATGATGGCGTCTTCCTTGGTGGAGGGAAGATTCCAGCTATTCTGTAAATCCGCGGAATGATTCAAACTGTACCACAACAGAGATTCCTCGCTTCGTTCGGAATGCCACGCTCCGTCGTGGCCTTTACACCAATTCGGCCACGAGCTAGTTCGCACGCTTTCTTGCCAACCGAAGCGCTTCCTCGCGGGTTCGAACAGATCCCTCGAGCTGAGCCTCCTCCACGGCCGCCAGAATTTCTCCGAACCGTGGCCCCGGCTTCAACCCCATCTCCAGCAGATCCCGGCCATTGATCAATCGCGGAGGACGAACCTCTTCGATCGAAATTTCCCTCCGCTTTCGCTTGAGAAAACGGACGTTGTCGAGTTTGCCATGACATCCCCGACAATCCGCTTCATGGAGCTTCAGCTCCTGGTCGAATGTTGGACGCGCCAGAAGACGCTTTAACGTGGAGAGTCGCATCGCCTGAACATCCTTGAAAGTCATGTGATTGGCCACCATGCCCACAATTGCCTCCCGGTCTGCCGTGGAAAAACGCAACCGCACCAGAATCCGATCCGCCATCTCCGCCCCCACACGCGCATGTTCCGGAAAGCGAATCTGCCGGTGCCCGCGCACCACGGACTTTTCAAAGGTCGGGGGCTTGCCCACATCGTGCAGAAGCGCCGCCCATGCCAGACATGGATCGGGATCGGATAATCCGCCCAGCACACGAAGCGTGTGGACAAACACATCCCCCTCCGGATGATAACGTCGGGGTTGCTGAACTCCACGCATACGCTCAACCTCCGGCAACACCACCCTCAACATCCCACTCCGTTGCAACAGACGCATGCCCTGCACGCGAAAGGGTGAACAGAGAAGCTTCGTCAGCTCATCACGAATCCGTTCCGCGCTGACCGAACGGATTTTTGGCGTAAGGGCCACCACCGCTTTCCATGTGCCGGAATCGATGCGAAACCCCAGTTGCGCGGCAAACCTCACGCACCTCAGAAGGCGCAGGTGATCCTCCTCAAACCGGGCCTTGGGCACCCCAATGGCACGAATCACTCCCCGCTTTAAATCCCGTTCCCCTCCCACATAGTCCAGCACCCGCCGGCGCACGGGATCAAAAAACAGGCCATTGATGGTAAAATCCCGACGCGATGCATCTTCTGCTGCCGAGGTAAACCGGACGGATGAGGGGCGCCTTCCATCAAGATACCTTCCCTCCGCACGAAAGGTCGCCACCTCGATCTCGGCACCCAACTCACGCACCCGCACCACTCCAAACGCCTTTCCAACCGCCACCGTCCGTCGAAAAAGGGCCTCCACTTCATCCGGTGTCGCCGAAGTGGCCACATCGAAATCCTTCGGAACCCGTTTCAGCTTCATATCCCGGACACACCCACCCGCAAAGAGAGCCTCATACCCCGATCTCTGGAGAATATGGACCACCTTGAAGGCGGCGTTTCGCGAAGCATTCATCGGATCAATGTTACGGTTGTTTTTCATCCCACCTTCATCTATGTAATGCAAATCCCATGTTTAATCGATTTTTACCCAAGGACGAGGACTTCTACGGTCTTCTTGAAGAGATTGCCAACCTGGTCATTGAAGGAGCGGAACACCTCAAACGCCTCCTCGAAGACTATACCAACGTGGAAGCGAAACTGCAGGAACTCGAAAGTCTGGAACACGCCTGTGACCGGGTGACTCATACCGCGATCAACCGCCTCAACGGCGCCTTCATCACCCCCTTCGATCGCGAAGACATTCACAAACTCGTCATCACCCTCGACGACGTTCTCGATAATACCGAGGCAGCCGCTCAGCGCATGGAGATGTGCCGCATCAAGAAACCCACCGAGGATGCGCAAAAGATGAGCCGCATTATCCTCGATCAGTCAATCCGCATTCACAAGGCGATCAATGCCCTGCGGGACATGAAGAACTACAACGAGATTCTCGACCACTGTGTGGAAATCCACCGTCTCGAGAATGAATCCGACATCATCATGAAGCGCGCCATCAGCCACCTCTTCGATGTGGAAAAAGATCCGATCGAATTGATGCGCATGAAGGAAGTTTACGAGAATCTGGAAATCGTGTCGGATCGTTGCGAGGCGGTTGCCAATATGATTCAGGGCATTGCGGTCAAGATGAACTGATTCCCCTCCCCTCCTCATGGATCTCCACTGGCTCGTTCCGCTGATCATTGTCGCGCTCATCTTCGACTTCCTCAACGGATTCCACGACTCCGCCAACTCCATCGCCACGGTCGTTTCGACCCGCGTCCTCTCCCCGCAGTTCGCGGTGATCTGGGCGGCGGCATTCAATCTGATCGGACCCCTTCTTTTCGGTGAACACGTTGCGAAGACGATCGGCAAGGGAATCATCGACATCCATATCGTCACGCCTCAACTTGTATTCGCAGCCCTCATGGGGGCCATCATTTGGAACCTGCTCACGTGGTATCTCGGTCTGCCCAGCAGTTCCTCCCATGCCTTGATCGGGGGCCTGGTGGGTGCTGCATTTTTCAGCGGTGGCCTCAAGGTCATGGTCTGGTCGGGGATCGGAAAAACCATTCTCTTTATCTTTCTGTCACCGCTCATCGGCTTCATTCTTGCCTCCATCCTCTTTGTAATTTTCACCTGGATCGTTCACAAGAAAAGCCCTTTCCGGGTGGATCATATCTTTCGCAAACTTCAACTCGTCTCCTCAGCCCTTTACAGCCTTGGGCATGGGACCAATGATGCCCAGAAAACGATGGGCATTATCTTCATGCTGCTTGTCTCTGGAGGTTTTCTCCCGAAGGATTCTGGAATCCCTCTCTGGGTTGTCCTCCTGTGCAGCGGCGCCATCGCACTTGGAACCGCCTTCGGAGGATGGCGCATTGTCCACACCATGGGCAGTCGCATCACCCGCCTGACTCCCTTCGGTGGATTTTGTGCCGAAACCGCCGGTGCCATCGCCCTTTTTGGGGCATCCCTCTTTGGAATTCCGGTAAGCACCACGCACACGATCACCGGATCCATCGTGGGAGTGGGTTCCACCCAGCGCTATTCCGCCGTGCGCTGGCGCGTCGCGACACGCATTGTCTGGGCCTGGATTTTTACAATTCCAGCTGCGGCCCTGATCGCCATGCTGACCCAAATGCTCGTTCAGTGGGTTTCGACGACTTGAGATGCGTGATCTGTGGTGTTCTTCGGTTTTCCTAGCACGTACGCCACTCCACAGATAAGTCCAAGAAGAAGTCCGTTTCCGTAAAAAATAAGCGAGAGCGCCGTCGCATCAGGGGAATGAACTCCTTCGAGCGCGAGAAAAAATTGATACGCCCCCTCGCGCAAGCCCAACCCCCCAACCGTTACAGGAACGGCTGCGATGGCGTTGATGATTGGGCAGTAGACAAAATAGTGCTTCAATCCAAGACCCTCAATGCCGATCGACCAGCCAATGGCCCATGCCGCAACCACCATCAACGCATGGACTCCCATCGAGAGCATGAAGGCTGTGAACAAAACCCCGGGGCTCCTTCCATATTGATCATACGACTCGGACAGTTTCCGAAAAATCTCTCTTCCCGGGAGACGATGCCAGATCCAGAGCCACCATCCCTGGGTGACAATCCGATGGCGTTGCGTACTCGCAAGGGCAACCACCAGAACGATTCCCAACCCCCCAAGCACAAACGGAACAACCATTCGCGTCTGGGAGTGACCGGAAAGCACCTGTCGATAGGCCAGCACACTGCAAGCTGCGAGAACAAAGAGGCCCACCAGGCCGATCAACCGGTCCACTAAAATGCTGAGCACCGCCTGGGGCTTCCGGGCAGGTTGAGCGCGAGCCACATACCATGCCTTGAAAAAATCCCCACCCGTGGCACCGATCAGAAACAAATTGAAAAACAAACCCACTCCTGTGATCCAAGCCAGATGCCAGAAGGGTATCCCCATACCCTGCGTCCGAAGCAACATTCTCCAGCGGATGATTCCGATGAAGGTGGTCAGAACGAAGATGGAAAACGCCAGGATCAATCCAGCTGGTTTCGCATGCCGGACACTCACCAAAAGATTGGCACGTCCCTCCACCCCCAGCTTGTGAAACACCCACCACAACACCGAAACCGTGATACCAAGTTTCAAGATCAGAAGGAGATGCTTTTTCATGCCTCGACCTCAAAAGACTTCATGAATCCAGGCAACCGTGCCTTGAGCGCTTCCGCCGGCATTCCTGGCTCGAATTCAAACACCTTGAGAATCCCCCTTTTTCTCAGACCCGAAAGTCCTGCAAAAGGCACATCCCCATCTCCGGGAAGTTGATGGTCGTGATCCGGATATTTCGTGTCGTGCATATGCCCCCCGATGAGGCGGGATTCAAAATGCTTCAACCACGCCACGTGGTCGATGATGCCCAGATTGTGCCACGTCTGGCAATGCCCGGCATCGTGCCAATATCCAATCCACGGGGAATCGAATGCCCGGAAAATCTCGTCGAATTCCTCCCCGGTCGGAATCTCCTCCAGGCGATATCGACTTTCAAGACCAAGCTGGATCTGACGGTTTGCCGCCTCGGGAATCAACACTTCCAAGCTTCGCATCACTCGCCCAAATGCCTTCCCCCCCTTGCTCCGCCTTTTGGCCATCGCCTTTTCCAGCACCCGGGCGTATTTCGGGCTTTCCCGCTTTCCGTCCCGAATCAAACGGATGAGATCTTTGGTATAGTCCCCCATTCGTACCGCACCCAGATGAAGCACCACCACCCGCGCCCCCCAATTCGCCGCGAAATCCAGGGTGTGAAGCGTCTGTCGGATCGCTTTCTGACGTTCGGATTCACGATCCGAAGAGAGGAGATAGACGTTCGGGTTCGAACGAAAAACTCCGACCGGCAAGGGACAAAAGTTATGGAGACTGGTGATGACAAGCCCGGGATCCTTCTTGCGGGCACGTTCAATCCCCTCAATGAGACTGACCCGGATCCCATGACTTAATTCGACGTGATGAAACCCCAGTTCCCGGATCTCGTCCAGCATCGCTTCGCCATCCGTATGACGGTCGGAATTCCAGCATGTAGAGAAAGCGAACATCGCTTTAAAATGATAAACCACAGAGAACACAGAGACACAGAGAAATCCACTGCATCTCTGTGCTTCCGTGCCCTCTGTGGTTAAAACCAAACTGCGAACTAGTAACGGCGGCGATTCTGACGTGCCTCCTTGGCCTTGCGTTTGCGACGCACGCTGGGCTTCTCATAGTGCTTCTTCACTCGAGCCTCGCGGAGCGTCCCCTCGCGGTCGAGCTTTCGCTTCAACCGACGGAGCGCCTTGTCAACGGATTCACCTTTTTTAAGTCGTATTTCGGACAATCTAAATCACCTGCCTTCCATGTGTGGCCGAGTACCGTACGGAAGCCTTGCAAAACGGTCAATCCGAAACATTTCGAAGCTCACCCCGAAGGGGTAAAGCAATTTGACAGGATTTGCAGGATGACAGGATTCAGAAAAGGAGCGCCGAAATTCCGGAGACGCTGCGCCTCGCATTTCCGCTCATCCTGATAATCCTGTTTATCCTGTCCAACCTTCTACTTCCCATCAATGCCGGAAATGACGGCGGCCGGTAAAGATCATCGCCAGGTTGTTCTGGTTTGCCGCCTCGATCACCTCGGCATCCTTCACCGATCCCCCCGGCTGAATCACCGCCGTGGCCCCCGCATTGGCAGCCACAAGAAGGCCATCCGCAAACGGGAAAAAGGCATCTGAACCCACCACACTTCCATCCAGACTCAACCCCGCCTCCTTCGCCTTCCAAGCGGAAATCTTCGCCGAATCCACCCGGCTCATCTGCCCAGCCCCCACCCCAATGGTGCGATCATTGGAAGCATAGACGATGGCATTGGATTTCACATGCTTGACCACGCGCCAGGCAAACCGCAAGGCCTTCATTTCCAGATTTGTCGGAGTGCGTTTCGTGACCACCTTCCAATCCTTCTCGCTGTCACCCGGCATATCCTTGTCTTGGACCAGCAGGCCTCCTGGGCAGTATCGGATTTCAAAGACCGACTTCGGCAGCTTGGAATCCGCTTTTTGGACCATCAGGCGCAAGTTTTTCTTTTTTTGAAGCAGGGCCCGGGCATCAGGTTGAAAACTGGGTGCAATGATCACTTCACTGAAAATTTCCCCAATTTTTTCGGCAAGCCCGAGGTCGACCGGACGGTTCACAATGATAATGCCCCCAAAAGGCGCCTGTCGATCGGTCGCAAAAGCCTTCTCCCACGCCTCGGCAAGGACATCATCCGTCCCCACACCGCATGGGTTGTTATGCTTCAAAATCGCCACCGTCGGATCAGAAAACTCCTCAATGAGTTCCACCGCAGCCGTGAGATCGAGCAGGTTGTTGTACGACAACTCCTTGCCATGAAGCTGCTCGTAAAGCTGGTGAAAATCTCCGTAGAGGGCGGCACGCTGGTGGGGATTTTCCCCGTAACGAAGATCCTGGGCCTTGCGCACCTGAAGGGAAAAATTTGACGGCAGCGTCTTGTCATCAGACTTGCGGATTTGTGAAAAAAGATAGGCCGAAATCGCCCCGTCATAACGCCCCGTATGTTCGAATACCTTGGCTGCAAGCCTCTGCCGCGTCGCGAGCGTGGTGGTCCCACCCTTGGCAAGCTCAGCCTGAACCACCGCATAGTCCGCGGGATCCACAATGACGGTGACACTCGTGTGATTCTTCGCCGCACTTCGAAGCATGGATGGCCCCCCGATGTCGATTTGCTCAATCGCATCCTCACACTTGCAATCCTTCTTCGCGATGGTCGCCTCGAACGGATAAAGATTCACCACCACCAGATCAATGGGAGGGATTCCATGCTCCTGGGCCTGGCGTTCGTGCTCCTTATTGCCCCGAATGTAAAGCAACCCTCCATGGACTTTCGGATGAAGCGTTTTGACACGACCGTCCATCATTTCTGGGAACCCCGTGTGCTCGCTCACATCCTTCACCTTCAAGCCTGCATCGCGAAGCGCCTTCGCCGTGCCCCCTGTCGATAAAATTTCAACCCCCAGCGTGGTGAGAGATTTTGCAAACTCGACAATACCCGTCTTGTCCGAAACCGAGATCAAAGCGCGTTGAATCTTCATGGAACATAAAACCAAGCAAAGCACGCCCCCCCCCGCAAGCTTCGAATTGGATTTCGACATTCTCCATCCATTCCTCAATTGAAAACCATCCCTTTGCAAGCTACCGTGGGAGGTATGCATGCGGCATGGAATTCCTCTTCCTATGAAATCGGAGGTCTGCCCCCCATGAGGCCGGTTGTCCGCACCCTCCTTATCGTAAATACCGTCATCTTTCTCCTGCAACGGATTCTGGTGCTCCTCGGGCAACCGGAAATTTTGGGCTTTCTGAGCCTCTCCGCCCCGGGAATCCAGCACGGCTATCTCTGGCAGTTTGGCACTTACATGTTTCTCCACGGAGGGCTGTTTCACCTCCTCTTCAACATGCTCGCCCTCTATTGCTTCGGAAACGCCGTGGAATCCGAAATCGGTTCGAAATCCTTTTTGATACTCTACCTGCTCGGCGGTTTGTTCGGCGGCCTGGTCTGGTACCTCTTCAACCTCAATACCATCGTTCCCATGGTGGGCGCCTCAGGAGCGATCTATGCGACCGTCATCGCCTTCGCCACTCTCTGGCCCAATCGTCCCATCACGATCCTGGTGTTTTTCGTGGTTCCCATCACCCTTCTGGCAAAATATTGGGCCCTCATCACCGTGGTCCTCTCCGTCCTGTTCCTGATGGATCAAACATCCAACGTCGCCCACCTCGCGCATTTGAGTGGAATGGCCGTGGGATTTCTCTTCATCAAGGGACTCGCACGGGGTTGGTCCCTCCGGCTTCCCAATCTTCCTGATTTTTTCGGGCGTCGGGGCCGCACCCGTCTGCATGTGGTTCCCCGATCGGGAATGAATGAGGAATTCATGCAAAAACGCATCGATCCCATCCTTGATAAAATTGCGGAACAGGGCATTCAAAGCCTGACGAGAGAGGAACGGCGCCTTCTCGATCAGGCCAAGGATCAATTGCCTTGATGAGCTGCTTTTTGATTTCCCCACCTGATTTGATTCGCGTTTTTTCTCAAAATCAGGCCTATTTTTCCCATGTCCCCCTGGTTGATCGCGACACTCGGTTTTGCCTTTGGAGCCGCCATCACCGCCCTTTTCTGTCAATCCCGCTCCCGTCGCCTTTTTGATCAGGAACACACCGCACGAACCGTCGCTGAGACACGCCTCCAGGAATCCCTCCGGAACCTGAACGAGCAACGGGCCCTTCTTGGTGAAGCGGAAACCCGGTGGAAGGATGCCTTTGAAAATCTTTCCAGCAAGGCGCTGGGCAGCCTTCAGGAAGGCGCCCGACAGGATCTCGGCGAACGTCAGAAGGCGCTGGAATCCGTTCTCAAACCCCTTCAGGAGACCCTGCACGTCTACCAACAGCAACTCCAAAAACAGGAATCCACCCAATCCAATGTGTTCGGACAAGTCCGCGCCCAAATCGAGGCCCTGATGCAGCAGAATCAACTCATCACTTCGGAGACATCTCTCCTGCGACGCGTCCTCAGCTCCAACCAGGCTCGGGGAAAATGGGGTGAGGAAACCCTTCGCCGGGTGGTCGAGGCGTCCGGAATGAGTTCCCATTGCGATTTTGTAGAGCAGACCATGCAGGGGGATGCCAAACCTGATCTGATCGTCAAACTCCCAGGTGACAGGCTCATTATCGTGGACGCCAAGGTCCCTGATCTCGAATTTCTCACAGGACTCGATTCCGGGGACGAGACGGCGAGGAAATCCGCGCTCGAACAGCATGCCGCCAAACTGAAACTTACCGTTCGCGCCCTCGCGGAACGGAACTATCCCGCCCAATTTCCAACGGCCCTCGACCATGTGATTCTCTTTTTGCCTGCGGAATCTCTCTTCAGCGCAGCGCTCGAAGGGGATCACGAACTCATTCTCTGGGCGGCCAACCGCCAGATCACCCTCGCCACCCCGGCCTCCCTCATCGCCATCCTGCGCGCCGTCGCCTTCAGCTGGCAGCAGCAGCAGGCAACGGAAAACGCCCAGCGCATGATCGATGCGGGAAGCGACCTCTACGAGCGGGTCTGCAAATTTGTGGAACACCTGGTGCGCATGCGAGAAGCTCTGGAACGCGCCACAGGGGCCTTCAATGACGCCGTGGGATCGTGGGAACGCCGAATCGTGCCCTCAGGTGAACGCCTCAAAAAACTTGGCGCCTCACGAAAGGAAAGCGATTCTCTCGAGATCGAATCCATTGAAAGCCTGCCCCGCACGATTCCCACGCCCGCACTTCAGCTCGATCCTTTGCGAAAAAATTAGAAACCACCCCCTGGACAGAAACAGGAGGCAAAGGGACCCTTTGCAAGACGCGGGGCTGTCCATCAATGCGCCGGAAAGGATTCCCCCTCCTCCAGCTGGAAGATCCCGGGCACTTCCATGAAGGATTCCGGGCGGTTCGCCAGAATTCTTCGAAACGACTGTTGAACAAGATTTTTTGCCCGGATCTGCTCCTCGGGCTTGAAAACAGCCGAATTGAGTCGAACCTGCACCAGCTTTTCAGGCTGTGATGCGATCCCTGTGGTGTAAAAAATCTCAGCGATCACCTCCGCGGGAAAAACATCGAGGTTATAAATTCTGGATACCGTGCGAAGGGTGTCCCCCTCCTTCGTAGGAAGCACCAGCCGGGAGGATTCCATGGCCGGCTTCACGAGCGCCACCCAGCGCACTTTTTCGAAATCCTCGGGATGACTCAACGCTAGCCCCTCCACGGAAGCCTCCACCCCCCGCATCGCCATGCGCCAGGAGAACTCGGGGTTATTAAATTTTGCGATCTTGGAAGTCAGGCGTGGCGTTCGAATGTAGAAGAGGTTTTTCTCAAAATTCCCAAGGTAAAACGGGCCTATCACCGGTTTTTTTTCGGGAATCATGGTGCTGTTGTAGTCCGAGAACGTGGCAGGGGTGAAACAATCCTCGATTACAAAACGAATCGATTCCTTTGATTCCGAAGGTTCGATATGAATCGGATCCGGTTCGTAAAAAACAGCCCCCACCCTCCAGGTACTTAGAAAATCCTCGACCGCTCCCTTAAGATCACGATCCTTCTGCAATTTGGGAGGTTGCAATGAGGCTCCGGCATCCGGAGTCCCTGAAAAAATCAAACCCTGGGCATCGGGATAGGGCGCCCAGGTGACCAACCCATTGAGCAATTCCATTCCGGAACGGACCACTGGAGGCGAAGGAATGGGAAGCACTCGCGTCTCGACGGGAGGGTCCCCCTCCTCGCCACTTGGGGATAAATAACCAAAGTAGTAAGCCACCCCAAGAATCCAGAGGAGGAGGGAAAGATAACCGAAAAAAAGTCCGCACCGGCGGTAAAGCCGGCTTCGCCGACTGGTATCCGAGGCCAGATGTCCGAGAACGATGGGAATGAGCGGACAGACGGGAGCGATGCATCCGGTCACAAAAGCCCAGAAGGCGAAATCCATCCCCTCACCTTCCGAGACGATTCTCTGCGCCGACGAGGGAGCCAGCATCATGGTGGTGCCTAGCCCCATATCCCGGGGAGGTCCAAATGGACTTGGGGGTTTTTTCGAGGGCTCACGCAACGGAGGTTCCACATCCATCTCCACTTCAGAACCCATTCCAGGCAGGGGACGACCATCCTTCAGATCCACAAAGAATCGGTACTCGCCAAAGTGGACGATATCCTGATGCTTGAGAATGGATTGCTTCACCCGCTCCCCATTTACATGCGTTCCATTCGTGGATCCAATATCACACACCACCCAATGCCGGTCCTCAAAAACAATGGAGGCATGCTCCTTGGAAACGGTGCCATGAGGCAGACAGATGTCGTTGGATTCCAGACGACCAATCGTAAGAACCGATCGGTCGAGGGGAATGACTACGCGATCGGCACTCTCAAGAACTAAGAGGAGCGAAGGCATGGGTGCAGGGATCCTGTGAAAATGCTGTCAAGTCCGGAACCTTACCGAATCCATCCTTGTGCCGCCCTTCAGCTGCCGGGAGTGGGATCAATTTCAGCAAGCCTGAACTCAAGATATCGGATCAACCCCTGAATGGCATGGCGCCCCTCGTTATCCGGCATTCCCGCAAGAAGGGTTGCCGCTTCGGCAAGAAGGCCCCGCGCCTTCGCAGCAGAGTCCTTCATGGTGCCATACCGGTTGATGAAATCGACCAGCATCGCCCGGCTGTTCGCATGCTCATTCAAAAGAAGCGAGCTGATGAGATGGATCTCACTTTTCTGCGCCCGTTGGAGAAGGAGAATGACTGGCAACGTCAGTTTTCCCTTCTGGAAGTCCGTCCCCAGCGATTTGCCAATTTCCTTTTCCGCCCCACTGATATCGACACAATCGTCGTAAATTTGATAGGCAATCCCCAGAAGCCGCCCCAATTCGTAAGCCCCGCGCAACTGACCTTCGGTCCCTCCACCCCAATAAGCCCCAAGCTCGCACGCCACGGCAAAGAGCGCACCCGTTTTCATTTCGATCATTCTCAGATACTCCGCCTCGGAAAGTTTGAGATCGAAACGCCGCTGAGTCTGAAGAATCTCACCCGAACAGACAATATTCGTCGCTTCAGCCACCCGGCGGCAGACACGGGTGTCGGGGAATGACGCCGCAAGCACCAATGCATGGGAAAAAAGACAATCCCCCAGAAGCACGGATATTTCCTGCCCCCACCTGGCCCCCGCCGTGAGACGGCTTCGCCGTAATTCAGCTCCATCCATGATGTCGTCATGCACCAAAGTGGCGATGTGAACGAGCTCCACAATGGCACAGAGACTCAATAGCGAGTCATCCGTCTCCCCAAGACAGGTCCCCTTCTGACAATTTCCGCTGAGGATCACCAACGATGGACGCAACCGCTTTCCCTGATTTCCAACCACATAACGAACACAGGAGGAAACGCCCGGCTCAAAAATGTCACACTGTTTTTCAATCAAGTCCTCCAGGCGCTTCATGGCTGGAGCAAGGGCAACAAAGATATCCGCAGGAGACGAGGCTTTGGAAATTTGAGGTGATGGGGAGGATTCGCGTTGCGCCGACATTGTTTCCAATTATCGCGCAAAAGAAATTCCATTGTCGAGGTATTTTCCCTCGAGAAATGCTCCCCCTCTCCCTCGCGTTACCCCTCCCAACCGGATGATCCCTACTCGAATAATCGAGTGCTATAGGCGCCCAAAACATCCAGAAACACCGTGGCCTCACGCGCCTTTTCCAATGCCCGGGAAACCCTTGGCAAACGGGGATTCCCATCGAAATCCACCCAAAACACATACTCGTTGGGCCGAAATCCCATCTCCCGCTTATTCAGGGGACGGGAGATAATCCGGGTAAGATTGATCTTCTCCCGGGCGAAAATGGAAAGAAGTGTCACCAGGGACCCGGAAGTATTGGGCAAACCAAAACAAACCGCCGACTTTTGAGGAGCACTCCGAACCGTTCGGCGCCGCGCAATGATATAAAACCGGGTTTGATTGGGGCGTTTCAAAAGCTCGGATTTCAAAACCCTCAACCCGTAAATCCTCCCTGCCGCTTCATTGCCAATTGCCGCCGCCGTATACGGTTCACCCGCTGCCAGCATCGCCCCCTCGGAAGTGCTGAAAGAATGGATGCGTTGAACCCCCGGAAGGTGCTCATTCAACCATCCATCAAGATGATTTAACGGAACAGGATGGGAATAGACCTTTTGAATCTCCTCCATTCGTGCATTGGACAATAAATGCAACCTCACCGTCAGAGTGATCTCCTCCTGAATGCGAAACCGGCTCTTTGTGAAATCCGAGGCGATCAACGCGTCGATGGTCTCGGCAATCGTTCCCTCTGAACTATTCTCTATCGGGACCACTCCACAGTCAGCCTTTCGTTCGTACAACAGCTTCAAAACCCCGATGGAATTCACTCCCGCGATGTAACTTTTCGCCTTGGGAAAAGCCCTCGTCGCAGCCTCATGAGCAAAGCTTCCTTCCTGACCGAAGTAAGCGATTCTCATTCGTTGCCTCCGGAAACCGGACAGCTCCTTATTTCAAATGAGAAGCAATTCGCGCTTCGAGATCGCGTTTGCTGACGGCACCCACCACCTGGTCCTTCACTTCGCCGCCCTTGAACAGCAATAACGTTGGAATGGCCCGAATTCCGAACTCCGCCGCGAGTTCCTGGTTTTGATCCACGTTCACCTTCGCGACCTTTAATTTGCCCGCATTTGCATCCGCGAGTTCGTCGAGCATGGGTGCGATCGCCTTGCACGGTCCACACCACTCCGCCCAGAAATCCACAAGCACGGTGCCCGTAAACTTCTTCACCTCGCTGTCAAAATTACTACCTGAAATCTGAACTACATTCTTGCTCGCCATAAATTCATTTCCTTTGGGTTCACCTGCAACGTAACGGATCTTTGAAATGTTTCAAGCCCCCAATTCCAAACAGGCTGTCAGGGACACACTCCCCCACCCGTCCGGAACTACATGAACAGGACGCCCAGGGCAACAAGGGTGACAATCGTGGCCGCCAGGGCCAGAATCATGTCGACAGCCCCCACTGACGGGCCTTCGCCTCCAGAGGAAAGATTGCCCCCCACGGAACGCGGCGCCCCAAGGGCGGCTGGAGGAGGCGACACAAGTTTTGCGGTTCCCATCGGAACGGAACTGTCCTTGACCGTCGGCATTTCCGAGGAGGATGAAACACTCGATGAAGAAAGAGGCTTTCCAGCAGCAGACGGGGTGGCCGGCTTGATGGGAGTCGTCGGAGGAGGAGGCGTCACCTGCACCGTCGCCTTGGGAGCCGTTGCTGGCAACGGCGCGGTGGGTTTGACATTCGATCCCGGAGCCGGAGTCGCCGTACTCACCCCGCTCTTCGGCATGGCTGGGGCAGGAATGGGAGCTGTTTGCGCCTGGGGCTTGGGTCCACCTGTCGGAGCCATGGGAGCCGCAGGAGCAGGCCTCGGAGGGGTCGTCACAGGAACCGTGGGAGGAGGAGGCTTGGGTGCACCCGCTGCAGCCGCAGGAGGCGGCGCCAAAGGTTTAGTGGGTGGAGGCACTGCAACCGCAGGCTTTGCCATCGCCGCCGGGGGAGGCGGAGGGGGAGGCATGGAAGGCGAAGATGCTGAAGGAGGAGGTGGGGGCGGTGCTCCCGCGGCAGCTGGAGGAGCAGGTGGCGCCAGATTTGTCGATCCCGGGCGCGGCGCCCCTGGAGGAGGAGGCGGTGTGGGAGGCCTCGCGGAACCGACAGGCACGGACACCGTCGCAGATCCGCCATCCGGAGGCACACCCCCGGTAACTTTTCGAAGAAGACTTGGAGGCAGACTGATCCTAACCGTTTCTTTTCTCTCTTTTTGACCTCCAGCAGATGACTCGGACGGCGAGGGAGGAGTGTTCGGCTTCGGAGCGTTTGGCGGAGGAGGAACAGAGTCAGCCATAGGAAGATGCGACCACTTCTAGTGATTTCCCAATGGCCTGTCAAACGGAAATTGTCCAACCATCTGACGACCAACATTTTCTGCTTTGAGAAACTCTGTAAACCGTGCACAAAGGACAGCATGCTCCGCCTTAGTCAGCTCGACCTCAAAGATCAGATTCAGTCAAAGGATGAATACCGCGTTCAGCTTTCGAAACTGCAATTGGATCTTCTTCATTTTCAGAGGCGGCTTCTCGATCTGAAGCGCAGCGTGATTCTCGTCGTTGAGGGCCCCGATGCCGCGGGCAAGGGCGGCATCATCAAGCGCATCACCGAAAAACTGGACCCCCGCACCGTCCGTGTCTACTCGATCACCAAACCCACACCCGAGGAATACCGGCATCACTACATGTGGCGGTTCTGGACCAAGCTCCCCTCCCACGGCGATCTCGCCGTCTTCGACCGATCGTGGTACGGCCGCGTGCTCGTGGAACGCATCGAAGGATTTGCCACCCCACGCGAATGGAAGCGCGCCTACGAGGAGATCCGACATTTCGAACAGCTCCTCATCGATGATGGAGCCATCCTCCTGAAATTCTACATCCACATCAGCAAGGCCGAACAGTTGCGCCGCTTCCAGGAGCGCCAGGCCGATCCGTACAAACACTGGAAAATCACGAAGGAGGACTGGCGCAATCGGCGCAAATGGAAATCCTACGTGGTGGCGGCGGAAGAGATGTTTGACGAAACCTCCACCCGCACGGCACCATGGCATCTTATAAGCGGGGAGTACAAGTGGCACGCCCGTGTCGCAACCCTCCGCCATCTGGTGAAGAAATTGAAAAAAGAACTCGCCTGAAATCCGCTGCATCATGAACACCCTCCGCTTCAATCAATTCTTCCTCATTGCCGGCCCCTGCGTGGTGGAATCACGCAGATCCACTCTCTCCATCGCCCGGCAGCTGGCATCCATTTCAAAAAAACTTCAACTTCCCCTCGTCTTCAAGGCCTCCTATGACAAGGCCAATCGTTCCTCCATTCAATCCTTCCGTGGACTCGGCATCCGGGAAGGACTCGACACCCTTCGGGCCATCCGCGAGGAAACCGGACTTCCCCTGCTGACCGACATCCATTCCGAGCGCGAGGTCGACCTCGCCGCCGAAGTGGTTCAAGTTCTACAGATTCCCGCATTTCTCTGCCGCCAGACTGATCTCCTCCAGGCTGCGGCCCGCGCCGGTCGCTGGGTGAATGTTAAAAAAGGCCAGTTTCTTGCCCCCGAGGATATGCGTAATGTCATCGTGAAGCTTGAAGCCGCCGGGGCCACCAAACGGATTCTCCTCACCGAACGCGGCACCTCGTTCGGATATCACAACCTTGTGGTCGATTTCCGCGGCATCCCCATCATGAAACAGTGGAAACACCCCGTCATCTTCGACGCCACTCACAGCGTTCAAAAGCCTGGTGCCTCTGGCGACCGTTCGGGCGGCGATGTCCGCTTCGTTCCCACCCTCGCACGCGCTGCCGTGGCCGTGGGATGTGATGGACTTTTTCTCGAAACGCATCCCCAGCCTGCGCGGGCCCTCTCGGATGGCCCGAACATGGTGCCGCTCAAAATCCTCCCACGACTTCTTGAAGATATTCTCCGCATTCGCGCCGCGACGGTTTCCCCGCATGAATAAAGACGCCAGGAATCACGTCTCACCTTTGCATTGCCCTCCATCCACCTTGTGAATCCTCTTATCCGATCCTCATTGAGAATCCTGGTCGTCACCCTCCTCACTCTCAGCCTGCCTTTCACCCATGATCTCCGAGCCCAGTCTCCGTCCTCGGAAGGCGACGCCACCAAGATTTCCATTCCATGGAGAAACAAGGATGGAGTGCTTGTCGCCCAAATCACCGGTGACCGGGTGCGCATGCGCAGCGACAAGAAGGCGGAAATCGAAAACCTCGTCGCCCAGGCTTTTCAGGGTACCCGTGTGGAGTGGACCCTTTCCACTCCGTTCTGCATCATGGATCAACAGACCCGCGAAGCCGTGAGCGACGCCTCCATCCAGATCGACAGCCGTGAGGTGCTCGTCACAGGAACCGGTTTTCACTGGCTGGCCAATGAGGGACGCCTCATCGTGCGCAGCAATGTGAAAGTTTCCATCGCCCACGGAATTACCAAACGGTAACCTTTTCAGCAATCCCGCAACATGAAACTCCTCCGCATCCTTTTGCTTGCCACCGTTTCCATCGCGATCTGCAGGGCTGATCCTCTCCAGGGAACCAACGCTGTCGCTAACATCCCCACCCTGTTCGCCTCAACCGGGGACAGCAATCTCGTGGAAGCTGCGGACGCCCGGGTCTTCACCACCATCAACTCCGACCTTCTGGATTTCGACTATCAGAAAAAAATCGCAACCTTTGAAGGAAATGTCATTGCCGTCGATCCCCAGCTTAAACTGAGCTGTCGGAAGATGGTCGTCACTTTCGGCGACAAAAACAGCGAGGTCTCCAAAGTGGAAGCCTATGACGACGTTCATATGTACCACGAAGGTAAGGAAGGCATCGGTGAAAAGGCGGTGTTCACCCGCGAAAAAGGCATCGTGATTCTCTCCGGTGGGAAAGCTCGTTTGCGGGATGAAAAAGGCAACTGGGTCTCCAGCCGGGGCGATGGCATCATTTACGACATTCATACCAAGGAGATGAAGGTCGATAAACCCACCCTCGAACTCGTTCCCTCCTCCTCCCCCGCAACCACCCCCAAACCCGACCCGCAAACTCCCCGCCCGCCCGCCAAACCTTGAGCTCAAAACTTTAACCTTTGAACTCAAAGGTCCGCCAATTACTCTCGCGCCATGCTGATGCAGACCGAAAATCTTCGCAAGTCCTACAAGGGGCGCGAAGTCGTCCGCGGCGTGAAGATCGAAGTGGAACGCGGCGAGATTGTCGGCCTGCTCGGCAAGAACGGCGCGGGTAAGACCACCACCTTTTACATGATTGTGGGCCTCGTCCGCCCCGATGATGGCGCCGTCTTCTTCGACGGGGCCGATGTCACCCACACCCCGATGTTCCAGCGCGCCCGCATGGGCATGGGCTACCTCGCGCAGGAACCGTCCGTGTTCCGCCAGCTCACCGTGGAGGAAAACATCCTCGCCATTCTCGAATTCACCCCTCTCAGCAAAAGGGATCGCAAGGACCGCCTCGAGCAACTCCTCGCGGAACTCAATCTCACTTCCCTCGCAAAGAGCAAGGCATACACTCTTAGTGGCGGGGAAAAACGGCGGCTTGAAATCACACGCGCGCTCGTCACCAACCCCAGTTTCATTCTGCTCGACGAACCCTTCAGCGGCATTGATCCCCTTGCCGTCCACCAAGTCCAGGAGATCATCCTCCAACTCAAACAACGCGGCATCGGCATCCTGATCACGGACCACAACGTGCGCGAAACCCTCTCCATCGTGGACCACGCCTACCTCGTTTATGAGGGGGAGGTCCTCAGCCAGGGAACCAAGGACTTCCTCGTCAACGACCCCGTCAGCCGGGAGCTCTATCTGGGTCCTCGCTTTAGCATGTAATGGGAAGCGAGGACCCAGATAGCCAATCGCCTGGGCAGGAGCCTATAGCCGATCGCCAATAGACAATAGCCAAGCGGGGAAAATATTTGTGTCATCGAAAATCTTCTGACTATTCGATTGCGCAAAAGCCAAAGTAAATCAGAAGAAAAACTCTACCCCCATCGGCTATTGGCAATTGGCGATCGGCTATTTGCTTGCCGGTTTACCGGCAAGCATTTGGCGGGTTTTCTCGATTTCCGCCGCAAGCAGCTTTTCCTTCGGCAGAGCGGTAAGATACTCGCGAGCGACGATTTTGTTGGGCAGCCCTTCCAATGCGTACTTCGCAAGGGAGTTTCCTTTTTGCGCACAGAGGATCAACCCCACCGGCGGATTCTCCCCTTCGCGCATCCAATGTTCGCGTGCATAATTGAGATAAAGATGCATTTGGCCGGCATCGGCATGTCCGAACTTTCCAAGCTTCAGGTCGATGATCACCAGACAGCGGAGCGCACGGTGGAAGAAAAGCAGATCGACACGATACCATTCGTCGTCGATCCGCAGCCGGCGCTGGCGCCCGATGAACGCGAAGTCGCCGCCCAGCTCCAAAAGAAAATGCTCCAGGTGATGGATCAAACCCTGTTCAAGATCGTTTTCGGAATATTCGTCCTTAAGATTCAGAAATTCCAACACGAACGGATCGCGAATTTCGTCATCCGCCATGAGCAGGTCGCCCGACGCCTTTTCTCCGCCTTTTCGCAGCATCACCGCCTTGTTCCGCGACAATGCCGTTCGCTCGTAAAACTGCGTGTTAATCTGCCGGTCGAGTTGCCGTACCGACCAGCCCGAACGAAATGATTCCGTTTCGTAAAATTTGCGGGCCTCGGCGTTTTTCACCGCCAGCAGCTTCACGTAATGCGACCAGGGAAGTGGAAAACGGGCCGAAATCTCCCGCAGACGCGCCTCCCAAAGTCCGGACGCCGTCTGGATTTTTCCGAATTCCACGGATTGTCCAGACACTGTCTGGACAATCGGATAAGCTTGGTAGAAGGCCCGAATTTGGAAAAGATTGCTGCGCGTGAAACCGCGTCCAAATTTGGCCATCAGGTCCGCCGAAAGCTTTTCGATCAGGGCTTTGCCATATTCCGCGCGGGCTTCCCCCCCCTGCTCCGACTCCACGATGCGGCGCCCGATCTCCCAATACGTCGCCGTCATCAGGCTGTTTACCACACGCGCCGATGCCTTGCGCGCCATCTCCAAAAGACCTGTGACGTCGGTCAGGATTTCGGAATAACCCTGCAACTTCTCAAGAGAGGAACTCATTCCAGCCAACTTCCGAAAGATGCAGGCTGAAGTAAATATGGAACTCAGGAAATTTTGATCAAGAAATCAGGAAGGACCTGCTGCCTAGCAATTTGATTCGGAAGAAATTCCGACTCCTGTCTCCTGACTTCCTTGTCCCGCCGAAGCTTTAAGCGAAAGCGGATGACTCCCTTCCGCCCATCAAACCACCGAATCCGTCTCACCCTTGCCGCGGGGTTCGCGATCCACCGTCGTCCGCTCGCCAGGACTTGTGACAAACGGCCCGCCCGCCATCGGCGCGGCACCCGCAAGCCCATCCTGGGTGGGAATGCCTGAAAGAGGGAACTCCTTGCGCAACGGATGATGCGGATAACTGTCCCACATCAGAATTCGACGCAGATCAGGATGCCCCTCAAAACGAATCCCCATCATGTCGTACGCCTCACGCTCATGCCAGTCGGCAGAACTCCAAACTCCCGTCGCCGTCGGAAGCACCGGATTCTCCTCACCCACCTTCACCTTCACACGCAAGTATCCCTCCCGAGCAAACGAGTAGAGATGATAAACCACTTCAAAACGAGGCTCCGATCCAAAATGATCCACACTCGAGACATCCAGCAACATGTCGAAAAGAAGATGAGACTTTGCAAACTCAAGAACTTCAAGCAGCTTAGAGGCATCTGGAAGGAAAACCGCAGTCTCGCCACGGAATTCGGCGATCAGCTCCGCGCCAAAACGATCGGAAATCTGCTGAGCAGGTGAAATCTGGGATTCCATACAGACCCCTACTTTAGAAGAACCACCCGGGCGGGTCAATCGCCTTCTCTATCTAGTCACGAAAGTGTGTCATTACGTCACTTTATCCCTTCGAGGTAATGAAAATTTGCGCCAATACGACACAGCTCCATATTTTCAAAATTAATCATAAATCGCTTATTATAAACAATTTATAAAAGTTTAAAATAGTGGCACTAGGGCTGCTTTTGTACCGGTGGATTTAACCCACAATTTTATGGCAAAAGTACTTGGAATCGATCTCGGAACCACAAACTCCTGCATGTCCATCATGGAGGGAGGCGAACCCGTTGTCTTGGAAAACGCGGAAGGTGAGCGCACAACTCCCTCGGTGGTCGCCTTTACAAAGAGCGGCGACCGGCTGGTTGGAAAACTTGCGAAAAACCAAGCCATCACCAATCCGCGTAATACGATCTATTCGATCAAGCGCTTCATGGGACGCAAGTATGATGAAATTTCAGAGGAAGTGAAGCGCGTCCCATACAAGGTGGTTCGCGCCGACAATGGGGACGCTCACGTAGAAGTCGAAGAGGGTGGCAAAACCAAACGGTACTCCCCTCCGGAAGTCTCGGCCATGATTTTGACGAAGCTCAAAGCCGACGCAGAAGCCAAGCTGGGCGAAAAAATCACCCAGGCTGTCATCACCGTCCCCGCCTATTTCAACGACAGTCAGCGCCAGGCTACGAAGGATGCCGGCCGCATCGCCGGACTCGAAGTCCTGCGCATCATCAATGAGCCCACCGCTGCCTCCCTTGCCTACGGCCTGGACAAGAAGAAGGACGAAAAGATCGCGGTCTATGACCTAGGTGGCGGAACATTCGACATCTCCATCCTGGAAATCGGTGACGGCGTGTTCGAGGTGAAGGCCACCAACGGCGACACCCATCTCGGAGGCGACGACTGGGACAATCGCATCGTCGACTGGCTGATCGCCGAATTCAAAAGTGACAGCGGTATCGATCTCTCGAAGCAGCCCGACGCCATGCAGCGTCTGAAAGAGGAAGGCGAAAAAGCCAAGAAAGCCCTCTCCTCCTCCCAGCAGTACGACATCAATCTGCCGTTCATCACCGCCGACGCCAGCGGGCCCAAGCACATCACCAAGACCCTCACCCGCTCAAAACTCGAGCAGCTTTGTGACGACCTCTTTGAGCGCACTGTCCGCCCCGTGCAGGCGTGCCTCAATGACGCCAAACTCGAAGCCTCCAAGATCGACGAACTCGTGCTCGTGGGTGGAATGACCCGCATGCCCAAGGTGATTGAAACCGCACGCAAACTGGTCAGCAAGGAACCCCACAAGGGCGTGAACCCCGACGAAGTGGTCGCCGTGGGCGCCGCCATCCAGGGTGGCGTGCTCAAGGGCGAGGTTCGCGACGTGCTTCTGCTCGACGTGACCCCCCTCTCCCTCTCCATCGAGACGATGGGTGGCATCGCAACCCCGATGATCCCGCGCAACACCACGATCCCGACCAAGAAAAGCGAAATCTTCAGCACCGCCGCCGACAACCAGCCCGCCGTGGACATCGTCGTGCTGCAGGGCGAGCGTAAGATGAGCCGGGACAACAAGCGCCTCGGCATTTTCAAACTCGATGGCATCCCCTCCGCCCCCCGCGGAACGCCGCAAATCGAAGTCACCTTCGACATCGATGCCAACGGAATCCTGCACGTGACCGCCAAGGATCTCGGCACCGGAAAGGAACAAAAAATCACCATCACCGCCTCCAGCGGCCTTTCAAAAGAGGAAGTGGAGAAGATGGCCAAGGAAGCCGAACTCCATGCCGAAGAGGACAAGAAAGCCCAGGAAAAGGTGGAAGTCCGCAACCAGAGCGACAACGCCGTCTACCAGGCGAAGAAGACCCTCAAGGACTCCGGAGACAAAGTTTCCGAGGACGAACGCAAAAAAGCCGAGGAAGCCATCGCCAATCTGGAGAAGGCCCTCAAGGACGACGATACCGAAGCCATGCGCAAGGGACAGGAAGCCCTCACCGAGGCACTCCATGCCATCGCCGCCAAGCTCTACGAAAGCGCCAAGGCCAATGTCAATCGTGACACCGGCGCCGCGGCCACCGATCCCGCCAACCGCACCCAGGACCCAGCCGCTAAACCTGCTGGTGAGGACAAGGTGGTCGACGCCGATTTCGAAGTCGTCGACGACAAGAAAAAATAAATTTTTAACGAATTTCGCGGTGGCGCGGAGGGGTTCATCCCCTCCCGCGTTGCGAATCTTCAACAAGGAACAGGACACAGAGACACAGCACGAAACCAAAAACCCAACCGCATGAATGACGGGGACTCCTTTCTGTGTCCTCCAAAACCCCGGAATTTCAGCGGTTAACCCGTAATAAGATACATGAAAGTAAAACCGATCGGCGATCGCGTACTGGTGAAACCCGCCAAGGAAGAGGAACAGAAAAAGGGCGGCATCATCATTCCCGACAGCGCCAAAGAAAAACCCCAGGAAGGCAAGGTCATTGCCCTGGGAACCGGCAAGCTCGACGATAACGGCAAGAAAATCCCCTTTGAAGTCAAGGTCGGGGATCGCGTTCTCATCAGCAAGTACGGTGGAACCGAAATCAAAATCGACGGCGATGAATATCAGATTCTTCGCGAAGAGGACATCCTCGGAATCGTTGACTAATTAGAACAAGAAAGAAAATCGTATGGGAGCAAAACAACTCGTATTCAGCGAAGACGCGCGTCAGCGTCTTCTCCGCGGTGTGCAGAAACTCGCGCACGCGGTCACCGTCACCCTCGGACCCAAGGGCCGCAACGTCGTTCTCGACAAGAAGTTCGGCTCGCCGACCGTCACCAAGGACGGCGTCACCGTGGCCAAGGAAATCGAACTCGAAGACGCCTTTGAAAACATGGGCGCCCAGATGGTTCGCGAAGTGGCCTCCAAGACCAGCGACACCGCCGGTGATGGAACCACCACCGCAACCGCACTGGCCGAAGCGATCTATCGCGAAGGTCTCAAGAACGTCACCGCCGGCGCCAGCCCCATGGGCCTCAAGCGCGGCATCGACAAGGCCGTCGAGAAAATCGTCGAAGCCCTCGAGACACAAGCCAAGAAGGTGAAGGACAAGTCCGAAATCAAGCAGGTGGCCACCATCTCCGCCAACGGGGATGAAACCATCGGCGAGATCATCTCGGACGCAATGGACAAAGTCGGCAAGGACGGCACCATCACCGTCGAGGAAGCCAAGTCGATCGAAACCACCCTCGACGTCGTCGAAGGTATGCAG
>CAYYYL010000016.1:0-1996 GCA_964475835.1 uncultured Verrucomicrobiota bacterium | reverse complement strand
ATCACCAACGCCGAAGACATGGAAGTCGGTCTCGAGAACGCCTACGTGCTCATCAACGAGAAGAAGATCTCGTCCCTCAAGGACATGCTTCCCCTCCTCGAAAAAATCGCGAAGGTCGGCCGCCCGCTCCTCGTGATCGCTGAAGAAGTCGAAGGCGAAGCGCTCGCCACCCTCGTGGTGAACAAGCTCCGTGGAACGCTGCAGATCTGTGCCGTCAAGGCCCCCGGATTCGGAGATCGTCGCAAGGCCATGCTCGAAGACATCGCCATCCTCACGGGCGGCAAGTGCTTGAGCGAAGACCTCGGCATCAAGCTCGAAAACGTCAACCTCGATGACCTCGGACAGGCCAAGCGCATCGTCGTCGACAAGGAAAACACGACGATCGTGGAAGGCGCCGGCAAGAACAGCGACATCCAGGGCCGCGTGAACCAGATCCGCAAGCAGATCGACGAAGCCACGTCGGACTACGACCGCGAAAAACTGCAGGAACGCCTCGCGAAGCTCGCGGGCGGTGTTGCCGTGATCAACGTCGGAGCCGCGACCGAGACCGAAATGAAGGAGAAGAAAGCCCGCGTCGAAGACGCGCTGCATGCCACCCGCGCTGCCGTGGAAGAAGGCATCGTGGCCGGCGGCGGCGTGGCTCTGATCCGCGCGGTCAAGTCACTCGACAGCCTGAAGCTCGAAGGCGATGAAGCCATCGGTGTCAGCATCATCAAGCGCGCCGTGGAAGCGCCGATCCGTCGCCTGGCTGAAAACGCCGGACTCGAAGGCTCGGTCATCCTCGCGCAGGTCAAGGAAGGCAAAGGCGCCGAAGGCTACAACTTCGCGACCGATGACTTCGAAGACCTCATCAAGGCCGGTGTGGTTGATCCGAAGAAGGTGACGCGTTCCGCTCTGCAGAACGCCGCCTCGATCGCCAGCCTGCTCCTCACCACCGAAGCAGCCGTCACCGAAGTCCCCGAAAAGGAGAAGGCTCCTGCGGGCGGACCCGGTGGTCCCGGCGGCATGGGCGGCATGGGCGGCATGGACTACTAAATTGACGGGCGTCGAAAGACGCTTGATCGTGAGGGCGTCCCGGAGAAATCCGGGGCGCCCTTTTTATTTTGTAAACATGGAAGGCGAGGCTCGATCGTCGCCTTCAGAGAATATAAGCCCCGGTGTTCCCAGAAACCCAGAGCCGACAAAGCGCCGATCCTTTCTCCTCCAAGCTAAACAGAGTTTTAACCACAATAGAACCCAGAGAACACAAACAAAGAACCAGACCATCGCCCAAACCATTCTGAGATCTTACGTGGGCATTCTTCTGAAGTCGAAAGCTGACAGCCGGCAGCGGATCGCATATAGCTACCTTCAGCATGACCTCGATCCACAACTGTGTCGAGATGGCGGCAACACCCAAGGACGTGTTTGCCGTGGTTTCCAATCTCGCTTCGTGGCCCCGATATCTCCCCCACTACCGCTGGATCCGTGTCGTGGAATCCAACCCCAATCACCAGATTGTTCACATGGGCTGCTACCGCGGATTCATCCCCATCGATTGGTGGGCACGCTACCAGACGGACACGTTCGATCTCACCCTGACCTTCAATCACCTGAAGTATTTTACCAAGGGAATGAAAGTCGTCTGGACCTTGAAACCCACCCCCGACGGGCTCTCCACCCTGGTCACCATTTCCCACGATCTGAATCCCGTCATCGCACGATGGGGCAAATTCATTGCCTGCACGATCATTGGAAATTTATTTATCGATTACGTGGCGACGCGCACGCTCAGGCATTTCGCGAAATATTTCCAGGACGCCGCGGCGGCAACGACGAGAATCATTTGAACCGTCAGTCCATCATATCGCTCACTTTTCCATCGCATCGTAGGTCCGTTGGCTTGACGATAAAAATTTGACCACGAAGGACACGAAGAGCACGAAGTTCTGAAGATAGGATTTACTTCGTGCTCTTCGTGTCCTTCGTGGTGAGTGGAAGCTGTCTCAAACCCGAT
>CAYYYL010000015.1:12217-60692 GCA_964475835.1 uncultured Verrucomicrobiota bacterium | reverse complement strand
CGCATGTTGGCGGCTTCCTTCAACCGGAGGCGGCGGTTCCATGCCGCGGCGGAGACGGCCAGGGTCATGGAGGCATCGCCGATGTCGGTTTTTCGGGAAACCTCCAGTTCTGCTTCAGCGGTTTCGTTCCAGAGTTCCGCCCAGAGCGATTCATTGTCGATGAATCGATCGATCTGGGATGACTGTTCGGGAAACCAGTGGGGAAGTTCCAGTCGACCTTCCCCGGGTGGGGTGGCGGACTTTTGAAGGAGACGATGGAGGGCGATGAAGTAGCTGGCGCTGGAAGCGTCAGGTTCGATTTCAAAGGTGCCCTGAATATTGTTCCAGTATTCCATGAGATGACAGGTCATCTGGACGTAGGGGGACGAGGGGCATTGGATCTGGAGTATTGCGGTTTTGCTGATCAGGAGTAGGGCGGAAGCGAATTGACTCGATTCGGAGTTGTCCACCATCAGGTGTCCCGCATGGATCGGGCCGCTGATGACGGCGGGCAGGTGGCCGTGGGTGTCTTCGACGGTTCCCCCAAGTTTGCGAATCGCCTCAAACACCTCCTTCATGGGGCGCTGATGCATGCGCTCCGAGCCGTGAATGCGGTAGCGTCCGTGGCCGAGGGCGCAGAGGGCGGCGAGGAATCGGGCGGCGGTACCGGCCGTCCCGACGAATAGATCGGCTTCCTCTGCGGGGATGCGTCCGTCCTGACCTTCGACATGGATGGTGCGGTTGCATTCGTTGGAGGGGTCGGTTTCCACCCGGATCTGGAACCCCAGTTTGCGAAGCGCTTCAACCATCAGTTCGGTATCCTCGGCCCAGAGGGCTCCTTCCAGAGTGGTGGTCCCTTTTCCGAGTGCGGCGAGGATGAGGGCGCGGTTGGTGATGCTTTTGGAGCCGGGCACGGAGATCGTGGCGTTGACCGGCACCGTCAGCGGGCGGATTTGAATCGCCTCGGGCAGCTTGATTCCGGGTTCTGGTCTCTCAGCTCTCAACTCTCAGCTCTCAACTTTCTAAAATCGATGTTTCAGATCGTCGCGTCGTTCCTTGGCGCGGCGGAGGAAGGCGCGCAGTTCCATGTCGGAGGCATTCGCCACGTTGCGGCGGACGGTTTCCAGTTCCTCGATGAGGCGGTCCACACTGCGGCGGATTTCCTCCCGGTTGGAAAGGGCGATCTGGCTCCACATGTCCGGGGGACCGGAGGCGATGCGGGTCATGTCGCGAAATCCGTTTCCGATGAAATCAAATGCGCCGGGCTTGCGTCGTTCGACGAGGTTGACCAGGGCGGCGGCGACGAGATGGGGAAGATGGCTGATGTAGGCCACCAGTTCGTCGTGTTCGGAGGGCGAGGTCGTTCGGATCTTGCAACCGATGGCCTGCCAGAAGTCAGCGAGGCGCTTGATGTTGGCCTGGCGGGCCCGGGGCAGGGGGGTGAGGATGCAAACCGAGCCGTCGAAGAGATCGGCTTTTGCGGCATGAATGCCGTCCTTTTCGGCACCCGCCATGGGATGGCTTCCGATGTAGGTGCAGCGTCCGGATAGAAGGCTGGAGAGATGTTTGACGACATCGTATTTCGTGCTGCCGACGTCCGTGACGATGGCCTTGCGGTTGACTTTCGAACGGAACGATCGGACAAGCCCGGGCATGACTTCCACGGGGGTCGCGAGAATGATCAGGTCGGATCCACGAACGGCTTCCTCCGGGGTGAGGGCGATGCGATCGGCGGCTTTGAGTTTGAGGGCCGCTTGGGAATTTTCGATCCTCCGACCCCAGATCACCACCTTTCCCGCGACCCGATGTTTTTTTGCGGCAAGGCCGATGGAACCACCAAGAAGTCCCGGTCCGAGAATCGCGAGTTGTTTCACGAGGGGGGTGCGGTCCGATTTCATGATGCGCCATGTTACATGAGCCCGTGCCCATGGTCGAACATCTTCGATTGTTGAACCCCGGCTTTTTGTCGTACACACGAACCTATTCGAGCGTGGTGCCCAGACAGGCCGTCGTTGACGAGGTCCGGGGTATCCGATACACACAACCTCACGATGATCATGCGTCTTTTCTGCTTTCTGGTGGTATTCCCCTCTTTAGTGTTCAGTGCGCAAGGCCCCCTCGAGGAAACATGGGATGCCCTCTATATCGGAAAAGACAAGATCGGCTACACGCACATGGTGGCTACCAAGATTTTTCTAAGGGGTGAGGAATTGATTTTTGTGGAGAACGAAAGTGTGATGAATCTTCAGCGTTTCGGGCAGGCGACGGAGGTGAGGAGCAATCAGCAGACTTATGAAACAAAATCCGGAAAAGTGGTGCGGCTTGAAAGCAGATCGAGCTCTGGCGGACAGGCGAAGGAGGTGTTGATGCGGGGGGAGCTTTCCGGAAGCGAAATGAAACTGGTCATGACCACGGAGGGAGTGGAAACCCCCAAGTCGATGCCCTGGCCGGATGATGTGCTGGGGCCATATGCCCAGGAGAGGACCGTTCGCAAGCACGCCTCCCGTGGGGGAGATGAGTTTGAGATGAAAATTTTTGTAGCGGAAGTGAACCGCATCGCCACCGTCAAGGCGAAGGTGGGGGAAATCGAGGAAACCTCCATGCTGGATGGGGTTCAAAAATTGCGGCGTGTCGAATCTGAAATGGATGTGCTCCCGGGGGTTAAAACGGTTTCCTGGGTGAACGGGAAAGGGGAGACCCTGAAGTCTTTTGCAGACATGGTGGGAGGAGTGAGTTCCTACCGCGTGCCCCGGGATACGGCGCTTGCGGAGCCGTCGAAGGCGGGGGCGGATTTTGGAGTGGCGACGATGGTCAAGCTCGCGAAGCCGATCGAGAATGCTTATGAGCGGCCTGAAATCTCCTATCGCCTCAAGGTGGAGGGAGGAGAGGCAAGAAAACTGTTTCCGGAAGATGAGCATCAGTCGTTTCTTTCCAACCCGACCGGGGGGGATGTTCTTGTTGTGCGTCGTGTGACTCCGGATTCGCCATCCAATCGAAGTGCCCAGACGGCGGGACCCGAATTTTTGAAATCGAACAACTATCTTCAATCGGATGACGCGCGGATTGGGGAGATCGCGGGAGAGATTTCAAAAAAGGAATCGGATCCGTGGAGGCGGGCACAGCTGATGGAGACCTGGGTGCACGACCGGATTTTGAAGAAGGACTTTTCCACAGGATTTGCCACGGCGGCGGAGGTGGCGAAGAATCTTGAAGGGGATTGCACGGAGCACGCCGTGCTTCTGGCCGCCCTGGCCCGGGCCGCCGGGATTCCATCCCGGGTTGCGGCAGGCATGTTGTACGTGGACTCGCTCCAGGCGTTTGGCGGTCACATGTGGACCGAGGTTTTTGTGAAGGATCGTTGGATCCCCCTGGATGCGGTCATGGGATTGGGGTTTGTGGACGCGACCCACATCAAAATAACCGACAGCAGCCTGGAGGGGGTGGATGCGATGATGTCGCTCATGCCGATTCTTCAGGTGGTGAGCAAAGTGAGCATCGAACCCCTTGAAGCCGGAAAGTAGGCGGTCATGAAATGGTGGGTTCCCCTGTTTTTTTTTCTCGGGTATGCGGAGCCTGTTTTTTCCCAGCTTCAATGGGATTCCCGGGAGCTGGAATTTTCGCCCGGGGTGATGGATACGAATGTGGTGGCTCGATACACCTTCCGTAATGCTGGAGGATACGCCGTCACGGTAAGCCATATTCGGACAAGTTGCGGATGCACCACCACGTCGCTTGCCAAAAATACCTATGAACCCGGGGAAAAGGGGGAGCTAGTCGTCAGGTTTGAAATCGGACAGCGGACCGGGGAACAGGCAAAGGAGGTTATGGTGATGACGAATGACCCTCGTGAGTCGGTGGCGATGTTGAAGATGAAGGTTCACCTGCCGGAGATCGTGAAAATCCAGCCGCCTTTTGTGTTTTGGGACCTAGGTGAAGAGCCGACCGCCAAATCCATTCACGTGCAAATCGTGCTGTCCACGAACGTGAACCTCCTGGCTGTGGAATCCGATAATCCGAAATTCCACCCCAATTGGAAGGTGATCACCCCGGGGCGCGAGTATGAAGTTGCGATTAAGCCCGAATCGACGACCCAGCCCCAGATGGCCACATTCAATCTGAAAACAGATTTTCCGAAGGAGCGATCACGCTGGTACAAGGCCTATGCCACGATTCGCGCTTCCCCGGTTCCTGCGCCAGCGCCTGCAGGGAAGTAGGATTTTTATTTGATCTTGATGCCCATCCGGCGGATGGGCGCTACCACCTGTTTTTCGATCATTCACCAAAGGTAGCGTGCACCGGCTCGTTGCGCACGTGTTTTCATTTGTGTCAGGGGAAGTGTTGTTTGGTAATGTCTTAATTTGAACAGAATCACGGCGAGATGTAGTTCCAACCAGAAGGAACCGCAGATTGACACAGTTTCACACAGATATTTCCTGAAGTTTTTGCCGATGCCGCATTGCGGCATCGGCAATCTGCCTCTGAAATCTGCTAAGATCTGCGTAAATCTGTGGTTTCTGTCCGCTCTTTTCTGAGTCTCTGATCGCAATTTAAAACACACGGTTATTTCTAAGTGGTGGTGATTGATTTGTGAGGAGACCGCCATATAGTAAATCCCGTGCGCAGCACCTCCCGGCAAATATTCGTGATCCTTCTTGTTGCGCTGGTGCCCGCGCTGCTCATGGCCTGGTTTCATCCTCCGAAACCTCCTGTCATCAACATGGTGACGCTCGATGCCGTGATCGCATGGAAAACGTCATGCATCTGGATCGACGCACGTCCTCAAGTTGAGTTTGAGAAGGACCATATTCCCGGTGCGATGTCTCTCAACGAGACCACATGGGATCAACAGATCGGAGCCGTGCTTGCTTCGTGGAATGCCCAGGCGCGTCTGGTTGTCTATTGTGATGAGCGATGCTCCGCGAGTGTGGACGTGGCCCGTCGACTGGAAGGAATGGGGATTCAACCCGTTTTCGTTTTAAAGGGAGGGTGGGAATCGTGGAAACAGGCGCATCCATGAGAATTTTCCTGGGATTTTTGCGGTTTATTTTGGGTGGCCTCTTTCTTTATGCGGGTGCGATCAAGGCATGGGATCCCACCCAGTTCTATGTGGATGTCACCCACTACAGGATCCTGCCTCCCCTTGGTGTTTTTTTGACGGCCGTCTATCTCCCCTGGATCGAAGTGATTTGTGGGTTAAGTTTAATTTGTAAATACAATTATTCAGGAGCCATCGCGATTTTGCTGTCTCTGATGGGCCTTTTTGTCGCGGCCCTGGCCTCTGCGTGGATAAGAGGACTGGACATTCGCTGTGGTTGTTTTGGGAGCTCAAGTGGAATGTCAAATGATCCGATATGGATAGGGAGGGATTTTCTTATTTTTTCCGCCCTCGTATTGCTTTATTTAAAAAGAGGTCGCATACAAGGACTTGCATCGAATAAGTAGGACTTGGCATCCCCTGAGGGTGTACTATATTTACATTGTGCCGATGAGATTTCCCCGATTCACCGATTTTGCGATGTCTTCGATTCGGCCATGGGGTCGTGGTTGGGTTTATGGTTTTGGTTTGAGTGTTTTTTTGAGTTTCGCCGTGGTTCAGGCCGAGGCGCCCGCACCTGCGACGATGCCGAGTGACACGGTGACGATCAATTTCCCGAATGCAACCGTCGATCAGATCATTGCATATTACAGTGAGTTGACGGGGCGCACGGCCATTCGCAATGCCAACGTGCAGGGTCGTATTGTATTGCAGAGCAACGGTCCGTTGACGCGCGAGGATGCGATCATTGCCATTCAGAGCGTGATGACGGCGAATCAGCTCTCCATCGTTCACATGGGCGACAAGTTTTTCAAAGTCGTACCGTCCGACCTGGTGAAGCAATCGGGGATCAGTGTAAGCACAGGGGACGAGGCTTTGCCTGCGGCGGACCAGATGGTGAGCAAGATCTTCCAGCTCAAATTCGTCGATGTGAAGGATATGCAACCGAATCTGCAGGGGGTGATCAATCGCTTTGGACAGATCATACCCTTTCCCCGCACGAACACGTTATTGATCATGGATGCTGCGGCGAACCTGATCGAAATCGAAAAGATCATCAACCATCTCGATCGTCCTCTCGAGGCGAAGGTGAAGTCGAAGTTTTATCCTTTGAAAAATGCGAAGGCGAAGGATGTGGTCGCCCGTATCATGGAGCTTCTCAATGCCTCAGGTGGTGCCCAGCAAACCTCCAAACCGGCCGGGGCCCCCACGGTTCCTCCCATTCCGGGACAGCCGGAAATTCCGGTTCCCACACCCATTTCCGCTTCAAGTCCGGCAAACGAACTTGTCTTCAGCGAAGAAGCGGTGGTGGTGGGGAAGGTGACCCTCACTGCCGACGAACGCACCAATCAGATCATCCTGCTCACCCGTACCATTAATTTTCCCTTCTTTGATCAGATGATCGAGAAGCTGGACGCCGATACCGCGGCGCCGCTCCAGTTTGCCAAGATTGCGATGAAGTATGCGGATGCGGAGGACATGGCGAATCTGTTGAACGAGTTGAATGGGCGCGGAGGCTCTGGTGGCGGCAAGAGCAAGAAGGAACGGGTGAAGGGGGATTCCAACAGTACGACCAGCAGTTCGCCCTCGACGCCACGTTCGTCCACACCCTCAAGTCCTTCTTCGCCCTCGATCGGGGGTCCGGCGAAGGAAGGGGAGGGATCGCTCAAACTTGAGAATCTTGTCATCTATCCCGATCCCCGCACAAATTCGCTTATTCTCCTCGGTACGAGCGATGAGATCAAAAAAGTCAGGGATATTGTGAAGGATGTGGACGTGATTCTCGCCCAGGTGCTCCTCGAGGGTATCATTGTGGAAGTGACGCTCAACCGCACGGATTCATTTGGTGTGGAGGTTCTGGCCCGGGCGGCTGAAGCCCAATTCAGTCAGGCGGGTTTGAACAACACCCTGTCCGTGAATCCCGTGGATGCACTGTCGATTGTTTCCCCGGCGACGCTGCCCAATGGACTCGCAAGTGGATTGAACTATTTTGCATCCCTGCGGAATTCAAAAGTCGACATCCTCGTTCAGGCGCTCGCGCAGAACAGCAATGTGAAGATCCTTTCGCAGCCCGTCGTTCAGACCAGTCATAATGAGGAGGCAAGGATTGTTGTGGGTGAAGCGCGTCCCGTCGTGACGCAAACCGCCACCGACATCACCGGGAACCTCGGAACACTTCGCTCAAGTTTTGCATACAAGGACATCGCCCTCGAACTTTATGTTCGTCCCCTCGTGAACCCCGATGGGCTGGTTGTGCTCGACATTCTCCAGAAAGTGAACAGCATCAGTGGGTTTCAGACGATCGACAACAACCAGATTCCCATTATTTCCCGTCGTGAAGCCAACTCGGTGGTGTCCGTGCAGGACGGCTCCATGGTGGTGCTCGGCGGCCTGGTGGGGAACAACGAAACGGTGTCGAAGACGGGGATTCCCCTATTGAGCGATATTCCCCTGCTCGGTTATCTCTTCAGCAACACCCGCAAAGAACGTGTGCGTACGGAGTTGATGGTGCTTCTGAAACCGACGGTATTGCGCACGCCGGAAGATGCCTCCGAGGAGGCCAAGTATCGTCGGGAAATGTTGCAGTCCTTCAGGAAACGCACATTGGCGGACAAGTTGATGCGTATTCCTTCACTTAATGAGCAGTTGGATAATGCCGAACGCCCCCGCAGCCTCCGTGCCCAGCCGGCCGATCCGGAGGATGAAGTTGTTGAACCTCAACAGCCTTGATTTATGAAATTCGAACGTCGTCGGTCACCACCAGGATTGTTGCGTCACCAGGCGGGGTTCACCCTGCTGGAAATCATGACGGTGGTGATTATCATTGGTCTTCTCACTGGTTTTGCCATCTCGGCAGTAAAAAGTAACCTCGATAAGGCTCGCCAGGAGGCCACCAAGGCGATGATTGGAGGCACACTCCGCAATGGTTTGAATCTGTTCGAAATGGACAACGGTCACTATCCCACTACAGATCAGGGATTAAAGGCTCTCATCGAAAAACCTGCGGATGCCGCCAATTGGCGTCCCTACCTTGACACCAAAGCCATTCCCAAGGATCCATGGAATCAGGACTATATTTATGCGTGTCCCGGTCAGCATAATCCTGACACTTATGATCTGAGCTCGAAGGGTAAGGATCCTAATAAGACCGAGGATGATATCCACAACTGGTGATAGATGGTCGGACGGGTTTGGGGATATTAGTGCTGTTATCTTAAGAATGGGGGGGCGATGCTTTGGCATCGCGATTTACCCAAGGGAGACGGAGGAACGTCGGTATCCCATTCGTAAAAATCTCGATTTGAAGCGGAAAGTGGCGCTTGGTCGCCGCTGCGGGTGATCTCCCATGGGAACCAATACTAGCCATCGCATCAAACGGGGGGATGGAAGGATGAATCTGGCATTCACCCTAGTGGAGGTGATGCTTGCGGTGGTGATTCTCGGGCTTCTTGTGACGGCGGTGAGTGTGTCCCTTCGATCTAAATGGCAGGCGGAGCAGTCCCGACGGGTGGCCCAGCAGATGGTGGTTACCTGGATGAAGACACATTCGAAGGCCTGGCGGGACGGGGTGGAATGGGTCGTCACGGTGGATGAGACCAATAGTGTGATCTCAGCAAGTCCCGTGGCCTCCACGGAGATTCAAAAGGATGCCGACCGCGGGGAGAGTTCCTCCTCTCCGATTTTTCTTCAGTTCGACAAAAAGGTGATTGTGGCGCCTGAGGGGCGGGAGGAGTTGAAGCCGGTGCATTTTTATCCCGACGGCCGGGCGAGCCAGTCGAGCGTGCTGGTGATCGGGCCGGATGGCAACGCCTGGAGGGTGAAGACGGACTGGACGGGACAACCCTCGATGGAGAAGGCGGTCACACCGCCCAAGTATAAGAAATTTTGACATGGAAATCACACCCATAGCTGCCATGACCGGTGGAGGGCGACGCTCTGTCGTTGCCATTCCAGCTATGCGCGACGACGACGGAGCGTTGCTCTCCATATTTCTCCGCAGGAGGGCCTTCACTCTTCTCGAGTTGATGTGTGCGGTGGTGATTTTTGCGACGGCGCTCATCACGCTTTCCTATGCCGCGAGCCGATGTGTCCGGGGTTTTTCAGCTGCGGAAAATGTACAAACCGCCCTCAACATTGTTGAGGGCAGGCTGGTGGAATGGCAGCTCCAGAATTCCAAACGCGAGGAGGTGCGGGCTGGGACCGAGGAGGGGGAGGTGGTGGTGCGCGGACGCACCTTTTCGTGGCGCAATGAGGTGCAGTCCACGGATGATCCCAGGATTCTGAAATACGAGTTTACGATCAAGTGGACGGAGGGGGGAAGCTCGTTGCAACGGGTCTTTACGGGAATGGTGCCCCGTTCCATGAAGGAGGGACCATGAAGAGCCCAGGGCCGACCAGACTTGCGTTTACTCTGCTGGAAGCGATGATTTCCATCGCCATTTTTGCCTTATTGATGGTCGCTGTCGCCTCGATCTGGACGGTGAGCTGGCGCGCGGTGGAAAGGGTGATCAATGGGCAGGGGGATGAGGCGCGCGCGGATTTTGTGCTCAAACGTTTGAGCGAATCGATTGAAGCAGGGGTGTTCCACAAGGAGCAGAAGGAGCTTTATGCCTGGTTGAGCCAATCGGGTGGAGGGGGGGAAGGTGCAGGCGATAAGATCTCATTTGTCACCTCCCGCGCGCCCGATGCGGCTACGGCATCCGCGGACTATTCGCCCATGGAACGCATTCAGATCGGAACCCGGCACGGGGAGAATGGCCGGTCGCAGTTGGTGATGTTTGCGGCCCCATTTACGATGGATGAAGGCGAATGGCAGCGTGAAGTGGTGCTGATGGAAAATGTGGATTCCTTCAAAGTTCAGTTCTGGAGTGAGAGTCGTGCGGAATGGTCGGACTCCTGGACGGATGAGGACCACGGTCCCCTTGCGGTTCGCATGGCCATTGCAGTGAAAGGGGAGAAATCGGGTTACGATTGGCAGAGTCTCTCCCATACCATGACGGCTCATGTCGACATGATGTATGCGAAGGAGGAGGCAACCGATTCCCAAACAACTCCGGGAGGAGTGAATCTTCAACCCAATCCGACACCGACGCCCCCCCCGACCCCCGGAACTCCTCCGGCATCGGGGCCCACCCTTTTGTTGCCCACGGGACCATGAGATCACTTCCCTCATCCCTCCGGAATTCCGGTTCCGCGCTCGTCATCGTGCTCTGGGCCGTGGTGTTGATTGCGTTTGCCGTGGCGATCGCTTCTGAAAAAGTCGGGTTGGTTCTGGGGGATGCCACGATCCGCGCGCGGCGCCTTCAGGCAGAGCTTCTAGCAAAATCGTCCTATGCGTATCTTGAAAAAATCCTGCAGGACGAACGCAAACATGGCCTGGAGGGTGAGCGGGGCAGAAAACCCAATGTGCGGAGGCTGGATCTCAATCGTTTCATGGGAACCTGGAAATCCGATCCCCAGGAGCTCGGAGGTGGGCTCTTCTGGATCGAGGTGGAGGATGAACAATCGCGTATCAACTGGTTGAAAACCCCCACATTCGTCTGGCGCCATCTTCTTCGAAATGCCGGCATGAAGCCGGAGGAGATCGATGCCTGGTTTGACTGTTTGAATGACTGGCAGGATGCGGATGATGCGCGAGGATTAAATGGCGCTGAAAATTTCGATTATCAAGGCCTCAGGGAGGACCGGCGTCGTGCAAAAAATGCCCCGATCACCGAGGTGGGAGAGATCTACTGGGTGATGGGGGGACCTCGGATTCTTGATTTGCAGGTTCCAGTGGATCTCCAGGGAACCATCAAGCCATTGGTTGCCTGCACTACGGTTTATGGGGATGGGAAGATCAACCTGAATACCGCACCGGCATTTTTGATTGCTGCGGCCATGGATATTTCCACAGAAGATGCCGAACAGATGGTGGCCCGCCGTTGGGGGCCTGACAAGGAGGAGGGAACCGAGGACGATGTGTTTGTTGAAGGAGCATCCGAGGGGCAGTCTTCTTCCAACCCCGTGTCCCCCAATCCTGCCGGGGGAGGTGCCGCTCCCGCTCAAGCCACTCCGGCGGTTACCACATCCTCGACCTATTTTCGTGTTCGCGGAGTGGGGAAGTTTGGGGATCAACGTGTGGTGTGTGAAGCGCTGGCGAAAAAAGACGGTCAGGGGGGGCTTGTTTTGTTGCGGGTTCCCCATATCGTGGAACAAGTTCGGGTCGCTTCGCATGGCGAGAGTCAATGGAAGTAATTTCGATGTATTTTTTTAGCTTCAAATTCAACGACATCTGATAGATTCACACCTTGTAATTCCTTATGTCCCTGTCTGCGTCATCCATCATTCCGCCCGAGCCTGGATCCGAGGCGGCGGCGAAGCGTGATGCGCGTTCCACCCGTTCGGTGTTGATGATTTGGATGGATGATAATGGGGATGCCATGCTCTGTGCATCTCCAATTCAGGGGTTTGGGACGGTGGAGCCCCGTCAGGCCAATCTTAATCTCAGTGGTCCACTTTCAAGAAAGCGTGTTCGAAACCTTCTCCGGGATTTGCAATGGCGAAATCAACGGGGCAGCCCGTGTTATGTGGTCATGCCCTCCGAGCATGTGCTGCTTCAGGTGGAGGAGTTTCCTACCACGGACGTGGATGAAGCCGCTGTGATGGCCGAGGGGCTGGTGCAGGGGCTGGTGGAACTTGACCCTGCCGAGCATGTGATGTTGATGCGGGATCTGCATCGTGGTCCGAATCACATCGTTTGCGCGCTCGCCATTTTTGAGCGCAAGCGCCTGCAGCAGATTTTTGAATGGGTGCACAAACTGGGCGTCTCCGAACCCCGGTTTGTCCTCGACGTGCTCGCCATGTGGCAGGTTTCCGGTCACACGGCTGCCGATGAATATTGGGGCCGTGTGGTGAAGGAACCTGGTACGGATCGGGTGCTCGTCAAAGGGTTGAAGATCGAGCATGGGGTTCTTCGTGCGGCCTGCCAGCGATACTATCATCGACCGGAGGTGAACGAAGAGTGGGTGGCCACCCTGGGGGCCGAGATTTTCCCCGACAACTTCAGGGAAGGCGATTCCCCGGGAATCACCTGGTATGTCTCCACGAGAGGACCTGACTCACCTTCGCATCTCGTGAATCTCTGCCGCATGTCGGCAACGGAAGGCTTGATTCACTTTGAGCCTCCCCGTGGATTTTGGAGTGACTATCTGCGCATTCAACGGCGCAAGCGCGCAGTGAAGGGATTGATTCAATTCGCCATCGGAGCCTACCTTCTTCTGATTCTTGGACTCGTGGGAGCGGGAATTTTCCAATGGAGTCAGATTCGGAAACTGGAGCGCTTGCAGAATGACCAGGAGCCCGCTTACAAGGAGGCTCTCCTCGTAAAACATGAGCTGGATGCCATCAAGGCGAGTCAAAATCCCTCTGGAAATGCTCTCGAAATGCTTCGCCAGCTGGGAGAATCCATGCCCGACACGATCACCCTCGAGAATTTTAACTATCATTTTCAAGACTACCTGAAATTGCGGGGTACAGCGAACCAGAGCGAAGCGGTGTATGATTTTGTCACCCGCATGCGCGATAATCCGGCCTTCCGGAGCATCCAACAGGATGGCGCCATGGGAGACCGGCCCGGAGGTGGAGTGAACTGGCAGGTTATCGTTCCCTTAAAATCGGTTTCAAGCACCGGCACGGCCCCATGAAGTTTTCCAAACTCAAACCCCGGGAGATTAAATTCCTGATTGCCACTGGCGTGGTGGCTTTTGTCATTTTTAATGTCGTGGTGATCTGGCCCCAGTGGAAAAGCGTGGAGGGGCAGAAGGCAAAAATCCACCAGCTGAAAGACGACATCCGAGTTCAAAACGAAGTGTTGAGTCGTGTTCCCGCCTGGACGAGCGAAGTTGCCGAACTTTCCAAACAAAGGGAGGTCTCCTCCCCGAACGTGACAACCCAGGAGGCCTGGATGAAGCACTTCGAATCCCTTGCGAAGAATGGGAATCTGGAACTTCCCCGGAGAAGCCCATTGAAGCCTGAAACACCCGGCAAAGCCAATATTCTACGGGTGGACTGCGAATTTCGCGGAAGTCTTGAGTCTGTGGTGAAATTCATGTTCGCATTGCAGGACGATTCCGCCCGCCCCCAGATCGAGGTCTGTCAGATTTCCCCCGTCAAACCCGGGGAGGATATGTTGCGTGGGAATATGATTGTCGCGGTAGGACTGAAGCCTGCTCATTGATATGCGATCCTCCGAATCTCAACGCAGTTTCACCGTGTTTGGCATCGCGCTCGCGTTTGCCCTCGGTTTTTTTCTGGGCTGGTTTTATGCAAATTTTCTGGGCCGTTATCCCGCAGCTGAAGATCGGGACCTTCCACTGGACGATGCCGGAGCACGCACCTCGGTTCGTCGGCTGGAGCCTTCGACCAATGAGACGGCATTGATCCCGCGGGTGACCCGCAAAACACCGCAGACTGCGAAAGCTGTGCTGGATCGTCTGCTTGCCGATCTTGAACACATAGATCCGTCCCAGAGTGACACTTTTCCCATCATGGGAAGGTTGCAGCAATTGAAGGATTTTGGAGAGGATGGGTCCCGTGTCATTCAGGACTATCTCCGGACGCAGCAGGACGTGATCCTTCCTTCGGGGCGTTTTCAAACCCTTACCGGCGAGCCGGTGGCATCCCTCCGCACAGCGTTGATTGCGTCCTTGAATGGAGTGGGAGACTCCACCGCCCAGGCGGTGAATCTGGATGTCCTCCGGACATCGTCCATCAGCACGGAAGTCGGTTGGGCGGCGCGAAATCTGGAAACTCTTTCCCCGGGAATGTATCGGAGTGAGATATTAAAAGCTGTGGGAGAAATGCTTCGCAACACTCCGGCGCCCCATGTGTCTCCGGAAGGGTACATGGGGGCTTCTTTGGATCCCCAGTTGTTCGACCTGGTGGTTCACTTTCAGGCGACGGAGATGACGGGGGATGTGTGCGAGGCGTTGCGTCGCGATCCCCGCCTCGTGCCGGAATGGTTTCGTCGAGTCAGTGTTCTCCCCCCCGACATCCAGCTCTCCTCCATTCGCACCCTGTTGAATGATGAACGCGGCAAGACGGCACTGGCTTCCTGCAGCGCCCTCCTGGTCCGGCTTGATTTGCAGGGGAATGATGCCCGTCAGTTGATCCGCTTTGTTTTCCAGAACGAAATGTCCCTGACGCAGAGGGAGGCATTCCTTCAGCAGATCGGTCAGACATTGCCAGCGGATGGATCCGGACAGGTGTCCCGCGGGCCCTATGAGGCGCAGTGGAAGCTTTTGAATGAAATTGATCCCCAGCTGGCGCCGGCTCTTCGGGTGACATCTCAGGGGGCTCGCAAACGGCTTCAGGATAAGCTAAAGTCTATCCGGTAATCCATGATTCCTCCTTTTTCCAAAATGAAGGGTCGATGCCCGGGCATGGGGATCTTCCTGGCATGCCTGTTTGTTTTCATGTCACCGGGTTGGGGTCAGGAAACCGGTTCGGGATTTGAAAAATACCGTCTATTGCTTCAGCGGCAACCGTTCCTACCCTCGGGAATCAAACAACCCGGTCCTGCCGATGTTGCAGGAAAGAACTCAACCCTTTCCTTCACCGGTTTTGTGATTTCGGGTGACAAGGTCATGATCGGCATCGAGGACAAGGCTCAGAATAAAAGTTATCTTCTGACTGAGGGGCAGGTGGAGGAGGGAATTTCCCTCGCGGAGGTGCACCTGGATCAGAAATATGTCACGGTACAGGCAAACGGACAGGTGATGCGACTGGATCTGGCTTCACCGGAAATCGCCGGCGCCGCACCCATCCAGGTGGTGCCCAGCTATCCCGGGATGCAGCCGATGCAGGTTCCCTTTCCAGGCATGCCTTCCTCTCCCATGATGCAACCCGGACAAATGCCTTTGATTCCGCCGATTCTGAATCCTTCGCCCAATCAGAATCCCATCGCTCCCGGAACCCAGCCTGAAACCCAACCCCGCCGAAGGATCATTATCCCGAGACGCAATTAACCCCCGCAATCCCTCCCTGTTATGTCCGAAGAAAACGTGGAGTCCAGTTCGAGCCCGACCCTGCATCAATTGGAGGAGCGGTTGCGAACATTCCAGCCTTCGCCACGATTTCCCCGTCGGATGATATTCGAACGCCAGATTCTGCCGGTGGAGGAGGATGAGACCCATGTGACGGTTGTCTCCGCCCGTCCCAACGATCCCCAGATCGCCTCCATGCTCACCTATCTTCTCCAGAAGGAGATTGTCTGGATCCGGGAGGATGAAAAGAATGTGGTGAAGCTGATCAAGGACCACTACGGCGTCGGTGGGGACACGCTTCACGCCATGCTGGGCCAGGAGGAGTGGCGAAATCAGGAGATGGAGGAGGGAGTGGATGAGGATCTCGATGAAGCCGAGGCCTCCGTTGTTAAATTCGTCAACCAGGTCATTCGTGAGGCCCATTTCGAACGCGCCACGGATATTCATTTCGAGCCCATGGAGACTTCTTTGCGCATTCGCTACCGTGTGGACGGAGTGCTTCACAACGTTCCCCTTTCGGCGGACGCCAAACGATTTGAGAATGCCATCATTTCCCGCATCAAGGTGATGTCTGGAATGGATATCGCGGAACGGCGACTTCCGCAGGACGGAAGATTGCAGGTGAAAGTGGAGGGGGAGGATCTCGATGTCCGTGTTTCCACGATTCCCACCGCCTATGGCGAGAGCGTCAGTCTGCGTCTGCTCACCCGCCAGAGCGTGGTGATTGGTCTGGATAAGGTGGGATTCAGTGAGGACAATCAAAAATGGCTGAAGAAACTTATCGAGAAACCCCATGGTATCATTCTTCTGACGGGGCCGACGGGGTGCGGTAAAAGCAGCACACTCTATGCGTGTCTGAGCCAGATCAATCGTGAGGAACTGCGGATTGTCACCATTGAGGACCCGATCGAATACAAACTGGCGGGGGTGAATCAGATTCAGGTGCGACCCGAGATCTCTTTTGATTTCGCCAAGGGGTTGCGCCATGTGCTCCGTCAAGATCCCGACGTGATCATGGTGGGGGAAATTCGTGATTTTGAGACCGCAGAAATCGCCATTCGCGCCTCTTTGACCGGACACCTTGTCTTCAGCACGCTGCATACCAACGATGCGCCCGGGGCTGTGACACGTCTGGTGGACATGGGGGTTGAGCCCTTCCTGGTTTCCTCCTCGCTCCAACTGGTGATTGCTCAACGTCTTGTTCGCAAGGTTTGCCCGCATTGCTCCCTCCCTGCCGGCATCCCGACGGCGCTTTCGGAGGAGGATATCGCCTTTCTCCAGGTTCGCCTTCATTCGATCCAGTTCCAGCATGGGATTGGATGTGAGTATTGCAGCCAGTTTGGATATCTTGGCCGGACGGCTATTCACGAATTTATGGTGATGAGTGATGCCATTCGGCCGCTGGTGCTGACGAGATCCTCATCTTCCCTGATCCGCGATGCCGCCATGGCTGAGGGGATGCTCACCTTGCGTCAGGATGGACTGCTGAAGGCCGCCCAGGGAATCACCACCCTGGAGGAAGTGATGCGTGCGACGGAGGACAACGACTGACATGGGGGATTATTCGAAAACTTCCCCCCTTTCTCATTTCACGTATGGCCCGTTTCCAATTTGAAGCAAAAGATCGTGGCGGAACGGTTTACCGCGATCAAATCGAGGCCACGGACGCCCGTCATGCCCATCAGATTCTCGGGGCGCGCAACCTGTTTGTGATCCGCCTCCATGAGGAGGGATCGGCCCGGGAGGCGAAGGCGGCCGCTCCGGTCCGGAGGGAGAGGGTCAAGGATCGGGTTTCCGAGCTCCCCATCTCAAGAGCCTGGCAAAACCGTTCCCGGCGCAAGGCGGTGGGCCCAAAAACCGAACAACTGTGCCAGTTGTTGCGCGCGGGGATGCGACTGAGCGAAGTGCTTGGAGTGATGGCCCGCCGTTCCTCGGATCCCGGCTGGCAGGTTGTTTTTGATGACCTCCGGCTCGGCGTGGTCAGCGGCAAATCGCTTTCCGATTCCATGGCATCCCATCCCGAACTGTTCGGGTCTCTCTATCGCGCCATGGTGGGGGCCGGGGAGGCCAGCGGACATCTTATCGAGGTTCTGGAGCGACTGGCGATCTACCTTCAAAAAAGGGATGCGCTTCAGCAAAAGGTGATGGGGGCCCTGTTGTTGCCGGCCATCACGGTGCTTGGGGGAATTGGCACGGTGATCTTTTTCATGGTGGTGATGCTTCCCAAGATTTCCGGCATGTTCAAAGATATGGGGCAGACGCTGCCCCTGCCGACACAGATTCTTGTCTGGATCAGCGAGTGGCTGATTCGTTTTGGATGGACTCTTCCGATTTTGTTCGCGGTTTTCTGGATGCTAGCCCGCGCATGGCTGAAGGTTCCTTCCAACCGGCTGAATTGGGATGATCGCCGCCTGCGTCTTCCCATTGTGGGCAGACTGCTCCTCTTGAGCGAGACCAGTCGATTTACTCAAACCCTTGCCACCCTGCTTGGGGGTGGAATCACGCTGGTGGAGGCGTTGCAGGTGGCAGAATCCACCTTTGATAATACCGCCCTCAAGGTGGGAGTTCACTCCGCGAGAATGCAGGTGCGTGATGGCAAGACGTTGAACGAATCGCTTTCAGGGCAAAATCTCTTTCCGGAGCTGATGCTCGACATGCTCGCGGTGGGTGAACGTACGGGGGATCTTGCGGGATCCTTGAAGCATACCGCGGATTCCTACGAGCGGGATCTGGATCGTGCCGTGCAGACCTTCACCGCTCTCATGGGACCTGCGTTGACGATTTTGATGGCGTTATTTGTCGGGGCGATCGTGTTGAGCGTGCTTCTGGCGGTCATGGACCTCACGAGTGGAATCACTAAAACCGGGTCCTGAATTTTGGGGGGAGAAGTCGCCTTTCGGGGTTGTTTCACCATTCAGGTGAGGCGCCCGCAGGGGGCGTCACCTTGATGTTTTTCTCCCGAAGATCGTTGTTGGCGATTTGTGCTACGTGTCCATCCACAAAAAGAACATTGGCACGGTTTTTGTGACGAAATCGAATGTAAGCCCCACCGAGCATGCCCCACATGTCGTTGTTGGGACCAGGATCGACAACTGTCTCTGCGGTCGAAGGATCGTAGGTCTGATCAATATCATAGGCAACGATGCAGGGGTTTGCAGAATAGTTGTGGATGGGCAGATCCGACTGACATCCGTCGGTTACCAGGATGATCTCCCCGGACCTTTCTTCAAAGGGAAATGGTGTCATGGGTTCGGCGAAGGCGGTCGTCCAGTAAAATGGAAGAATGCGAAAGTGAGAGGAGTAGCTCTGGCTGTCCGTTCGCTTTTTGATTGTCCGGGAGGGACAAAGGAAAACGGGGGATAAATTGCTGTAGACCCTGCCATTTCCCACGGTGCTCTTTTCAAAATAGGGACCCAGCGATTGAGGCCAAGTCAGAGTCTGCATACCGGTGATATGATCGATGCAATGGGGATAGTAACCCTCATCGGTTCCATAAGTGTTCATGGCGATGGCGATTTGATGGAGGTTGTTCATGCACTCAACGGTACGGGCGCTTTCCTTGGCGTTTTCGAGCGAAGGGAGTAGAAGGGACAAAAGGACTGAGACGATGGCGACAACCACCATCACTTCAACAAGGGTGAAGCCCCCAGGTCGTCTTGATTTCCCGATCATACTGAATTCTGTGGATTCAACACGCATCCGCTCCACCTCCCTTACCAGGATGTGGAAGCTCCATTGGGGGGGGTGACGCGAAGGTTTTTTTCACGCAGATTATTTTTGGCGATCTGACCCACGTGACCATCAGCAAAAAGAATGTTGGAATTCCCTTTATGACGAAAACGCAAATAAGAATGGCCAAACATGGTGAAAACATCCTGATCCGGTCCAGGATCCACGATGGTTTCCGCGGTGGTCACATCGTAGTTCAGACCAATGGGAGGACAAGTTAACTGAACCGTACAGAAATTGGCCCCCATGTCTTTTCCAAGGCAACCATCGCCCATGAGAATGACTTCGTCGGAACGTTCTTCAAAGGGATACGGTGTCAGAGGCTCAGGGGCAACACCGTTCCAATAACAGGAGAGAATTCGCAAATGGGCTGAGTAGCACTGCTTTTCGGAGGTGGAACCTTGAAGAAACTTTGCGGATGGGCAGATGAAAATGGTGGAGATGTTGGTGTATCCGGCGGCAGTGGAAGGTGTGTCTTTGCTAAGATAGGGGGCCAGATAGGTTTGGAGATAGATTGTGGAGAAAAATCCATAGGTCACACTGTCGAAGGAGTGGGGATAGTACCCGTAGTCCTGTCCATAGGTGCTGATGGCAATACCGATCTGCCGCAGATTGTTCATGCAAACCACAGTTTTTGCGCTTTCCCTGGCATTCTCCAGGGATGGAAGTAGAAGCGAGATCAGAAGGGAAAGAACGGCAATGACCACAAGCAGCTCGGCAAGGGTAAAACCGATCGCTTGACGGCATTTAGACAACAAAAACATGGTTAACCATCATGACAGATTATGGGTCATGATAGGGATGGGGGCCACAGGGAATCGTCAGATGGCTTCAAGTAATATACCTCTTTTTTGGGTCAATGGCTCGCGGAAAGGAGGCTTAAATTAGGAGATCTAAGGTCCGTTTTGTTCAGAGTTGTTTGACCTGCTTCAGGATGATTTCTTCAAAAGGGTTTTCACGGCTTCCGTAATATCGGTTTGACGCATGAGGCTTTCCCCGACTAATACCGCGTGGGCTCCACAAGCCAGAACACGTTGAAGGTCGGAAGGGGCGAGAATGCCGCTTTCGCTCACAACCGTGCATGTTTTTGGAATCTTTGGCGTCAGTTTTTCGGTGACAGCAAGATCCACCTGAAAGGTTTTCAGATTGCGATTATTGATTCCTATGATGGGCGCCTGAATCTCAAGGGCCACTTCAAGTTCACGTTCATCATGAATCTCGACAAGCACCTCAAGGTCCGCTTCCTCCGCGACTTTCATGAAGTCCATAAGCTCCTGTTTTTTGAGAGCGGCAACAATCAACAGGATGGCGTCGGCTTCGGCAAGGCGGGCTTCCCAGATCTGATAGGGGGCGACCATGAAATCCTTGCGAAGACAGGGCAGGGAGACGGCGGCCCGGGCCTGGGGCAGAAACTTCAGTTTCCCCTGAAAAAATTTTTCGTCTGTAAGGATGGAAAGGGCGTGAGCCCCTCCCCGTTCGTAGGCACGGGCGATTTCCGTGGGCTTGAAATCATGGCGGATGACTCCGGCGGATGGGCTTGCCCGCTTGATTTCCGCGATCAGTGCCACTTCGTTATTCCGACGAAGAGCTTTGTGAAATGAACGTTTATCCGAACGGGGGGTGATCCGCTCCTGAAGCTGAGCAAGGCTGAGGTCCGCCTTGCGCCTGGCGACTTCGAGGCGTTTCTGGGCCAGAATTTCGTCGAGTTTATTCATGAAGGGCTTGCTGGAGGGCGACGCTCTGTCGTCGCCCTTTAGATGGGCAAAACGGCGGTGACGGAGCACCGCCCTCCAATGGTTGAGCGTACATGTTGGAAATGATTAATCCTCTTCATCACCTGTATCCGTGGCTTTTTTACCCTTTAAGGATGCTTCAATGAAGGGATCAAGTTCACCGTCCAAGACAGCCTGGACGTTGCTTGTCTGTTCGCCGGTGCGTCGATCCTTCACCAATTGGTAGGGTTGGAGCACGTAGGAGCGAATGTGTCGGCCGAAGGCGATGTCGCCCTTTTCGCTGTAGTGTTTTTCCAGTTCAGCCCGTTTCTTGTCCATTTCCATCTCGTAGATTCTGGATTTGAGAATGCGCATCGCGGTGACCCGGTTTTTCTGTTGGGAGCGTTCGTTCTGGCAGGCCACGACAATGCCTGTGGGGATGTGCGTCATTCGCACGGCGGAATCGGTCTTGTTCACGTGCTGGCCGCCTGCTCCGCTGGAGCGGTAGGTGTCGATGCGCACGTCCTTGTCGAGGATTTCCACCTCCACATCGTCCTCAAGCTCGGCAAGAACATCGAGGGAGGCGAATGAAGTGTGGCGTCGGGCATTGGAATCGAAGGGCGAAATGCGCACCAGGCGGTGAACGCCGCGTTCGGTTTTGAGGAATCCGTAAGCATTCGTGCCGGACACCAAAAAGGTCACACTTTTGATGCCGGCGCCTTCACCAGGAAGAATGTCCGTGACCTCCACCGTGTATCCGTGGCGCTCACAATACCGGCGGTACATTCGAAACAGCATGTCGGCCCAGTCATGCGCCTCCGTTCCGCCGGCTCCCGCGTGAATATTGAGGATCGCATTTTTCACGTCCTCAGGACGCGCAAGCAGCATCGAGAGCTCAAAATCATTGAATTTCTTCCGAGTCAGTTCGAATTGGGCATGAGCCTCCCCTTCGAGCTTCGCATGTTCGGTGGAGTCCGATTCCGAGGCGAGGAGCTCCCCGTAGGCTTTCAAATCCTCGATCTGACCGGAGAGGGACTGGAAGGACTCCAGTTTGTTTTTGATGCCGGTGACCTGACTGAGGGTGGCGCGGGCTTTTTCCTTCGAGTTCCAGAACCCGGGATCCGCCATCTCGGCTTCAAGGAGCTCGAGCTGGGATTTCAGTTTCGGGACGTCAAAGAAACCTCCCGATTTGGGAGAGTTTCGAGCTCAATTCCTGCACTTCCGAAGAAAGATCCGTGATCATTCGGCCATGCTATCGTCTCGCAGGAAATGTTGCAAGGTACTCTGGAAGGAGGTGGCGGCTCATTTTCCGTTTTTGAAAAACAGAGGTTGCCAGTTTTTTATTTCGCCAACGGTCCCAGGCGTTCCTTGGACTTTTGCGCCCACGGTGTTGTGGGAAATTCATCGAGGCAGCGTTTGTAGAATTTAACGGCATTCTGGCTGCCTTCCGTTTTTCCCCTGGCATCGGGGCTCAGGACCGCCATTTGTTCGTACAGGGAAGCCGCCATGTAAAGGGATTCCGAGGCGTAGGTGGGAAACGATGAAAAGGCGGTTCCGATTTTAAGGAAATAGGCGAGGGATTGTCTCAGATTTTCGAGTTTTTGATCCGGGGACTGTTCGAACCGCCCATACCAGGCGTAGCCAAGACGGAAGAAGACCTGCACGCGCATTTCGGTGTCGCGAATCCTGGGGAGCAGGGCGTTGTAAAGCTTGATGGCCTCCTGATGATTGTTTTGCTTTTCCTCGATCCAGCCCAAAAAAAATTCGGCCTGCGGGGCGGCGGTTTCGTGCCAGGCATAGTGATCCAGGACATCGTGGAATGCCTCGGATGCCTTGGGAAAATCCCCTTTTTCGAACTGAATCTGTCCCACACCGAGCACGGCTTCGGCAACGCCTGCGGGATCGTGGTTTTCTTCCTTCTCCCGGCGCTGGCGTTCGGAGATGGTCACCGCACGGTCGAACTGCCGGGCGTCGATCAATGCCTTGCGGTATTGCTGATAGCCTTCGTTTGGAAGGGAGACGTCACCCGCCTTGTCATAGGCAGCGGTCATGGTTTGGAGCGCGAGCAGTTTTTCGTGGAGCCGCTCCATCAACCCCCCAAGGGCGAAGGAGATTTTGACACGAATGGCGGGATCACTGGATAGCGTCAGTTGATTGAAATAGGTTTTGGCCTCCTCCTTGGTGCAGAGTCCGGCTTCCACGCGTCTTTGCCAGATTTGAACGAGAAGCGAGAGAGCTTTGTCTGCGGAACCGTCCTTCGGAAACTGGCGGAGAGCCTTTTCGCATGACGATTGCACGCGGCCGATGGCGAGTTTCCAGTCATCGATTCGGTCGGGGGAAAGTCGTTCCGGACGGGCCGCCATTCGATCTGCGGTTTGCAGGTTCAGTTCTGCGACAAGAATCAGGGCTTCTGCTGCGGCGGGATTGTCAGGGTAGTGATCGATAAGGGCATTATAGGTGGTAAGCGCTTCCTCCAATCGCTTGGAATGACGAAGGATCGATCCCTTGTAAAGATAGGCGCTTGGGGCCAGGGGATCCTTGTCATACTTTGAAATGAATTCGTCAAAAAGTGGAAGGGCCTTCTCGGAACCGGTGTTTCCCGTGCCGGCCCATGCTCTTGCCATTCCAAAGAGGGCAAAGGGGGCCAGTTCATCGTTAGGGAATTCCTTCAGAAGGCGGGTGTAGCATTCGATGGCGCGCAGGGGGTCTCCCTTGTCCTCCCACGCCTTCGCCCGGTGGAAGATGGAGTTTGCGAAAAGTTTGCTTTTTGGAAAATCCTTCTCAAAGGCTTCGAATGTCTGGAGCGCGTCATCGGAGCGCTTGAGCTCCCGGAGACAGATTCCCGTGAAAAAACGGGCATTTTCGAAATTTTCACTTTTTGGGAATTTTGCCGTAAAATCCCGGAAATCGGTGAGGGCACTATGGTACTCCTTCTTCGCATAGTTCAGATAAGCCCGATTGTAGAGGATCACGGTTTCCAGGGGGCTGTTTTGGAAGCGTTGACGGAATTCCTCATTGGAGGTCCAGGCCTTGTCGAGTTCTCCGGTGGAGGTGTAGATGTTGATTTCAAGAAGGGCTGCGGTATCCGCAAGTTTCCCATGTGGAAACACGGTTTGGTATTCCCTCAACCACTCGAGGCAGTCGGGAAAACGTTTTTTTCGGTAAAAGAAATCTGCGAGGGAGAGGAGCGAGTCTTCACCGAGTTGTTCACCCGGGTTTTGCTTTTTATAATCCTGATACGTTTGAACGGCCCGAATCTGTTGATCGTTCTGGAGCAGGGCTTTGATGGTATAGTAGACGGCCCGTCGTTTCTGTTCCGGGTCGTAGAAGGGGAGGTAGTGCTGGGAGAGAAGGACGGTTTCATCGTATTTTCCCTGCTCGTAGAGGCATTGGGCAATGACCAGTTGGGCGTTGAGATGAAGGGCGGGACGGGTCTGGATTTCCCTCAGGCGTGACGCAGCACGGACATACCGCCGGTGGAAATCCGTCTCCACGTCCCGATTGGATCCGGTCATGGCCTGGGTGTATTCTTTTCGAAGGGAGTCCACGATTTTTGACTGTTCCTTTTCGAGGAATGATTTGGACTGGATTCGACGCAGATAACGGATGGCTTCACGGTAAAATCCCATTTGAAAGAGAGCTTCACCTGCTGTGAAAAGAGCGTCGTTGCCAGCGACGGCGTTCTGGGTGTTTTCCGCCACCTGATCAAAGAAAACGAGTGCGTGTTCAAGAGTTTCCCGGGCTTCATGATCGCGTTTTTGTTCCCGCAACCGACCCGCCTGGGCGGCGAGTGTGCGTCCTTGCAGATAGGTGGCTTCGTTTCGGAGCGTGGCGGCGGCATTGACCGTTGCAAAGGAGCTCAATGTCTTCAGGGTGTCGTCATATCTTTCCGCATAAAACTCGGATGCAGCCTTTCCGAGGAGCGCTTCGCCGCGTGAGGTGCTTTGAGGAAATTTTTTCAGGAAAGTTTCGAAGGACTGAATGCTTTCACCGAGGATACGGAGTCTTGCGGCGGAATCGCTCTGGGTGCGGGCGAGGGTGGTCTGCGCCGATCCCAGGCCGAGGGAAGCTTCCTCGCGAAGCGGGGCGTCCTTGTTCGAATCGGCTGCGAGTTCCTTGAATTGGGCGACCGCCTTTTCGTGGTTTTCGGAATAGAGCCACGCAAGGGCCAGGTTGTATTTCACAGCTCCCAGTCCTTCGAAGGTGGGAAACTGCCGGATCAGCTGTTCGTAAAGTTTCGCTGCGGCGCCGGGATCGCCTGATTGCAGAGTCTCCTCAGCTCTGGAAAAGAGCTCCTGGGCACTGGATTGGGCGATGGCCGTGGAGCGTCCGACGATCAGAAGCACCGAGACCGAAAGGATCTGGAGGAGCCGACGCATGAAACGTTTCGTAACAGAAAGACAGGGGCTTCGCAAGGGACAGCCCTGGTGGGCAAGCTCTTTCATTTTCTGTCGGCTGCAGGAATCTCACAAATGGGTCTTTGAATTCAGAGAGAAGCAGGCAGGAATCGCAGATTTTCACAGATTACAGATACAGAGGTTCAGGAAAAATCTGTGCGAATCTGTGTCAATCTGCGGTTCCTTCGGGTTTGGGCTGCTTTCTGCCGGATTCTCTTCAAATGAAAACATGATTGCCCGGTGAAGTTGAATCGGGCGGATATTTTCAGCAAGCTGTTAGGAGCGGGTGGCGGCCTGAAGCTTGGGATCAAAGAAGGAGTAGAACGGATACGATCCCTGTTCCGGGGTGGGACGCGCCTTCCAGCGTTTGTACATCCACATCCAGAAATGGGGTTGCTTCCGGATGGTCGCTTCGCAATGGGCGAGCCACTTGCGGGTGATGGAATCCATTTCTGAATCGGAATCGGCGTTGGGATCAAAGGGGATCTCAGGTCCGATCTCGATGCAGTAGCGTCCATCCGGTTTCGGGTAAGCGACGGAACAGACGATGGGGGCTCCTGTCCGAAGCGCCAGGAGTCCCACAGAGCGGGTGGTGAGTGCGGGAACTCCAAAAAAAGGATAGAAGGCCCCGCCTTCCTCCACCGAGGAGTTCAGATCGACAAGGAGGCCGATGATTTCTCGTCGTTTCAAGGTTTTGTAGAGCTGCCGTGCGGCGTTTTTTCGATGGAGAAGACGATGGCCGGCTTGCTCCCGTGTCTTTCGAAAGAGCTCTTCGATACCCGGATTTTTAATGGGTTGGGCCACGGCGGTGACGGGATAGCCGGCCATGCCCCAAGCCAGGCTGAGCCATTCCCAATTTCCAAAGTGGAAGGTGAGGGCGATCAGCCCCTTCCCCCGGGAAGTTAATTGCTTCAGAAGATCGAGGGATCCCGGGCTGAATTCAAAATGGGAAGATAATCCATCGCGTTCGAGTCGGGAACTTGCAAGGGATTCGAGTGCGGTGCGGGCGAAGGACTTGAAGCAGTCGCGCGCGATGGCGCGACGTTCGTATTCCGAGGTTTCATGTCCCAGAACGAGTTCAAGATTGGCCAGGGCGATTTTTCGTTCCGAGCGGGCCGCGAGGAATGCCAGGGAACCGGCAACCCGAGCCAGCAACAGGAGAATGGAATAGGGAAGTCGCGGAAGAATCCAAAATCCGAGGCGGCAGAGAGCCACTTCGAAGGACTGTCGAATGCGTTTCCAGGGGGACAGGTTCACAATCTCGCCCTGGTTCAGCGGGCGGGTTCGATTTCCTGGGGCTGGGGATCCAGCGTGGCATTGGTAACGGTGTTGGCAGGCTCCGCATCAGGAATTTCACCCAGTTCAACAGGTGCAGCAGTGATGGTGACAGGTTTTGAGTCGATCACCGCGGGAGAGGATTGGGGCGAGGGAGGGCGGACTCGATTCGTTGGCGGGGCTGATTTTGGGGGAGCCGCCTGGGTGACTGCGGGTTTTTTGGGATGGGGGGGTTGAACGTCGTCGAAGAGTAGGAACGAGGCGAGAAAAAATCCGAAAACGGTTCCAAGAATCAGCCCAAACCCGAACGTAAGGCAGAATTTCATAAATACGGGAAATGAATGCGGATGGGAAAATGGTGGGTTGGCTGGGACTCGAACCCAGGACCAATGCCTTAAAAGGGCACTGCTCTACCAGCTGAGCTACCAACCCGGAGAAAGCCCACAATCATACTGTCCAAATCGCTTATGGCAACGCGATTCTTAAGTCTGAAGGCGGTGGATGATCTTCTGAACATCGGAGAGGTTTGCCACAGCCAAGTCGGGTTTGTGTCGTTCCAGCTCCAACAAGGGATAGCGACTGGTGGCGACGGCAAGGACTTTGCATCCAAGTGCCCGGCCGCACGCGATATCCTTGGGGGTGTCGCCGATCACCCAGGTGAAATTGATGTGAAAGTCCTTTTTTAGGATCGTGCGTGCCCGTTCGAGGGCGACGGGTCCGAGTCGGTTGCGGTCGGGGGAGTCGTCTCCGAAGGCCCCGAATTCAAAATATTGGTCGAGCTGGTAGTGGCGCAGTTTGGCGAATGCGCCGCGCTGGATATTTCCCGTCAATAATGCGTTGTGAACCTCGGGGTGTGCATGGGACCAGTCCAGAAGCTCTCGTACTCCCGGGAAAACCCCTCCTTTTTTAAAAGCGAGACACTCGGGAAGGATTTCGAGGTAGGCTTCGAGGAGGTCATCGGGATTCAGCGCATGGGTGGGGTGACGATTGCAGATGTCCTGCGCGATGGAAGTGTCGGTGCGTCCGGCCATTTCCACGCCGCCCAGATCATCGAGAATTCCGAATCGGTTTTTCAAAGTTTGACGAAGGGCCTCCTCTCCGGCTCCGGATGTAAAGAGCAGGGTTCCATCGATATCCCAGAGAAGAAGGAGTGGATGCATGAGTAGGAATTAAGAAGTCTGAAGCGAACCATGGAAGCACCTCGAGGGAAGAAGTAAAGGTTGAAGTCACTTTTGTCCGTCCAAGGCGCGAACAGCCACCGAAACATGCATGACTTGATTTTGCATGGGCGATCAGGGCAAGCTTCTCATCTGCATGAAACCCGTTCAGGACCAACTCGATCTTTTGTTGCGCGGCACGGCCCAGGTGATTTCCGCCCAGGAGCTTGAGCGGAAATTGCAGCGAAACCGTCCCCTGCGTGTCAAATACGGGGTCGATCCGACAGCGCCGGATCTGCATCTCGGTCATACGGTGGGTCTCACCAAACTCCGCCAGTTTCAGGATCTCGGTCACATCGCCGTTTTGATCATTGGGGATTTTACCTCGACCATCGGGGATCCGACGGGGCGATCCGTCACCCGTCCTCCCCTCTCCCGGGAGGAGATTTTGGTGAACGCGAAAACGTATCAGGACCAGGCGTTCAAGGTGCTCGACAAAAACCGTCTGGAGGTTATTTTCAATGGAGACTGGTTTGGAAAGATGGGGCTTGCGGATGTGATCAAGCTGGGAAGTGCGGTGTCGATTTCGCAGATGATGCAAAGGCGGGATTTCAAGGAACGACTCCAGAGTGGTTCAGACATCCGTCATCACGAGACCCTCTATCCTATCATGCAGGGTTGGGATTCGGTGATGGTGAAGGCTGACGTGGAAATCGGAGGCACGGACCAGTTGTTTAATATTCTTGTGGGACGCGATCTTCAGAAGGATCAGGGGCAGGAGTCGCAGGTGGCCATGATGCTGCCCATTCTGGAGGGAACGGATGGGGTTCAGAAGATGAGCAAAAGCCTTGGAAATTACATCGGGGTGTCGGAGCCTGCGGGTGAGATTTTTGGCAAGGCGATGTCGATTTCCGATGAGCTGATGTGGAAGTGGTACGTGCTCCTCCTTGGGAAAACCGATGGCGAGGTTGCCGAGCTTAAAAAGGGCCATCCGATGGAGGCGAAAAAGAGTCTTGCGGTGGCTCTGGCGGATCGATTTCAAGGGGCGGGTGCTGGAAAAGCGGCGCGGGATGACTTTGAAAAAAAATTCTCCGCGAAGGATCTTTCCTCAGCGGAGATGCCGGAGCTCAAACTCGATGCCTCCCGTTCCTGGAGCGCGATCGATCTGGTGATGGCCGCGGGAGTGATTTTGAGCAAAAGCGAAGCGAGGCGACTTCTTCAACAGGGGGGCGTGGAGTACGCAGGGGAGAAATTGAAGGACCCTCAGCAGACGGTCGTGGTGAAAAGCCAGGGGGTGCTTAAAATTGGTAAGAAACAGTTCTTCCGCACCGTCTGAGGTGCGGCGCTAGAGCGGTTTAAATTGAAGTGGTGCCGATATATTTCCGGGTAGGGCGCGACCGCTGGGCGCGCCGAAACGCTACGGACCGCCCGGCGGTCGGTCCCTACCATTCCCAATCCAATCATGCAAGACTCCGAAGAAAGCGGCAGTTTTCTTAAACTGCTAGAGGGCTTCTAGGACTCGGTTATTAACGTTTCAGGTTGACGACGGTGCGAAGCAGTTCGTCACTTGTTGAGACGACCTTGGCGTTTGCTTCGAACGCCCGTTGCGAAAGAATGAGGTCTGAAAATTCCTCCGAAAGATCCACGTTGGAGAGCTCCAGGGCTCCGCTCTGAATTTGTCCCACGCCATTGGTGCCGGCCTTGCGGGTGTCGGTTGCTTCGGAAAAGGAGTTGCCGCCGGAGATGGACCCCGCCGCATCCGAAAACGAATAGAGATTGTTGCCCTCCTGTTGCAGAGCTCCCGGATTTGCAAAGCTTGCGTTCAGGACATAGCCGATGACACGGGTGGTGCCGGCGGAGCCGAAAAGGGAGATTTTTCCATCGAGCCCGATGGAGTAACTTCGGACCGATTCCGTGCGCAGGCTTCCCAGATCCACACCCCCGCTGAGGGTGCCGGAGGAGGGGAGTGCGAGCTGGGTCGGGGAGGCTGTGGTGCTCAGAGCGATGCTATTTCCCGTCGTGCCTGCGGTGTTGGCGGAGATCTGGATGACATTTCCGCTGGCGGAGGCGGTTACGCCCTGGGAGGCCGTCAGGGAAGCGTGGGTGTTCACGGCTGCGGCGATGGCGGTGGCGGTGCTGCTGGCCGTGGTGCCGAGGGCGATTTCACCCGAGGTCGGGGTGCTCGCCGCAGGGGCGGCTCCATTCGCGATGAAGGTGAAGGTGACTCCCCCCATCGTGAGCGTACTGCCGACCGGAGGAAGGTTGGACGAGGCGATCGTCATGCTTGTGGAGGCGGCGATTGCTGGAGATTGCGAAACGAAGGATTGGGGAATGACGATGTCCCCCGTGGAAGTGGGGGCCGAAGTGCCAGGGTCCGGGGCATCCCCGGTTTCGCTGGAAGCATTCCCCACAACGCCACGAACGTGCATTCCAAAAGGGGTGACGAGGTTTCCATGGGCATCCAGTGAGAAATCCCCGCCTCGGGTGAAGTAAAGGCGGTCACTGTCGTCACGAACCACAAAAAACCCGCTTCCGGAAAGGCCCAAGTCGGTGGGGTTGCCGGTTCGCTGGAGGGAGCCCTGGTTCTGGACCGTGCCGATGGTGGAAGTTTGGACTCCGGAACCGATTTGAATACCCACAGGTTGCCGGGTGGAGGATGCGCGTTGAGTGCTGTAAAAAGAATCCGAGGTGTTCACCCGGCTTCGCTTGAATCCGGTGGTTCCCGAGTTCGCGATATTGTTCGACGTGGTGTCGATTTTGTTCTGAAGCGTTCGGAGCCCCGCAATCACGGCATCGAGTGCAGACATAAAAAGGTCCTTAGGAGCTTTGGAAGCACTCTGAATACCATGCTGAAATTGTCCAGAACTCTCCTTCATCAGATGGGGGGGAATACGTTTGCCTTATCAAAAATGAGAAATCTTCTCAGAATTGAAGGGCTGGGAATGGAGTTGTTCTGGTGCAAGTCTAGATTTTTCCTTGGTTTTTTCATCAACCGGTCGTTCGGGGCTATTGAGGCGATTTGGTCTGCCGATTGCTTTAGGTAGACAGCCATTTTCCTCTAGCAGCTTGCTGAGCGAATGGGGGGGCCCTGTTCGCTCAGCAAGCTGCTAATGATGAGAACGGCGTTCCAGTTCCATAGTGCCGGCGTGCACACTTTCATATCCCGGTGGGGAATCCGAAGGACTGTGCGCGCATTTACACTTCTGGAATTGATCATTGTTGTGGCCATTGTTTCGTTGCTGGTCAGCCTCTCGTTTCCTGCCCTTTCTCATGCCCGGGAATCCGCCCGACGAATTCAGTGCATGGGGAGCATGCGTCAACTCTATCTTGCCCAGGTTGCGTGGGCGGAGGATAACAACGGGTGGTTTTTCTACGATGTGGTTGAGATGGGCGCTCCCGCATGGGCGGCTCCGGCCCAGACAGGTCACTACGAACCTCTGCAGCCATATCTCGTGAAGACGGACCCCCTCTATTGTGCGTCCGCGTTGAAGAGGGATATTCAAAGCAGCGCAGCTCCGGGGTTGCATAGTAACCTTGTGAAGCCCTGGGGAAACACGTTCGAATCGATCGTTCATTATGGATATGTGGGGTACCTGGGAAATTGGATGGATGCTCAGACGATTCTCATGTTTGAACGTCCGACGTTTGCCTATCTTGGGCGGGGAAGTGCCGACACGAGCACGACGGGAGGTTCGATCTATTTGAGTCTGGGACAGGTCTCTGTTTACGCAGCCGACCAGACCACTCCGGTGGTGTTGCCGGGATTTGGAGTGGGAGTGGCGACTCAAACGGCCCACGGGAGCAAAACGGGATCCAATCTCTTATATGTGGATGGCCATGTGGAGTGGCATCCGGGTGGGAAGATCGGTCCCTTTTATGGTCATGTGGATGTTCCCCCTGAGATTGGGCCCCCGGCGGCGACACCTTATGCCAGGTTATCGTTTTGATGGAATGAAAGGGATGGTTTCATGATTGTTCCCAGGCAGGTTGAAAAAATAGTTCGCCCCGAGAGGATTCTGGCGGGGGGTGGTTTTAGGGCGTTTTCCCTGGTGGAGCTGATTGTGGTGATTGCCATCATCTCGTTGTTGGGCGTCCTCCTGTTCCCGGCCTTTGGTCGGTCAAAAGAATCTGCACGCCGTGGCTTGTGTGTGAACAACATGCGCCAACTCGGCATTGCACAGATGATGTGGGCGGAGGAAAACAGCAGCTGGTTTTACTACAAGGCCACGGAAATGACAGGAAACGGAAGGGGGTCACCCGGCTTCACGGATCATTTCGAGCCCCTGCAGCCTTATCTGGTCAAAACGGATCCCCTTTATTGCCCTTCCGTTTTATCGAAGGACATACGCCCGACCCTTCCGCCAGTTGCCCGCAGCAATATTGTCCAGCCGTGGGGATCGACTTCCCTTTCGATTGTTCATTACGGCTATGTGGGGTATCTCACCCCTTCGATGGATAGTGGAACCATTCTGATGTTCGAGAGGCCGAACTACTCCTGTTATCGATATCGAAATGTGGATGTGAGCACCACGGGCGGTTCCATTTATCTGGCTATGGGGGAGGCGGCGGTCTATGCCGCCGACAAGACGACAAAAATCACGGCGCTGATCAATTCCTCGGATGCCTCCCATCTGAAAGCCGGATCGAATGTCCTCTTTGTGGATGGACGGGTGGAATGGCAGCCCGGGAAATGGATTGGTCCCTTTACCGGACATACCGAGGTGCCCTCTGGGGTTGCGGTGCCGGCCAATCCCATGGCGCGCATATCCTGGTAACAGGAAAAATTTAGGTGCCGATTTTGACGGGGTTAAGGATTTCGTTCAGCATGGCGCAAGCGGAGAGGACGGCAAGGTAACTGGTCCGTGGATTTTGAGGTGCGGGCAGATTTTCGGTGCGTGTGAACATGCGTCCAAAGGCGCCTTCCACTTCAAGTTCGTGAACATTGGTGGTGATTTCCGGTCCGGTGATCATGCGGACTTGGGTGCGTTCGGGGCCCAAGCCTGCGAAACTGAGGGTCGCAGCGACGTTGGCATTGAGGGGGAAGGCGTTCACCGCCTCGCGGGCGTTTCCCTCAAAGATCACCGTCTCGGCGGGGAGTTCGGAGAGGCGTAGATTTTTTTGGGTGATGTAGGGCGAATCCGCAAAGGCTGCCACCGGCTTTTTACACGTCAGACGCACCGTATCCACGCCCCCCGTCATGGCCGCTTCGAGTCCATCGATGCCGGCGATCGCCCCGGAGGGGATGTAGATCCGGGCGTTTTTGGATCGGGCCTGGTAAAAAACGTCCTGATAAATGTCGAGCAGCCCTCCCACACTCATCACCATCACATCCCTTCCCATGTCGAGAGCCCTGGGGACGAGGGTTTGGCAGATTTCCTGGCTGGCGGCTTCGATGATGAGATCACAATGAAAAGGGATCGATTCGATGGGCAGCACATCGGGATGCGGATTGAGTTCGTTCGAAAGCGCCTGTGCCTTCGGATTGTTTCGATCGCAGAGGACAATCAGACGGGCGCGATCCTGGAAAAAGGAGCAGATGGACCGCGCGAGCTCGCCTCCGATGGCGCCACATCCGACGATGCCGATGCGTTTCAAGTCAGGCATAAACCAATGATGGATGCTTATCATCCTTCTCGAACGAGTTCACGCAGGAAATGGAATTTTTCATATCCCGAGATCGACGTGCGGAGGGAAACTGCTATTTTCGACACATGAGCGCCACCGTTCTTATTCCGCTTGCAATAGGGTTTGAGGAAATCGAGGCCATCGTGATCGTGGATCTGCTTCGACGCGCTGGGGTGACGGTCACCACCGCAGGTTTGATCGAGGGGCCGATCGAGGCGTCCCGCAAGACGCGTCACCTCGCGGATACGACGCTGGAGAAAGTGAAGGACGGACTTTTTGATGCCATCGTTCTGCCCGGCGGGCAGCCGGGTACCACTCATCTCAAGGAGGACCGGCGCCTTCTTGAATGCCTGGTGCGCCATCACAAGGAGGGGAAGTGGATTGCCGCGATCTGTGCGGCACCCACGGTGTTGTGGGCTGCGGGGCTGCTCGAGGGGAGGGAGGTGACAAGTCACCCCGGAGTGAAGGATCAATTTGCGGGGGCGCGCTACTCCGAGGAACGGGTCGTGGTCGATGGTTCCATCATCACCAGCCGTGGCCCAGGGACGACTTTTGAATTTGCCTATGTGTTGATCGAAAAACTCTGTGGCCGGGAAAAGATGGAAGAGGTCAATCTGGGGGTCATGGCAAAGATATAAATGAGAGTGTATGTTCTACAAACCATCAAAAAGACACCCTTTGAACCCCATACCCCATTTTTGAGCTGGCTTGTATTGTGTTCCAAAAAGTTTCTTAGTAATCAGGAATGATGCCGCGCCGATTTCTTTGTTTCTTTCTGTGGGCGATGACCCTCGCGCCTGTGGCGTTCGGAGGATCCCTCAGTCAAAAGCTCCACGAGTTTGCAGATCTTGACGAGGATTTGAATCAGACTCCCGTGCTTCCGACTCCGAATAAAAATATCTATGAGGAGGGGGAGCTTGGATTCGCCGCCCGTACCCGTACCAATGACCAGTATGGCGAGCCGGGATGGACCCGCGGAAACGGGGGACGCTTTCACAAGGGAGTCGACATTCTTCCCGTCCGGTTTGAAAAAACGGATCGCAAGGTTCGAATCGACTACTATGAACCGAAGACAGGGCGCAGTTTTTCAGTCAACGAACCCGTTCTTGTTCCAAAGGATGAGGTGTTTGCGATCCTGGATGGGACGGTGGTTGTTGCGAATTTCAATGAGAAACGCAGTGGTTATGGACGCTATGTGATGATTCAACACATGTTTGTGAACGGGAAGCCTTTCATCAGCATGTACGCTCATCTCAATCGTCTGGAAGTCCATGAAGGAGATTCCGTCAGGGCGGGGGATCTCATCGGTTGGATGGGGCAAACCTCCTCGAATTCCGGAGGCCGTGACTATTTGAAGGCGATTCCCCATTGCCACTTCGAAGTCGGACAATGCATTAATTCAAATTTCGCAAGTACCATGACCGCCAAATTTCTTTTTCCCCGGATGCTTGGCGGAAAATTCGATCCGAGGAATATCCAGCCCTTCAACCCCGTCGAATTTTTGAAGCATTTCCAGGCCCAGCTCAGTTCCCGAGCCCTCGCAAGTCGAAGCGAGCCTTCCCTTCGGGAAGATTCCGAGGATTCTCAATTCATTCGAAATCGGAACGCTCCCAACTGAGACAAATTTACTCAGTTTGAGAGGAAATTTTGCTTGTTATCGCCATTTGTTGGCGTAGATTTCATCTTTCATGCTTTGGGCGGCGACGTCGAAGCTTTGGTTTGCTGGTTAACCTCACATTCACCTTATGCCTGTACCTATTTCTCAAGCTTATACGGTTGCTTCCTATGTGTTGAAGCAGAAGCTCCAGGGGCGCCAGCGTTATCCGTTGGTGTTGATGTTGGAGCCGTTGTTTCGTTGTAATCTGGAGTGTGCGGGATGTGGAAAGATCCAATATCCGGAGCATATTTTGAAGAAGCGTCTGACGCCGGATCAATGTTTCAAGGCGGTGGATGAGTGTGGTGCGCCGATGGTGAGCATTCCGGGCGGCGAGCCGTTGATTCATCCTGAGATTCAACAGATTGTCGAGGGACTGGTGGCGCGGAAGAAGTATATCTATCTCTGCACCAACGCGATCCTGCTCAAGCGCAAGCTGGATCTGTTCAAACCGTCGAAGTATCTCACGTTCAGCGTTCACATGGACGGTTTGAAGGAGGATCACGATCACGCCGTATGTCGTGAAGGGGTGTTCGATGTGGCGATTGAGGCTGTTCGCGAAGCGTTAAAGCGCGGTTTCCGGGTGACGACCAACACGACTCTTTTTGAAGGAGCGGATCCCCAGCGTGTACGCGCCTTTTTTGACAAAATGATGGAGCTCGGGGTGGAGGGAATGATGATGTCGCCGGGATACAGCTATTCGAAAGCCCCGGATCAGGAGCACTTCCTGCCCCGCAACCGTACGCGGGAACTTTTCACCCGCATTCTGAGCAATCCGAAAAAGGAGTGGCAGTTCAACCAATCCCCCCTCTTCCTGGAGTTTTTGATGGGGCGTCAGGACTACGAATGCACCCCTTGGGGAATGCCGACGTACAATATCTTTGGCTGGCAGAAGCCGTGTTACCTCCTGAACCAGGGATACGCCTCCAATTTTCAGGAGTTGATTGACGAGACGGAGTGGCATCAATACGGCCATCGCTCCGGAAATCCGAAGTGCGCGAACTGCATGGTGCATTCCGGCTATGAGGCGACCGCAGTGAACCACGGATTTGGAAGCCTCAAGGGGTTTGTGCGCATGGTGAATCTGACGCTGCGCGGCATTGGCGCCAGCAAACCTGTGAATGGCAACGGAGCGGGCTTTTCCGCCCAAGCCAACGGATCCTCGGCTCCCGCGGAAAACAAGGCTCAGGGATGTGGCAGCGGATCGTGCTGTCATCATCATGAGGAAGAGGAACTTGAAACGGTGGAGAAATCCTAATGGAAGCGTTGTATTCCCTGATTGAAAAGGCCTTCGACTATCGCGGCGACGTGACGGTTTCCCTCAAAGACGGAAACCAGGTCATCGGATTTCTATCCAATCGTGAAGCCAAGGGGGCGGCCCGCTGCCGTGAGCCATTTATCGAAATGATGCTCGACGGACGCAACGACAAGCTCCTGATCAAATACGCCCAGATCGCGACGATCACCCTCTCGGGTGAAGACGCCGCCGCAGGCAAGTCCTGGGAGGAGTGGGTCGTGAAGGAAGAGGCCAGGAAGAAGCAAGCGCAAACAGCAGGCAGCAGTTCCAAGTAACGGTAGTAGTACAGGGTCCGTTTTCAAGAAGCTTCCGTGACGATGGTGAAGGCATTGCCGTGTATGAACCTGAGTTAAAGTTTGTTCAGCAATATTGTTAAGCATCGTAGCATGCTCATGAATCGAGACGCCGTTCTTTTCCATCTTCGAGAAGCAAAGGAGGGGCTTGATCGTACGATTGAAGAGATCGAGAGAGACCAGAACTATGACTGCGGGGAGTTTGTGGTTGCGATGAGTCACCTCTATCATCATTTGAACACTGCATGGAACGGCAAAGATGCCTCCGCAGAGAGGCATCGTGAGTGCGCTCAGAGGGATTTCGATGCGTGGCGGAAGTTTCCATCAGATGCAGACCTTTTGCTTGATAGCAACGATGCCTAGCCTTGCACTGCAGTAAACCCGGCATGAGCGTCGCTGCTGCAATGGGGGTGTCTTTCCTTAATTTTTCAACACCTGGACGGCTCGACGAGCCATCCCTACCGTGTTTTGGGTAGGGCGCGACCGCCGGGCGCGCCGTTCAAGGAATATCTGAGACGCTAACCTGCCGCGTCCCTGCGGCAGGTCCGGACGCAGGGACTAGCCTGGTTACCTTTATGACTTGTGCCTTCCCCCTTTCCCACTATCCTTGAAAAGTGAAGGTTCAGACCCGACAAGTTCTGCGTTGGTTGCTCATGGGAGTGGGGGTGTTTCTGCTCCTTGGGGTTTGTGCGGTGATTCTGCTTTTTTGGAAACCGCGGGAGGTGTTGTTGGGTGGTTTGAAGCGTGTGCATCCGGAGATGCCCTTCCAGTTGGAGAAGGTCGATTGGAAGTCGGCGGACAAAGTTGTGCTGCACGATGTTCAGTTCGGTGATTTTTTCAAGGCTCGTACCGCCACGCTTCGCTGGAAGTACCGTCAGTTCCTGCAGGGACACATTTCCGAATTAAAGGTCGAATCCCCGGAGATCATGCTCGATCTCTCCAAGCTCAATGCTTTGGGGAAGGGGGCGATGGGACGGCTCCCTCTCCATCTCGATCGATTGATTGTCGAGCGGGGGCGGTTGACTGTCCTTGGACTTGGGAAAAACATTCCACCCATCACGCTCGATATTGAAGGGGATTTCCCAGATGTACCCCTCGGTGCGGAATCCACCCGCGAATATCTGGATAAGGCCCGGCAGGTCACTCTGAGAAATCTCGTTCTCTATTCACCGCTTGATCTTGCGGTGCCGCTCGTTTCCATTCCGCAGCTCGATCTGAATTTCACGATGGCGGGGATTCAGATTCATCGGCTCGATCAACTTGCGTTTCGCGGTCCCACCCTGGGTGTGGACCGGGGTCTTTTCTGGTTCGTTGATGCTTTGAGGAAGAATTCCTCCTCCCGACAAGCGAACGCCGCTTCGGGTCCCGACTGGACGGTGGGTGTCTTTGAGATTTTCGATGGCAAATTGGACATCACCCGCTTGCGGGAAATGGATCTTCGCTTCCCGTTTCCATTCGAGTTTCGCCAGGAGAACATGAATCTGAACCAGCTCAATCTTGCCCAGGCTCAGTTCCAACTGACGATCCCCAACCAGGATGTTCCGTGGGAAACGCAGGAGGTTTTTTTTCGGAATCTCCATGGGAAGATTGCGTTTCATATGTCGTCTTCGACCACGAATGGTGGCGATTCCGCGGGCATGACGGAGCCTTTGGCCAACGATCTCGTGAATACCATCTATGTGGATGCCATTCGCTGGAAGGAGATGGAAGTGAAGTCCTGCTGGCTTGCGCTGACCTTTGACACCAAATCCATCACCGGATCCTATGGCGGCGCATTTGCGGACGGCTACGTCAACGGAGGCACGACATGTGGATGGTCGGGCAAGGATGCCTGGCGTGTCTGGGGCGCCGCCGCCAACATTGATACCGGACGCATTTCATCCACGTTTCACAATGAATCGTATGCCATGGATGGACGTGCGGCCATGGCGTTTGATTCCGGGGGCAGGGGACAGGATCTTCAGGGGACGCTGACGCTGGATTCCAAATCCTCCGGATCCATACGGATCGATGCGATCGACCGGATTCTGGAACGGATCGAGAGGAACACCGTGGGGTTGAAACGCGAATCTCTTCGGGTGCTGGTGGAAAATCTTCGGAACTATCCGTATGACGCCTATTCAATGCGGGTGGACTATCAGCGGCCGGAGGCGACGCTTAAATTCCGGGCCAATGGAAGGTTGGGAAAGAGGGAGATCGATGTTCGCTGGCATGGATTGAATCCCGACAAGCTTGTTTTCCAGCAACCCGCTATTGAGACTTTTGAAAATCCCATGCACAATATGGTTCAAGCTCAATGAAGATGATATTTAGAGTTCATCGCTTCCTGCTTCTCCGGTTGGAAATTTTTCGAGACCTTTGGAGGGCGACGCTCCGTCGTCGCCACCTGAGTCAGTCAGGCGACGACGGGACGTCGTCCTCCATTTTTGTCAAAATCCCAACCCTCATTTTCGGTTTGCTGATTTTTGCAGGATGCGCCCCGTCGGTGAAGTTGACGACTCCCGAGCCGTTGCAGGTGGATATTCACATGCAGCTTGATGTCAACCAGCGTCAGGTGTCGGAGGCCGCGTCGGCGACGATGAGTGAGGAGGAGTCCAAGGCTCTCCGACGTCGCGACGATCGCAGTGGGGAGGTCTGGGGTATGAAGAACGATGGCGTGGTGGTGGAGAGCGCCCGGGGTTATCTGGAGTCGGTTGGCAAATCGGGATGGGATCCCGCCTACGTTCAGCGTTTGGTGGGGGAGGAGAATCAGGACCGCCGAATTCTCTATGAGGGGCAGGCCAAATCGAGCTCCCGTCCCATTGCATCCATCGAGGCAGAGGCAGGTCATCGCCTGAGGCAGCAGGCGTATGTGAACGGCACCACGAACGCCGCTCCCAGCAAGGCCAGTCCCGTTACCCATTAAATTTGATTCCTGCACGAAGTTGGAGCACTTTACGTCTATGTTTGCGCAGATTTTAAACATCGTTTACGTCGTGGCGGTTGTCCTTTTTCTCTTTAACCTCACGATTTTCATTCATGAACTGGGCCACTATCTCGTGGGACGATGGCGGGGTGCGAAGATTGAACGCTTCGCGGTGTGGTTTGGGCCCGCGCTCTGGAGCAAAACCATCAACGGGGTCGAGTTCCGTCTCGGTTGCGTTCCTCTCGGAGGATATGTGGCATTTCCCCAACTCGCCATGGAGGCGATCGAAGGCAAGAGCGAGACGCCGGCGGAGGAACTTCCTCCCCTCAAGCCCAGGGATAAGATTCCGATCCTTCTGGCCGGAAGTGTGGCGAATGTTCTTCTGGGGCTAGTGGTGGCCTGCATTGTCTGGGTGGTGGGATTACCCCGTGATGCGGAAAGCAATGATCTGAAGCTCGCCTACGTCTCGCCCAGGTCCGCCGAATACGCTGCTGGATTGATGACGGGGGACGAAATCGTTTCGATCAACGGCAAGCCAGTCAGGAACACGGACGAGATCCGGCAGCGGGTGGCATTGAGCCTAACGCAAGGCGTCACCGTGGGAGTCAAAAGATCAGGAGAACTCAAATCGATCCAGGTCACCCCAGAGACGGATCATATGTTCAAGATTCGGACCCTTCATGTCGAGCACGAGGGGACTCCCGTGGTGACGGGTATCCGGCTCCAGTCGCCCGCCGAGAAGGCTGGATTCCAGGCGGGTGATGAAATTCGGGAGGTGGATGGCATTCCCGTGGTCTCCGCGCTCCATCTGATCGATCTGATCGGTGCCCGGGCTTATAAGGAAACTGATGTTCTTGTAAGTCGGGAAGGCAATCCACTGCATGTGAGTGTCACTCCCAAGGTGGAGATTGAATCTTCAACCGGGCTTGGAGCCATTGGAATCGGTCTTGGAGAAAAGCCGAAAAACGATCAAATCGTCATCGATCATCCCGGTCCCTGGGTTCAGATCATGAAGAGTGTGTTTCTCATGCTCGATACCGTGAATGCCCTCGTACACACCAAGACGACAGGGGTCGGAGTGAAGCATCTCTCGGGGCCCATTGGCATTGGACAGGTGCTCTACTACGCGACAAAAACCGATTTCCGTCTGGCGCTCGGGTTTCTGGTGTTGCTGAACATCAATCTCGCCATCGTCAATCTCCTCCCGATCCCCGTGCTGGATGGCGGGCATATCGTATTCTCCCTGATTGAAAGTGTGCGGCGCAAACCGCTGAATCACAAATTCATGGAGGCGACGCAGACAGTCTTCATGGCCCTTCTCCTCACCTTCATGGCCTATGTGACTTTTAACGACCTGTCGCGAATGGTGGTGAAAAACAAGCCCGGACGTGGAGTGGACGAACCATTTCGTGAACGCCCTGCTTCCGCTCCCTGACCGTTGGCTGAAAAACGGGGAAGCGTGGCGCGGCTGTTTTGGCAGAAGTGAGCAACCTCCATTTTTCTGAAGTCGAAAAGTGGCCTTCGTGTGAATCGGCTTCAAGCAAAGTGGAAACCAGGATGCTTTGGAAAAATGGAGGGCGAAACTCCGTCGCCCCCATTTGCTTTATAAGTTGGCGACGACGGAGCGTCGCCCTCCAATAGACTTTTTACTGCTTTGATATTCCAGCTTTAAAACGGCTCCGTTCTTTGACGTCCAAATTTTTGGATCGAAGGTAGGGACAGACTTCCGGGCTGTACGCAATGTTTTCCGACTACGCCAAAGCGCTTCGTCGCGACGGCGAGCGGCGGACCAAGCGGTCGCGCCTTACCAAATTTTGTCGATTCGGCTACAGCTTTATTTAAACTGCCCGAATCACATCTTTTTGTTCTTCTGCTCGTAATATTTCCGCCACTTCTCCATGGGGTCCTGGTCCGGCTGATGTTTTGGGGTCAATGTCACTGGAATGGCTGGAATGGCGGACGGTGTTTTTGAAGCGAACGGATCCGGAGTGACGGCAGCCGGGGTGGAGGATGTCTGGGGCTTTGGCGGGGTGAAGGATTCCGGAGTGGGAAGTTGAGTCACCTGGGGTTGGAGTTTTACGGTGCTGCTGGAAGTTGTCCTGGGGACCGGGGTTGTTCCCAGATGGGGTGCGACCGCGTCTTTCGTCAAAACCCGGGGAGTGGAGAGGAGATCGACGGTGAGGGGCTTCGGGCTTAACAAACCCTGGGCCACCGGCTTGGGGGAAGGTTTGGAGGAATCCGTGGAGAGCTTGCGTGGAGGTTCGGTGGGAGCCGTACCATCCAGGGAAGTGGAGGATGATTTTTCAGATCGAACCTTCATCCACAATCCCCTGGCGTCCGGCGACATCGCTTCTCGGGCTTCGGGATCAAAAGCAGGAGTGGTTTTTTTATCCGGTGTCGTGGAGCCGGGTGTGACGGGATCTTCGGCAGGCAACCAAGCTGCCCCAAGAAGTGAAAGCAAAATGGCAGATGTATGAATGAAACGGGTGAAGGTCACGAAATCGCGTGTTGCTGTTTGTCCCCAATCCAGTCGAAGTGGAAGAATCGCCCTGCAGGTTGGTCGATACGTTCGTAAGTGTGCGATCCGAAGTAGTCGCGCTGGGCTTGAAGCAGATTGGCGGGCAGGCGCGCACTGCGGTAGCTGTCGAAATAGGCCAGTGATGCGCTGAAAACGGGAACGGGAATTCCCGCAAGGGCCGCCTCGGATATCACGTGACGCCAGTTTGCCTGGGTGCGATGGATGACTTCTTTGAAAAACGGATCAAGGAGGAGATTGGACAGGTTGGGACTCCTCTCGAAAGCATCCTTGATACGCTGGAGAAAACGCGCGCGAATGATGCAGCCGCCACGCCAGATCATCGCGATGCTACCCAGATCGAGTTTCCATTCCTTCTGGGTGGAAACGTGTTTCATTAATGCAAATCCCTGGGCATACGAGCAGATTTTTGAAGCGTAAAGTGAGTCGTGAACCGCCTGGATCATCGCTTTTTTGTCCACTTTGAAGGCGGTCGATGGACCGGAAAGCAGGGTTGATGCATGAACACGTTCCTCCTTGAGTGCGGAAAGGCAGCGCGCAAAAACGGCTTCGGAGATGGTGGACGCCGGAATGCCAAAATCCAGGGCAGAGATGATGGTCCACTTGCCCGTGCCTTTCTGGCCCGCGCGGTCCACAATGACGTCGACCATCGGTTTTCCCGTGCCGGGGTCACGCATGCCAAGAATCTTGCTGGTGATCTCGATGAGAAATGAATCGAGTTCACCCTTGTTCCATTCGATGAACGTCTGTTCGAGTTCCTCCATGGAAAGACCGACTCCATGGCGCAGAATGTTGTACGCCTCGCAGATCAACTGCATGTCGCCATACTCGATTCCGTTGTGGATCATCTTCACATAGTGCCCGGCTCCGCCAGGACCGATATGGATGCAACACGGATCGTTTCCGGCCTTGGCGGCGATTTTCTGGAAGATGGGACGAACCTCTTCATAGGCGGACATGGAGCCGCCGGGCATCATGCTCGGTCCCCAAAGCGCGCCTTCCTCGCCCCCGGAAATTCCACAACCCAGGAAACGGAAGCCTGCTTTTTCCAACTCCTCCACCCGCCGTTCCGTATCGGTGAAAAGGCTGTTTCCGCCATCAATCACAATATCGCCCTTCTGTAGATGGGGGATAAGTTGCAGGATCGTGTCGTCCACGGGTTTTCCCGCCTTCACCATGATCACGATTTTTCGTGGGGTCTTGAGGGATTGAACAAATTCCGCAATGGAGTGTGCGCCGACAAAATTTTTACCCTTGCCCCGAGCCGCCATGAATTCATCCACACGGCTGGTGGTCCGGTTGAATACCGAAGTGGGAAACCCGTTTCGCTCCATGTTGAGCGCCAGGTTTTCTCCCATGACGGCGAGGCCGATGACTCCGATGTCTGAGATGGCGCTCATAGGCAGGCATCATGTTCCACGGAGAGGTTCATTTCAAGAATACACTGATGGGAGACGGCTTTCTGAAAAATAACGGTAACCGGGCCCGTCCCGGTGACCGGAACTGCCGCAGAGACGCCGCAGGATTCCGGTTTCTTTTTTTTGAGTCCCGCTTTTGGGATCCGTAAACCCCTCGCCTTGAGACGAAAAGATGAGAAATGTGAGGGAGTTATTAATATTGATAATGTCATTCTGAGCGAAGCGAAGGATCTCTCTGAAAATTTGAAACGGAGAGATTCTTCGCTACGCTCAGAATGACAGTTTTTGAATAACACATGAAAAATAGTTAAGTCGGCTCTGTGCCGACTCAATCCGGCTTATAACCGTCATCCAAGTCCCTCGCCTTGAGATGAGGGTCGTTTAATCACCGCCCAAAAGTGATTTCAAACTGAGTTTCGATTGAATTATGGGATGGCAATGGAACGCATGACAAGTTAGGATGAGATCATGACAAATTCTAAGAACCCGAAGATCATCGCCTATTTAAAGCCCTCCTGCGGATGGAGCATGGGCGTACGTGCGGTCATGCAGAAGTACAACCTGGCCTATGAGGATCGCGATATCATCAATGATTACGCGCAACGTGAGGAGATGATCCGCAAGTCCGGTCAGCAGCTTTCCCCCTGTGTGGAGATCGATGGCCATATGCTCGCGGATATCAGCGGCGAGGAAGTTGAAACCTGGATGGTGTCCAAAGGGTATATCACCAAATCCGACGCCCCGGCCTCTGCTCCCACCAATGCCTCCTGCTCGGATGAGGAGCATGCCCGTCAGGCATGGGCGGGTGTTCAGTTTAAGAAGTAATAAGGCGTAAGTAGCAATTGATGATTGGAGGGCGACGCTCTGTCGTCGCCCCTTGCGGTCGGCAACAGGTCATGGACAAGATTCACAGGATGAACAGGAAACGCAAAATCCTGTCGATCCTGTAAATCCTGTCAAAAGTCTGGGTCTTACGGAGGCGACGACGGAGCGGCGCCCTCCAAACGGAGAATCCAAGCAATAGAAGCCATCTCATAAATAGGAAAAAAGTGCGTTGGCTGAGATTTGGGTCTAATGCCAGGCGCGAGGAGGGAGAATATCCGAATGGATCTTCGACCGATGAGCAACGCCGCAAAAGACCCAAAGATCGCCAACCCACGGGGCAAGAGTCGGGAAGGGCCTCTGGCTGTGTTGCTCCTCAGTCACAGAGCCCTGGTGGCTATGCTCCTTCGTCGCGCCTTGCCATAGGCCCTTCCCGACTCCTGCGCATCTTTTTCCTATTTATGAGATGGCTTCTAGCGTTGCCTCTGAATTCTTGCGACCCGCGACTGGTTACCCGCCTACGCAGAAAGCCATGGCCGTGAGGCCATGGATCAATGCGAGGCTGGGTGATCTCGCCGCTCGCCGTCGCGACGAAGCGCTTTGGCGAAGGCGGATACGCTTCGGCGTGGTTTCGCCGAAGTATGTGAAGATACCCCAGTCGTGAGGTTGGGGAGCTTCACTTGTTACTTTCCTCAAAGATCGAAAGGAATTTCGGGGCGATAGCCTTCACGCTGTAGTTCTCGACGACCGTTCGTTTCCCACCTTCGATCATTTTTTGACGCAGGCTGCTGTTTTTGAGCAGGGCGAGAATCTTTTCCGTCCATTCCTCCCGGCTTGCGGCCAGCATTCCGTTTTCGCCGTCGCGAATCATCTGCTTGTAAACACCCACGGGCGAGGCGACGACGGGAACCCCAGCCGCCCAATATTGGAGAATCTTCAGTCCGCATTTCCCCCGATTCCATGGTGTGTCCCGCATCGGAGCAAGTCCGATGTCCAGGTGGGCGATGGCCGCCACCTCGCCATCAAGGGACCAGGAGCGCCATTCGATGGGGAAGCGAACGGGTATGGCCGCCGGGGTGCCTCCGATGACACGACAAACGAAGGCAGCCTTGGAATGCAGATCGATAAGGGAGGGTACGACGAGATTGAGTTCGGGGGATGTGGTGGGACTTCCCACCCATCCGAGCACGGGAATTTTCTGTTCACGCCGGTTGTGTTGGGATTGTTTTTCGAACAAATCCGTATCCACCACCGTGGGTAGGACCATGGGCTCGATCTTTGATTTTCGGACAAATTCAGCCAGGTGATGGTTGCCGACGACGATACGGTGGGCGCGTTTGCATATCTGGTTTACGCGTTGCGACTGGGGCCAGAGTTGGGCGATAAGATTGCCACCCGGTTTCTTCAGATAGATGGCGTCGTCAAAATCAAAAATCATCTTTGCCTCGCGGGCGATGCGCATCTCCATGTTGAAGAAAGGGGCAGGGAGGATGGGTTTCTGCACGTAGATGAAATCAAAATCCCGGAGCTGGTGCAGGTCGCGAACCCGGCGTGTGAAGGTGCGAAAAAGCCGCTGGAGGAGTCCGCCCCATGAACGTGCAATGAATGCTTCGTGGTGTTCGGGGGAACGCACCGCTGGGTGGACGACGGCTTCGAAACCCGCTTTTTCCAGCGTAGGGATAAACTGGTAGACCCGATGCCGGCTGGAGGGAGTCTCCAGCTCGCCTTGGGTCAGAAAGAGAATTCGTTTCATCGGCCCGCAGACAATGGATAGTTCTGCTTGTAGAATTTCCGAAATTGCTCGTCTTTCAAACGCAACCACCAACGTGGATGATTCTGATACCATGCGACCGTGGATTTCAAGCCCTGCTCGAGATTGAAACGGGGTTTCCAGCCAAGTTCCCGTTTTGCTTTCGAACTGTCCAGGGCATACCGCCGGTCATGTCCGGGTCGATCCTGCACATGTTTCATGAGCGAGGAGGGACGGTTGAGAAGCTTGAGAATCGTGCGCACGATTTCAATATTGGTGGGTTCCGAGCCTATTCCGAAATTGTAGATCTGGCCGGACTTCCCTTTCTTCAAGGCAGCCCAGACTCCGGCGCAATGATCCTCCACATAGATCCAGTCCCGCCTCTGACGCCCATCGCCATAAATGGGCAGGGGCAGGTGATGCAAAGCGTTGGTGATCATCAGGGGGATCAGTTTCTCCGGAAATTGAAAGGGTCCGTAGTTGTTGGTACAGCGGGTGATCACCACATTTTGTCCGTGGGTGCGATGGGCGGCCAGACAAAGGAGATCCCCACCGGCTTTGCTTGCGGAGTAGGGGGAGCTGGGCGCAAGGGGCCAATTCTCACGGGCGTGTCCCTTGGAAACGTCCCCATACACTTCATCCGTTGAGACCTGGAGGAAACGCTCAATGCTTGCGGCGCGCGCGGCGTCGAGTAGATTTTGAACTCCAAGGGTGTTGGCGTGAAGGAACGGTCGCGCATCATGCACGCTGCGGTCGACATGGCTTTCAGCCGCGAAATTGATCAGAGCATCGGGACGAAAATCACGAACCAGTTTGTGAATGGAAGGACTGGCGATGTCCATTCGCACAAAGCGATACCTTGAGTTGGATGCCACATCGATGAGATTACGTCCCTTCCCGGCATAGGTCAGGAGATCCACGTTCAGGATCCGGATTCCGGAACGCCGGAGAAGCATCCGGACAAAATGACTGCCGATAAATCCACAACCTCCAGTGACGAGCAGCTTCATAGGCGTCTACTATTTCCGTTTTACGACGTGTTTGAGAAGAGAATTCAGGACTTGGGAATGAAAAGTTTTTGTCCTGTCTTCAGCTCGGTAGTCTTCAGATGATTGGCCTCCATGATGGCCTGTTTCGTCACCCCATAGGCTTTGGCGATCGCTTTCAGGGTGTCACCCTTTTCCACCACATGCTCGACGCCCACCTCGGTCTTGGTCTGGCTGGGTTTGGATTTCTGGCTGGAATCCGAAACTTTGCGGGAGAGGCGGCCAATCTCCTCGCTCACCTGATCGATGATCACTTTTCGATCCTGTTGCCGGGCGGAGTCTACCTTTTGAATGAGGGTTTCCAATCGCTCCACATCCTTTTTGTGCTGCGCATTCACGTCCTGGGCGGCTGAAAGTTCCTTCTTCAGGCGAGTGACTTCCGATCGAAGGGATTCGTTTTCCACCTGAACGGCCCGGACGTCGGTCTGAAACTGGCCGATCTTTTCCTGCAGCTGCCGGATATCCTCACGCATACTGACAGCGACATCCGATGGGGCATCGTCGATGTCAGCTGCGTGAATCTCGATATTCAGGAGGAAAAGGGGGAGTATCCAGATCAGGCGGCGCATAAAAAAAGGATAGTGAAAATTGTCCGAGGATCAAGTGGTTGTGTGAATCAATGAATCGCTTTGGAATAAAAATCCTGAATCTGCTTTGCGACATGAAGAATCTCGTCCTTTTGAAGTTCAGGGAAGACGGGTAGGGCGATCGTGGAGCGGCATGCAAGTTCGGTGAGGGGAAGTTCTCCCGTGCGATACCCCCAGAGGGAGAAGCATTTCTGGAGATGCAAGGGAATGGGGTAGTAGATTTCGGTGCCGACGCCCTGTTTTTCCAGATGGGTTCGCAAAGCGTCGCGGGTTTCCGGATCGCGGGTGCGAATGACAAATTGATTGTACACATGACGGCTCTGCAGGGCGGCCGGGAGGATAACGGGTTTGGTGCCCTTCAAATCGAATTCGCCCACTCCCGCCTTGGTGAGGGCCTCGATGTAAATCTGGGCGTTTTGAATGCGTGCCTCCGCCCAGGAGTTCAGATGCGGGAGTTTGACCCGAAGCATGGCGGCCTGGAGGGTGTCGAGTCGTGAATTGACCCCCAGAAGATCATGGTGATATTTCGGATGCGCCCCGTGAACGCGGAGAATCCGGAGCTTTTCCGCAAGGGAGGTGTCCTGGGCAAGAAGCATGCCACCATCGCCAAGCCCCCCCAGATTTTTCGTCGGAAAGAAACTGTAGCATCCGATGTCCCCGATCACACCCACGGGTTTTCCCCTGTGCTCCGCGCCGATGGACTGAGCCACGTCCTCGATGATCCGGATCCCGCGCTCCCGACAGATGGAGAGATACGGCGTCATTTCGGCGCTTTGTCCGTAAAGATGCACGGGGATGATGGCTTTGGTCTTCGGAGAGATTTTTCGAAGGACGTCCGCGGGATCGAGGTTATAGGTTATGGGATCGATTTCGGCAAAGACGGCCCGTGCGCCAACCCGGGCGATGCAGCTCGCCGTGGCAAAGAAACTGTAGGAGCTGGTGATCACTTCATCGCCCGATCCGATGTCACACGCCATCAAGGCAAGGAGAAGGGCATCCGATCCACTGGCACAGGAAATGGCGTGCTTCGACTGACAGGCTGCCGCTATCTCTTTTTCGAAGAGTTCTACCTCTGGCCCAAGAATGAACTTTCCGTGCTGAACCACCTGTTGAAAGGCCTTCAGAAACTGGTTTTCCAAAGGCTGATGTTGTCGGGAAAGATCGAAAAGAGGAACCTTCATGGGTGAAACATGTATCGTACGCCGGGGGGAGAGACCGTCAATCCCGATGTTT
>CAYYYL010000015.1:0-12117 GCA_964475835.1 uncultured Verrucomicrobiota bacterium | reverse complement strand
GTGGAAAACGAAAAGCATTCCTCAAAACGTTTTCGTCCCAGGGAACCCATGCGGAGCCGTTCCTGCGGATGATCGATGAGCCGGATCATGGCCTGGGCGAGGGCATCGGGTTTGTCCGCTGGAATGAGGAGTCCCGTGACTTCTGATTGAATCTGTTCCGGGGTCCCGCCCATTGCGATTCCGATCACCGGTTTGCCCATGGCCATGGCTTCCAGCACCACGCCGGCGAAAGGTTCCGGAGTGTTCGATGCGAGAATGACTCCATCGAGCGCGCGATAGAGGGGGCGTGGATCTTCCAACTCCTCCAACACCAGGATCCGTTCCTCCAAATGAAGTTCGCGGATTTGCTGTTTCAATTGTTGAAGGTGGGATTCGTTGCCTGGGAAAGGGGCGCCGGCCATCACGATTTTGAAATCACGTCCCGTGATGCGTGCCGCTGCGGCGATCAGGAGATCCTGTCCTTTTCGCCCGAGCTTGATGCGCCCGGGCATGCCAAGGACGCAAGTTGAGTCAGGGAAGTTCCATTCCCGACGCAAACGGTGGCGGTCTGCGTTCGATGGGTCCTCAGGAAACTCCTCCATCGGCAGCCCGTTTGGAATCACCATGAGTTGATGGGGACGCAGGGGAATTTTCTCAAACTGTTCCGCCACCGCATGGGAGACAGCGATGATTCGACTGGAAAGCCCGGCGATGAATCGACCGTAGACTTGCCAGAGTGTCCCGAATTCCAGGAAGAAATCACGGATGTGCCAGACGTGGGGAATGCGGCACCACGCGGCCGCCAGGGCGCCGGTGAGCACGGTTCCTGTATTGGAATGGATCAGATCGGGACGAAACTGACGGCAGAATTTCACGTGGGCCGAAATCGCGGAGGGAGCCTTGAGAAGCCAGGAGGCCAGTTTACCTGAGAAAATTTCGCTTCGATGAAGGACAAGCGAGGGGAGAATGTAAGTGGAAATGTCGCGCGACTTCAGAGCTGACTCCAGAGGCCCCCCGACAGGCAGGATGACGCAGACTTCATGTCCGGCATGATGAAGACCGTGTGCAAGGCGCAACAGGGAACGGCTGGCGCCGTAGAGGTCGTTTCCACTGTGACATAGCAGAATGCGCATGGTGAAAAGGGGGCGTGATGGAATGTTAACCTAAAATAATGGGCGACGCTCCGTCGTCGCCATCAGAAATATGAACCACCGGGATCACACTGAGTGGGAAAGGCGACGACCGAGCGTCGCCCTCCAAACGGCATCTCAATGCCCTTAAAAAATGGGTGGAGTTCATGGTGTTATCCAAAAAATCGTTCGTGCCACACTTCGAAGGCCACGAGGGCATGAAGCTTTCGGGCGAAGTCGCGTTTCCCGCTCATATGATATTGTACAATATTCTGTACATACTCGGACTGGAACCATCCTCCTGCCCGAAGGCGTTCCGGAGCCGTGTATTTCATGAGCAACGGTTTGAGGTCAGCCCGATACCACCCTGCAAGGGGAAGACCAAAGCCTTCCTTTCTCGGGGGAAGCCATTCGAGGGGAATTCGCCTTTTGAGCATAGATTTCAAAATACTTTTCCCCCCTCTGGGTATTTGAGAATGGGCAGCTTCCTGAAATACATTTTGCACGAATTCAAAATCAAGGAAGGGACTCCGGACTTCGAGGGCGACGCCCATGCTGGCACGATCCACCTTGGCCAGAATATCCCCTTCAAGGTAAGTGGCGAGATCGGTTGCCATGAAGCGTTTGATGTCCCCGAGGCCTTCGTTTTCACCCCAGATGCGATCGAAGGCATTCTCGGAACCTGAGTCGTGGGATTGGACGAGGAGGGAGTCCAGTTCGTTTTGTTTCCAAAGTGAGGAGAGCCAGCGTGCGAGGGATCCGTCGGTTCCGGTTTCGAGTGCTTCCATCGATTTTTGCCAGCGATCCGACAAGGGAAGAGCGGAAAGATTCAGGTTGGCGAGAAAAGGGAAGCAGGATTGCCAGTATCGTGCGTTCAGGAAGTGGCGGTATTTGTCATAGCCGGCAAAAAGTTCGTCTCCTCCATCCCCGGAGAGGGTCACCGTAAGTTGACGACGGGTGGCTTTGGAGAGAATCCATGTGGGAATGAGGGAGTCGTCGCCGATGGGTTCGTCGCATGAGGAAAGGATCTCTTCAAAGGAATCCAGAACATCACGAGCCGAGACTTGGAGGAAGTGATGACGGGTGCCCAAACGATCCGCGATTTTTCCGACGCGTTCGGTTTCTGAATCTGCATCGGCGAAATGCATGGAGAATGAAGGCAGTGCGGATGGGCTCAGTTCCTGGGCGAGTGTGGTGATGAGAGTGGAGTCGACCCCTCCGCTGAGCCAGCATCCCAGAGGCACTTCGCTTTCGAGACGCCGTTTCACCGCGCTACGAAGATGGGATTCAAGTCGGGCAGCATCCTGCTCCGGATCAACATCCGTTGTTCGCGTGTGGGAAATCTTCAGCTGCCAGTATTTTCGAATCTCGAGCTTGGTGGAGTTCCAGAGGGCCATGTGGGCTGCGGGAAGCCGATGCACGCCTTCCAGAATGGTTCGAGGGGCATGAATGTAACCAAATTCCATGAATTCCCGGAGGCCGGAGTGCGAAACTGACGGGCGCAACTGGGGGAGGTGTTTGAAGAGCGAGAGGCAGGATCCAAAGGCGATCCATCCATCACCCGTGGCGTGAAAGAGGGGCTTTTTTCCGAAACGATCGCGAGCGAAGAGGAGAGTTTGTTGCCGGGAATCCCAGAGGCCGAAGGCAAACATGCCATTCAGTTTTTCGAAAAGACCGGTGTTCCACTCTTCATACCCATGAAGGATCACCTCGGAGTCCGATTGGCTCCGGAAGTGATGACCTTTTTCCATGAGCGTCTTTCGCAGTTCGTGGTGATTGTAGATTTCACCATTAAAGACAAGATGAAGGGTTTCCTTCTCGTTGGTCATGGGTTGGGAGGCTGTGGGGGAAAGATCGATGACGCGCAAGCGGCGGTGAACGAGGCCGCATGGGCCAAGTTGGCGGATGCTCCCTTCATCCGGCCCGCGGTGTTCGAGGCAGCGTTCGAACGTGCGCAGGATGGCCTCGGAGGGTGGGGAGCGAAGGTCAATGAATCCGGCGAGACCGCACATTCCCTTTTTCTAGGGGATAAAGGGAAAATGATAAATGGAAAAGGACGGGATCACGGGATACGATGTCCCATTATGGGAGGGGATCATGGAAGCATCGCATGAATCGGATGAAGGCGCGTTTGGTCACACGATCCTGCATCGGCTTGCCTACATGCGCAGCGCCAAGGTGATCATGTTGCGCGAAATGCTTCGAAAGACCGGGTTGTCCCTCGAGCATCTATCCATTTTCGACGTGGGATTTGGGGGCGGTGGATTTCTTCATGCGTGTCCTTCAAGCGCGTCCTTATATGGGATTGAACTGGATTCAGATTGTGTTCGGAGCACCGAGCGATCCCTCAGAAAACGCGGATTCCAGCGGGTGGAGCTGGCGACCTCGGGTACGCCGGCAGCTTCCCGGTTGCTCGCGCAGACCTACGATATGGTGGTGTGCAGTCATGTGCTCGAGCATCTTGAAGGGCCGGCGGAGTTTCTGATCCGCCTCCGCTCCAATTTAAAAACAGACGGACGTCTTTTCATTTTGCTGCCCATCCATGAGCGGCGGCCGAGTCCACACCATCTTCAGGAAGTGACGCCCCTGCTTGCCACGGAATGGATTCGATCCGCAGGACTGGAGATCCAATACCGTCTCGATTCAGACTACTTAAGTTATGTGATTCAACCTTGCTTCGAGTGGCGCGGGGTTATCGGCCGTTTTTTTGCACGGGCGATCAGTCTGTTCGTGGGCATGATCATGAATGTTTTTGGAGGACGACGATGGCTGGCGACCTGGAAGTGGGTGGGGAAGCGTTTGGGATGGAAACCGGCGCAAATCGGTCTCGTTTGCAGGAGGATTTAGGGCAGTTTAAATAAAGCTTTAGCCGAATTGGCAAAATAAGGTAGGGCGCGACCGCTGGGCGCGCCGCTCGCCGTCTCGACGAAGCGCTTTGGCGTAGTCGGAAAACATTACGGACAGCCCGGCGGTCTGTCCCTACCTTCGATCCTAAAATTTAGACGTCAAAGAACCGCTACGTTTTAACGTAAAATTCTCTAGAGTCCGACTCTGGGATCCGTAATCTCTCCCCGTTTTGAGGCGAAAGGGACAAAATTATCTCAGAGCCGATGCTGATTTTGTCATTCCGAACCCGAGCAAAGTCGAGGGTGAGGAATCTCTCCTGGAATCTGATAGCGGAGTCAAGAGATCCCTCAACCGCCTTCGGCGGATTCGGGATGACCGAGCAAGTTTGTTTCCGGAATACAAAAAATCATGAAACCGTTCCCATGCGAACAGATGAGTTGACTCAGTACCGATCTGGTCCGGTTTCTAATAACAGCCCGCTTCAAACTTTTTCAGAATACGCCGTGCAAGGACCAGCCCCTGTCGGATCCGGATGCCAGGGGAAAAGTGATGGAGCGTCTGTTTCCGATCGAGGGAAAGGTATTCCAAGCGGATCTGGCGCATCTCACGTTCCCGCCGCGCCCCGTCCCGGGCTGTTTTGCTTTCCCCATGAAGACGATAGCTTGCAAGGAATTCTGAAACATGGCCCATTTTGGCCGCCCGCCCCACTCTGAGAAAAAATTCATAGTCCATGGAGTGGTGAAGGTTCTGTCGCAGTCCGCCAAATTGGTCAAAAAGGGATTTTCGGAAAAAGGTCGCGCTATTGGCGAGATAGCTCTTCCCGCCGTAAAGATACACTTCGTGGTCAAATCCCATCTCGCGCCGCTCGCGAAGCAACATCCCTTCCGCGTCGACAAACCGGTAGTTCCCCGTCCACACATCCACGGCAGGGGAGTTCTGGAGACATTGTCGCAGGATCTGGAAGGCGCCGGGATAGTAAAAATCATCGGCATTGATCCAGCCAATCCATTCACCCCGGGCAAGGGCGATCCCCTTGTTCACCGCCTGCGCCTGACCTTCATCCGGTTCTGATTTCCAGACAAGATGGGGAAAGGAGTTCAATGCCTCGCGGGTGTCATCGGACGAGCCTCCGTCGATGACGATATGCTCGACGTGGGGATCGTTCTGCTGCTGCACGCTTTCAATGCAGGCTCGGAGAAAACGTCCCTGATTGAGCGACGGCGTGATGATGGAAATCAAGGGAGACGCGCTCATAGGTTCCGGTAGATCCGGCACATCTCCGCGGCGTAAAAAGCTGGGTCGTGTCGCGCCTTCAATTGCTCGCAGGCTTGTGAACCCCTTTGAGCGCGAAGGTCGGGGGAATCGACCAGGGTCACCAGAGCTTGGAGCAGGGCGTTCTTGTTCCCGGGAGGAACGATGGTGGCGATCCCGCCTTTCATGAGAGTTTCCGTTTCCGAATCGTACCAGGTCACGACAGCTGGGCGTTTTACGAATCCCGCTTCAAATGCAGGGCGTCCGATGCCATGCATTCCCGGACCGGAAAGAATCGTCACGATGTCCAGGGCTGCCATGGCGGGGTGAGGATTGGAATGATATCCGGCAAAATGAACGACGGATTTCAATCCAAGCTCCCGGGCCCGCTGTTTGAGCGCCGGACCTTCACCCGCAGCCGGAGCATCGTCTCCCACAAACACAAAACGGGCATGGGGTTTCGAAGCATGAAGTTGCGCTGCCATGTCGAGAAATTCAAAAACACCTTTCTCCTTGTGGAGGGTGCCCACGCTTCCGATCACCACATGCTCGGATGAGAATCCCCAAGTCGAGCGCATCTGTGTTCGTTCCTCATGGGATGTTGGGGGCGGTATCTGAATGGGGTTGTAGAGAACGCGGGCTCGGGGGTGGAGGGACGGGGGAAGGGATTGTTCCATTTCCGGATCAATGGCGACGAATTGGAGGCGGGGTATGTGATTCAAAGCCTCCAGTTGACGATGGATGCCCGCATCGGCACGAATGGCCGTCCGCACATGCATCACCACGGGAATGTTCCGCTCGTGCGCGAACCAGGCATAGGGCCAGAGGGTGGTTTCATTGAGGTGAACGATATCCGGTCGCTCCGTCTGCACAAGATGATGAAACTCACGGGCTGCAGGAAACTTTTTGAACGCATGCCACGTTTTCAGCAAGGGACCATAGGGGGGTCCGTAGACAGTGGTTTGAAAATGACACATCCAGGAGGAGACATGAATCTGAGCGCGTGGGATGGGAAAAAGATCCCACGCCTCGAAGCGTCGTCGCACGAGCATCCCGGGGGTGACTTCGGAGGGGAGGTGCCGGATCAACGTGGCGAGGCTGATCCCGGCTCCGCTGGGACGCAGGGTGTGGTTGATGTAAAGAACGCGCACCTGATCAGTTTAATCGGATGATGCGGAGAAGGAGAGCCAAAGTTTGCGATGGCGAGGGCCGTCGAATTCGCAGAAATAAACGCCCTGCCACGTGCCGAGCTGGAGGCGGCCGCCCTCGACGAGGCATTGGGCGGAGGTTCCAAGCATGGCGGCTTTAACATGTGCCGCGGTGTTGCCTTCCGAATGCCGATAGTTCGGATCATCCCAGGGGACGGTTTTTTCAAGGGCGTAGATCATGTCCCGGACGACGTCCGGATCCGCATTTTCCTGAATCGTGATTCCCGCGGTCGTGTGAGGCGAATAGATGGTGAGAACCCCATCCTTCCATCCCCGTTTGGTCGCGATCTCCTGAATTTTTTCGGTGATCGGAACAAAGGTGGTGTGTTCCCTGGTCTGAAGCGCAAGTTCGATCATGGATGAGCTAATGAAAAGTTTGAGTCCTGTCTTCTGATCCGTAAATCATCCCCTTTCGGCAAACAGGGGGGTGTCATCGTGAGGCGTAGCCGAAGGATCTCTCCGCTTCGGTGGTGCTTTGTCATCGCGAAAAGAGATTCTTCGCTTCGCTCAGAACGACAGATTTTGAGGAGGGAAACGTTTAATGCCAGCACGAAAATGCATTTTACTCCGAGACGACGACGGAGCGTCGCCCTCCACTTTCTAAGCCGATGTCGCGCGTCGTGCACGTCCACCCGCCCACTGTCGTACTTCGGCGATTTTTTCGGCCAGAGTGACTGCGAGAGGAACGGTTGCCGCCGCGGCGTTGGAGAGATCGGTGGAGTTGAGTTCACGTCCCTCGATATAGGAGGTTTCCAGCGCCTCAGAAACGACGCTTTCCAGGTCTGCGCCGGAGAACCCCTCCGTTTGTGCGGCAAGATCACCGACCGTGAACTGGTTCGGATCCCGTTTGCGTTTCGCCAGATGGATGGAGAGGATTTCTGCGCGTTCGTTGGCATTCGGCAGATCGATGAAGAAGATGTCGTTGAAGCGTCCCTTCCGCAGAAATTCCGGGGGAAGCATGCTGACATCGTTCGCGGTGGCGGCGACGAAGACGGGATGGCGCTTTTCCTGCATCCAGGTGAGCAGGGTGGCAAAGATGCGGCGGGCCACGCCGCCGTCGGCCTGATCGCCTGCCTGCGCGCCCGCGAGGCCCTTTTCGATTTCATCGATCCAGAGAATGCTGGGCGAGATCGATTCCGCAGTGGTCAGGGCGGTGCGCATGTTTTCCTCGGTGGAACCGATGTAGGAGGAGAACAGCGCGCCCATGTCGAGACGCAACAGCGGCATCTGCCATAGGTTGGAGATGGCCTTGGCGGTGAGGCTTTTGCCGCAACCCGGAACGCCGACGAAGAGAACGCCCTTGGGAGTGTCGAGTCCGTAGTTATGGGCCTGCTGGGTGAAGGCCAGTCGTTTGCGTTGCAACCAGGCCTTCAAATTGTTCAAACCTCCCACTTCATTGAGGGATTCCTTGGGGGGGAAGAACTGGAGAATGCCGCTCGTGCCGATGAGGCGTCCCTTCTCCTCGAGGATGATTCCCAGGTCATTCGCATTGAGGGTGCCATCACGAGCCAGCATGAGGCTGAGGATGTTTTCGATTTCGTTCGAGGAAAGGCCCCGAAAGGCGGTGATGAGAAGTTCCTTGTCCTCGGTGGTGAGCGAGACGCGGATGCGGTCCTTGGCCGCCTTGAGACAGCGGTCCACGATGGTTTCGATCTCGGCGAAGTCGGGTGGGGGAAGGGTGACGACGACGCAGTCCTTCGCAAACTCGATGGGAATGAGCTTTTTTGGAGAGAGAATGAAGAGTGATTTGGTGGAGGAGACGATGTAGTCGAGGGTGTCGCGGAGTTTTCGAACGACGACGGGTTGATCGAGGTGGGCGTGGAAATCGAGAAGGACGAAGATGGCGGAGTCGGGGGTGCGTTGTATGAAATCGAGAGCCTGGTCGGGTTTCGTGACACTGGAGTCCACGCGGACGTTCTCGCGCACGAACCCCTTGGTGCAGCTCCAGTAGATCAGGGGGACATCGACACTGAGGGCGAGTTCGGTGAGGAGACGGCAAGCGCGCGCCTCCTCGCCCGTCTGAAGATAGATGAGCGGGTAGTTCGCGCGGATATAGAGTTCAAGTTGCTGACGGGTTTCCTGGGTGGAGCTCATTTGAATCGGATCTTGCTGAATCGGTTTTCACGGGGTTGAAGACTGGAGGAGATGGCGGCTCCGAAACTTTTTTGAAAAGCCCGGATGCTGCCGAGAGCGACCCACGGTCCGTTGGAGTGGTTGCTGGCGAGGGTGGTCGCATTCACCCGCTGCTCTTCAATCCACGAGATCAGGGTTCCCTGATCGGAAGGTCCGTAGATATTGCCTTCGAAATCGCGGATGTAGTAGGCCTCGTGCGAGGTGCGGATACGGAGGGAGGCGAAGCGTGCGATGTTGCCGAGTGTGGGTGGGTTCTCCCTGCCGCTGGGAAATAAGGTGATTTTTGGGGGAAGGGAGTCCTTGGAAATGGACGCCACGAAATCCTTGAGCGGGCGCGCGGCGATTGCCTCCCGGATCGCCTTGGCCTCCCTGAGATTCATCAACTGGTCCTGATCCCGTTTCTGCATGCGATAGTGGATGATCCAGGCAACGAGGATAAAGGGGAGTATGAGGAAGAGAAGAAGAAAGGGCATGGAGACAGTGGAAAGCGATGGGTGGGGAGGACGACAAACAACAGGGACCTTTCAATAAAACGGCTTCCCCTTTTGAAACGGAAACATGGAAGGGATAAAAATCTGCTGGAGGGCGACGCTCCGTCGTCGCCACCTCATGGGTAAAAAGGCGACGACAGAGCGACGCCCTCCATTTTTTCAAGGTAACCGGTTTTTCGCTTTTTTTGAGGCCGATTCACAATGAAAGTCTGTTTCGCCAAGGAACATTTAAAACACGTTAACTCATCGACACGATCCCGCGGGAGCGATCAATCCGGATGACGGCATCTCGCACGGCTTCATACAGGGTCCGGGCCTGGGGCATGGATTCCATGGCGAGAAGGGGGTCGGTGGCGTCGCTGGAGAGCAGGACGATGGTTCCAAGGCCGAGATTTCGATCGATGAAACTTTGCTGAAGTTGAACATCCTTCACACGGGCGAGATCAAGGGAATCGGTCTGGCTTTGAAACACGCCTGTCTGACGCTCGATCAGGGCGGTGGTGATGCAATACCTCATGGACGAGACCTTCAACAGGCCGAAGGCAAAGATGGCGATGCTCATCACCCACAGAACGGCGCCGACCACGATGAGGAGATGATCCACATCTTTGGGAAGTTTTCCGGCCTTATCGAAATAACCGTAGGCCATCGCGCCAAGGCCGATCAGAAGGACGAGGAAGGATTTCAGATAGTCAGGCAGACCCGCCCAGAACGAGGGATGCCCGATGAAAATGGTTTTCGGGGAGGAAGTGGGAGTCTTCTCCAGGATCAAAGTGCCGTGTGGGCCGAGAGGCATATCCGTCATGGCAGGAATTTAGCACGGAACGAAACAAGTCACAACGATCGTCTCAAGGGAATGTTGAGGGGTATCAGGGGAGATTGCAAGACGATATCTGAGGGGGTGATTTAAAGGAAGGGCTGGGTTGCTCGTCGCTGGGCAAAACGGCTCATTCCCAGGAAAAACTCGCTCTTACTTTTATCCAATAAAAGGGGGTAGCTCACTTGGGCACAATTTACGAAGCGGTTTTTTCAGTTAATTTACATCCCTTCCACTTAGGACTAAGTGAGAGATTTTAGTTCTTGGTGGAGTTGCGTGAGCACGGGCATGGCCGCTCCGGCTGCGGTTCCCCGACGCAAGGGTTCCCCCCAGATGGCTTCCACTTCGACGGGACGTTTTTTTTCGAAATCGATCAGACTCGAAGGACGGTAAGGGCCCATGCCACGGGTGTTTTCAATTTGTTTCTCGGCGAAATCGAGAGGGATGGCGTGTCCCAGACGATTGGCAGCAAGGATGGTTTCGTGCATCAGGCTTCGTGCACGGTCCAGAATCCGTGAATCCGCGAGGATGCGGGCCACATCGATGCCGCCCTCGGCGATGGCCAGTCCGTTGAAGGGAATGTTCCAGACCAGTTTTCGCCAGCGGGCCTCATCCAGGTTGTCGACGATTTTGGAGTGAATGCCGGCCCGGGTCCAGTGTGTGGCGAAGGCCCGGAGTTGCTCGGTGGCAGGCCGTTGAAAATCGCCGAGGGCGACGGCTCCATGGGCGAAGTTTTGATAGGTGCCAGGGGCGATGCGATTCAGGCACACAAAACAAAGGCCTCCGGCGATGCGAGTTGGGCTGAAGTGGGAGGCAAGGAAATCGTCGCTACCCAGTCCGTTCTGAAGGGTGAGAATGCGGGTGTCCGCTTTTAGCAGAGGGGGAAGAAGTTGGGGAAGAATGGAGTTGGCGGTTGCCTTGAGGGCGATGACCACCCAGTCACAAGGGCCGATTTCCTTTGTGGCACCGTGCGCCTGCACTTGCGGAAGGTGAAAGTCGCCATCGTGACTGCGAATCTGGATGCCGTGCCGACGGACGTGCTCCAGATTGGAGCGAAAAAGAAAATGCACATCGACGCCGGCCTTTGCGAGTTTTGCTCCGTAGTAGGCGCCCACGGCGCCTGCGCCGACGATGGCGACGCGGGGGGCTGCGCTATTCGGGGGCACTGAGCTGCTTTCCATTGTCTTTGGGGCCGAGGTCCAGGAGAAAAGGTATGGCCTTGCGGGCCCATTCAGCGGGCGAGGGATAGGATGCGGCGCCTTCGGCCCAGGAGGAGCGGAGCATGTCGGTATTGATGACCCCGGGATTGAGGGGAACGGCAGCCATGCCTTCGGGGAGTTCCTGTGCGAGCGCGGAGGTCAGTCCTTCGATGGCCCACTTGGTGGCGCAGTAGGGGGCGAAATTTGGGGAAGCGGAACGTCCCCAGCCGGAGCTGAAGTTCACGATGACACCCCGTCGCCGTTCGATCATGGCGGGAACGAAATGCCGGATGATGGTGGTGACGCCTTTGATATTCACATCGATCAACTCGGAGAATTCCTCGCTCGATACGTGCCAGAGCGGCGCCTTCGAGTTGATGATGCCGGCGTTGTTCAGCACCAGGTCGGGTGGATTAAAGGAGGCGAGCACGCGTTTGGCCCAGGCGGCCACCTGGGGCTCCACGCGGACATCCACGGCAGCGAAATCGTGACGCCTGCCCTCGAAATGTTTTTGAAGTTTTTCGATTTCCGGACGGGATCGGGCGCAGCCGAGAACCGTGTGTCCCAGTTCCGCGAACTGTTCCGCCATGGCACGACCGAGTCCTCGGGTGACCCCGGTGATCAGGATGGTTCGTGGCGTGGAAGCCATGTCCGATGGTGACACAGTGGATGCTTCTTCACAAGGAAATGGACCACGAGGTGGTGGTTTATTTTCACATTTTGGAGGGAAGAAATGCGCTTGGATTTTCCGTTTGGAGGGCGACGCTCCGTCGTCGCCTCGTGAGTCAAAGGCGACGACGGAGCGTCGCCCTCCATGTAGATTACAATTTTTCAAATTAAGACATTACCAATCACGGGGCGTCGGCGCTCATAGAGCGCCGCTACAGCGAGGAGGGGTGATTCCTCAAATGAGGACACTACCGATTTTAGGCAGTGGACCAGTTGGTTTCAAGGGAGTGGTTTTTACCACGAAGGACACGAAGAGCACGAAGGGGGGCCAGAACAGAGCTTCGTGCTCTTCGTGTCCTTGTATGTTCACCGTTGGTTGTCAGGGGTCTGATT
>CAYYYL010000014.1:0-61241 GCA_964475835.1 uncultured Verrucomicrobiota bacterium | reverse complement strand
CTTGAAATATCCTCACTTCTCCCTTGCATGAAAACACCGTTGCTTCGTGGTAAAATTGCTTCAATTGAAACCGAACTGATCCACTGCCCCCAGCTCTTCAGTTGATTCTCCTTCCGAAAATGCTACTCTTTCGATCTCCATGAGACACATCTGGATCTGCATCATTGACGGTTGCATCGTTCGCTCCGGGCCAGTCAAGCCCAGCGAAACCATGCCCGTCCTTGTGGAACGGCTGATGCGAACCTTTCCCCACATGGGAACCAATTCCGTTCAGGTCATCTCCGAAGAGGGACGCGTCTTTGATAGCGAACTCTGGTTTTCCCATCCCACGGAAGGCGACGTCAAACCCGAACACGACGATCTCCTGGCAGCCATCGGCGTGGTGAATGGTTTCGTGGCGGCCAAGGTTCATCGTGGGATGAGTGTTGAGGACATCATTCAGAGCGAAGCCGGTTCCTTCTCGGGAAAAATCAACGACGACGTTGATTTCGGCGTATTCGACTTTTCCGGCGATCAACTCGCCTCCATCGAGGATATGATTCTGGTGGCGGGTCCAGAAACGGCTCCCGATGCCGGCGGTGGAGGCGGCGGAGATGACGTCAGAAATCGCAGCCGCCAACGGCGTGCACGCCGGGCAACCCGCGGTGGACGTGGCGGACGTGGACGCAGACCCCGGCGTGGTGGCGGTGGTCAACAGGGTGGCGAGGCACAGGGGAACACTGAAAGCCAGCCCCCGCAGGACGCCAGTCCCTCCTCTGATCAGCCTTCGGCACCTCCCCCTCCTCCTCCGCAGGAATCCTCCGGCAGTCCCTCCTGATTCTATTTGCGGGTTTTCTTTCGGGAAGGACTCTTGTATTCGAAGGGTTCGTCACCTTCCGACTTTTCACGTTTCTTGAGTTCAGCAATCTGATCTCGGAGCAATGCCGCCTTTTCAAACTCCAGATCATGGGCGGCTTTTTCCATTCGATCCTCAAGCTCATAGATGGTTTCGGAAATTTCAAAATCACCCCCAGCCTCAGAAATCACGGAAGCCTCAATCTCCTCCGCCTCTTGATAAACCGCCAGACTCTCCTCGAGGGCTCGGGTTACACTTCGGGGGGTGATGCCATGCTCCTTGTTGAAGGCCAGCTGCCTAGCACGGCGGTAGTCCGTCACCTTCAACAAGGCCTGAATGGAGGGCGTCATCACATCCGCATACAGGATCACTTCTCCATTCACATGGCGGGCCGCACGGCCCGCAGTTTGAATGAGCGCGCGCTCGGATCGCAAATATCCCTCCTTGTCCGCATCCAAAATCGCCACCAGGGACACCTCGGGCAAATCCAATCCCTCCCGGAGAAGGTTGATTCCGATCAGCACATCAAAATCCCCCCGCCGCAACCCCCGCAAAATCTCCACTCGCTCAATGGTATCCACTTCGGAATGGAGATATCGCACCCGGATGTCCAGTTCACGAAGGTAATCCGTCAGATCCTCGGAAGTCTTTTTGGTCAGAGTCGTAACCAGGACACGTTCCTGTTTCTCCGAACGCTCCCGAATCCGTGCAATCAGATCGTCAATCTGCCCAGTCAGAGGTTTCACCGTGACGGCGGGATCCACCAGACCGGTGGGCCGGATGATCTGTTCGATTACACGGGGATTTTTCTCGATCTCCCATTTGCCCGGCGTGGCGGAGACACAGACGATCTGCTTCTGTCGCTCTAGGAATTCCTCAAAATTCAAAGGACGATTGTCGAGCGCGGAAGGCAGTCGGAAACCAAAATCCACCAACACCTTTTTTCGCGACTGGTCCCCGGCATACATGCCACCGATCTGGGGAACGGTGGCATGCGACTCATCAATGACGGTTAAGAAATCATCAGGGAAGAAATCCAGTAACGTGTAGGGGGGTGATCCCGCCGCCCTTCCCGTCAGATGCCGGGAATAGTTTTCGATCCCGTTGCAAAATCCCATCTCCTGCATCATCTCGATGTCATAGGTCGTTCGCATTTTCAACCGCTGCGACTCCAGCAATTTGCCCGCGCCCTCAAAGAGCTTCAATTGTTGCTCCAGCTCCACCTTGATCGTCTCCACCGCTTTTTGAATCTTGGTGTAGGGGGTGACGAAATGCTTGGCGGGAAAGAGCGTGATGTCGTCACGCTCTTGAAGCCTGTCGCCCGTCAAAGGCTCAAAATAGGTCAACCGTTCCACCGTATCCCCGAATAACTCCACCCGAACGGCACGCTCGGAATCCGATGGACAGATCTCCACCACATCCCCGCGCACACGGAATTTTCCACGCTCGAACTCGATATCGTTTCGGCTGTACTGCATGTCAACGAGCTTGCCCAGCAAAACCTGGCGATCCATTTCGTCGCCCACTTTCAGGCGTAGAACAAGGTTTTGATAGTCCTCGGGGGATCCGAGACCGTAGATGCACGAGACGCTCGCCACGATGATGACATCCCGGCGCGAAAGCAGGGAACTCGTCGCAGACAATCGAAGCCGCTCGATCTCCTCGTTGATGGCGGAATCCTTCTCAATAAAGGTGTCCGTCTGCGGCAGATAGGCCTCGGGCTGGTAGTAGTCAAAGTAACTGACAAAATACTCGACGGCGTTCTCCGGGAAAAATGAACGGAATTCGGCGAACAACTGCGCCGCCAGGGTTTTGTTATGCGTGATGACGAGTGTCGGACGTTGCAGCCGCTCGATGACGTTGGCCATCGTGTAGGTCTTTCCGGACCCCGTCACGCCCAGAAGCGTCTGACAGGAAGTCCCGCTCCCGATCGAACGTACCAACTCCTCGATGGCGCGGGGTTGATCGCCGCTGGGTGAATACGGCGCGATGAGTTTGAATCCGGACATCAAAGTAAGTTTAAGGGTTCAAAGTTGAAAGTTCAAAGACCAAGCTTCACCGATTGGCGCACCCATTTCAGGAGTTTTGACCCCGAAAATCTGGAGTTGTACCCCTAAGAGAGATCCTTCGCTTCGCTCAGGATGACAATCCGGATAAAAACGGCCGTCATCTTGAGCGAAGCGAAGGATCTCTCGGCGTACTGAAATGAAGTTTCACATTTTAAACTTCGACCTCTTCAGAATTCTCTCCACCTTCCCCACATCCGCCGGCACATCGACTCCGATCGCCTCATATTTCGTCTTCAGTACGCGAATCTTCACCCCGCGTTCAAGCGCTCGAAGCTGTTCAAGTTTTTCCACTTTTTCCAGGGCGGATTGCGGCCAGCGCACGTAATCAAGGAGAAAACGACGACGATAGGCATAGATTCCAATGTGCCGGAAAGCCTTCACCGGGGATGCATCACGACCGAATGGAATGGAAGCCCTCGAAAAATAGAGTGCATCTCCCTCGTGATTCATCACCACCTTCACCACATTGGGATCAGAACGGTCGCGGGGGCTGGAAATTTCATGGCACAGTGTCGCCATCTGAAGAGCGGAACGGCGTTTCATCACCTCCGCAAGTTTCCTTATGACAGATGGTGGCAACAACGGCTCGTCCCCTTGAACGTTGATCACCACGTCACAACGGTAACGCCTCGCAACCTCCGCCGCGCGATCCGTGCCGCTGGGGTGACGTTTCGAGGTCATCATCACGTCGCCCCCAAATCCCCGGACATGTTTTTCAATGCGGTGGTCGTCCGTCGCCACCACCACCTTCGCCTCCCGCACGCACGCGCAATTCCGGTAGACCCGTTCAATGAGCGAGCGTCCGGCAATCAGGGCAAGCGGTTTGCCGGGAAACCGCGTTGAAGCATAACGCGCGGGAACGACGATGAGGAGTTTAGAGCTCACGTGATGATTAAAAAAAACTTGCTGGCAATGATCGGGATATAAAACACGAACCAATCCCATTCATCAAGGCCGAGAGAGATCCTTCTCTTCGGAAATCGAATACTGGACTCCCTCTCTCACATGGAAGCAAGTCTGGCGGCAAGATTGATCGCTTCGATCATGCTCCGGGGATTGGCACGGTTTTTCCCCGCGATATCGTAGGCGGCTCCATGATCGGGTGACGTCCGGACAATCGGAAGACCCAGCGTCACATTCACGCCGGAATCAAACGCGAGCATTTTGAGAGGAATCAATCCCTGGTCGTGATACATGCACACCACGGCATCCACATCCCCGTTTCGCGCAAGCCAGAACACGTGATCCGGTGAGTGCGGCCCCGTCACGCCCGTTCCCAGTCGTTGGACCATACGACGAACAGCCGGGGCAATCACCATCCGTTCTTCACGCCCCTGTTCCGCAATCACACCTCCATGGGGATTCAATCCCGCCACGGCAATCCGGGGCTTCGGAATGCCAAGTTTTTTGAGAATTTCATGGGTGAGTTCGATCTTTTCGACAATCACCTTTCGGGTAAGAAGGGAGCTGACCTTGCGAATCGGCACATGAATCGTCGCCAGCACCACCCGCAATCCTCCTCCCGTCAACATCATGGCAAACCGACGGGCATGGGTCCGATGCGCGAGAAATTCCGTCTGTCCTGGAAATGGAAATCCAACCAGCTTCAATCCTGCTTTGAAAACGGGCGCCGTCACCAGGGCGGCGAAACGTCCATCGAGACATCCGGCAACCCCCTCCTCAAGGGATCGCAAGGCAAAACGGGCCGCGACCCGGGATTGACGTCCAGCCGTGACATGGGGCTGCTCAGATTCAAACAACACCTCGTAGCGAAATTTCCGATCAAGCTTCCCGGACCGCAACGCCTTGCGCACCACTTCGGGCCCGATGCCTGCCACATCACCCAACGTGATCGCAATCGTTCGTGATCGGTCTTTCAACTTTCACCCTTCAACTTTCAACTCAATCTAGTACATCCGGACATACGCCTTCTGCCGGAGGGATTGGAGCCAGCGTTTCTGAAGGCGGGAACGTTCCTCCTGAATGAGAAGACGCTCGATCAGATCCCGGGACTCCTGAAGCGTGCTCACCTTAGCCGGTTTTTTTTCATCCACCTGGATAATGTAGTAACCATCCTTGGTCTCGATCACCCGGCTCAACTGACCTGCATCGAGCAGGAAGGCGGCCTCCGCCAGTTCGGGACGAAGACTGTCACGCCCCACAAATCCCAGATCCCCGCCCTGATTTTTTTCGGATCCTTCGGAATAGACCGACGCCATCGCGGAAAAATCCGAACCCGTGGTCAGTTTCAACAGAATTTCCTGAATCAGACTTTTCGTTCCCGCCAGTTCCTCCTCCGTCTGTCCCTTTTTGAGATAGATCATGCGAAGCTTGACCTTTTCCCCCTCGTGAAATTCATCCGGATGCTGGTTGTAGTACGTTTCGATCTTGTAGGGAGAGATGATGATTTCGTTACTGACCTCGCTCTGCTGCATATAACGAACGATGATTTTATCGCGAATCCGTTCCTTATAGGTCTCCAGATTCAATCCCAACGCCTCAAGCGTTTTGATGAACACACTGCGGTCCCGTCCATACTGCTCATCAATCGTCTGTTGAATTTCGTCCTCGATGAAATTATCAGGCACCTTGCCGCCCTTGGCCTTGAACTGCTGGATGATGAGCTGGCGTTCGATCAATTGATCGAGCGCCTCCTTGCGGGCTTCCTGAATTTTTTGAACAAGCTGGGGATCGTCGGGGGAATATGCCTTCCGCAGGGATTCCTCGGTCTGGCCTACCAGATTTTTCACGTCGGTGAAGGTGATGATATCCTGATTCACAACCGCGGCAATGCCATCGACCAGATCGGCGGCCCGAACGTGAACCATCATGAAAAGCAGAAGGCTCCAGATCAGAGGCGCCCCGCATTTGGAGAATCGAAACATCCCGAGCATTCTGCCACAGCCCCCGAAGGGCACAATCAAAAGTTTGAACGTTTGGAACTCAGGCAGGCTGGCAACAACAATTGATGTTGTCAGCATTGAAAATTACGGTTTACAAAATCGAAAATCGAGATATGCCTCCGTGCCTTTCTAGTATGACTTTAGATGGATCCCAACAAACTTAAAACGCCTTCAGAACCAACCATCATGGACTTTTTTGCGGGAGGGATGGCCGGCGCGAAAAATCGCCTTGTTCCGAACATTGCACAAAGCCTTCCGTCACGGATTTTAATCCTTCCCATCGTCCACGGATCTGCTTCGCTTCCTCCCGAGAAATCACGCCGTCGACTGCGGACTGGGCGATGACGGAAAGCAGATCCGCGAATTCCTGTACGATCTTGTTGGTTCCAGGCACCACTTGATGGGGGTCTGGTTTGACAGGTTTGGGATTTTTAACAAAAAAGCCCTGTGCGCGCTCGCAAAGCCAATGGATGATATTTGAATGATCGCCACACTGGAGTAAGACCTCCACACGGTCCAGCGGGTTCGCAGAACCGCTGCCTAATCCCTCGGAAGGTTCCGTCCATTTGTAGATCATCGGCAGGGACAACCCCATCCTTTCTGCTACCTCTTTGGCCCCGCATTCCTGAATCAATTCTTTAAGGATCTCGTAGGATTCCATAGACCAGAGCTTGCCGTAAAACGGGGATTGGTCACGCGAAAAACAGCTTCTAGCGACTTCAGCATTATAAACATACCCTCTCCTTATAATTGCCGCCATTCGGTGGATATGATCTATTACATCCACATCGGACAATTCACTCTCCAAGGAAGAACTTATGGCACTTTTTGATTTCATCAAAAAACAATTCATCGATGTCATTGACTGGACAGAATCTCAGGACGGCATCCTGGCTTATCGGTTTCCCATGCAAGATCGTGAAATTCAGAACGGCGCCAAGCTCACGGTGAGGGAAAGCCAACTGGCGATGTTTGTGAATGAAGGTCGGATCGCCGACATCTTTAATCCGGGTCTCTACAAGCTGAACACCAGCACGCTTCCCATCCTCACTTATCTCAACAACTGGGATAAATTCTTTCAGTCACCGTTCAAATCCGACGTCTATTTCTTCAGCGCGCGCGAACAAATCGATCAAAAGTGGGGTACTCCGACGCCCATCACGCTGCGGGACAAGGAATTCGGACTTGTCCGCATTCGCGCGTACGGAATCTACTCCTACAAAATAGCGGACCCCAAAGTTTTTTATCAAAAGATCAGCGGCAGCCGGGATCAATACACTGCCACCGAACTCTCAGGACAGCTTCACTCCACCGTTGTTGCAGAACTGGGCAGTTTCTTCGGATCAAGCGGCGTCTCGTTCGTCGACATGGCCGCCAATCAGGTGGCGTTTTCTGACAAGCTCAAAGAATTTCTCAACACGCGCTTCACGGAATACGGACTCAATCTTCAATCATTTTTTGTGCAGAGCGTTTCTCTGCCTCAGGAACTGCAGGATCACTTCGACAAGCTCGTCTCGATGAATATGGTGGGCGACCTTCAACGCTACGCCAAGTTCCAAAGCGCCGAGAGCATTTCCATCGCCGCCGCCAACGAGGGGGGGCTCGCCGGGACCGGCGCGGGACTTGGAGCAGGCATGGCGATCGGACAGACCATGGCGGCGTCATTGGGCGGCGTCGCTGGAAACGCCCGCCCTGCGGAAACAGACGCCGCCCAGGCGCTTGAAAAAATATTTGATCTCTTCAAGAAAGGAGTGATTTCACAAGCTGAATTTGACTCCAAAAAGGCAGAACTCCTGATGAAAATTCAGTAATGACAAATTACGTCTGCCCCTCCTGCGGAGCGCAAACGCCCTTCCAATCCGCAGTGTCGGTTTTCGCCGTATGCCCTTTTTGCCGGTCCATGCTCGTTCGGCGCGACCTGGACGTCGAAGCCATCGGCACCATGGCAGTTCTCCCTCGCGATAATTCTCCCTTTCAGATTGGCACGCAGGGCATCTTTCAAAACATGCGCTTTTCTCTTATCGGACGCCTCGCCATAAAATGGAGTGATGGATCCTGGAACGAATGGTGCGCGCTGTTTGATAACGGCAGTTATGGATGGCTCGCCGAAGCACAGGGATTTTACAGCATCAGCTTCGAGCACCAAACTCCTTCCGACCTGCCCCCGCGCGAACAAATTATTTCCGGGATGGAAGTACAAATCGACGGGCAGACCTACCAGATTGAAGACATTAAGGAAGCGACCTACGTCTACAGCGAAGGAGAGCTTCCATTCGCCGCTCCTGCAGGACGGAGCGCCACCAGTGTCGATCTCTCCAATGAAACGGCAGCCTTTGGCTGCATAGAATATTCCAACGAAAGCACCCGCGTCTTTACGGGTGAATATATGGATTTCAATTCCTTTAAATTTCAACATATAAGGACTTTCGATGGATGGTGAACCTTTATCCGGAGCTGGGCTTGTCCAGAGTTTCGCATGTACTTCATGCGGATCCACCGTGACTATTCGGGCCGCCGGCCACTCTCTCTCCGTCGTCTGCTCCTCCTGCAAATCCGTCATCGATCCAAGCGACGAAAACCACCGGATCCTCAGCACCTATTACCAAAAACGGACGATCGAACCCCTTATCCCCCTTGGTCAGAAGGGTATTTTAAAAGGGTATGCGTTCGAAGTGATCGGATTCATGCGGCGCCAAGATATCTCAAGCGGATACGGGTGGTTTGAATACCTGCTTTTCAATCCCTATCAGGGTTTTCGCTGGCTCGTGGTCGCTGATGGACACTGGAATTTTGTGTCTCCCGTCAAGGATATCTCTCGCGCCACTCCGGGAATCGACACCGACAGGGTTTCATATAATAAAAAAGTTTTTCGAGTCTACAATCGAGGCAACACAAAAATTGACTATGTGCTGGGAGAATTTTATTGGCAGGTGAAAGTGGGGGATCAAGTTCGTACAGCAGATTACATCTGTCCCCCTTACATGCTTTCCGTTGAGAAGGACCGAAAGGAGATCGTGGCCTCTCTATGCGAATATATGACGCCCAACGAAGTTCAAAAGGCCTTTTTACTGGAGAAACCGCTACCCAGGCCCGTCGGCGTGGCGGCCAACCAACCCACTCCCTACACTCACTCCAAGGCGCTCATCGTAATGGGCTTAATTTTTCTTTTTATCCTCATCGGAATCCAAGGATATTTTAATGCTCACTGGCGAAACAAAATGGTTTATTCGGGAGACTTCACATTCATACCGAACGACGCCGATCGCATGAAAGTCACGCCTTCCTTTACTCTCGAGGGGAAAAATTCGGCCGTGGCGATCTCCCTCTTTTCCCCGATCCAGCAAGATTGGCTCGAAGTGGACATGTCTTTGGTCAATGCGACTAATAACAATCAAATCTCCTTTGAAAGTGGCGTCGAATATTACAGCGGCGTGGATCCTGATGACGGTTCCTGGAGCGAAGGAAACCAGAGAAAGTCCAACGTGCTTTCCTCCGTCCCGGGAGGAACCTACTATCTGACGCTGGAAGCTTCCGGCGGTGAAAAAGCGCAAAAACCCTATCAAATCCGCGTCACCAACGACGTCCCCAACTACTCCAACTTCATTCTGTGCGCTCTTTCCCTTGCCGTCATCCCTTGCTACGTGACCTATCGAAGTTATCGATTTGAAATGGCACGCTGGGAAAACAGCGATTTCTCCCCATTTGTGACAACAGGTGAATCCGAATGAAGTCAAAACTCGTCCTCTTCTATCTGATTGCCGGAATAAGCATCTGCGGACTCCTTGCATACGCAAACAACACGGGATGGATTTTCCTCGGCGCACTCAGTCCCAAGAAATGGGACCACCAACAGGCAGGCATGCATCACAAATAACGAAGAACCTATATGATCAACACCACATATCTCATCAATTCGATTGTCTATTCCCTCTTGGGACTCATTGTTTTCACCTTTGGGTTTTTTATCTTCGATAAACTGACTCCCTATCAGCTCTGGAAGGAAATCGTGGAAAAACAGAATCAGGCCCTCGCGATCGTGGTCGGCGCCGTTTCCGTCGGAATCTGCCTCATCATCGCCTCCGCCATCCACGGATGACCATTCTTCGCCTAGCACCGGAAAAGATCCGCTTTTAAGCCGTGCACTACGTCCTGCTCCTTTCGGTATTCGTCATTGCGACTTGTGGATTGATCTATGAATTGATCGCGAGCACGGTGGCCACCTATCTGCTTGGAGATTCGGTCACGCAATTTTCAACGGTGATCGGCATTTATCTTTTTTCGATGGGGATCGGCGCCTATTTGTCGAAATTTATTAACCGGAATCTCATTGGCACTTTCATCCGCGTCGAATTGCTGATTGGGCTGGTCGGCGGATGCTCCGCCGCCGTCCTCTTTCTGCTCTTCGAACAGGTGACTTCCTTCCACACCCTGCTCTTCACGCTGATCGTGATCATCGGCACCCTCATCGGCCTCGAACTGCCGCTTTTAATGCGCATCCTGAAGGAGCGCTTGGAATTCAAGGACCTTGTCTCGCAGCTCTTCACTTTTGACTATATCGGCGCATTGGTCGCCTCGCTTCTCTTTCCCCTGGTTCTTGTTCCCCACCTGGGCCTCGTTCGTTCCTGCTTTCTCTTTGGCATCCTCAATATCCTGGTCGCCCTCTGGACGCTCTATTTATTTCAGGCGGACGTGCCCTGGGCCAAGCTGATGAAAGCATCGGGTTTTGGCATCCTGGTGTTGATGGTTGCCGGCTTCGCCTATTCCAATCGGCTGACCGATCTGGCGGAAGGAGCCATCTATCCGGACCCCGTGTGGTATGGAAAATCGACCCACTATCAGCGCATCGTTCTCACGCGCACCCCGCATGACCTGCGCCTTTATCTCAACAGCAACCTGCAGTTCAGTTCGCGGGACGAATATCGCTATCACGAAACATTGATCCATCCTGGAATGTGCGGGATGGCGGCTCCGCGCCGGGTGCTTGTTTTGGGAGGAGGCGACGGCATGGCCGTTCGCGAAATCCTTAAATATCCCTCCATCGAATCCATTCATCTGGTTGATCTGGATTCCGAAATGACCACGCTTTTTTCGCGGCAGGAGTCGCTCCTCCAACTCAACCACCGCTCGCTTGAAGATCCGAAAGTCCACGTCGTCAACGAGGACGCTTTCTCCTGGCTGAAAAAAACAAATCAGGAATTCGATTTTATCGTCTCCGATTTTCCAGACCCGTCCAACTATTCGATCGGGAAACTCTATTCGACCGCCTTTTTCCGCGCCATCTACGAACATCTTCGTCCGGACGGAGTCTTCGTGGTCCAATGCACATCGCCTCTCGCTGCCAGAAAATCATTTTGGTGCATCAATCACACCCTGCAGGCGGTTCGATTTCAAACAGCGCCGTATCATGCCTACGTGCCTTCCTTTGGCGAATGGGGATATATCATCGCCAGCAAGCAGCCATTCCACGAACAACGCGCATTCCCGGAGAACCTGCGTTTTATCAACAATCAAACCGCTCCCGCTCTGTTTGATTTTCCTCCCGACATGCAGCCTCTTCCCACGGACGTGAATCGACTCAACAATCAGGTGCTGGTCAAATATTTCGAGGAGGAATGGTCGGAATACGCCGCCCACTGAGCCATGAGACTGAATCGAAGAAAATTTCTTCTGACCTGCGCGGGAATCGCGGGATGGATGGCCTCAGGATGCAACCGAAATTCTCCCACTACGGCCCGCCGCTATGGAGGCTCGATTCGCGGCGCTGCCTGGAAGGTCGGACATCTTCTAAGGGATGGATCTTTTCCTCCTCCCACACGCACCCGGGAAGAAGGCGTCACCATCGTCGGCGGCGGCATCTCGGGCCTTGCCGCGGGACGTCATCTATGGCAAAGCGGCTTTCAAAATTTCACTCTCCTGGAAATGGATGAGCACGAAGGGGGCAATTCGCATTCGGAACATAACTCCATCAGTTCCTATCCATGGGGCGCCCACTATGTGCCTCTCGCCAATGCGGAGTCCACGGAGATCACCAAACTGTTCGAGGAACTCAACGTCATCACGGGACGTGATTCAAAGGGACTCCCCATTTATAACGAATATTTCCTCTGTCACGACCCTGAGGAACGGCTTTTCATTCATGGTCAGTGGCAGGACGGACTAGTCCCGCTTCTGGGAATCGACGTGTATGATCGCAAACAATACCAAAGCTTCTTCGGAATGATGGAGCACTACGCGCGTCTCCGCGGTTCAGATGGCAAAAAAGCTTTCGCGATTCCCATTGATGAAAGTTCGCAGGACGAAGAATTTCTGAAACTCGACGCGTTGAGCATGGCGGCTTTCATGGACCAACATGGCTGGGATTCCAACTACCTCCGCTGGTACGTCAATTATTGCTGCCGGGACGATTACGGAGGCACGATGCACGACATCTCTGCATGGGCGGGGATCCACTACTTCGCCTCCCGCACCGGCGAAGCCGCAAACGCCAATCCACATACGCAAGTGACCTGGCCCGAAGGGAACGGATGGCTTGTGCAACAGTTGCGCAAGCCTTGGCAGGATCGAATCCACACCTCCGCGCTGGTTTTCAACGTGGAACAAAACGACCGTGAGGTCTTCATCGACTATTACGACGTGCAGGCAAAATGCACCACGCGTATAAAAACACGCGCGGTCGTCTTTGCGGCGCCGCGTTTCGTCGCCACTCGCGTGATCCGCGCCTGGAGGAAAAATCCTCCCGACTTCTCCTCGTTCACTTATTCCCCATGGATGGTGGCCAACGTCAGCCTTGATCAGCTTCCGACGGGCAACGGCGCCGAGCTGTCATGGGACAACGTCTTTTTCGACAGCCCATCCTTGGGATACGTGGTCGCCACTCATCAAAACACCCACCCGTATCCACGAGAAACAGTCCTCACTTATTATCATCCGCTTTCCCACGGGGATCCTTGCGAAATACGACGCGAAGCGCTTTCCAAACCCTACGAGGCGTGGAACGACATGATTGTGAAGGATCTCTGCCGTGTGCATCCCGGATTGGAAACGCATATCACCCATCTGGACGTCTGGCTCTGGGGCCACGGCATGATTCGCCCCACTCCCGGATTCATCTGGGGAAAATCCCGGCGACTGGCGCACGCTCCATTGGGCCGCATCCATTTCGCACATTCCGACATGAGCGGCATCTCCATTTTTGAAGAAGCTTTTTATCACGGAATCCGCGCCGCTGAAAAAACGCTGCGAACCGCCGCCTGAAATGAACGCTTCTCCTTCCACACAAGCGGTTCCTTTAAAAAACCAACCCTGGATCTATTCATCCTGGCTGGATGGAGCTTTCATTTTAAGTCCCGCGTTTATCGTCACCGCGCTCGTTCTCCTTTTACCCGAAGTCTTCAGTCGTTCCAGCGACATACCAACGTGGATCTGGGTGTCTTTGATCGTCGCCATCGATGTGGCTCACGTCTACAGCACGCTTTTCCGCACGTATCTCGATCCGGAAGAACTCCTTGCTCGAAAAAACGTCTACACGTTTGTTCCGCTTCTCGCGTGGATCGCAGGCGTCATGCTCTTTTCCTACGATTCCATCTGGTTTTGGCGGACACTGGCTTATCTTGCGGTCTTTCACTTCATCCGGCAACAATATGGTTTCGTCATGATCTATTCCCGGCGTGAACCCCGAGAACCACGGCTTTACCGGCGCATCGATCAGGCAACCATCTACGCGGCGACGCTTTATCCATTGATCTATTGGCACACGCATTTGCCGCGCAACTTCTCATGGTTCGTTGCCGGCGATTTTCTGAGCATCCCCTCCACACTGCTCGAAACCGTGGCGCATATTCTTTACGCCGCCATCCTGATCACGTATGCGTGCAAAGAAATCGCCGCTTCCATCCAACGTCATTCTTGGAATCTACCCAAGAACGCGCTCGTCGCAGGCACGGCCCTCTCCTGGTACGTGGGCATTGTTGGTTTTAACGGAGACCTGGCATTCACGGCGACGAACGTGGTTTCGCACGGCCTCCCTTACATGGCGCTCATCTGGATCTACAGCCGCAACAAGTCACGGCTAAAACCTGAAGTCGCCCCTTTTCCGTTTTCCCGCTGGAAAACACCGATCCTTCTTTTCTGCGGCTTCTTGATGATACCCCTCGCCCTTTCTTTCTTTGAAGAAGGCTTGTGGGACGGATTCATCTGGCGCGATCACACCGAATTTTTCATCGGTTTTTCGCAACTTCCAAAAATTCTCGACCAGGGAACCTTGGCCCTCGTCGTTCCTCTGCTCGCTCTCCCGCAAATGACTCATTACATCCTCGACGGATTCATCTGGCGGATCCACGGAAATCACTCGGACTGGAAACAATTCGTATTCGCCAAGTCTCGTTAAACAAATCCCCATTTATGGAACCACTCGGAAGACATATGCTGGTCGAATATTACGATTGCGAGCCCGACATCATCAACAACCGGGACCGCGTCCGTGAAATCATGCTGAACGCCGCCGAATGCGCCAAGGCCACCATTGTCACCGACGTATTCCACACGTTCAGTCCGCACGGCGTCAGTGGCGTGGTGGTGATCGCCGAATCCCACGTGGCCATTCACACATGGCCGGAACATGGCTATGCCGCCGTCGACATTTTTTCCTGCAGCCCCAACTTGAATCGGACCATGATCCAAAATCATTTGGAAAAAGCTTTTCGCGCGGGACAGACAACCAGCGTGGACTTGAAGCGGGGCGTTTGTATCCCCTCCAAACCCCCTCGTACAGCACCATCGATCCACTTGAAGATTTAGTCTTCTCCACAAATTCGATCCATTTAACGAAGGCTTTTCTGTTGATACACCTCGGACAAACGGCACGCCTCCATGCGGAGAAAACTGAATTCCACTTTTGACTCAATGGTGGTTCCCAGAAGCTGGATCTCCCTATTAAAACACGGGGCGCGCGTCACCAGCGTGTGAAACTCCCCCTGCTCCCCGCAAAGATCGACTCCGTTTTGCGCGTGCAATCCGCGAAGCTCTGTCAACGAGGCCTCGTTCAGTCTTCGTCCCGTCCATTCCGGAGTGAACCATCGATGTTTCACACACGAGAAGAGAACGTCGTAGTCCTCCTTTATCAGTCGTTGCATCTGTTCCAGACGATCCACGCCCCAAAGCGGAGTGATCACCTGCAATCCGGCCACCTGACTGCACTCCCGAATCCAGTTTGGCAATCCATCGACCTCGGAAATATCCCCCGTAACAACGGCTTCGATGCCATGATCCCTTTTCAGTACCATCAATCCCCTCTCGTACCCTTCACGAAAAGGTTCGGAAATCCGGATTTTCAACCAGGGAATTCCTGTAGCTTCCGCCTGCGCCTCCATCACAGGAATGGGGTGCGCCAGAAAATCCGCGTTCCTTGGCGCAAAGGTCACAAGAAAAGGAATCTCATTTCCCGCGGCGATCATGTGTTGCAGGACCCAGCAGGAGTCCTTTCCACCCGTCCATAGAATCGCCACGCGCATCAGATCATCGTAGCTCCTCCCTGGAAACGGACAACAAAATCCTGTTGTCTTGCCGACACCGTCATGCGAACATCCAACCTTCGTTCTTTGCAGGTTTTTTCCGGATATCCGGAATCCATCTCAGCGCAGGGAATCCCGTGAAAATCGGGAACGGTTGCGCCACTGTAACAGGCTACGAGTTTCCAAAAGCCAACTCCCGAAGAAATTCGCGAGTGAAGGCGGAAACAAGGTTTGATGTCTGAAGTCAGGATAACGGCTGGGATGGTCTCAATGCGACGGCCTCTTGGGAGGTTGTCGAAAAACTTGTTCGCACCCAACAAGATTGAGAGCGTCATTCGTCGCCTTCCGAGGCAGTCGGCTGATCTCTCGTCAACCAAAGGATCAGCCATGAAGTTCCGTGTTTGTCTCGTCAGTCTCGTTCTTTTTCCCATCGTCCCATCCCTTTCCGCAGCAGACACCAATCGCGTGGACCGCGCCCTCACCTCGGATGCCCGCGTCGATGAAATCGTCGTTTCCGCCACCAAATTCGAGGAGGAGGTATGGAAATCCGGTTCCAGCATTTCCAGCGTTCCGGAGTCCACAGTCAAACAGAGACGTCCTTTTGAAACCGCCTCCGTTCTCCGGGGTGAACCGGGGCTCGAAGCGGGAGTGGAGGTGAATAATGCCACCGGAGCACAGGGTGGAGTTTCCCAAATCTCGCTCCGTGGAATGCCGTTCAGCCGGACGTTTGTCCAGGTGGACGGTCTTCGCTTCAATCGTCCCATCGACGGAATCGCCAACTTCTCGGATCTCCCTCCCCTGCTGACAGGAAACATTGAAGTCCTTCGCGGTCCTCAAAGTTCCCTTTATGGTTCCGAGGCCCAGGGCGGTGTGGTCTCCCTCTTCGCCCCACGCGGTCATGGAAAGCCCTCCTACGGTGCATCCTTTGAAGGCGGCACTTTTGATACGCGCCGCGAACGCGTTTTCTCCCAGGGCAAGGTGAAGATATTTGACTGGAATGTAGAATACTCCCGCCTCGACACCGATCAGGAGCGTCCCAACAACGCCTTTCGGCAGGATGCCGCCGCCGCGCGCCTGGGCTGTGATCTCTCGGAATCGGCACGATTCGATTTAGTGACACGCTTTACGGACTACACCACCGGCTCCCCGGGACCCACTGCAGGTTTTGGAGCCAACGACCCCGACAACCGCCTTATCCGCCGCATGACCCTCGTCTCCCCCTCCTTCAGCGTGACGCCCTTCGAAATCTGGGAAAGCAAACTGACTCTTGGTTACATTGGCACCGGCCAGCGATTCGACTCCCCGCCGTCCCAGTTCGTCAATCATTCGGAAAGTCTCCAGCTACAATGGCAGAACACCGTCGAGATCGCCGACTGGAACACGCTCGTTGCAGGAGTTGAAGCCATCAACGAACACACCACCACGGAGGAAAGCAGCGGCAACAACGTCATCAACCGCGCCACACAATCCGCCTTCATCTCCGACAGCGTGCGTCTGGACGATGTGTGGGGACTCACTCTTTCCGCGCGGTACGACGACAATGAACGGTTCCGGGACGCGGTGACCTGGCGCGCGAGCCAGTTTGTCAAAATTCCAGTGACCCAATCCCGCGTTCACATGTCCTTTGGCACGGCATTCCGAGCCCCCACGATCTCCGAATTGCAGCCCTTGTTCGGCCCGCTCTCCGGAGCGAACGCGAGTCTCATCCCGGAAACCACGGAAGGATACGACATCGGCTTCACCCAGCCGTTCTCCGACGGCAAACTCGAAATCGACACCACCTATTTCTACAACACCATCGTCAATCTGATTGGAACGGACTCTTCGTTCGTCTTTCAAAATCTTTCCGAGGCACGAACGGAGGGCGTCGAAAATTCTCTGAAATGGCAGGCGCTCAAGCGACTCAGCTTTCGGGCCGCATTCACACTGACCTCCACCACCTCCAAGGATCCCCGTTTCCCAGGAAATGATCTTTCGCGGATTCCACGGGAAACAGCCTCCGTCACCACCACCTGGCGTCCCATCGATCCCCTCGAACTTTCCCTGATCTACACCTACACGGGCACCCGCTTCAATGCCGCCAACAACGCCCTTGAACTCGCTGACTTTCACACCCTTGATCTCTACACCACATGGCAGGTCAATGAATGGGTGAAATGCTTCGGACGGGCTGAAAACCTCCCGGGCTACCGCTACCAGCAGGCGGCGTTCTTCCCCGCCGTGGGCAGGGCGTTTTACGGCGGCGTCGAGGTTCAATATTAAAACATCGGAAAATATCCCATGAAAACCAAAGTTCTTTTCTGCTGGAGTGGTGGCAAAGACTCCGCCATGGCACTTCATCGTGTCCTGACATCAAACACGTATGAAGTCGTGGCGCTGCTCACCACCTTCAACGAACATTTTCAACGCGTCTCCATGCATGGAATCCGCGAGGAATTGCTCGTCGAACAGGCCGCCGCCACGGGATTGCCCCTGGAAAAAATGTATGTAAGCCGGCACAGCTCCAACGAGGAATACGCCGACAGGATGACCGCCATTCTCCAAAAATATAAATCCAGGGGAGTGGATCAAGTTGCCTTTGGGGACATCTTCCTGGAGGACCTTCGCTGCTGGCGTGAATCCAATCTGGAGAAGGTGGGAATGAAAGGGCTCTTTCCTCTTTGGAAAAATGACACCCACGCCCTGATTCGTGAATTCATCGACCTCGGGTTCAAATCCAGAATCTGTTGCGTCAACGACGCTTACCTGGGCGAGGAGGCCCTCGGAAGGGATTTGGACATAGCATTCATTCGCGACCTCCCACCCAACGTGGACCCATGCGGTGAGAACGGGGAATTCCATTCCTTCGCGTATGCGGGGCCGATTTTTAAAAGCCCCCTTGTCCTTCAGACCGGAGAGCGGGTCTATCGTCCCCTGGAAACCGAGGTGGATTCCACGACCTGCCCGCTGCCTCCCGATCCATCACGCCCCCGGAGCCGGGGATTCTGGTTTGGCGATCTGACCCTCGTCCGGGAATGCGAACCCTGCGCTGTATCATGAAATCCCTCAGCCCATATCTCGCAACCTCCCTGCTGCTGCATGTCGCTGCAATCGTATGCGTCGTACCGCATCCCAAAAAAATCGAATCCCAGCTTCTTTCGCCCCAAACTTCAAACGTCCCCATGATGCTGACCCTCGTCGGAAATCCATTCCCATCGAGATCCGCAATTCCCCAACCTCCCTCCCTCCCCGAAAAAAAATCACCCCACCCTGAAATTATCGAAGATCGCTGCATCGCCCCCATTCTCAGACAAACGAAACCGGCTGAATCTGCATTGAAATCGGAATCCGCCCCCGCTTCGTTGAGCTTCGCGCCGGGGAATTCCGGAGCTTCCACCCGTTCCTCGTTTTCGGGGGAGCTCGACGCTTATCTGGGCGCCATTCGGAAACGAATTGAGCAGTATAAAAAATATCCGGCAACCGCATGGCGGGCGGGTGAGGAGGGATTCATCACATTCAACCTCACCATCAATGCCCGAGGTGGGGTCGAACATCTCGAACTCGTCGCCCACGAAGGGAGTTCACGCCTTCAGCAAGCTGCACGGAAGGCCATCGAGGAGGCGGCACCTTTTCAGCAACCCCCTTCGAAATGGGCGAACGGTTTGAAGGTGCTTGTGCCGATTCGATTTCAAGTGACGGAAAACCTATGAGGGTTTTATCGTGGATGTTCCTCCTCTTGGGCCTCTCGATCGTTCGGACTTCCGCCTCGGATGCACCTCGGATCGTGAGCATGACACCCAACGTCACGGAAATCATCCTGGCCTTGGGTGCGACCAATTCCCTCGCAGGCATCTCCGATTACTGCGATTTGCCGGCCGGGATGGTGCTCCCCAAGTGCGGGGGTCTTCTCAATCCGAATTTCGAGCGAATCCTCGCTCTGCAGCCCAACTTGCTTTTTGTTCTCGGACGCGTGGATCGGGTCCACCGCTTCGCTGAAAGCCATCGCATCGACTGCCACTCCGTCACCATCGACAGCTTTCATGAGCTGCAGGACGAAATCCGAAAAATTGGACGACTCATAGGCAAGGATCCCGCCTCAAAACAACTGACTGAAAACCTGCAGATGCGGCTCGATGCGGTGCGGAAACGTTGCGCCCGTCTTCCCCGTTACAAGTGCCTCCTTTTGCTGGGCGGCGAAAGTGGCGGCACGCGAAGTCCCATGGCAGCCGGGAAAAATTCTTACATCAGCGAAATGATGGAGACCGCGCATGGCGACAATCTTTTTTTCGAGCAAACCCAGCCCTATTTTATTCCAAGCCGGGAGACCGTCCTGACATTGCAACCGGACGCCATTTTTGAGTTTTGTTCCAAAAAATCCACAACTCCCCCCGAAGACTGGTTCACTCGGGCGTCGACTCCCGCCACCCGAAATCATCGGGTCTTTCAGGTGCATGAAGATTTCGTGATGATTCCAGGTCCGCGCATGGTGGAGATCGCTGAAATGTTCGAAAAATATATTCAACAATTCGCCCGGGAGGACACGGCCAAACCATGAATCCGCTGACCGTCCGACATCTCCAGTTTTCCCATGGCAACTCGTTTCGTCTTGAACTCGATGTCCTGGAAGTTCACCCCGGTGAGGTTCAGGCCCTGATCGGACCCAACGGCGGCGGCAAAAGCACTCTTCTTCAACTCCTCTCGGGCAACCTTGCCCCCTCCCGTGGTGTCGTAAACTGGAACGGCCGAAATCTGACTTCCATTTCCCGGGCCGACCTGGCCCGGTCGCTGGCCTTTCTACCCCAACACCTTTCTCCTCAATTTCCGATGACCGTCCTCGAACTTGTCCTGATGGGACGTCATCCGCACATGCACGGTCTGGGCCTTCCGGAGGCCTCCGACTGGACGATTGCCCGTCGGAGCCTGGAACGGATGTCCATAGGGGAGTTTTGTGACCGTGATTTCTCCACCCTCTCGGGAGGCGAGCGTCAGCGCGTATTGCTGGCGTCCATCCTTGCGCAGGAACCCAAGGTTATCCTCCTGGATGAACCCACCACAGCACTCGACTTTCATCATCAAGTCCGCCTATTGCGTCTCCTAAAGGAGGAATCCCGCAGAGGGACCGCCATCCTCTTCTCCACTCATGATCTGACGCTCGCAGCCCATTTCGCAGACCGGGTGACCCTTCTCGACCACGGGAAACGCATCATCACGGGCTCTGTGAGCGAAGTCTTTCAGGAAAAACATCTCGAACCCGTCTACGGCAGCGAAATCCGTCTCATCCACCCTACACCGTCAGACATCCCCCGGATCGTTCCCCACATTTCAGCCGATGATGAGCGCGAGATGCGGAATCCCATCCCGGTCGTCCCGGAAGCGGAAAACCCTCCCCCGCCGTCCTCCCTCCGTCTTTCCCGACTGGTCTCGACCTGGAGCGTTTTTGCTCTCGCCGCCCTCATCGTTCTATTTCTGGCCCCGGCCTTCGGAGCGGAATCCATCCATCTTCCATCCGCGTTGCGGGATCTCTGGTTTCGATCCTCCCACGAGCAGGGGGTGGCGGCCCAGATTCTTCAACTCCGCCTTCCCCGTGTATTTCTTGGACTGCTCGCCGGCATGGCCCTGGGGGGAGCAGGTGCTGCGTTTCAGTGCCTTCTTCGAAATCCCCTCGCTGAGCCCTACACACTCGGTATCGCCAGCACCTCCTCGCTCGGAGCGGTGTTGGCCATCAGTTTTCCCATCCTCTCCCCTGCCTGGAAAATCTTCTCGGGTGTGCAGATCTGGGCGCTTCTCTTTGCGTTGATGAGCGTCGCGTTTCTTTGGAAAATTCGAAGAAGTTCCTTTGCAGGACGCAACATGATGGGGCTTCTCCTAGCCGGGGTTTCCCTCGGTCTGGTCTCCTCAGCGGCCATTCTTCTGGTGCGATTTGTAGCGAGTCCACTCCTGTTGCGCGCCATGGACCAGTGGATGGTGGGGGGGCTTGAGGGCTCGTCCTGGACGGAAGTGACGACCTGTCTGCCGTTTCTGGTCATCGGACTTGTTCTTCTGGTGGGTCACTGCCGGGATTTGAATCAAATTGCCTTTAGCGAAGAGGTGGCCCGGAGTCGTGGCGTGAATGTGGCGCGCGTTCAAAAACGAGTTTTCCTTGGGGGATCCCTCGTCACAGCCGCAATTGTTTCTGTTGCAGGTCCCATCGGTTTTGTGGGGCTACTGGTCCCTCACATCGTGCGTCAGCTGGTCGGCACCGATCAGCGTCTGGTGATCCCCTGCTCGATGTTTGGAGCTGGCGCGTTGTTAATGATGGCGGATGCCTGTGCGCGATGTCTTTCGGTGGGAGGACGTGGCGCCGAAATGCCCGTGGGGATTTTGACGAGTCTTGTAGGCGGAATCGGCTTTCTCATCCTTCTTCTGAGGCGACCGCAACCCGGATGATGGAAGCCGGTTTTTATTTCATGAACTGGCGCTCGTATAAAAACGGAGTGCGAAGCGAAACCAGAGGCTGGAGATTCCCACCAGAATCACGGAAAGTCCAAACACCCAGAGCACGCTCCAGTTCCATAAATCCCGGGCAAGCACTTCCGCGGGGAAGTTCGCCACCACCAGCATCGGCAGGGCAAACGAAAAGAAGATCCGAACGCCGCCCCGAAAGGCATCCCGCGGGATGCGCGTGATCTGAAAGAGGTTATAGTAACCGTACACCAGTCCCTGGGCGCGAATGATCCAGAAGGAAAGCGTCACGATCAACAGCATGAGCGCGTAGTGAATCAACACACCGTTCAAAACCAGCGCCGCATAAAGGAGCATCTGGACGATACCAACGGAAACCTGAAGCTTGCCCACAGCATAAATGGCGAAACCGAGACCGATGGAGGCATTGACGAGCGCTCCGATGTCGAACTTGCGCACGGAAACCAGAAACTGGCTGCTTGCGGGTTGCAGCAGCGCGAAATCAAGTTTGCCGGTGCGGACATTTTCCGGAAGCTCCATGCAGTTCACCATGAATGCAAACTGGAAGATCTGTTGCACCAGATGACTTGTTCCCACGAGCAGGATCATCTCGTACTTTGACCAGCCCGCCACCGACTGCACGTTGGCAAAAATCACCTCCACAAGTGCAAGCTGAATTCCAAACCATGCAAATTCAACGACCACCCAGAGAAGGAAGTTCGCCTTGAACATCATCTCCCGGGTAAGGCTGTATCGAAACAGGGCGGCGGCCAGTCTCAGGTAGCGCTTCATGTCATCCCCCCACTGCCGTGTATTTTCGGATGCCACGATTCCAGATCCATTTGGAGATCCCCAGAAACAGCACGCACCAGAGTGCCTGCATTCCAAATCCCCGCCAGATTTGAGCAGGAGTGAACCGCTCCAGAAAAACACCCAGAGGGAACCAGTATTCGTACGGGAAGGGCGTCCACATGAGAATGCTGTAGAGGGGCTTCGGCATCAGATCGAGGGGGAACATATGTCCCCCCACCAGATATTCAATGGAAAAGATGATGAAGATGGGCGCCGAAACATCGAGAATCCAGAAGGCGAGCATCGCCGAGCAGAATGCCATGAGAAATTGCAGGGTTGCCGAAAAAAAGGTCGCCAGCCCCGCAAGCAACCACACTCCCGGGTCGACCGGAAAATCGAGGTGGGATCGCATGTACCAGAGCACCCCGAGAACCGGCAGAAGGGTGGTGGCGGTGTAAATCAGCCGGGCCGACCAGAAGAGACTAAATCGATAGGCGAGATAGTTGATCGGTTTGAGGAGGAACTGGTTGATCAGGCCATCCCGGATGTCGCCCGCGATTTGAAAATCATCCTCGGTGGGGGAAGCCAGGGAATCGAGAAGGATGAGCGCCAGAAAATAGGAGATCATCTTTTGGAATCCATAGCCCCCGACCTGGGTGGAGGAATCCTTGAAGATTGCGGTCCAGAGATAGAACGTCCCCATGAGGGGAATGAAACTGAAGCAGACACGAAGGAGGAAATTCCATCGATAGACAAAGGTATTCTGAAATCCGATGCCCATCACATGTATGTATTTCTGCAACGTCGCCCGCATCCCTCATCTATAGGGGTTGAAGACCGGAAAGAGAAGTCCGGCGAATCGCGACTTGAAAATCAAACCTTCCCGCTCTGATATGAACGCATGCTGTGTCGCGTCATGTTGCTCTGCCTGCTTTCCGGTTTCATGAATCTGGCTGTAGCGGAGTGGGATGTGGATGTTCAGGAAAAAACCCACTTGAAGGCCGGAGCTAATTTTTACCGCATCCGGGTTCAGCACGAGGATGGGGAATTTCAGATGCAGGGGCTGCTGATTGACCGGGCCATGTTCACCACCTCGATCGCAGACCAGGGGGTGGATCGTGTGGAGGACGCCAGAACCATCGCGCAAATCACCCGGGACCATGGCGCCATGATCGGGGTCAACGGGGGATACTACACCTCAGCCTTTCGACCCGATGGTCTTTGCGTCATTGACGGAACCCTGCTTTCAAAAGCCAGCTCGAAATCCACCCTATCCTGCATGTTTCAAATCGACGGCCGCGGATTTCCTTCGCTTCACTGGTTCAACCCTTCCGTTTCGACCTCCAACTCCGTCCTTCAGTGCGGCCCTTTCCTGATCGAACCCGGTTTCCGGATGGGCATTCACCAGTCCGGGGGGCCCGTGGCGAATCGAACCATTCTCCTTCAGGCAAAGAATCTGCTCGGGGTATTCGTCACCTCGGAGGTCTCTCTTTATGACCTGGCCTATTGTCTCCAATTCGAATGCCGGTACACCGACTTTTCAGAAATCGACCGTGTGCTCAATCTGGATGGGGGACCGTCCACCGGACTCTGCGTTTTTTCGGAGGAGAAAACCTTCGATCTTCCGTCGGAACGCCCCGTCCGGAATGTCATCCTGTTCACCCCCCGATGAAGATCCAGGGGCTTTCGCCCGGGGGCAACTTCAACAGTGGAACGCCCTCCGGCCCCCACAGTTTCGCCTTGCGAAGGCAGGGGGGTGAGGGGATAGTTGCGGGATTCCCCATGACCCAAAATGATGGCATGGGACCGTGAGAATTGATGCGCTGTGAAGACCATCCTTTTTGTTTGTACTGGAAATATCTGCCGCAGTCCCATTGCGGAGGGCTTGATGAAGCAGATGGTACGGGGAATGGGAAATTTTCGCATCCTCTCTGCTGGTTTGAGCGCCTACCCAGGACAACGTCCAAGTGAGAACGGTGTCCGCGCCCTCCGTGAAATCGGCATCGACATCTCTACTCATCGCTCCCAGCCGGTGACGGATGACTTGATTCAGCAAGCGGATGCCATTTTTGTGATGACGCAATCACATCTACGCTCCCTGGTCTCCCTCTATCCCGAAGCCGCCAGCAAAACCTTTCTCGTGAAGGAATTCGAGGAAGGGATCTCTGATTTTGAACGTGAAGTCCCCGATCCCATCGGCCAGTCTTACCTCACCTATCAGGCCTGCCGGGATTCCCTCCAGGCAGCCATCCCCTCCTTGCTTCATTTTATGCAAAATCAAGTTTCCACTGAAACGCCCCGCAAACGCACAGGAAAACCCAGCATCGTCATCGCAGCCGATCACGGCGGCGTGGAATTGAAGGGCGTCCTTAAGGCTTATCTCGAAAAACAGCAATACCCGGTAACCGATCTCGGCACCTACACCAGCGATTCCGTCGACTATCCGGACTATGGACAGGCCGTGGCTCGTGACATCGCAGAACAACGTGCGGAATTTGGAATCCTCATTTGCAAAAGCGGGATCGGCATGAGCATGGCCGCCAATCGCGTACCAGGAGCACGGGCGGCTCTCGTGCATGACGAAAAAACCGCCCGACTCAGCCGCGAACACAACGACGCAAACATCCTCTGCCTTGCCGCCATGGAAACGAATGCCGAAACCGCGGTGCACATTCTAGAGGCGTGGTTGAAAACGGATTTCGAACGCGGGCGCCACGAACGTCGGGTATTGAAAATGGATTCTCCCCGCGCCGGATTCTCCGTGCTGCGGGAGGTTGATCCCGCCGTCTTCGAGGCCATTCAAAAGGAGAAAAACCGTCAGCAGGAAAACATCGAACTCATCGCGAGTGAGAACTTCACCAGCCCCGCCGTCCTCGAGGCACAGGGCAGTGTCTTGACCAACAAATACGCCGAGGGTTATCCCGGGAAGCGGTACTACGGCGGATGTGAATTTGTCGATATTGCCGAAACCCTGGCGATCGATCGCGCAAAACAGTTGTTCGGAGCCGAACACGCCAACGTCCAGCCCCACTCCGGCAGCCAGGCGAACATGGCGGTCTATTTCAGTGTTCTGAAGCCCGGCGACAAAATTCTGACCATGGAACTCGCCCATGGAGGACATCTCACCCACGGCTTCAGCCGGAATTTCTCCGGACAGTTCTACCAGGTCGTGCACTACGGCGTGCGCAAAGAGGACGAGCGCATCGACTACGATGCCGCAGAAAAGCTGGCCCAGGAGCACAAACCCAAGTTGATCACCGTCGGGGCTAGCGCCTATCCGCGCGTCATCGACTTTCAACGGATGCGCGCCATTGCCGACTCGGTGAGCGCCCTTCTGTTCGTCGACATGGCCCACATCGCCGGACTCGTGGCCGCAGGTGTGCATCCCAGCCCGATTCCCTACGCCGATTTTGTGACCACCACCACGCACAAGACCCTGCGCGGTCCGCGGGGAGGTCTCGTGCTTTGCCGTGCGAAATTTGCCAAAGACATCGACTCCATGGTACTTCCGGGCATCCAGGGAGGTCCTCTCATGCACGTCATCGCCGCCAAGGCGGTTTGTTTCCATGAAGCATTGCAGCCCTCCTTCAAGGACTATCAGCAGCAAATCGTAAAAAATGCCCAGACGCTTGCCGAGTGTCTTCAGAAAAACGGCTGCCGAATCGTCAGCGGCGGGACCGACAATCATCTGATGTTGGTCGATCTCCGAAGCCAGAAGGTGAACGGCAAGGAAGCTCAGATCGCCCTCGACAAGGCGGGGATCACCGTGAACAAAAATCTCATCCCCTACGATCCGGAAAAGCCACTCGTCACGAGCGGCATCCGCGTCGGCACGCCAGCCGTCACCACGCGCGGCATGAAGGAAAATGAGATGAAGGAAATCGCAAACCTCATTTCCACCGTGCTCGTAAGCATCGAGGACGAACCAAAGCTTGCCGAGGTGCGGGACAAGGTTCGTCAGCTTACGCTTCGGTTTCCGCTGCCGTATTGAATTAAAAGATATTCTTTCCTGAGCGGGTCAGTCCCCACCCCAATGCTCACCTCGGCACGGATGCCGGAAAGAGCTTGTCGACTTGTTCGCGGATGTTGGACTGCGTGTTCATCGCATAGGACAGATATTTCCGGGTCAACGTCTCCGCAAGAGCGTATTCACGGGTAAACACCGCCAGGGCAAGGGATCGTCGGGCCAGCTCCACATTATTGGGCTCGGGGACTTTTTCGACGCGATCGAGGTAGTGATCGGCGATCTCCACGATGGCCGAGGGCGCCAGGTCCTGCCACCGGCAGAATGTTTCACCGCTTTGTCCCGGACCAAATTCCACGCGAAACACGAGCTTGTCGTCACGCACATCACACAGCGACCCCATCATCTTCCGATTGGTCCGGGTCACCACCTTCTGTCCCTCGTATGGCCAGGCTTTGATGTCGCGAGCAAGCCCCTGCTTAAACTCAGCAAGAGAACGCGCGACATCGATATTATACTGCACCACTTTGCGACTGGTGTCGGTCTTGATGTCAGGCAAAAGCGTCTTCCATGCGCTTTGCAACTCCTCGAACTGATAACCGGGCAGATAGATCACCCGTTGCTTGCGCATATTATCAATCAACTTCGCCTCAGCCTCCATTTGTTGCTTGAGAGCGGCGTCCTGACGGATCTTCTCCTCCTGCTCCGCCTTCTTTTTTGCGAGGACAAGCCGGTTGACTTCACCCAGCCGGATCACACGCTGGCGAATGGATGGAATCTGCCAGACCGCCTGTTTCTCCTTCAGGAGGTCCGCAACCTGTTCGGCCTTTCCCGTGCTCTGAAGGTTCGACACCTGGGTTTCGAGGGCCTTGAACTGTTCGTATTCATTGGCGAAATCGCGGGCGAGGGGTTGATAGGCAAACGCCCAGGCACCCTCGGTGACACTGGCGAGGTCGGCATAGACGCGCCAGTAACGCGCCCCTTCCGAAAGATTGTCCGCTTTCTGCGCGGCAAGCCCGGCATCAAAATACGCGATCGCCTGCATCCAGGGCGGCATTCCGAGCGTCACACGGTTGAAGACATCCGACGAAATCTTTCCTCTTAAAATCATGGCGAGAAAAGCGGGGTAGTCGGCGGCAGGCATTTCCGCTGCGAATGATTCGGGGGTCCGCGTCCCGGTGAGATCGGCAAGCTCCAGCTGGCCCTGGGCGTCCCTCCCCGCCATCAGGCGCGCGCGGGCAAGATGCAGATGAACCCACGGACGCAGGTCGTGGTTCTCGGGAAGGCGATCGAGAATCGCCTCGAATCGTGCAATCGCGAAGACGGCACCCTCCTGGGCGGAAGTCTCATGAGCATTATCGATGGAGATCTGAAGTTCATCCCGCGAGGGAACCGGGGGCGTGGGAGGAGTGGGATCGGTATGTGCACTTTGAACCACTCCATTCGTGGAAGGCGGAGATGGAAGCCCTGGGTCGCCCCCAAAATATTGCTGACGATGAAACCATCCCCAAAGCAGAAGCAGCAGGGTGATAAAAATCACCCCGGCCGTACCCAGAAGCGCGGCCATGGAAAAATCCTTTTTCACCTCGATCGGGGCCGGCGGCTTCTTGGCCAGGGCAAAACGCTTGGCGTAAGCAAGCGCATTGATCAGCTCATCATAAGTCTTCGGACGATCCCCAGGCTCCCGGCGCAGCATGCGACCAATGACATCGGCACATTGATCGGTGCAGTCCGGCACGAAAGCCTTGAGCGAAACCGCAGGGGAATGGAGGTGTTTCAATACCACCTCCGTCGAAGTTCCTGCGTCGAAGGGAGGTCGTCCGGCAAGTGCATGAAACAGGGTGCCTCCCAGGCTGTAGATATCGCTGCGAAAGTCCTCTTTGTTCTGAGACACTTTTTCGGGGGCGATATAGTAGGGGGTTCCCCAAATCCCCTCCTCCTGGTGCTGGGCGTGCGCCTTGGTCACAAAACGCGCGAGACCAAAATCAACGACCTTTGCTGTACCGTCGTGGGAAAAGAGAATGTTGCCGGGCTTGATGTCACGATGAATCAATCCGCGCTCGTACGCAGCCCTCAGCCCGCTCGCCACCTGAATGCCCACGTCCAGCACGTCCAACTCCGCCACATGATGCTCCTTTTCGATGCGATCATCGAGGCTTCCTCCCGGAAGGAGCTCCATCACAAGATAGTACCGCCCGTCCTGCTCCCCGAAGGAATAGATCTGGGCCACGTTGGGATGATTGAGGGAGGCAGCGGCACGGGCTTCGCGCAAAAAACTTTCCACAAACTGAGGGTTCTTCGCGAACTCCTCACGCATCACCTTCACCGCGACATTGCGTTCCAGCGAGATGTCGAGGCCGCGATAGACGGCCCCCATCCCTCCGGTTCCAATGATTTGCAGGAGTTTGTAGTGAGCGACCTGATCGGGAAGCAGGTAGTGGCACTGGGGACAGGAATAGCGGCTATCCTGAAAATGAAACATCACCATGGTCCCGCATTGGGGACAAGGCTTCAAACTCGGTGGCGTCTCAATTCCGGGAGGCTCCATCAGGTTGTGGATATAGCAGAAGCCATCGGGAATGACCACGATATTGCCATGATTCGGGCTTTCCATCCCGCCATTCACGATGCTGGCTCCTTTTCCGACTTCTGAAACATGAAGTCCCACGGGATTACACCAACCCAAACCAGAAGGAACCGCAGATTCACGCAGATTGACACAGATTTTTTCCTGAAGGTTTTTGCCGATGCCGTAATGCGGCATCGGCAATCTGCCTCTTTGCTCTGAATCATCTGCGAAAATCTGCGTTAATCTGTGGTTTCATCTGCTCTTTTCTGAATTCAAAGACTGAACTCACTCCCTGCTCAAGCAGGGAGATTCAACCCCCGTTGACTTGAAGTCATCCCCTCAACGCAACCGTTGTCATGGACTCGGAGGCCTGTTAGGCTTGAACCTCATGCATCCGATCATCCACGACTTCGGGTTTCTCGTGTTACGCTGGTATGGAGTTTTGATTGCCACCGGCCTGATACTGGCATACCGGATGTTCCGGAAACGCGCCCCCGGTCTGGGATTGAACGAATCGGAGGCCTCGAATCTGATTTTTCTGCTGTTTTTCAGTGGAGTGCTGGGAGCCCGGGCGTACTTTGTGATCTGGAACTGGTCGGAGTTTTTCGCAGGAAATCCGCGCGAGATCTTCATGATCCAGCACGGGGGCCTCGTCTTTTTTGGGGGATTCCTTGCCGCGTGCACCACGCTGATTCTCTGGACCAGACTTAAAAAGAAACCCCTGCCTCTCGTCGCGGATGCCCTGGTCCCCTCACTCGCGCTGGGACATGCCTTTGGGCGTCTGGGTTGTTTCATGCAGGGATGTTGCTATGGCAAACCGTGCGATCACTTCTGGGCGGTCCGCCCGGAATCTCCCGCTGAAGTCGCGGGAATGGCGATTCATCCCACGCAGATCTATGAATTCCTGGGACTTCTCAATATCGTCTGCACCCTGCTTGTGCTCGAAAGAACCGCCCGTTATCCAGGAAAGCTCGCATGGTCCTATTGCCTCCTCTACTCGATGCTCCGTTTCCTCGTGGAATTCTGGCGAGGCGACGTGCCCCACGATATCCTGGGTCGCTTCACCCTCGCCCAAGCGGTGTCGGGCGTGATTTTTGTCGTCGCATGGGTGGGAATGACCCGTTCCGCCATGAGGGCGTTCCGTGTCCAACGCACCTTGATCCGGCAGGCGACTACTCCAACTCAATCGTAACCCGCTCGAATCGGCCCTCGCGCAACTGCAGAGCCAGCGATTCTGGAAGATAACGCCCTTCGTGCGTGATCTCCTTCCCATTGGAATACCGCAATGTGTAGGCCGAAGGGAAGAGACGGCGACCGCGATACGTATCCCGGCGGGATGGGTTGTGATACACAATCCAAGTCCGGCCGAAAAGTTTGAATCCGAAGGTGTTCTTTTTAAAACCCGTGGTGGCGGTTTCACTAAACAACCATTTGGACAGCACTGGAACCGGTTCGAACCGAAGCTCGCCCTTCACATAACGGAATGGCTCCGAACCCAATCCCATGTGAAACACCATGCTGATCCACTCGGCGGTGGCGCCCGTCAGCCGCGCGACAAACCCAGCGCCGTGAAGGCGTTTATCGGGAAACCGGCTGCTGGCGATGAAGGAGGAGTTTTCAAGATTGGAGCGTCCGTACTTCTTTGGATCCTGGAACGCCACCAAACCATGCTTCAAGTCCTCGAAAAATTCGTCCACGAGACCAATGCGCAGGGTTTCCAGCATGTATTTGTAGGCCATGTGGAGAAACACCGACTCATTTTCCAGCCAACCCGGGGTGAAAATTTTGTTGCGCCCGATCTCGAAGGATTCCTTGGTAAGGGGAACATTCAATTTGTACATCTTGAGCACGCGATCGTAGAGATCGGATTGCTTTACCGCCTCGTACAATTTCCGTCCCTGTTTCGGATCGCTCATGCCCCGCAACGCGTGGACGGGCCCTTCCAGAAACGGACTCACGGGAGTTTGCTTGAACTCCAGGGCGAGCACATAACTGGCTACAGGTTCGTGATTTCCATTCAAGCCAGTCGGGGCCGCGGCCGGGAGGGACTCGTAACGCGTCACTTCATTGATAAAATAGGTGGTGCACAATCCATCGGATCGAAACGCCTTCTGCAGGCCCTTTTCAAGCACCCGATCCACACTCTGCAGGAAGGAATCGATGTCATCACGACCGATTTCCGTGATGTCCCCGCTCAGACCAAGGCGTGTCTTTTCACGGAACTGCTCGCGAAGTGAAGAGAGTTTGTCCCACGTTTTGAAGAAATCACGATGATCGGCGAGAGAGAGAACCACACGAACGGCCACCAGAAGGTCCCCCACCTCACGTGACAGCGTGATGGCCTCATTCGGCTTTAATATGGCATTCAGGTGATCCTTCAAATAAGCGATCCAGCGTCGCAACTCGAACGCTTCATTGACCGACGATCCCATCAGCCCGGGGAGACCATTGAGCGCATCACACCAACCCGGCTTCTCCGATTCCATTTCAATTCCCATTCCAAAGGGATCGAGCGTGGCCGCCTTGATGGCCACCAGGTTCAACACCTTCTCCAGGAGCGTGGTCCGGTAGACCGGCCCCTTTCCAAAATCCGTCCGCACCTGATGTGGCTCGTGTTTGCGCTGCGCAATCATCTGCTTTTTCTCGGGATCGCAAACCACGGAATGAAACTGGCGGATGGCTCCGTCGGCGCGACGCACATATTTTCGATGCCGGGGAAGGACGATGTGATCGTTGTCGTAGTAGGTGAAATCTCGCCTCTCCACAAACAGCGCGCGGAGCTGATCGGGATAAACCGCAGTGAAGTTTTCGATCAGATCGAGATTGTACGTCCAATGGTCGATCCAGAATCCCTCGCCATGAACGGCATCCTGTATCTTCTTCGCCTTTCCAAGAAGAGTGACAAATGGCTTGTAGGCCGCCTCCTTGGTCTTGAACACTCCGATCAATCGTTCGAATAGCTCGCCTGGATTAAAAGGTTTGGAAAGGAATAGTCGCCAATCGGAGCGTGATTTCGGCGGAAGGACGGATTCCGCTGCCGAGAGAAACTTCTCCTCGATGTAAAAGCGTTCAAATTGGATCACGAGAGGATTGTATCCATCGAGCTGGACCAGATTGAGGAAGGTCTCAATGTTCCCGGCCTTTAAACCCGGATAGAACAGCACCTCGGAACGGCGGTTCTGATTGATATCCCGGTAATTTCCATTGCCCTGAGAGAAATACGTGGGCGACAATTCAAAGAAATTGTAGTCACGCTCCATGTCCCCGTGTTTGCGGGAGTAGTAGTGGAACACCTGGGGACCTTCAGGCCCCTCTACAATGAACGGCTGTCCGCCGCGCAGGGTGTTATCGAGGAAACATTGCCGCGAGTAACCATCAAGGGTATCCACCCCGGAATGTACGGCAAACGTATCCGTAAGCTCACTCACCAGACGTTCACTCTCCGTGCGCTTCGCTTCGAAATACCCCTTCGTCTTCTGGATTTTTTTTCGGAAAACACTGGCATCCTCCCATCCGTTCGCCTGCCCGTAGTATGAATCGATGGACTGGCTTTTGCCTGCAGGGATGGACACCTTCGTCACCGAGAACGAACATGCCGAAAGGGATTCCGTCCTCTGGGGCAGGGCGGTCGGATCGAGGCCCATCAGAAAATTCAACGGGATTTGACAGCTGGTGTCGTGAGCAAAAATCGCCTCGGGATCGATCAACACCGGCGAGATCCGGCCATTCGAAAGTGTGAAACTGAAAAACCCACCCACAACCCATTCGATGTCCGGCTTGTCTGACGGTTCAACCTTGAGTTTGAAAAACGGAAGATGATCGGCGGTGTGCGTCACCTCGGCGAACGCCTCCATCGTGCGGGACATCTTCTTCAAAAGAAATTCATTCAATCCGAAGGGAACAATTCGCGGAAGTCCATCCAGCACCTCGAATTTCACAGGCTTATTGCCAAGATTTTCAATCTCAATGCGGCGCACGAGCACGGGCAGCTTCTCACTCGGGGCATTGTAGGCCACCATGCGCACACGGAGATGAAGATGGGGGTTCACCTCTTCAAGATCAATTTCATGCGGACGGATCCTCATCCACTGCTGAATTCCCTTCTGAGGATGACTCCCAAACGGCTCATAAAGGGTTGGCCCATGAGGTCCCTCCACGCGGATGAAAGTCTGAAATCCCAGAAGCGGGGTCGCCGCATACGCCTTGTTCGCGGGAAAAAATTCCATCATCGCCCCATCCTTGTTTCCCACCCCAAAACTCGAAATGCACTGGCCGCGATTGGTGTAGAAAACCCACATCGGCTTCCCATCCTGACCTGCGATGCCCGGCAAAAAACTGGAGAACGGACGCGCGCAGTTGAAATTTTCGATCGTAAACGTGTTGCTCTGACTCGCAAAAGAAGCCTGCATACTAGTACGGTACGGGTAAATATTAATTTGTCAATGAGTCTTTGGTGATTGGCGGGGGGGTGGCCCTTATGTTATGCATCAATGCCTTGTGAAAACAATCTTTCAAACGGAAATCGGGTGGGATCGATTAGATCTCTGTTTGCTGGATCGTTTCCCGGACCAATCCCGTTCGATGCTTCAACGGCTGATCCGAGAGGGGAATGTTCTCCTTCGTGGGGGAACCGCGGACCCTAAATCCCCGGTAAGGGTTGGGGATTCCATTGAAGTCACCTTTCCCGCCTCCACTCCCGCCATTCCCCAACCCGAGGACATTCCTTTGGAAATCCTCTTTGAAGACAAGCATTTGCTGGTATTGAACAAGGCCCCTCATTTCGTGGTTCACGCCGGTGCCGGGAACATGGAACACACGTTGGTCAACGCCCTCCTTCATCACTGCCGAGGACAGCTCAGTGGCATTGGTGGCGTGGAGCGGCCGGGCATCGTCCACCGCCTCGACAAGGACACCAGCGGGTGTCTGGTGGTGGCGAAAACCGATGTGACCCACCGGCGCCTAGTGGAACAGTTTCAATCGCGTTCCATCGAAAAGCGCTATCTTGCCCTTGTCTGGGGAGTGCCTCGCATGCCTTCGGGGAAGATCGACAAGCCCATTGGCAGGCATCGGATTCATCGCAGCAAGATGGCGATCGACGAAAAGGGCCGTCCGGCCCTCACCGATTGGAAGGTTTTAGGGCGGGGCGACGGCTTCTCGTTGTTGGAATGTCATCTCCACACGGGGCGCACCCATCAGATCCGAGTTCACCTGGCCTCGATCCAGCATCCCCTTCTCGGCGATCTCACCTATGGACGCCCACACACCAGCCCTCTGAAAATTCCACGACAGATGCTTCATGCATGGAAACTCTCGTTCCAGCACCCTGTCACGGAAAAAACCATCGCCTGTGCAGCCCCGATTCCCGAAGACATGGGGGCGCTTATCCGCTTCACTTCCTCCCCGCAGGGGACTACCCTTGCGGGCTTGTTAAAAGAGCCCTCATGAACACCATCCTCGTCATCGACGATGAAGAAGACATCCACTATTCCTTCGAACGCAACTTTTCCTCCCTGGGCTGGAATCTCCTCTTTGCCTCCAGTGGGGAGGAAGGCCTCAAAGTGCTCGCACGCCATGCCCCAGCCGTGGTTGTGATGGACGTCCGCATGGCGGGAATGGACGGGCTCGAAACCCTGAAGCGCATCCGGCAATCCAACGCGCATCTGCCCGTCATCATGATGACCGCCCATGGCACCACGCAGACGGCTATCACCGCCATGAAGCACGGAGCTTTCGACTACCTCATCAAACCGTTCGATGTCGAGCGCATGCAACATATCATCAGCCAGGCGATCAAAGCCTCGCGGGACATGAGCGAAAAAGTTTCTTACCAACCCCTTCTTCAAACGGAGGAATACGACCAGGGCATCATCGGGAAAACCGAACCCATGCAACAGGTGTACAAGCTGATCGGACAGGTCTCGGGGAGCGATGTACCCGTCATGATCACCGGCGAGACGGGATCAGGCAAAGAACTCGTCGCCCGCGCCATCGTTCAACACAGCCCCCGTGCGCATCAACCTTTCATCGCGATTAATTGCGCCGCCATCCCGGAAAACCTGCTCGAGAGCGAACTCTTTGGACACGAAAAAGGCGCCTTCACCGGAGCCACGGAACGGCGCATTGGCAAATTCGAACAGTGCGACAAGGGAACCATCTTTCTCGACGAGATCGGTGAAATGCCCCTCGCCACGCAAGCCAAACTCCTTCGTGTCCTGCAGGAGGGCGAACTCGTCCGTCTGGGCTCCAATCAAACCATCCAGGTCAACGTCCGCTTCCTTGCCGCCACGAATCAGGAGCTGGAAAAGCGCATCGCCGACAAAACGTTTCGCGAGGACCTCTACTATCGCCTCAACGTGGTCCAGATTCATCTTCCCCCCCTCCGTGAACGCGCCGACGACATCCCCTTGCTCGTGGAATATTTTCTCAAACGCCTCGCCCGCCGTCACGGAACGGAGGGATGCTCCATCACCCCTGCGGCGATGAAACGACTCTCATCCCACCGCTGGCCCGGAAACGTCCGCGAGCTTCAAAACACCATCGAACGCGCCACCGTGGTCTGCAAGGGCAACACCATCACGCCCAACGATGTGCTTCAGGACTCCCCTCACCCGGAGGCTTCCTTCACACCCCCCTCCACCCTGATGTCCACTCCCACTCCGGGAGAACCTTCCCTGGAGACGGCCATCGACATCCTCTTTGAAGAGGCCCGGAGGGACCCCGGCCTGAAGTTACTGCCATGGTGTGAACGCATTCTTATCACCCGCGCCCTCTCCAAGACCCAGGGAAACCAGGTTCAGGCCGCAAAAATGCTCGGCATCACGCGCGCCACTCTCCGCAAACGCGTGGACAAATTCGGCATCAAGCGCGAATTCAATGCGTCTTAGCTGTTAACAGCTTGCTGAATAGCGGGACGGGCCTCGCGAAAATGCTTAAAGCCGAATGACAAACCTTCCCGTGCATGGGAACATTCCCGAATCTGCCGCTCTTTCAGGTTCCGGCTGCATCCTCAGCCGTGAATCGGTTCAAATGAAGACAATAACGGATCTGCACCAAAGCTTGAAATCTGCTGGAGAACCCCGTAGGGTGGTAGGCTTCACATTCTTAACTTATCAGATCCTATGACCTCAAAAGAAATCCAATCGGTCCTTGGCGCCGAATTCGACCAACTCGTTTCCGTTAAACCCAAGGTTCCGAAGTCCTCCCTGCACGTTCCCAGCCCCGATGTGGTGGACCGCATCTACGGTCCCTCTAACCGCTCCATTCCTGTCATTCGCAGCCTTCAACAAATGTACGGACACGGACGCCTTGGCAACACCGGCTATCTGAGCATCCTCCCTGTGGATCAGGGAATCGAACACAGCGCAGGAGCCTCCTTTGCTCCCAATCCGATCTATTTTGACGGCGAAAACATCGTCAAGCTGGCCATTGAAGGCGGTTGCAATGCCGTGGCTTCAACCTACGGCGTCCTCGCCTCCGTCGCCCGCAAGTACGCGCACAAGATTCCGTTCATCGTGAAGTTCAATCACAATGAGCTCATGACCTGTCCGAACAAGTTCGACCAGATCCCCTTCGGCACCATCCGTTCCGCCTACGAACTCGGTGCAGTCGCCGTCGGCGCCACCATCTACTTCGGCTCCGCAGAGAGCGGCCGTCAGATCGTGGAAGTGGCCCGCATGTTCGAGGAAGCTCACCAGCTCGGCATGGCCACCATCCTCTGGTGCTACATCCGAAATCCTGAATTCAAGAAGGACAAGGACTACCATGTCTCTGCCGACCTTACCAGCCAGGCGAACCACCTCGGCGTCACGATCCAGGCGGACAACGGCGGCTACATGGCCGTCGGCAAGAGCTACGGCAAGACGGACAAACGAGTCTACAGTGACCTCACCAGCGATCATCCTGTGGACCTCTGCCGCTACCAGGTGTTGAACTGCTATTCCGGCCGCATGGGCCTGATCAATTCGGGTGGCGCCTCCGGGGAGAACGACCTCCAGGAAGCCCTCAAGACCGCCATCATCAACAAGGTCGCCGGTGGATCGGGACTGATTTCGGGCCGGAAGGCGTTTCAAAAACCGATGAAGGACGGCGTGAAGCTCCTTCATGCCATCCAGGACGTCTATCTCGCCAAAGAGATCGCCGTCGCCTGATGTTTCCCGATTCCGCGCGCTCCTCAACGGGGCGCGCGGAAGAGGTTCAAGCGGATTTTTACGATGCACATGCATCAAATTGTGTTGAGCGACACCGCTGCGGCTGAGCTCTCCCAGCTCAACAAACTCGAGCAGCTCGACGTGCTGCAGGAGTTCTCCCGCCTCCGTCGGGAAAAATTCGATGGCTTGAAGGGAGTCGGCGAAATCAAAAAGGGGAACCGCACCATCCATCGCTGCCGATTCAAGGACTACCGCATCTACTTTGAGAAGAAGGCGGACCAGCTCGTCGTCCACCACGTCCTGCACCGCAACACGCTTCGCGATTTCTTTGTCCGTTCCAATCTCGACGTCCAGAATGATGAGGAGTTTGAGGAAACCGCCCGCTTCTGGAAGTTCATCGAGCAGCGCCACTCCGACGCCACCCCCAAACCCGGTACGGCTTAGAACGGCGATGATGAAGGACCACCCTTCTTCCGGTCCAAAACGCAGCCGTGCGCTTCTTATTCTCGCCCATGGCGCGAAGTCGAATGCAGATTCCAGCCGCCCCGCCCGCCAGCTGACCGAAGCCCTCCGCAAACGCGGCCTGTTTGATGAAGTCCTGGCGGCTTTCTGGCGCGAACAGCCCGAGTGGCACCAGGCTCTGACCATGGTTCACAGCGAGGACATTTTCGTCATCCCGTTTTTCATGAGCGACGGCTACTTCACCCGGAAAATCATCCCCCGGGAACTCAAACTGAGCGGTCCCCTCACCTATCACGCCTCCCGCCGCATCCTCTATGGCGAGCCCGTGGGGACTCATCCCTCCATGACCCGCGCCATTCATCATGCCGCCGTGGAAGTCATGACTCCCATTGAAGGAACAAAGCCGTCTTCTTTGGAAACCACTCTCATCCTCGTGGGACACGGCACCCTCAAACACGATCAATCCGGCGAAGCCCTGCTCCAGCAGGTCGCCCTACTGAAAAAGGAAAACGTCTTTGCCGAAGTGCTTCCGGCTTTCATGGAACAACCCCCTTTTGATCGGGATGTGCTGTCCATCGTTCGGACACGATTTGTAACGGTGATCCCGTTTTTCACCAGTGACGGCCTGCACTCGAAGGAGGACGTTCCTGTAAACATGGGATTCGCCACCCACCCCCTCTCGTGGAACAATCCCGTATCACTGGGATCCCGCTTTCCGACTGGCCCCGAGTGGCTCTGGTATGCGGATGCCATCGGGTCGGAACCCTACATGGCCGAGGTGATCCTGGATCGATGCCGGGACCTTGAGACACGGCTTCAACCCACGAATCCCGTCTCTGCCTCATGACCCCCGAGGAAAAAATTCTTTTCGAACTGCATCGCTCTCCCCCGGGAATTGCGGATGACCTGCTTTTTCAAAACTGCCAGATTTCACGCACGGATCTAACCACTTCCTTGAACTTCCTCAGGGATCTCGGCTTCGTGATTGAGAGTCATCCCCGCCATGGACACCGGCTGCTGGAGAGCCCGAATTCCCTCATCCCGGACGATCTCCGTGCGCGCCTCCGGAATCGTCACGGCAACAACTCCTTTCTCATCGGCAATCACATGGTGGTGTTTCAGCAAACGGATTCAACGAACGATGTGGTACAGAAACTCGGAGCTCAGGGACATCCGGCAGGCATGGTAGTCTTTGCGGAAACCCAGACGGCAGGTCGCGGACGTCATGCGAGAACCTGGATCTCACCCCATAAAAAAGGCCTCTGGTTCACCGTACTCCTGCGCCCCGTCCTGTCCCTGCAGAGCGCCTCACGTCTCACCGTGATGACCGCTGTTGCCGTCGCCCGGGCTCTCCGACGCGTCACAAGACTCCCCCTCTGCATCAAGTGGCCCAACGACATCCTTTGTCGTGGCCGCAAACTTGCAGGCATCCTCCTCGAACTCACCCCCGCTTCCGAACACGTCGACTTCGTGGCGCTTGGAATAGGAATCAACGTCAATGTCGAAACCGCCGATCTTCCCCGGGAACTGCAGACATCCGCCACCTCCCTGAAAATCGAATCGAACACATCATGGCACCTTCCCTCACTCGCCACCGAACTGCTTTATGAACTCGAGATGGCAAGTCGATGCATCGACGACACTCTTTTTCCCAAACTCCTGGAAGCGTGGGCGGAGCTCGACAAAACCACAGGCACCCAGGTTTCCGTGCTCGCCGAAGGACGTCCTCCGTTGCGCGGGCTCGCGCTCAACCTCGACCACGATGGAGCCCTCATGGTCCGGACCGACAGCGGACAGATCGAAAAAGTCATTGCAGGCGACGTGACTCTGGAGAAAATGAGGTGAATCCGGCATGAAACCATTTCTCGTCATTGATGTCGGAAACACATCGACCAAAATCGGATTGATCCGCTCCGGAAGGATCTCCCGTACGAGGGATATCCCCACGGCTTCGCTTTTTCGCTCCGGAACCCGGTTGCCGTTCACTTCCCGCATCGAGGGCGCCATCATCTCCTCCGTGGTCCCCCGTGCAAAAGCAACCTTGCGGAAGCTTTTGAAACACGCGGGGGTCTTTGATCCCATCTTCGTCTCCTCCAGACTGGATCTGGGAATCGGGATCCGATATCCGCGGCCCACCACGATCGGAGCTGATCGGCTGGTCAACGCCGTCGCCACCGTGGCGCTCCATCGCACGCCGGCCATCGTACTGGATTTTGGAACAGCGGTGACGTTCGACGTCATATCCGCCCGCGGGGAATATCTCGGGGGGGTCATCGCCCCCGGATTGCGCGTTCTGACAGACTACCTCCACGAGCACACTGCCCTCCTTCCCTCGATTTCGATCCGGGAACCTTCGCGCGCCATTGGAAAGAGCACCATCGAAGCGATGCGTTCCGGCGCTGTGATCGGTTACCGTGGCCTGATCCGTGAAATCCTGCGCTCGGTGAAAAAGGAGCTTGGGGCGCGTTCCCGAATTCACGTAATCGCCACCGGGGGCCACGGCGCCTTGATCGCATCACGCATTCCGGAAATCGAATCTGTCGATCCCCGATTGACACTCAAGGGGTTGATGCTGCTTTACGCCCGGCTGAAGCAGAGACGTTGAAAAACAACGCCCCGTTCAACCGAAGATGTTGCCACCCGCGGCCGGAACATCGCTATCAAGGAGAACTTGATGATCCATGCCATCGCGCTGGCGAAGCTGATTGAGCAGCGTGCGGAGCTGGGCGGCCACGTTGACGGTGAACAGCCGGACCAGACCGATGGTCGTGCGATCCCCAAAGACCGTCACAATGACCGTGTGCTCGTCGAGGGCACTCATGAAGATGTGACGATCCACGCCCTGGTGATAGAGCGCGCTGAATTCCTTTTCGCCGATACGCCGGGCAAGCTCCTTCGTCGCCGCAAAGGATCCCGCTGCCAGGGCGGAGACGGTGACCACGTCGATGGAGTCGATGTCCCCCTGCTGGGCGATGATGGTCCCCCCCTTGTCGATCACGAGGGTCAGCGTTCCACTGGTCTTCTCCAGATAGTGCATCAGGAGGCTGTCCAGCGCGGCGACGTCTTCCTTGGTCAAAAAGGGAATGGTTTCCATAAGGGGAGGATGCGCGCGCTAGCGAACCGTGGACATCAACACGGTGGTTTTGGATTTCTTGTTGGCGAGATCGCTTTCCTTGGTGAATTTGTAGAGGAGCAGGCGGGAGATGGCATTCAGCGTGGCGAACACATTCTGGCCGGTGCTGGCCACCGACTCGAAGGACTGCACGCGCAACTTTCGATTGTTGAGCGCATACTCGAGATAGTTGATGGGAGCGACCTGGGGCATGTCACGCTTGTTGTATTGAAGCACGTAGGGCACCGTGTCGAGGCTGAGATTCTGCTTGGTCAGATTTTCCTCAAGATTTTTGAAGCTCTCGACATTCTCCTCCATCTTCTCCCATTGCGAATCCGCAACAAAGACAATGCCATCCACACTTCGCAACACGAGTTGACGGGTGATGTTGTAAATCACCTGGCCAGGCACCGTGTAGAGCTGGAATTTGGTTTTGAACCCCTTGATGACCACGGCGTTCAAGGGAAGGAAGTCGAAGAAAAGTGTGCGATCCGCGGCAGTCGCGAGTGAGACAAGATCGCCCTTGTTTTCAGGCGCCACCTGGGAATGGATATAGGAGAGGTTCGTCGTCTTTCCGCATAACGCCGGACCGTAGTAAACGATCTTGAACTGAATCTCTTTATTGGCGTAGTTGATGATCGACATGGCGCTGGCCCCGCTGGTTCAGGAATTAGGTGGGTGAGTGCTGGATCTGGCAGTGGGCGGCGATTGCCTTGCCGAGTTCTGCAAGGGTGGATTCGAAATCCGGGGAAACTTTGTCCATCTCGTGGCACACCACCATGTACACACCGTGGTCATGCCATAAGGTAACCCACGAATCCCCCAGACTCAACAAACAACGCTGGGGAGCTCCAAAGGACAGCTTCCTTCCCACCTCGTCCAGTTTCTGAAAAACATGGGCTCCAATGCTGCTCCAACCGTTGAGATCCGTGCCGGCGGGCATCGCTGACAACAAGGGAAGTCCATCCGAAGTCGCCACCAGGACTCCCGAGAGGGCATATTTCGTGCGAATCTTTTCCGCCACATCCTGGAGTTTGACTGACTCGTCCTTTGGCAGGTCGAGCATGACGCGCAAATCCCCGGGGGCTGCCTCGACCGGCTTGGAAGGGGTCACCACCTTTCCCTCTTCGGGAGGAGGCAGGGGTACCGGCTTGTCGGCAACAATCGGGGGTGCCGCGGGAGCCTTCACAATTGGCAGCGGGAGAGGCGCAGGGACGGGCGCGGGTGGTGTCGCAACCGCGGGTGCGGGAGGCACCACAGGTGCAGGCGGAAACACAGGGGTGGGTGCTTTTAATACCGGCGGGGGGGGGGTTCCCGGAGCGGGAACCGTGGCGGGTGGAATCGGAACGGGCTTGGGAGCCGGGGGCACCACCACGGGAGCCGAAGGAACGGCAGGTGCCGTCTCGGGACGAGCCATGGGAGGAGGAGGCATCTTTGCAGTCCCGGGTGCCCTGCCCATCATGGGCATGGGTTGTAATTTGACAGTGGAGGATACGTCCGCAGGTTTCGCTTCCGGATCGGGCTTCTTCACCGGCGGAAGCGGAGGGCGTGTCGCGGCGAGAGGAGGAGGAAGTTGAATCTGCACGGTCGCGCTCGAAACTGAAGGGGGAGCAGGTGGCGCCACGGGGGATGGAACTCCCAGGGATGGAGACCCAGGCGGCGGGGGCGGCACGGAAGCTGCCATGGGAGGTGGTGGCACGGGAGGTGGGACCACAGGTGCCGGTGACTTGGAAGGGGCAGAAGCCGCGGTCGGCGTGGTCGGAGGTGCCACGGGCACGGCAACGGGCGGTGGAACAGGTGGGGGCGGAGGAGGGGGTGCTGACTGCACGGGAGGTTGCGGAATCGGTGCCGGTGGAACGGGTGGCGGCTGGGGAACTTTCAGGCCAAAAGGAGGCTGAAAAGTGATGGGAGCGGAAACCCCGGAATCCTGTTTCTTAATCGTCGGAGAGGATTTGGAAGTCGAGAGGGGGACGGGAGGGGGCGGCAAAGGTTTGGCCTCCCCGGAAATCGTCTGAAGTTTTGGCGCGGATGCCGAGGGACGTAGCGGGAGCTTGATGGATGTCGTCAGGGCACGCGTCGCCTCGGAAGGAGCCAAAGAGGTCAGAGGGGTCAAGGCGGATGCCGTAGCAAGCTTGTCCTTTAACATCTGCGGGGGTTTATCCGCTGGCGGGGGAGTCGGAGGGGGCGTCGCGGGCACAGCCGGGGGAGGCACCGTGGCGGGTGGCTTGGAAGCCGAGGGACTTGGCGCCGGTGGAACCATGGGTGCGGATGAAGTTGCAGGGGCCGGGATGGGTGCAGGTGCCGCTGCGGGGACGGGGGTCTTTCCTCCTCCGCGCTCCGTAAAGGGAACCTCGATGTTCGGATCGATCTGCTGCTTCACCTGCCCGCTCGGGAGCTGCATCACATCATCGGGGATTCTGGGAACTATCTGATGCAGGGGAATCTTGATCTGAAGATCTCCACTTTCGAGAACCGAGGGTTCAATGGAATCCTGAGGGAAGGTGGCCAGAAGCATCGAAGCCGGAAATTGAACACGCCCTCTCGCGAGCTGGGGCAGCACATCCGCAAGCTGGAGGGAAATCGTGGGGGGGAAAACCGCAGTGTGCCCCGGACGCAGGACGTTTTCTGGAAGAAGGGGCAAAATCTCTGACGTCGGAATCTCCACACTTCCCGTCACCGGTGGAGGCGGAGCGGGAGGTTCGGGGACGGCCTCGGGTTCGTGAGAGATGGTTGGAATCTCCCCCCCGGCCTTTACCACCACGCTCACCTTGGGTTTGTAAACTGCGGACTGGGTCCCCGGGGGGTGGAGGTTGGATGCCGCCTGAAGCGCCGCTGCCAGATTGCCCTGGCGAACAGGAATCTTTTTGGAAAGGGATTGAAGGCCCTGCGATTGCGGGGGCGAGTGGACCACCGACGGAGGTGGAGGCGGGGTTGCCGGAGGGGGAGGAGGAGGCTCCGCAGGGGGCTTCGCGGGTGCCTTGGACTTGAAGAATGGAAGCCGGAAGGCCATGGGTTGCTATTTAAACCGAAGAACCTGAAGAAAATGAATCAAATTCTTCCTCGGATGTATAAATCAATTACTTCACCTGTTTTCAATCGTCCCTTCCTGCAAACTTCTGATGCGCCCTTCGTTCAGACGTCACTCGCCGTATTGGCCAGCACTTCCTCAAGTGTGGTGATGCCCTCCCGGGCCTTCAAAATTCCGTTCATTCGCAGGGTGCGCATCCCCTGGGACAATGCCACGGTCTTGATCTGGGCGGCACTAGCGCGTTCGAGAACCAGTTTGCGCAGGTCGTCCGTGACGCGGATCAATTCCAGCACGGCACACCGGCCGGAATACCCCTTGTTCTTGCATCGATCACACCCTCGCCCTCGGTAGTACACATTTCCAGCCTCCACCTTCGGATCGATGCGGAGCTGCTCCCAGAGCTTGTCAGGCACGTGCACCACCTCCTTGCACGCCGTGCATACACGGCGTAGAAGCCGCTGCGCACAGGCCAGGGTCAGACTGGACGTCGTGAGGAAGGGCTCGATCCCCATGTCGGTGAGGCGGGTCACCGCACCGGCTGCGTCATTGGTGTGAAGTGTGCTCAAAACCTGGTGACCGGTGAGTGCGGCCTCGACGCCGATGTGCGCGGTCTCCTGATCGCGCATTTCACCAATCATCACAATGTCAGGGTCCTGACGAAGAATGGATCGCAGGGCATTGGCAAAGGTGAATCCAATGTCCGTCTTCACTTGAACCTGGTTGATCCCGGGAAGTTCGTATTCGATAGGATCTTCGACGGTGACGATGTTGTACTGCGGCTTGTTCAGATCCGCGAGGGCCGAGTAGAGAGTCCTGGTTTTTCCGGAACCGGTCGGTCCCGTCACAAGGATCATCCCCTGGGGTTCATCGAGGGCTTCTTTGAATATCTTGAGGGATTCGGGATCCATCCCGATGTCGGCAATGTTTCCACTGATGGAGGTTTTGTCGAGGATACGGGCAACAACCTTTTCCCCGTATTTCGTAGGCAGAAACGACATGCGGAAATCGATGTCACGCCCCGCCATCTTGATGCGTACACGACCGTCCTGCGGTAGGCGACGCTCCGAAATATCAAGGTGCGCCATGATTTTCAAACGGGAGATCAAAGCGCTCTGCATGGCCTTGGGTGGAGGGGGATAGTCATAGAGCGAACCATCGATGCGGTAGCGAAGCTTCAAGCTTCGCTCATAACACTCGAGGTGAATATCACTCGCCTTATCCTTCACCGAGGTGGCGAACATGAGATTGGCGATCTTGATCACCGGAGCAGCCGAGGAATCCGTGGCCGTGACATCGGTTTCCTCCTCCGCCGGCTCATCCGACACCTCGATATCCACCGACTCATCCTTGATGATCTCCTCCATGCCCTGACTTGCCTGGGCATCGAGGTTGCCGATGGCGTCGAGCACCATCCGCTCCGTGGCAATCATCGGAACGATTTCCATGTGCGTGATCTGGCGGACATCATCGATGGCGAGCACATTCAAGGGATCCGCCATCGCCACAAACAAGGTGTTATTGAGCTTCGATACCGGGAGTAAATGGTGGTTCTTCGCCACATCGCGCGGAACAAGATCGGCGATTTCCTTCGTCACCTTGAATCGTGCAAGATTCACGGGAGGCGTTCCCAGCGTGCGCCCCATGCTCACCATCATGTCCTGCTCGGTGACATACGATTTATCCAGCAGGATTTTAAGAAGACGCCCCCCCTGGCTCTTTTGCTGAACCATCACCTCCTGGAGCTGCTCCGCCTGGAGAACTCCATCCTCGATCATCGCATCCGCAATACGTTCACCAAAGGATTTCATGTGAGGATGCGGTAAAGGTCCTTGAGCTGTTTGGTCATGTCGAACGACGTGGTGAGATACCACTGCACACGACCCTCTGCCTCCTTTTCGACACGGCGTTTTGCATGGGCATCAAACGGATTCACCGTGGCAACCAGCATGGTCTTGCTGATTTGATCGAAAGGAAGCACCAGATGCTTGAGCTTGAATTCCTTCGCCAGCGATTGCGCCCGGATGGTATCGATTTCGTAACTCGCAATCGGAAGAAAGGGGATGCGTGTCTTTTCGGAAATCACCGCCAGGGCCTTTTCCTCGGAACAGATTCCACGTTCACTGATCAAAGAAATAAGGGATGGAGCCGGTCGATCCATGGAAGTTTGTGCAATGGCCGCCGAAATCCCGGCAAGAAGAGTCTTGGCATCCTTGTCACTCACCACCTGCTGCTCCTGGAAAAATTTCAATAAGGCTTCGTTTCCGTCCTCAAACTGCTCCGATTCCGCAAGGGCCTGCTCCGCAGCGACCTTTCCGGCCTCCGTGGAAGTCCCTCCCCCGGACAATCCCGTCATCTTTCCCTCAAGCTCGCCCAACGCGGCAAGGCAGTCGGCGTCATCAGGAGCACGCTGAAGAATGCCTTCGTATTCGAGAATCGCGGAGGAGAGCTGTCCCAGTCCGACGTAGGCCTGGGCAATTTTTTTGGCCACAGCCACGGCATCCACATCACGCTCCAGATTGAGATACGCCTCCTTCAGAATCTCCAAAGACTGGATGTCATTGGGCTGGGTCTCGGCAATAACTTCAAACATCTGCACCGTCTGGAGCAGCTGCTCATACTCAGCGCTGGAACGCTTGGGCTTGGCCATGGTGAAAGACTTCGTAACAGGTTACTGAAGAATGAATCGGTCTTCCAGGGAGCTTCTTGAGTAAAATAGCAGGATATCGCCCAAACCGCAACCTAATGGCTTGCAACTCAACGAGTTGTTGACATTATGGGGCTTTGTTTGGAATAGGGCGGTCAGACACACACCGGAAACCGATCTGGCGGCTCCGTTTGAGGGAAGGCTGACGAAGATCACGATTAGTAAGCTTGACATCAACAGAAGCCCAGGACCCTCCTCGCACCACGGGAATCTGTTCGGTTGAAAAATCGGGGTTCGTATCCCAGGAATCCGTCCATTCGCTCACATTTCCCGCCATATCCATGACGCCAAAGGGACTTCGATCCATGGGAAGGGCGCCGACGGGCGCCCAGATTCCAAACCCATCGATCCTGCCAAAAGTGGAATCCGAAGCGCTGTAGCTCAGATCTGCGCCAGTGTTCGCGCGACTGGGATCGGGCTGATTACCCCATGGAAAGAGCCATCCCTCGGTTCCGCGCGCAGCTTTTTCCCATTCGTATTCGGTTGGCAGTCGCTTGCCCGCCCACCGGGCATAGGCCCAGGCATCAAAAAAATCGACATTGAAAACGGGCGTGTTTTCATGAATTCGAACCCCATTGAAAAGGGACTTGGTTTCAATGGCATTGAGCATGAGGTTCCATTGGGCGGGCGTGTGATCCTTTCCGGGTCTCTGCTTGGGATGTTCCTGGATGGACACCTTGTTCCTCTTCCAAGTTTCGAGAAATTGGCGGTACTGGTCGATCGTCACTTCATACTTGTCGATATAAAATACCGGAAGCGTGCTCTTTTCATTCTGATAGGCAAACGGCCCCGCGGAAACGGGAAGCATCACATCCACATCCTGTGCCCCGGGATGACGATTTTTCAGAAACGCATACCCCCCCACCCCTGCCACGAGCGCCACCATCACGGGCACCAACACCCAGACCTTCCATGGCCGTCCCGAAGGTCGCTCCGGCTCCATGGGAGCAACCACACCCGAACTGATACTGACATCCACTCTGTCGGCACGCCGATGCATTTCCATGTCTTGAGCCTCACGGAGCAGACTGCTCCAATCGCCAAATCCCTGTCCTTCCATTCGCTCAATGAATTTCTGAAAGCCGGGACTGGCTTCCCCCACGGCGATGGCCTGCCGCATAATCGCCGCCAGTCGGTGAATCTCGTCCACCTCACCCGGACTTGTCTCACCCCCCTCCATCGTCACATTGTTGAAAAGCTTCGGCACCCCTGTGTCGGGGATCAGGATTTGATCGATCATAAGGGGCAGATGCAGAATGCCCTGATCCTTTTCGTAATGGAGCGCTTCGCCGACATTCATGATGACGCGCAACGCCATGTCCTCGGAGAGCGTCTCTCCCCGCCGCAGTCGCTCCTTCAGACTGGCCCCATCCACCTGTTCTCGCGCATAAAAAATCAATCCATTGGCCTGGCCCGCCTCGTACACCGTCACGATATACGGATTCTGCGCCCGAGCCATCGCCCCCGCAAATCCGATGAACTGTTGGGCCCGGTCGCCATTGCCGTAAAAGGCGGGGTTCAACACCTTGAGAGCAACGGGACGATTGACGGCCACCTGCTGGGCTTCATAAAGGGTTCCCCAATAGTCGGATGCGATTTTTCGATCCACGCGGAAGGGTCCCACCATTTTCCCAATCAACTGCTCGGCCCCTGCGTCGGAACGGAGATCCTGCACCTCCTGCATCTCGTCCTTGCGGCGAACGCCCTCCATCAGGAGATGCTCCCACCCCACATGAATCGTCGTTTTCGGACTCGAGGCGTTCTCCGTCAAGGAGGACTGCGCATCCTCCCACGATAATATTTCATAAACCGCCTCCTCTCCCTCATGCCCCGGAGCCTCCGCATGAACAACCGCACCGTTGTGAACATAGAGATCGCCTTCACGGCCGCGGGATTGAACCACAAGCAACCCCGTTTTCCGGCTGATGCAACACATCTGGATCACATCCACGAGACTGAAAGAACCAAATCCCCCATCCGCCATTTTCTGCCGGACTTCGTTCAGACTGCTGTAGTTGCGTGCGTGCAAATGAGCGCTATCCACAACCAGCGCGAGTTTCGACGGGAGCAGTGGCTTTTGAATCACCCCCAGATGCGAATGCGGCAGGGCTTCGGGAGTGATCATCGCGGGATCGTCCGCAAGAAAGGCGAGTTTTAGGTGGGGATACCTGCCTGTCATGCGCAGACCAAAGGAGACCAGGGAATGATCCTGATCATCAATATGCACCACCAAAACCTCAAAAAATTCCTGATCCAGAATGAACTGGGCGTCGTTCGGGGATGCGGCGAGGACCAGATCAAACGCGCTCCCCTGGAACGCGATAGCCGCCTCCTCCGCTGCCTTCAAATCACTGTCGAGCACAAGCACCTTCACTATCCACCCCCCGTCTTTGCCACATACCGCGAGAGCACATCCGTCGGATAGGCATACGAATCCTCCAAATGTCCCCGATAGTACGCATTCACCACATATCCGCAAAAGGAGTAGGAATTTCCGAGAGTGGACGCCTTCTTCCGAAAATATCCCCTCGGGACCGAATATTTCACCGACAGGATCTGGTCCGTCGTTGTTTTCCAGTTCTGTTTTGGTTTGAGAATGGTGCTCAGCACCTTGATGGGAATCAACGTCCCCGCGGCCGTCCGGGACTGGTCGTAAAAGACGACCTCGATCCGGGTGTCACTGTGGTACATCCACCCCTCTTGGCCACGGGATCCCATGGCCAGTTTCAGATTAAAGCAAAGGTCGTAGAGGTCGGGCGCGTTCACATCCGAACGGGTTACCGATGCCACAAGAACCCGGTTGGGACCGATGCGATCCGGATTGGGGGCTGGGGCCGGGGGTGTCTCCACATGAAATACCGGACCAGGCCGTGCGTTCCCCTTCCCATCCGTTCGAAGAGTCATGAGACGGTCGAGGTTCTGCTGGATCTCCTTCATCTCCGGCGTCCCCGCCTGGGCAACCACCGCGGCACGTTCCCACTGAAATTTCGCCTGGGCATAGTCCTTTCTTCCCTCATAAAACTGCGCCAGTTTTCCGATGGCAGGCACATAGTCCGGGGCCAGATGAAGCGCACTCTGGATCTGATCGAGCGCCGTTTCCGCAAGACCGCGATCCATGGAATGTTGGGCCTGGCGCAGAAAAACATCCGCCCGCTTCTCCGCTTCCCGTTCCACAATGGAAACCTCCTTGCGGCGCGCACGGGATTGATCCAGCTCCAGCATCGCGCGTTCCATCGTTTCGGAAATCGCATCCTGCAAAGGAATGGCGGAACCACGACGGGCCTCCTCCGCATCCCTGGATCGAAACACCGTATTCACGGAATCATCGGACTTCTTTTCCTCGTAAATGGAAAAGACCGCAGGATCGAAATGGTGTCCAAAATGAGCCCGGGACCAAAACACCCCTGCGATACTCAACCCCTGGATGAAAACCGCTGCGACCAGGAGTATCGCCGTGATCAGGTTCCAGCGATCCCCTCGCAACATCTGCACACCCGCATACCATGCTGAACGCCAGCTTGACGAAAAGGAATGAGGAGCATTCATGCCTCAAAACGCCGGCGCGCCTCCCGCTGCTCAGCCGATGATCCGGCGCGTCTCATCGAGGAAAATGCCTTTCAGATTCATGCGCAACTGATCGGGATTAGAAGACTTCAAAATACCATCCTCCTCCGAAATCATCCCCGATTTGATGAGCTTGAAAATGGATTGATTGAAGGACTGCATGCCATCCTCTCCCCCCGCTTCAATTGCCGGAGCCAGTTTTTCCAGTTTCTGTTCCTCCAGAAGCTTCCGGATCACAGGAGTGGCGGTCATGATTTCCACCGCAGGAACCGCCCCGCCACTGCGGGCTGGGATCATGCGTTGACAGATGATCGCCGTCAGACAGCCCGCAAGGGCCCGCAACACCTGCTCGCGTTCCTCCATGGGGAAGAAATCCAGGACACGCGTGATAGTCTGCGCGGCATTGTTGGAGTGAACCGTTGTCATCACCAGATGCCCTGTCTCGGCCGCCGTGATCGCAGCGGAAAAACTTTCCGAATCGCGCATCTCACCCACCATGATCACGTCCGGGTCCTGACGAAGCACGTTTTTCAATGCTGCACGAAAGGACATCGTATCCAAGCCCACCTCGCGCTGGTTGATGACACACTGCTTGTCCTCGAAAACATATTCGATGGGGTCCTCCATCGTCATGACATGGCACTTGTCGTGATTGTTGATGTACTCGAGCATGCACGCCAGGGTCGTGGACTTGCCACTGCCGGTCGCCCCCGCCACCAAAATAATGCCTCGTTCGCTCATGGCGAGCTTCTTTAAAATCTCGGGGAGATTCAGAGCGTTGAAATCCGGAACACGGCCCTTCACATGACGCATCGCCACATTGATCTGTCCGCGTTGCGTATAGATATTAGTGCGGAACCGTCCGATTTCGGGGACGAAGTAGGAAAAGTCCGCTTCCCGCTCGTGATTAAATTTTTCGCGCAAAAACTCCGGTATGATCAATTGCGCGATCTTCACCATATCCGAATCCGTCGGAGCATCGGCCTCAAGGGATACGAGCTGCGCTGACACGCGAAGAATGGGAGGCTTGTTCGCCTTCAAATGGATGTCCGAAGCACCCACATTCACCGCATACCTAAGAATCCCGTCCAGATATTCTTTCACGAGAATTGATGGTTGAGCTTTACTACAAGACTTCTCAAGTTAATTTAGGAGGGATTCCGAACCCGGTCGAGGCAAATTCATTTTAATACCCAACCGGATCGGAACCAAACTTAAGATATACCATACACCATTCCAACGCTTTATGAAAATTTTTATTGATACAGGAGAGGTCAACGAAATCCGCGAGCTCGCTTCCTGGGGCATCCTGGACGGAGTCACCACCAACCCTTCGCTCGCCGCCAAAAGCGGCAAGCCCTTCCGCCAGCTTCTGGATGAAATCCTTGCGATCGTGGATGGCCCCATCTCGGCGGAAGTCACCGCCCTCAAAGCCGAGGACATGGTCAAGGAGGGAGAGGAGTATGCCAAGATCCACAAGAACATCGTGATCAAGGTTCCCCTCATCATCGAAGGTTTGAAGGCATTGAAGATTTTTTCCGCAAAAGGCTACAAAACGAATTGCACCCTTTGCTTCAGCCCTGCCCAAGCCCTGCTCGCGGCCAAAGCCGGCGCAACCTACATCAGCCCCTTTGTGGGACGGCTCGACGACATTGCCACGGAAGGCATGCAGCTTATCCGCGACATCCGCCAGATCTATGACAATTACGGAATCAAAACCCAGATCCTCACCGCCTCGGCCCGCAGCCCGATGCACTTTGTCGAGGCCGCCAAGATCGGTTCGGATGTGATCACCGCTCCCTACAGCGTCCTCAAACAACTCGTTCAACATCCACTCACCGACATCGGCCTGGCCAAGTTCCTCGCCGATTGGGAAAAAGCGAAGAAGTGATTGGGCGGAAGGAATTCAGAAAACAGGAGACAGAAGTCAGAATGAATGAGCTTGAGTTTCTGAGCTCGTTCAAATGTTCTCCTGACTCCGATTCATTGGACAGCATCCAAAGCTGCGTTAGAATGGTGACAACACCCCTATGAGCACCGACACCCCCTCCCAGCAGGAACTGCAAAAAAAGCTCGCCGAATTCATGAAGCAGCAGTTCGGGGACAAGGTCGTTTTTTCCACCGTCATGTCCCAAGCCGACGCCGCAGCCACGGGCGACAATGCCCCACCCCCGGATCCAGACACTCCTCTGCAGTTTGATTTCCAGTTCAAACCCCGGGACATCAAGGAGCATCTCGACCGGTTTGTCATCCGGCAGAGTGAGGCGAAGAAAGCCCTGGCGATCGCTGTATGCGACCACTACAACCACATCCGTCTCACCGAGCAGGAGGAAAAAAACGCCGAGTCCCGTGCCGACTACGCGAAACAGAACGTCATCCTCCTCGGGCCAACAGGCGTCGGGAAAACCTATCTCATCCGCACGATCGCCCAGTTGATCGGCGTCCCTTTCGTCAAAGCCGATGCCACGAAATTCAGCGAAACGGGTTATGTCGGCGGAGATGTGGATGACTTGATCCGCGAGCTCGTCCAGCGGGCCGATGGAAACGTCAAACTCGCCCAGTACGGCATCGTCTACATCGACGAAATCGACAAAATCGCGACGCCCCCGAACATCACGGGACGCGACGTCAGCGGTCGCGGCGTGCAGACCAACCTTCTCAAATTGATGGAGGAGACCGAGGTCGCCCTGCGCAGCCCAAACGATCTGCCTTCCCAAATCCAGGCAGCCATGGAGTTCCAGCGCAAGGGCAAGCTCAAGCGCGAGACACTGAACACCAGGAACATTCTTTTCATCGTCTCCGGTGCCTTTGATCGACTGGAGGAGATCATTCAAACCCGGTTGAAAAAGTCGCGCATCGGATTTCACATGGGCGACGCCCGCGAGGAAATCGCGCAAACGGAACTCTTTCGCCACGTGACCACCCAGGACTTCGTCAAATTCGGCTTCGAACCCGAATTCGTCGGACGCCTTCCTGTCCGCGTGGTCTGCGATCCCCTCAGCAGGGACGATCTCTTTGAGATCTTGCGCAGCAGCGAAGGGTCCATCGTGAAGCAATACGTGCGCAGCTTCCGGGCCTTCGGCATCGATGTGAAATTCAAGGAGTGCGCCCTGCGCGCCATCGCCGAACTCGCCGGAGCGGAACAAACCGGCGCACGCGGACTGATGACCGTCTGCGAACGCATCTTCCGCGACTTCAAATTTCATCTTCCCTCTTCAGGCATTCATCATTTTGAAATCACTGAGGAGACAATCCACCATCCAGAACAAGCCTTAAAGGATGTTCTCGAAGCGGAAGCCCGTCAGGAAAAAAGTGTGCTCGAGGACGGCATTCGCGACTTTTGCGCCCGTTTCACGCAACGCCACGGGCTCACCCTCAAACTCGAACCTTCCACGGTGGACGGCGTCGTTGAACGCTCCCGCAGGGAAAAGAAGAATGTGCGCGATATCTGTACCACCCTTTTCAAGGACTACGAGTTCGGCCTCAATCTCGCGAAAAAAAACACCGGCCTCACTGAATTCAGCATCCCTCCTAGCGCCCTCGACAATCCGGACAAGTTTCTCAGTGAACTGGTCGTCGGTTCGTATCGCAAGGACGAGGTTCCCCCCAACCCAGGCGCCCTTTAAACAACGGACTTTTCTCCGTCAGTTCCCGCGCGACTTCTGCGATACTCCGTCGTTGACAACCCCAGAGGCTTGTCAAAAATGCGTGGCACTGCATGAATGCGCGCACGAAACCGACCCCCGACACCACAGGAACCCGGTGGGAGAAGATTCTGAATTCAACCCCGGTCGTGATGACCCTCGTCGCCACCATGCTTGCAGGGCTTTCCGCCAGCGAGATGAATCACGCGCAGTACGATCGGTCCCTCGCCGCGCAACAGCAATCCAAGGCGGGTGATCAGTGGAGTTTTTTTCAGGCAAAACGGCTTCGGGGCGCGATGCAGATCAACACGCTCGACCTTCTGCAGCACACCACCCCGATCCACCCCCTTGATCCAAACGCATTGAAATCCCTTCTTCCCGGGCCCCTCAACCCCGTGGCCCTTACCGCTCTGCGCGATGGAACCATCCCCCAATTGTCCCCCACGGATGCCCCCGATGTCGAAGTGCAGACCGCCCTGAGTGCCATTGAAAACTCAAAGCCTGAAAATGAGATCGCCTCCCTTATTGCAAAATTGAGGGACGAGCCCATTGACCGCGGCCTCGTTGCCGCCAGAAATCAGGTGCGCGATTTTGACAACGCCTTGACCCCCATCAACCAAATCATGGGCGACCTAGAGCACCAGCTTTCGACTCACCCGGGCACCCCGGCAAATCGCACCCTGAATCGCGATTTCACCGCTGCCCGATTACGGTTTACTGCCTCGCGTTACGACGCCGAGGCCTACCTCAACCGAAACGTCGCCAACCTTTATGAACTTCAAGTTCGGCGAAGCAATCTTTCCGCGGAGCGCCATCGCATCCGAAGTCAGCGCCTCTTCTTCGGCATGCTTATCGCCCAGGCCGCCGTGATCATCGCCACCTTTGCAATCGCCGCTCGAAAGCGCAATCTACTCTGGTCCCTTGCCGCAACCGCCGGCGTTGCCGCCATCAGTTTCGCCGCCTACGTCTATTTTTCGGTTTGATCAGTTCAAGGCACCTCTCGTTATGTGCTCGTTACAAGCCCTGCAGCGGAAATTTCCCTTCAAAGGGAAGATGGGCATCCCTACAGCCTTCTTGACTTGGGCTCCGGGATGTCGAAAATGGATGTTTTCCCATGAAATCGCCCCTACATATTGCCGTATTGGGAGCCACCGGCGCCGTTGGCGTGGAAGTGCTGAAGACCCTGGAAAATCGCCGCTTTCCCGTCGGTGAACTCTCCCTTCTTGCCTCCGAACGTTCCGTCGGGAAAACGATGAAATTTCTCGGCAAAGACATCACCGTCCGCCTGGTGACCCCTGATTCCTTTAAAGGCGTCGATATTGCCATTTTCAGCGCGGGTGCGACGCGTTCCCGTGAGTTCGCACCGCATGCGGTAAAAGCCGGCGCCGTGGTGGTCGACAACTCCTCGGCCTTCCGCATGGATGCCGATGTGCCCTTGGTGGTGCCCGAAGTAAACGGGGATGATCTCAAAAAACACAAGGGCGTCATTGCGAACCCGAACTGTTCCGCCGCGATCATGGCCGTCCCCCTCTGGCCACTGCACCAAAAGGCACGGATTCGAAGGATCGTCGTCTCCACTTATCAGGCCGCAAGTGGCGCAGGCGCCAAGGCCATGGCTGAACTCGAAACCCAGGCGCAAGACGTCCTCGCAGGCCGGCCTGTGAAAAAGGAAGTACTGCCCCACCAGATCGCGTTCAACGTGTTCTCGCATAACACCAAGATTGCCGCCAACGGTTACAACGAGGAGGAGAACAAGATCGTCGAGGAAACCCGCAAAATGTTTCATGATGATTCCCTTGCGATTTGTGCCACATGCATCCGTGTTCCCGTATTCCGTGCCCACTCGGAAAGCATCGTCATTGAAACCGAGAAAAAACTTTCCGTGGATGAGGCCCGTGGGATTCTTGCCAAAGCCCCGGGAGTGCGTCTTGTGGATGACCGCGAGAAAAATTATTTTCCGATGCCGATCGAATCCAGTGGAGAGTACGATGTGTTTGTGGGACGGCTCCGGGAGGATCCCTCCCATCCGAACGCACTCGCGATGTTTGTCAGCGGCGATCAGCTGCTTAAGGGGGCCGCGCTCAACGCCGTGCAAATCGCAGAATGGCTACGGAAGCAATAATCGTTTTTTCCCTTCCTAGGGGCCCCTCAACTGGATCGTTTTATTGGGAGGGGGATTCCCGGCGCTTCTCCGTCCATTCCCGGCCATCGAAGTAAAATTTACCGCCCTCTTTTTTGACGTGGTGGGGATAGAGGACGGCCAGCAGCGTATAGTCCCCGAATTCAGGTCCTGATACGTTGGGAAAAATGTTCGGGTTCCCGGGAATAGAAGGGGCTATTTCAAAGGAAACCTCCCCTCCGGAATGTTCGGACAGGAAAGCATCCACCGTTTGGACAAGTTGGATGGAGGGAGCATCCTGACTCGCAACACCAGCGTTGATTTTCCATAGCACGACCCCATTGAACAACGTTCCACCGAGTAAAATCAAAATCGCGATCTTTCGGAGCGCAGGGCTCACCTGTCGCAGGCGTTTCGCATGGATCGACAATCCAATGAACACCACGGTAAAAATCCAAAAGGGATAGCTGTAATAGTTGTTGTACTTTAAATTATTTTCAAGCCCCCTGGCATTGATCCGCCCAACTGCGATGACAAGTGTATAAATCAGCAGCATTCCCAGAATGAGACTAAGCATGGGGATTTGTCGCTTCAAATAGGCCATCGAAATGGTTTTTCGAAAAATCAGAAAGTAGGAGACGACCAGCCCCACAAACATCAGTGTGACAAAAATCGAAAGACTGTCCCATGAATTCCAGGGTGGAAACAACGGAGTCGTGGGGGAAATTCGAAATTGACCTCCAGGACGTGCAAAAAACACAAGACGTGCCGATTCGATACCGCTGTAAAACCACCAAAATCCCATGATAACCATGGATTTCAGCGTGCTGAAAAGATGGAATTCCGAAGTGATGATGTTTGCTTCGGGTGCGTTCGATTTACGGAAAAAGAAATCGAGGACACTGAGGGCCACGTAGGCAAAGGATGGTATCGATAAAAGCATGGCAGCCCTCACCCGGGAACCAAATGGACATACCACCCCCCTCCGGGTTCCCAGATAAACGGCGAATAACACCGTGAAGATGCAACCGGTGTCGTAACTGAAGGTTGCCAGAGAAAGGGATGTTAGAAGCAGGATGAAGGAGCGGAGGTCCAATCTCCCCTTTTCGGTGACGCAGTACAGCTCAAATAGGGCAATCAACAACATCCATACAAAAACGAGATACCCATGCAGGTGATTCCAAATCACCATATTCATGCACAGGGGAAGAGAGGAAAAGAAAAGCACGAGCAACAATCCGCCTCGATTCAAACCGAAAAGGCGGAGCAAACGAAGCAACCAAATAAGAACAACCGTGTGCAGAACGACTCCTGCAAGCTGCCACAACATAAAATGGTATCCAAACAGCCATCTTTCCGTACCAAGAATGAAATAAAAGAAGGGACGGAAAAGCAATTCGTCCCCCTTGGCAAAAACTCGCTGTCGATTGAAATCGTAAAGATCCCATGCCAGTGCCGACCAGTCCTTGATCCCCGCCGTTTCCATCAAATATGCCAGCTGGTCCGAGCGGGCGATTTGGAACAAGGATGGATAATAAAGGCAGCCCGTCCAAAAGACCAAAACGAACCACTCAAATTTACAGGGCCAGCATTTGAAATCCGATTTCATCTGAAATCCACCTTACGGCATACTGAGGGGTTCTATGGTGGGCTTCACTTTGATGTGAAGGGTGTGTTTTTCACCCAGATGATTATAACCGACGAGGAAACGCGAATAAAATTCCTGGTCTGAAACAGGCATTCCCCCAAGATCCATCTCCTCTCCGTTCTGAACCCACAACTCCGTCGCCAATTTTTCCACCACCGTGGTCTGACTTCTTCCTTCAAGGAGATAGGTGAATTCGGGAATCAACTTCAACCGGATGCGCTGTCCCACCACACTGGGCTCCACTAAAAGCGACGTTCCTAGTTCCCGCCAGCGTGTCTCCCCACTCCAAAGGCCTGCATTCAACCCGTAAGCCCAGAACCAGTCCATGTAGGGAATGTCCGTTCCAATCCGCAACGACGCGCGGGCCCCACTCATGACGACAAGCTCCTGCCGAACGAGGGAGGCCCGGGTCGCCTCCAGTTCATTGATTTCCACACGAGTCGGTGTCCGGGGAGCATCCCCCGATTTCACCTCCACCCCACCCACTCGGAACCCTCCCTGCACTCCCATCGAATCCGAACGAACAACTCCCCGATGGTCGAACGTCACCTCAATCCGAATATTGTATTGCGGGCCTCGGACCGACAGGAGGGCCTTGCGCAACTCCTCATGTTTCTCCGGATAGTCAAACATGATCAACCGGTTCCCCCCACGATCCGGCACCAGCTTTCCATCCGAGGACACAATGGCCCTTGCCACCTCCACCGAGGCATCAAAATCCGCAAGGGCCAGAGGATAGACTTCCACTACACGCTTGGTCGACAACTCCTCCCCTTGGAGTTGGACGCAAGCCAACAAAACTAGAAATATCCCCATCAAACTTCGCACGGGAGGAATGATAGCCCACACCGCCCCTGAAGTGACAAATGGAAAAGCAGGCTAAATCCCAGGCCATTCAATTTAAAGTGAATGAACAGGGCAACCGATTGTTATTGCAAATTATTTGCTTTAGCAACATCATTCTATTTCATGCCTGCCGTCTCTTTGACCCTGACCTCCGCATTTGTACTTGGGCTGCTTCACAGTCTGGAGCCCAGTCATGCCAAGGCGGTACTGGCATCCTATTTTTTGAACCGCCGCCGCACCTTATTGGAGGCTGTGGTGTTCGCGCTTGTGGTCACCCTGGCTCATACCCTCACCATTTTCGTTCTCGGAGGAATGGGTTTTCTTCTTGGTCCACTATTTTCACAGGAAACGGTCGAAGTTTGGGGGGAAAGGGCGGGCGCGGTGTTGATGATCGGAATCGGCCTGTGGATGTTCTGGAATGAGCGTAAGGCGCATTTCCATGCGAACGAGGATCGTGATGAGCACGGGTGCCAGGGACATTTTTTTCATCACCATGACTTTCACCACCATCATCGATCCCCCTCTTCCCTGCGGGAGGTGTTCCTGATAGGATTTTGCAGTGGCGCCATCCCCTGCATGAGCGGGCTTGCGGTTCTGGCGATGGCGTGGACAACTCACAGTCCGGCGCTTGGCTTATCGATGGTCACGGTCTTTAGTCTCGGACTCGGCATGGTGGTGCTTATTCTCTGTGTGACGATGCAACAAGCCGCAAAGCTGATGGATCTCTACTGGACGCAGGCACAACGCTGGTCACGCTATCTTCCCGTCGTCAGTTCCATGCTGATTTTCGGGATGGGACTCTATCTTTTATTCTTCCACCGGGCGTAGAAACTTCATCCCCCCAAGGGAATCGTGAACGTGAACGTCGCGCCCTTTCCGAGTTCGCTTCGAACCCACACCCTGCCGCCGTGCTGTTGCACGATTTGCTGCACAATACTGAGGCCCAAGCCCGTTCCGGAATGGGTCTCCAAGGCGGAGGCGTCTCGAGCGCGTGACTTTTCCGCACGATAAAACCGCTCGAACACGTGGGGCAGATCGGACTCCGAAATTCCACATCCCTGATCCGAGACCGAAATCTGCAACCAAGCATCGACCAGTTCGGCGCGCACGGTGATGGAGGTATGGGGCGGTGAATATCGAACCGCATTGTCGAGAAGGTTGTCCATCACCTGACGCAACCGAACGGGATTTCCACGAACCATACGGTTTGGCCTCCGTTCCGGCATGTTCAATTCGATATCCTTTTTCCGACAGACAGACTGAAACTCCTCGTTAACCTCGGCGAGCAACCCATGGACATCCACCGATTCCATCGTCTCCCGTTGATCAGAACCTTCGAGCTTGGAAAGCACCAACAAATCGCTGATGAGATTTGAGATTCTCTCCGCATTGCGTTGCATGACCCGGACAACCTGGCGTCGTTGTGCGTTATCCATGTCGGGATTTTCGTCGAGGGCCTCCAGATACCCTTTCACCATCGTCAGAGGCGTCCGGATCTCATGGGATACATTGGCGACAAATTGTTTTCGCGTCGTTTCCAGATGCCGCAAGCGCGTCTGATCGTGAAGCACAATGACCGTTCCATTCGCCTTTCGCTGGGGATCGCGCACAACTGAGGCGTTCACTTCGACCATGCATTGCGCGGGGCTGGAGATCTCCATGGTGTGATGCAGCACCTGTCCCTCCTCCAGGGCGCGCTGAAAAATATCGAAAAGATCCTTGTTGCGAAATGCCTCGGGCAGCGATCGTCCGAGAATCTCCGAAGTCACACCGAACATCCGGCGTAAAGGCTCGTTGGCGGCGCGGATTTTACCATGAGCATCCACCACCAGCACCCCTTCGAGCATTCCTTCGAGCAAGGCTGTGAGGACAAACTGAGTGTTGCTGGCCCGCAGCGCAGCCTGTTTTTCTGCCTCCTGAATTTCGGCGATCTGAACCCAGAGCCGCCCGGGCTCCGCCCAAATCGAAACCTCGTTTGTCAGCCGGGAAAGACCAAGCGCTTCACGACGGTGAGCGATCTGTCGATAGACGGTTTCGAGCACGCGGCGAATCTTCACCAGCAACCCGATGACGATGCCGACAGCGAGTAGAAAAATGATGAGCGCGGCCATGGGGATGGCGGATTCCCTGGATCAATCTCCAGACTCCGCTTCGGCAAAACGGTACCCTACTCCCCGGACCGTTTCAATCTGCCGCGCGACCCGCGAACCCACTTTCTCCCGAAGACGCCGCATGTGCGTATCCACGGTCCTCGTGTCGATGGAAGCATCGTAGTTCCACACATCACTGAGTAATCTGTCGCGTGTCTGAACCCGCCCCCGGCGCTCGACCAGGAGTGAAATCAATTTGAACTCCGTAGCCGTCAAGTCCACCGACTTCCCTTTGATCGTGACCACGTGCCGCCCCATATCGATCATCAAATCCCCCGCATGCAGAACCATTTCTCCCGTGGAAACAGGAGCCTGCGCCCGGCGGAGAATCGATTTTACCCGCAACACCACCTCGCGGGGACTGAAGGGTTTGGTGATGTAGTCATCCGCTCCCAGTTCCAGCCCGACGATACGATCCGTCTCCTCCGCACGGGCTGTCAGCATGATGATCGGAATGGCGGCAAACCGGGAATCCCTCTTCAATGAACGGCAGATATCCGTGCCGTCCATGCCGGGAAGCATCAGATCCAGAATAATAAGCGAAGGGATCTTCTGCTTCACCTGATTCAACGCATCCTTCCCCTCCCGCGCGCACGTCACTTGAAAACCCGCCCCCTTAAAGGTGAACGCGAGCAGGTCGGAAACATCCGGTTCGTCCTCAACAATCAATATGAGATCGGGCATGAGACCATCCTGCTTCCAATATATGACGACCAAGCAACAGCCGTGTTGCAATCTTGTGACAAATCCCGACCA
>CAYYYL010000013.1:31882-69947 GCA_964475835.1 uncultured Verrucomicrobiota bacterium | reverse complement strand
GTGGCCCCGGGGGAAATAAATTCACTTTGGAGGATGTTTTCGTTGATGGAAAAGCGGGTGATATTGATCCCGTTCGCGGTGAGCCAGCTCCGAAGATTTTGAACATTTGCAGGGATATTGTCGCCCCCCCCAAAGTCATGCCAGGAGATGATGTTAGGCAACACATTATTTGCCTTCGCATACGTCAGGAAATTTTGGATAAATCCTAAATCAAATCCCGACACACTGGGGCCCACAATGACTGCTGTCGGATCGATGGCTCGGATGGCAATGTAAGCACGTCTCCATGTCTCAAAATATTGCGCCTGGGAAGCGGTCCAGAAAAATGAATAGTTGGGTTCATTCCATATATCCCATTGGATATTTGCCGTCTGCCCGTTTGCTTTGGCATAATTGACGTAGCTTTTTACAAGGTTTTCCCAGGTGGTATAGTCGCCTCCCGTTCCGGGGTTGGGGCCATAACCGTAGCCGTCGGACAAAACTGATTGAACTTTCGCCCCGAGGGTGGTTGCCCGGCTATAGATCGCAAAAGCTCCCTCCGGGTAGGTTCGGAATAGTTTCGGCTTGAGTGGATTTACCAGAGTGGCAGGGGTGTCGACCGTAAAACTGTGAAGAAATCCCGTCGCCCGATAAGTAGCAACCCCCTTATCTGTGGCAAAATCAACCGTGACCGTTTCAACAGCAGAGAGGGATAATGTGCTCGCAACCAGGGCCATCATGAAAAATGGGGGAATCATTCCCCGAACGCCGTGATTCCTATATGGGGAGGGCGATCGGCGGCAGGAACGATGAGGGGGAATAATGGCCAGGGTCGGCTTTCCGAGAAAAAGTGCTCGCAGCTTTGATCCCATGAAACCAAGGCCCAAGGATGTTTTGAGGAACTTGCGTTTGGTGGAGGGAGAGGGGGATGTTTTCATGACGGAATGGGGGAATGGTTATCCAAGCTCCCACAACCTAATCGCAATTGAGGGTTTGTATAGGCCTTAAATGGAAAACTATTTCGCCGATTCGGAATTCAATGGTTGAGGGCATTTTACAGGAGTAGGGAGTTAAATGTCTGAAAAGGGTCAGGTGGAAACTGGAGAGAGACGTACTCCTCCGGGTTTGGGAGACTTGGAGTTTGGGGAGGGACTCCCTACTTTAAGGAGTTTCTGGAGATAATTCCCTGTTGGGGAACATGCATTCCGGGCTAGCTCTTCAGGTGTGCCGGTGGCGACGACCAGGCCGCCTCGATCCCCGCCGTCCGGACCCAGCTCAATAACGTGATCGGCTTCCGCGATCAAATCCAGGTTGTGTTCGATCACGATCACTGTGTGGCCTGCGTCCACAAGACGGTGAAGAACGTAAGTCAATTTTTCAACATCGGCAAAGTGAAGGCCGATGCTGGGTTCCTCAAGGATATAGAGGTTTCCCTTTGTTTCCATGGGGTAACGGGGAGAAGTCGGACGTCCCTGACCCCGCATCAATTCACTCACCAGTTTCAAACGTTGGGCCTCCCCTCCCGACAGTGTGGGACTGCTTTGTCCGAGGGTGAGATATCCAAGCCCAGTTTCCCCAAGCAAACGCAGGGGTATCGCAATTCGGGTGTCAAAAGAGAAAAATTCGATGGCTTCCTCGACGGACATGGACAGGATGTCGGCAATGGTTCGTTCGCGGTACAGGATATCCAGAGTTTCCGAATTGAAACGGGTTCCTTCACATACATCGCAAATCACCTGCACATTGGGCAGGAAATTCATCTCGAGTTTGATGCGGCCTTGTCCCTCACACCGTCCGCACCGCCCCCCCCCTACATTAAATGAAAACCGGTTGGCCTTGTATCCCCGGATCCGTGCTTCAGGAGTTCCCGCGAAGAGGGCGCGGATCTGGTCCCAGACACCCAGGTAGGTTGCCGGACAGGAACGGGGGGTTTTTCCAATCGGTGTTTGGTCCACTTCATAGGCTGAGGCGATCAGCTCTCGTCCCCGGACGCAGGATTTCCAATGCGAGTGCGGGTTTTGCAGCGCATCGAGAAGGGTTCCCCGGACCAGGGACGATTTCCCGGCACCACTGACTCCTGCAACGACGGTGAGTCGGCCAATGGGGAATTGGGCATCGACCTTCTTCAGATTATGCAATTGGGCGTTTGAGACCTTGAACCACGATGCACTTTTTAATTCGCGGCGTTTGCCCAAAATGGGATGTCGCATCGGGTTGACTAGGGCTTCCATGGTCCTGCTCGAGTGCTTCGACGCCTGGTTTTTTTTCGGGAGAGGCCCGTTCCAGACGACTTCCCCTCCGTGCTTTCCAGCACCCGGTCCGAGATCGATGAGCCAGTCTGCACGGCGCATCGTTTCCTCATCGTGTTCCACAACAAGAAGGGAGTTTCCACGCTTTTTCAAATTCTCCAAGACGGCGAGAAGGCGTTCATTGTCACGGGGATGAAGTCCGATGGTGGGTTCATCTAGAACATAGAGAACCCCACGAAGATTGGACCCCAGTTGGGATGCGAGACGGATACGTTGAGCTTCGCCGCCTGACAGCGTGACGGCGGATCTACCCAGCGACAGATAATCGAGACCCACTTCATCCATGAATTTCAATCGTTCCAGGATTTGGGGAATGAGGTCCCGCGCGAGCGTTCCGTCGGTTCCTTTGAATTTCAGTTTCGAGAACCAGTTGGAAGCCGCGTGGGCACTCATGGAGTTTAAATCCTTCAGGGAGACGCCTCCCACGAGGACGGAAAGAGATTCGCGTTTCAATCGTGCTCCGTGACATTCGGGGCAAGGAAATTCCTCCCCGTCCCCGGCTTTTCTTCGCTCAAGGGCCTGATCCCTCGTTGCCTCTTCCTCTCCCTCGAGCACTTCGAGGGTTTCCCCCTTCCAGATCACTCCATAACCCTGACACTTGGGACACCAACCGGCGGAACTGTTGAATGAGAAATCCTTTGGATCAAGTGGCGAAAAGGATTGGTGACACGAGTGACAGACTCTTGCGGTGGAGATGATGATCTCCTTTTGACTGCGAATGGTCCCCGGTGCTGACAGAATCAGGCTGCCCTGACCCATGCGAAGCGCCTGCCGGATTCGGGCGGGGTCCCTGGAGCCCCGCTCAAAAAGACCGCAATCGATTTCGATCGTGTGTTCCATGTAACGTGCAAGACGTTTCTCCTGCAGCTGGCGGAGGGGAATGAGTTTCCCATCCACCCGAAGTCTTTCGAATCCATGTTGGGCGGCCCAAGCGAACACCTCTTCATGAAAACCTTTTCGTCCCCTGACAGCTGGGGCGAGGAGCCGATAAGAACGTTGTTTCAAGGCCTCCACCACTTGATTCACGGCGGATGATTCACTTTGACTCATGATTTCATGGTGACAATCAGGGCAGTGCTGAACCCCAAGCCGGGCATAGAGGAGTCGGATGAAATGATAGGCCTCCGTGATGGTGGCCACGGTCGATTTCCATCCTCCCCGGGTGATGCGTTGCTCGATCGCAACCGTTGGGGGAATGCCTTCGATGAGGTCCACGTCGGGACGGGGAATCTGCTCGATGTATTGCCGTGCATACGTGGACATGCAATCCAGGAAGCGGCGTTGCCCTTCGGAAAAAACAAGGTCAAACGCGAGGGTTGATTTACCACTGCCGCTGAGCCCGGTGATGACGACAAACTGGTTGAGGGGAATGGAGAGGGTGACGTTTTTGAGATTATGTTCCCGGGCATTTTGGATCTGAATGGAGGCGATCCTGGAGTGGGGAGATCGGGATACCCGATTCTTTGGAGGAGCGGGTTTGTTTTTGGGAGAGTTCGAACGGGAAAGAAGGGGGTGAAGAAATTTTCCGGTCCATGAGTTGGCGCATGCGGCAACCGATTCCGGAGTTCCTGTGATGACGATGTGGCCTCCTTCATCTCCAGCCCCGGGTCCCAGATCGATGATCCAGTCGGCGCACTTGATGACTTCAAGATTATGTTCGATGACAAGCACGGAATGCCCCTGATCCACGAGGTTTTGCAGAACCTCGAGAAGTTGCCGGACATCGTCGTAGTGCAGTCCGGTGGTGGGCTCATCAAAGATGAGGAGGGAGGATCCTGAGGGCTTGGAAGGGTGTGTTTCCAAAAGAAAGCCGCATAATTTGAGTCGTTGGGCCTCACCCCCTGAAAGGGTTCCAAGGGGTTGTCCCGCCTTCAGATAGCCAAGCCCCACACGTTCAAGGAGCTGGAGTTTCTTTGCGGCTTCCGCTTTGGCTCGGTTCCATGGAATGGCGGAATCCGTTTCAAGGGGGAGGGCAACCAGGCGTTGACGCATGGAGGAGATGTCCAGATCCAACCACTCCCGGATGTTGAGTCCACCGAGTTTTAGCTGAAGGATCTCAGGTTTGAAACGATCCCCTTTGCACTCGGAGCAGGGAATGATCACGTCGGGGAGAAACTGCATCTCAATTTTCTCCACGCCATTTCCTCCACAGCGTGGGCAACGTCCATCTCCTGCATTGAAGGAAAATGTCGAAGGCGTGAAACCCTGGCGTCTGCTCCCCTCGAGCTGGCTGAAAAGAGATCGGATCGGTTCCCATGCTCCCGAGTAGACTGCGGGGTTGGAGCGGGAGGTTCGCCCCAGAGGGGATTGATCCACCAAAATAACCTCGGCTGGAATGTTACCCCCGATAATGGAGCGGCATTTACCCGGGGTACCTGGGAAAGCTCCACGCGAGTGCTGCAGGTTTTCGTAAAGCACCCGATGGATAAGGGTGGACTTGCCGCTTCCGGATACTCCTGTGATGCAAACAAATCGTTTGAGCGGAATGGAAATATCGATGTTCTTGAGGTTGTTTTCTGCTGCCCCTTCGAGGGTGATTTGGGGGGGGGAGGGATCCATGGTTCGGCGTGCCCCAGGAAGAGGGATGGATCGTGTTCCAGAAAGATAGTCCAGAGTCAGAGTGTGTGGCTGGATGGAGGTTTCACTCAAGGGAATGGGGCCGGAATAGACGAGATTTCCACCTTGTTCCCCCGAGCGAGGTCCCAGATCCACGAGATGATCGGCAGCCCGAATGACAGAGGGTTCGTGTTCCACTACGACAAGGGTGTTCCCCCGATCTCGAAGGGCATGCAGCACTCGAATCAACTGTTCGATGTCACGGGGATGAAGTCCCACACTCGGCTCGTCGAGGATGAAGAGGGTTTGGACCATCGCGGCCCCAAGGCAGGTGGTCAGGTGAACGCGTTGAACCTCCCCTCCGGAAAGCGTTCGTGCCGTTCGATCCAACGTCAGATAGTCGAGACCGACTTCTCCGAGGAGTTTCAATCGGGAATAAATCTCCCTTCCCAAGAGAAGCCGTGGATCCAGGGAAGAGGATGCTTCATGAATCGGAAGGGATCTTTCGATCAGTTGACGAAGATCCCTCACCGGCATGGAGTAGAGTTCGCCTAGGTGGTGCGAGTTCCACCGGTAGTTCAGGGTTTCCGGCTGGAATCGTGCTCCCTGGCATTCAGGACAGGTATTGTAGCTGCGATATCGGGAAAGCAGAACGCGGACGTGCATTTTGTAGCTTTTCGACTCAAGCCAGTCGAAATAGCCTTTGACCCCGTACCAGGGGCCGTAGGCGGTGGATCCAGGATCGCCCGGGTCCCCTTGAAGGATCCATTGTTTATGGACATCCTTGAGATCGCGAAAGGGCACTTCCTCGGGAATCCGACGTCGTTTGCAGTAGGCCAATAAATCTGTCTGACACTCTGCGGAGACACCACTCTGCCAGGGGCGGATCACCCCTTTGCGAAGCGAGAGTGTGCAGTCCGGCAGGACGAGATTCCAATCGATGTCGATGGTCCTCCCAAAACCCCGGCACTTGGGACAAGCTCCCAGGGGATTGTTGAATGAGAACAGGGAGGGAAGTGGGGCGGGGAAGGAACGGTTGCAACGGGCGCAATGCCGACCTTCGGAATATTTGTACTCCACGCCATCTTCGGGAGAAATCAGGGAAAGACGCTTTTTCCCTGCACGAAAAGCCGACTCCGCGGCTTCCATGAATCTGCTTTTTCGAGAAGAGGAACAAATGATTCGATCCTGGATGACGAGGAGGGATGATCCCGCGCGGGATATTCCCGGGAAGGCCTCCAGGGACTCCACCTTGGAACCTGTCCACCAACGGTGGTAGCCCTGCTGGATCAGGACTTCGGCGAGATTCCCCGGGTCAATGTTTTCAGGAATGGAGACAGGAAAGCAGACGAGAACAGACTGGAGGTTTTGACGTTGCGCGTCCTCGTACACCGATTGGGGAGTGTCGTGGCGCACCTCTTGATGGCACTGGGGACAGTTCAGAGTCGCGCAGTGTGGCATGAGAAGCTTGAAATAGTCGCAAAGCTCGGTGAGGGTTCCCACAGTGGAGCGCGACGTTTTGACCGTATTGCCCTGCTGGATGGCGATGGCGGGGGGTATGCCCTCGATGGTGTCGACCCGCGGGGCATCGAGCCGTTCGAGAAACTGCCTGGCATAGGGACTGAACGTTTCTACGTACCGTCGTTGCCCCTCGGCATAGAGGGTGTCGAAGACGAGGGATGACTTTCCGGAACCACTCAAGCCGGTAACGACGCTCATTTTCCCGAGAGGAATATCGAGATCGAAGCCTTTGAGATTGTTTTGTCGGATACCGCGCAAGCGGATCGAGTCACCGGAGGATTTCATGAGCGAACCTCCAATGAAGCACGATTTTTTTAAAACGCAACAGCGCTCGCCACTGTTTCTCCCTCTATTTTGGATTTGTGATTCGCCCTGCTCTTCGAAATCATGATGAATGGTTGAATTTGAGACAGAAATCCGGGACGTAGCCTTTGGAGGGGGTGGCGTCGGACGGCTTCCCGAGGGCAAAGTGGTGTTTATTCCCTTCACCATTCCCGGTGAACGGGTTCGTGCCCGTGTGGTGAAGGAGACGAAAGGTTTTGCAGAAGCTGTTCTTGTCGAGGTTCTGAAACCGGCTCCTTCCAGGATCACTCCTCCATGTCCCTATTTCGGAGTCTGTGGAGGTTGTCAGTATCAACACATCGCATACACAGAACAGGTTCGGCTCAAGGAGAAGCAGGTGCGTGACACGCTTCAGAGACTGGGGGGATTTCGGGAACTTCCCCCGATCGAAGCTTTTGCCTCGCCAGTGGAGTTTAGTTATCGGAACAAAATCTCCGTTCATTCAAGCCCTTCCGGGGAGATGGGATACTACGCACTCGACCAACGAACCGTGATCGATGTGGAGCGGTGTCTTATTGCCAATGATCGGGTAAATGCGCTTTTGACGGAGGTTCGTTCAAAGGGGGAACGGCCCGAACGAGTCGCACTCACCGATGATCTTCAACGGGAATCCAGTCCCGAGGGTGGTTTTCATCAGGTGCATACCATCATGGCGGGAATTTTGCTCTCATGGGTTCGGGGACACGTCACTCCGAAGCAGCCGGGAGCCTTTGTGGATCTTTACTGCGGATCGGGATTCTTCACGTTCGGGCTTGGGGATTTGTTTCAAAGTGCCGTGGGACTCGATCGCGACATCGAATCCATCCATGAAGCGACCCGACGCGCCCAAAAGGAGTCTCGATCTCAGATCCGATTTTTTGCAGCGCCCGTCGAGGAGAGAGTTCGATGGATTCTGGATAGCTGTGAATCCGTCCCCCGCACCGTTTTACTGGATCCGCCCCGTCAGGGTGTGCCCCGGGAGGTGGTCGAGGTGCTTAGGAAAAGCGCATGGGAATGTTTGATTTACGTCTCCTGTGATCCGTCAACCCTGGCTCGTGATTTGAAGCTGCTTTGGACCGGGAGCGGAAACGAGTTTCGACTCGTTCGTGGGGCCATTTTTGATATGTTTCCCCAAACCGGCCACATCGAAACGGCGGTGATCGTCCATCGCCCATGAGGCGATTTTAACCTGTGAAAAATCAGACCAGTAATGCCTCCCCTCAGGAGCCCCCTTTGTTTGGTGGTCTGCGTTTTCTTTTGGGTTCATGCAGGCCAATGGCGCATCCCCGATGGGGTGCCTTGTTTCTCTGGATTCTGGTTTTGAGTGCATGCGGGGCTTCCGATTCTGTCAAACTCGAGGATCTCGTTTGGACGGATGCGGATGCGCGGGCGTTGACGCGGAATGCGGTGGATGCCCTGGATATTCCAGGGATCGAGTGGAAGCATGGCGAAACACCCCATTTTGTATTTCATTTTGAACAACGGTGGATGGCCGAGCGGGCGGCAGCTGAGGCTGAGACATACTACAACCTGATAAAAGGCGATCTTAAGGTCACCGATGACACATGGGAGGTGAAGGGGCACATTTTCCTTTTTGAAGCTAAGGAGAAATGGAAGTCTTTTATCGAGAAGACCGGAGTGGATCGGTGGAGCGGAGGGGTGTGCATGGGAAATGAGATCTTTTTGCTCTCTCCACCCGCGGCCAATCCCTTCACGGGAGGTGTGCTTCCCCATGAAATGACGCATCTGATCGTAAATCGATTTGTCCGGGGCCGTCTGCCGGTTTGGTTAAATGAGGGGGTGGCAGAGCAGCAGGGGCGCAAACATTTTGCGGGTTACACCAGACCCAAGGGATACAGCTTTCTCCCTTCACCCAATGTGGTGTCGGAGGCAAATTACATGCCTCTCGAAGAATTGACCCAAGCCAGCGACTATCCATCGGATCCATCCAAGGTCACGAATTTTTACCGTGAATCCGTTCGTCTGGTTCAATTTCTGATCGAAGATCATTCGAAGCAGGATTTTCTACAATTCATGCAGGAAATGGCGGATGGAAAGACGTTCGCCCACGCTCTGGACCGTGTCTATGGAAACATCTACCCGAATCTTGAGGCCTTTGAAACGAAGTTCAAGGGCGTTGCGGTTTCCAAGGTGAAATTACTCGAGGACTCCTCCTCCACGGATTGATTTTTATGACATCCATCTTCCACCTCTCAAATAATTCCGACGAAGGATGGAACGCGGCCCTGGATGCCGTCAGTGCAGGCGGGGCGATCCTGTTTCCGACTGAGACGGTTTATGGATTGGGTGTCGATTCCGCAAGCTCCGAGGCGATGGAGCAACTTTATGAATGGAAGGGGCGACCCCGGGAAAAGCCGTTTCAATGGCTCGTGGCGGATGTGAACGTGGTGCGCGCCGGGTGTCCCGATTGGAATAATGCCATGGAACGTGTGGCCAGGGCGTTCTGGCCGGGGCCTATGACTCTGGTCCTTCCAGCAGCACAGGGAACTATCGGCTGGCGCATTCCCAAGCATGAAGGTCTTCTTTCCATGTTGAAGGGACTATCACGCCCTTTGATCGCCACAAGCGCCAATTTATCGGGAAAACCCGCGTCTTCGGATTTTCAAACGGCTTTCCGGGATTTTGAAGGCAGGGTTAAGGTTGCTCTAGATGGGGGGATCATTTCCGGGGGCGTGCCATCCACCGTGGTCCAAATTCATGAAGGGCGAATGAAGGTCCTCCGGGGGGGAGTCATTCCCGAAGAGCAAATCCGGAAGATGTTCGAGGGTTGACTTATCGTTCGATATCCCCCCGGCGACAGAGAGCCTGAATTTCCTTGCCGACAGGAGGTTGATATTGAACACGATACATGCCTGATACTGGATCCACGGGGCCGATCTTCAATTTGCTTCCTTTAAGAAACTTGCCGACCCGTTCCGTGGGTTTGGATGGCTTGTAGGCATCGATGTCCTTTGAACAGACAAATTCGGTGCCACTACTGACAGATGGCGGAGTGGAGGGCGTGGAGGGTGTCGGGGCGGTTGACGACGAAGAGGGGGGTGCTGTTTTTCCCTTTTCAGGCGTATCATTAGCAGCAGCAGTCCGGGCACGATCTCTAGTTTCGCGAACGTTGTTCACATCCGCGTCGATTCGGTTCAATCCCTCGATGAGCCAGAGTATGGCATAAACCAAAGCCCCGGCCACCAGAACCGCTCCTAGTAGTTTTTTCATGACATCAGGATGAACCTGACAACCTGCTACATGTGATCAATCACATTTGTTCCAAATTCCGAACATTTGATTTCGGTGGCGCCTTCCATAAGGCGTGCGAAATCGTAGGTTACCTTTTTGGAGGCAATCGCTCCATTGAGTCCCTTGAGAATGAGATCGGCCGCTTCCGTCCATCCCATATAACGTAGCATCATTTCGCCGGAAAGCACCACGGATCCCGGGTTGACCTTGTCCAGGTCGGCGTACTTGGGTGCGGTTCCGTGAGTGGCTTCGAATATGGCGTGGCCGGTGAGATAGTTGATGTTTCCTCCTGGGGCGATCCCAATGCCTCCCACCTGGGCCGCGAGGGCATCGCTCAGGTAGTCCCCATTCAAATTCAAAGTGGCGATGACATCGAAATCATCCGGACGGGTCAAGACCTGTTGCAGGGTGATATCGGCGATGGAATCTTTCACAATCACTTTTCCTGCCTTCTGGGCTGCTTTCATCTCGGCATTGGCAGCGTCCTCGCCTTTTGCTTTTTTGGTCTTTTCCCAGATGGCCCACGAGTAGGTCTGACCGGCGAATTCGGTGTCCGCAAGCGCATAACCCCAGTCCCGGAATGCGCCTTCCGTAAACTTCATAATGTTGCCCTTATGGACGAATGTCACCGATTTGCGTTTTTGCTGGATGGCGTACTGGATGGCGGAACGGACCAGGCGTTCGGTCCCGGGTTTGCTTACAGGTTTGATGCCGATGCCCACCTGAAGTTCGGATTCTTTGCCAAAACGGATTTTTTTGAAGTCCTTCGGAAACTCCTTTTCGATGAACTGCAGGAGTTTCGCGGATTCGGGAGTGCCCCCAGCGTATTCGATGCCGGCATAGATGTCCTCCGTGTTTTCGCGGAAAATCACCATGTCCACTTTTTCGGGGCGTTTCACCGGGCTTGGAACTCCATGGAAATATTGCACCGGACGCAGGCAGACGTAGAGATCCAGCATTTGGCGAAGGGCCACATTTAGGGATCGGATTCCTCCCCCAACAGGAGTGGTCAGGGGGCCCTTGATGCCCACAAGGTAGTCCTTGAAAGCTTCGACGGTGTCATCAGGAAGCCAGTTGTCGAACTTTGTCTTTGCCGCCTCGCCCGCGAACACTTCGAACCATGAGATTTTTCGCTTTCCACCGTAGGCTTTTTTCACCGCGGCATCGAAAACACGCTCACTCGCGGCCCAGATGTCGGGACCGGTGCCGTCTCCCCGAATAAAGGGAATGACGGGATTTTCGGGAACGGTCAGTTTGCCGTTCGCGATGGAGATCTTATCGCCCACAGGGGGCTTTACAGTCGTATAGCTCATGGATGTATTATTTGCCTTTCATGAAGACTCGGGTTTGAAGGAGTCCAGCAAGGGATCCTCCCACAATCGGGCCTACAAGATAAACCCAGAAATTCGCCCAACGATCGGCTGCCAGCGCAGGGCCAAAGGAACGGGCGGGGTTGAAGGATGCGCCCGTCAGCGGTCCAAAGACCAGAATCAGGGCGGTAAGCGCGAATCCGATGGCAAGGCCCACATTGTTTCCCGCGGTGCGCCCGTCCACGGCCGCCCCGAAAATAACGGTCAGGAAGAGAAATGTTCCGATGGCTTCGCACATCACGCCCTTCCACTGGGGGAGCCCATAGGTGAGATCCGTGGCACCAAGGTAACCACTCACAATTCCGGTATCGAAGAGGGAACGGAGAGTGGCCCCCGCAATGGCCGCGCCGATCAGCTGGGCGGTGATGTATCCCACGGCATCCGGAACCGAAATTTTTCCACAGACGCGAAGGGCGATGGTGACGGCCGGATTGATGTGCGCACCGGAGATATGTCCGAGGGCGTAGATCATCGCCATCACCGTCAGGCCGTGGGCGAAGGCAACGGTGAGGAGGGCGTGGATGCCCATGGCGCTTTTGCTGGTGACACAAATGGCACCCGCTCCAACAAGAACGAGGGCAAAGGTTCCGATAAGTTCTGCGAGGTATTTTTTCATGGGAGTTTGTCCGTTGATTCGGGGCTCCCGTCAGGGAGATTCCGAATGGAAAACGGGTTGCGATTGCTTTCGCGGCCCAATGTAGATAGATGTTTTCCCTGCGCAAGCATAAAAGGCCGCGCATGAGAGGATGAGTGCTGAAATCAAACTACTGATCGATGGGCGCCCCCCGCAAGTGATCTCGATTGCATCCACCTATTCCATCGGTCGGGGACCTGCCAACGACCTTGTCATCAATGATACCCGCGCCTCCCGCAATCACGCGGTCATCCGGCTCCAGGGTGACCACGCCTACTACCTCGTCGACCTCGGCAGCTCCAATGGCACGCTTCTGAATGGTCGTCGAGTCGCCATCCCCATGCAGCTGAAGAACGGAGATCAAATTCAAATTGCGGGGAACAAGATGGTTTTCAATGCCACGGCACCCGCCCCTGTGACGACCGATACCACGGTGCCGGTGGCGGAGATGCAGACCCAGATTGAATTTCGAACCGAGGAAGTGTCCATCCTCGTTGTCGATATTCGAAACTACACCGGGCTTTCATCCGGCCTTGCGCCCGAGGATCTGTCCCGGACTGTTGGGAAGTGGTTCAAGGACATCACCCAGGTGATCGATCGCACGGGGGGGTACGTGGATAAGTTCATCGGGGATGCGGTGATGGCCGTCTGGACCAAGGCGCGAACCGCAGGAGACAATGCCTACGTAACAGGACCGATCCAGGCGGCGCTCGAGGCCGTCAAGCTGGCTGGAACTTTTGACAAGGACTTGAGGCATCAATATCCCAAGTTCAATTTTCATGTTGGTTGTGGAATTAATTGTGGTCGCGCGCTGATTGGCAACGTCGGGGCGGACACACGCCCTGAAATCACGGCGGTGGGCGATTCGGTCAATATTGCCTTCCGTCTGGAATCCCTCTGCAAGGAATTGGATCATCCCATTGTGGTGAGTGAGGAAGTCCGGCGGGAGGCCGGCGAGGCATTCCTCTTCGTCGATTTGGGAATGGCGAAAGTGAAGGGGAAAGACGAAGAGCTCCACGTCTTTACCGTTCAATCCAAGTGATGGATCGGGTTTGATGGCGGCGACGAAGCGCCGCCCTCCGTTCGAAAGTGACGCATTGGCTGCATGGATCATTTTCTGACCGGGAGGGCGGCGCTTCGTCGCCGGCGTTGTGAATCTGTTGGTCAGCGGTTGAGCTGATCGAAATCCTGGGTTCTTCCAGAAATCGTTTTTTTAACACGTTCCCATTTTTTGTTTACGGATAGCCCCCCATGCCAGAGGGTTTGAAAACCAGTTGTCGGGAAAAAGACAAGTTTTTGATGCAGCGAGGACATCTCCTGCTCCAACGCCTGTTCCAGTGCGGGTGTGTCTGCGCTTGAAAGAGGTGTTCCCAGTTGGAGAAAAGCGTGGGGACGGTCCTCCAGCTGGAATTCGTAACGGCGGGCCATGGGGATCGCGACAGCCTCGGGAATTTTTTTGAGAAGCCACGCGAGTCCGGGTTGCAGTTGGAGGGGGCGTTGATGCGGGGAGGCGATTTTTCCTTGCGCGTAGATCACCACCAGAGGGCTGATGCCCGGTTGGTGTGGGGTGGTCAGGATGCGGAACGCCGTGCGCAATCCGGAGGCTGCGGCGCGCGGGCTTTTCAAATCCACATCAAAGGCCCCCATCCATCGGAGAAAGGGATGCTTGGAGAGATTCTGATGATCCATCATCACATGAAGTTCGCATGGAAACTGCCGGACGAGCATCAAATCAACAAAGCCGTCCCACCACGAGGCGTGGTTGCTGTAGAGAAGGATGGGAGAGGCTCCCGCAACCTGCCGGAGATGCTCCAGGCCGGTGCCTTCGATGGAAAAAAAAGTGCGTCGCATCTTGCCCTGCAACCAGGGCAGCACAATCCCCTCGGTAAACCATCGGCGGGGATGAGGGATGTCGTGGGATTTCATTCAAGGCCACCATTATGAACTAAATCAGGCCTCCAATTTCTTTCTTAAAAGACATTGAACTTGGGTGAGGGGGCTCGTGTTCAAAATGGATTCAGATTTCAACCATCCCTTCCGTGCCGCGCCGACACCCATGATCGTGTAGCCCAATTCGTCCGTGGAATGGGCGTCGGGATTGATGGAGGTCATCACCCCGCGCTCCGCCGCCCCTTTCCACCAGCGCCAGTCCATGTCCATGCGCGAGGGCGTGCAGTTCAATTCAATGATGGTGCCGTTGCGTGCAGCCTCTTCAATCACCGCAGTCAAATCGATTTTGTAAGGTTCACGCGCAAGGAGAAGGCGTCCTGTGGGATGGCCCAGCATGGCCACATAGGGATTGGAAATGGCGCGCAAAATGCGGTCCGTCTGCTTTTTCTCATCATTGGTGAATCCTTGATGGATCGAGGCGACGGTGTAGTCGAGTTGTGCAAGGATCTCGTCTGAAAAATCGAGTGAGCCGTCGGCCAGAATGTCGACTTCGCTTCCGCTGAAGATGTGAAACTTCAAACCTTCATCCTTGAAACGCTGGTTGCAGGCCTTGATCTCCCTGAGCTGGGACGCCAACCGCTTTTCATTGAGTCCATTGGCCACAGCGGAGCTTTTGCTATGATCGGCGATGCCGAGATATTCCCATCCGAGCTGGATGGCTGTGCGCGCCATCTCTTCAACGGTGTGCGCACCGTCGCTCCAACGGGTATGACAGTGAAAGGTCCCCCGGATCTCGTCGGCGGTCACCAATTGGGGAAGTTGATGGGCTTCCGCAGCTGCGATCTCCCCCATGTCTTCACGAAGTTCGGGTTCGATGAAATCAAACCCAAGATCGCGATAGATTTCCTTCTCCGTTTTGCAGGGGATGAGCTTTTCGTTTTTGACGTAAATCAGTCCGTATTCGTTGAGTTTCTTCCCCTGTTCGATGGCGCGCTGCCGCAGAACGATATTGTGTTCTTTCGATCCCGTGAAATACATCAGCGCATAGGGATACTCTTCATCGGTCACACATCGTACATCCGCCTGGATGCCACCTTTCAGGATGACGCTGGATTTTGTTTTTCCCTGGTTGGTGATCTCCTCCACGAGGGGCAGGGTGGTGAAGAGCTTCATGACGGTTTCGGGATCGGTGGTGGAAACCAGAAAATCGAGATCCCGGATCACCTCCTTTTTTCGACGGAGGCTGCCGGCAATTTCAGCGCGTTTCACTGCGCTGCAGGCTTTGAGGGCGGTGAGAATGGGTTCTGCGGCGAGGAATGCGGGGAGATAGAGGGTTTGTCCGCTGTATTTGGAGAGATTGGCGAGGCCTTGAAGGATTTTTGACTGGGTTTTTTCACCGAAGCCATCCAGCTCGGCAACCTTGCCATCCTTGCAAACGCGTTCGAGATCCTGAAGGGAAACGACTCCGAGTTTGTCCCAAAGCAATTTGACCTTTTTCGGGCCCAAACCGGGAACTTTCAGACACTCGAGAAGTCCTGCGGGGAGAGAGGCTTTGAGTTCCTCGTAGTAATCTAGGCTTCCTCGTTGATGGAGTTCGATGATTTTCTCCGTGAGGGCGGCGCCGATGCCCTTGACCTCCCCGAGGCGTTTCTCCGCAATCAGGGTGTCCAGGTCTTCTTGAAGCATCTCCAGAGTGCGCGCGGCGTTGCTGTAGGCGAGGCCTTTGAATCGGTTTTCCCCCTTCAGATCGAGCATGACGGCGATTTCACGCAGCACTTCGGCGATCTGAAACTTGTCCATGGCTCAATCCAGGTTGATGGTTTCCCCGCTTGGCGGAATGATGATCCGGGACTGCGGCAGTTTCGCACTCAATTCCTGTTGGAACCATCCAAGGGAGGCTGATTCTCCGTGAACGAGGACGATGGTGGGGGGGCGAACCTTCAGAACGTAGTCGAGCATGTGCTCCCGGTTGCAGTGAGAAGTGAAGTCGAAGCTGTCGATCCGGCATTTGACATCGATCTCCCCGAGGTCGCCACCGAAGTCCGCGCGTCCCCCCTGGCCGGCGGCCTTCAGGTGCCCGGCGGGTGAATCCGGATCGACGTAACCGACGAAGAAGATGGAGTGGCGGGGTTCGGAGAGCATGCGCACGGCCATGGCGTGGGACATGGTGTGCGGCGTCATCATCCCGGAGGAGATGAGCATGAGACGGCCCTTGCCAAGATTCATCTTCAGGCCCTCCTTGCGTTCAAGAACGAAGAGATCGAGATTTTTTTCAAGGCGGAATCCGGGGCAGACGCGGGGATGTTGATTGGCAAGATCGTCGTAGATTTCGTTGTAACTGCTGCCGAGGCCACTGATGTAGATGGGCTGTGTGGGAAGCTGACCGGCCTGCATGAGATCGTAAAAAACTTTCAGAATTTCCTGGGTCTTGCCCAGGGCGAAACAGGGAATAAGCACGCTTCCACCGCGATCGAATGTTTCACGAATGGAGATGGCGAGGCGGTTGATTTCATTGTCCCAAGTGAATCCGGCGACTGCCGGGGTGCTGCCCCGTGTGCATTCGATGACCAGGGTGTTGGGTGTTCTGTCAGGAAAGTGTGCCCCGCGTGTGATCCGCATGTCGGAGAATTTCGCGTCGCCGGTGTAGAACAATGAATGATCCCCGTCCTGGATCCAGATTCCAGCTGCGCCCTGCACGTGGCCTGCCTCATGAAAGCTCACCCGATCGCCATCGAGGGAAATCTCCCTGCCATAAGTGATGGTTTGGAGATCGTCCATGAGACGATCGACTTCTCCGTGAGTGAAGAAGGGATATTCGGGGAGATTGAGTTCTCCGCGTTGCTTGATCATCACGCTTGCCGAATTGTGGAGGGCGCGGTCCGCAATCATGGCCGTGGCGGGTGTGAGAAATGCCGAGGCTTCGGGATGACGCTCCATGACGACGGGCAGGCCGCCGATGTGATCCAGGTGTCCGTGGCTGACGAGGACGGCATGAATGGATTTGCCCTCCAGCAGATCGAGTCGGGGAAGGCTCTCCTTCCCCTCAATTTTTGGATGCACTCCGCAATCGAGCAGATATCCCTGATGGGTGGTCTCGAGATAGTAGGAGTTGGCTCCGATCTCGTTGTGTCGTGTCAGGTTGGTAAAACGCATGAGAAATCCTGTTTAATCGAAAATCCCTGAAAGGGGGGTGCCTTCAGGTACCAGGAACAGACAATCCCCGGTTTCGACGATGTTGGTGCCATCGGGTATTCCCCCGGCACCACTGCAATTGTATGATTTCCGGGTGAGGTCACGTTTGAGCACATGCACCTGATCCGGCCGGACTCCCCTGGGTATGCCGCCTTCAAGTTGAATGGCTTCCCAGAGCGTCAAGGTTGAGCGAAAGACTCTTGGAAAAAGCGTGGGGGGAGGATTGTTGGTGCTGGTCTGGGAGATGGCGAGAGGTGGGTCGGTCTGGTATCGAATGACTTTATAGGGGGAGCTCCAGATCAAGGTTTCGATTTTCAAGTTCTGGTACGTTGGAATGGGAGCGTACATGGCAGCAAGATTGGTGGTGAGAGCGTGGAGGGTGATCCCCTCCGCCTTGACGAAGGATCCATCCGGCGTGGCCACTTCCCCGTTCTTTTGAACAGGTTCCAGGGATCCAATCGCGCGGTTAGGCATGCGCAGAGTGATCTTTACCATGTCCCCCTTATGGATCACCCTTTCTGGCTCGGTAAAGCCGGTGGACAAGGGCCTGTCCGGGGTGGATGTGGAATCCGATGGGGCGGAGATTCCGCTCAACCCGGCCCCCACGACAGCGAACATCCAAACCAGGAGCGTCTTCTTGCAATTCATGCGAAGGCCCAGTATTCGTATCCTGTTGTGAATCTCAAACTCAAAAACCTCATTCTCCTTCTGATCGCGGCATTTTTCATCCTCGGATGCGGACATCATGGGGGCGCGGAGGGAAAACTTGTATTCAAGGGACAGGTGTCCTCTGTGAAGTACGATTTGGTGAATGGGGTGACGATCCTGACTGATGCCGAGGGCAAGACGACGACCCTTGAAGGACATCCCGGGGTTCCCTGTGCCGAGGTGGAAATTATTCAGGTGGGGGATCACGAGTACGAGATTTTTCAAGCCCCCCGATCATCCTGAGCTCCCATGTCCCTCGAGGAGAAGGTTCGCACGCTTGAAATTGGCAGCCTGCAGCGTCACGTCTTTGTTTGTCGCGGTCCCGAATGCTGTTCCTCCGGACAGGGTGAGGTGGTTTGGAACTATCTGAAGGCTCGGTTGAAGGAGCTGGGTTTATCTGAACCTGGGGGTGGCGTTTTTCGCACCAAGGCAGACTGTCTGCGTATCTGCGAGAGAGGACCCATCGTTCTCGTCTATCCCGAGGGCGTGTGGTACCATTCCGTGGATCAGGAAAAGATGGAACGAATCATTCAAGGGCATTTGATGGGAGGAGTCCCTCTGGAGGAGGAGGCATTTGTCATCCGTCCTCTTCCATCCCCATCAGGAAAGGTATGAGACTCTATTTTCTGCGTCACGCCCAGGCAGAGGATGGAGTGGTGGATGAGGCCCGTCGGTTAACCTCCTTTGGCCGGAAACAGGCGAAAGTGGTGGGTGGATTTTTAAAAAAGGCGGGTGTGGGATTCAACGCGGTTTATTCGAGCCCCCTGGTGCGTGCGCGTGAGACAGCGGAGCTGGTGTTAAGGGCGTGTGGTTCATCCCCGGAACTTGGGTTGCAAACGGAGCCGGCACTTCAAAACGAAGCTTCCCAGGAGATGTTTGACAGCTGGCTCGCGGATCGAAAACGGGTCGAGCATGTGTTGCTAGTGGGCCATGCCCCGACCCTTGCAGCGCGCGCCCAAAAAATTCTCAAAGCCGAAACTTTCCCAGCCCTGGAATTTCCGACCGCTGGGCTTCTGGCTCTGGAAGCGGTCGAACATGGCGACGCCCGTATCCTGTTTTTCATCACCCCAGAGAGCCTGGCGTGTCTTCCTCCCGGAGTTTTCCCTTCATGATACAGGTTTTATTCAATTGTGATGATTTCGGGCGTAATCACGAAGTCAATCAGGCGGTTCTTCGAGCCCATCGTGAAGGAGTGCTTGGAAGTGCGAGCCTGATGGTCTCGGGGAGCGCGGTGGATGAGGCTGTTCAAATCGCGAGGGAACATCCCCGCCTCAAGGTGGGACTGCATCTGGTCCTGTGTGATGGAGTTCCCGTGATGGCACCTTCCGAGATTCCGCGTCTCGTGGATACTGACGGAATGTTGCATGCCGATCCGGCGAAAGCGGGAATCCGCATGGCCTTTGATGTTGCGGCAAAGGCCCAGACGATGCGTGAAATCGAGGCCCAGTTTAAACGATTCGCAGACACCGGTCTTATTCCTGCGCATGTGGATGGTCACCATCATCTGCACATGCATCCATTTGTTTTCCGGGAGTGTGTGAAATGGGCGTCCAAAGGAGGGTTTCAACGTATTCGCGTAGTTCGGGAATTTGGGGATCCGCTGCCGATCCGGCGTGATGGCGTGAACTATTTTTCCAAATTGATTCGTCACGGGGTCTTTGTGACTTTGGCGGGATCGGCCTGTTCAAAATTAGCAGGCACGGCCATCGATTGTTTTGATGGTGTGGTTGGATTGTGGGAAACGGGAAAGGTAAACGAGGCCTATTTGCTATCCGTGATTTCCCGTATCACGGAAGGTCGATGGGAAATCTACAATCACGTGGGCGCTCCCGGAGCGGAAGGGGAGCTTCAGGCGATGTTGAGTGAACGTGTCCGGGGGGAGTTGAAACGACGTCACATTCAGGTGCTGGGGGGCTGATCTGGCTATTTAGCAAGTTCGGCGATCACCGCTTTTTCCACCGCCTCGCCGCGCAGGGATTTGGAGACAATTTTTCCTTCGCGATCAATGAGGTAGATGGTGGGGACGGCGCGAATGTTGAATGTCTTGCACAAAGGAGCATTCCAACCTTCCTCGAGTTGAATTTGGGACCATCCGATCTGCTCCTTTTCCACATAGCCTTGCAAATCCGTAAGCCTTCGATCCAGGGACATGCCGATCATCACAAGGGGATCATTTTGGTGTCTGGCGTAAACCTTTTTCATATTGGGCATCTCGGCCACACACGGCCCGCACCATGTGGCCCAGAAATCCAAAAGGACGACTTTGCCTTTCAGGGATGAAAGGGAAATCGTGTTTCCATGAATATCTGTCATGGAAAAATCGGGGGCAGGTTGTCCCGGAGCAAGGGATTCGATGGCGTAGATATTGTTCCTGGCCCGTTCCACTACGGCGGGATTTGCCTGCAAATCCACCACCCGGTTGTAGTAGGCCCTTGCCTTTTCAGGATCACTCAGGAGGCAGTTGTCCCCCTGCGTCATCAGAACTTCCGAGAGGGCGTTTGGATGAGTTAGTCTGTTTTCCAGATCGCCCATCAATTTGTTGAAGTCCGCGTAAAGCTTCCGGTGGTAGTACGCTTGTCGGATTGAGCTTAGAGTTTCGATCCAGGCTTCCGAGGAGGCATCGATGTGGGACATCGCCTGTTGCATGTGGTTCACATCGCCCAGTCCCGCCCACAGATGGAACGCCTCCCTCAGGGCTTTCCGTCCGGTGATCGTATCCGGATGATCCTGATGGTATTGAAAGAATTCATCGGCGAAAGCGGGTTGGGGATCTTCTCCGGATGGGGTTCGTTTATAATCCTGAACCAGGGTCGCGGCATTTTTAAGTTTCGTTTCAAATTCCGCATCTTCGATTTTGACAACATCTCCTGCCATCAAGGGGAGCACCCGGATGATGAAGACGAAAGCCGGGACAAACGCGAGAGGGATGGGATTTGAATTCATGGGAATTTACCGGAAGTTGCCAGCGATGGGATTGGATGGGGGAAAGGGGTGACGGGCCTTGGTTCGTTCCTTGAACCACCCCAGGCGCCCCGCGTTGGTCAGACAAAGAAGTCCCAGGAGACGGGCGGTGAAGACCAGGTTGTAGAGTCTTAGAAATTCGTAGGGCAGGTAAAGGAGGATCCGGGAAACAAGGCTCGTAGTATTCGGATTCCAATCAAAAAAAGTCACTGCCAAAGTGATGAGAACGATGCAGTAAGGCCCGATGGCCCGAAAAATGGCGGGTATGACGATGATGGGGTTGACGGCAAGAAAGGAATCGTACATGGCAACGGCAAGCATGGCCATGGGGTAGTAACCCAGCCCTCCAAACAGGGAAATCAGGGCAGCCAATCCCCAAAACCCCGTGGAAGCCAGCGAGTCGGCTTCACCCGTGAAAAGGGAATGGCCGACCATGAAGAGGCACAAGATTGCCGGACTAAAAACCAGGAATGTGGACAGGCCGATTTTTTTGAACACATCGACCAGATCTCCAAAACCATGAAGTTCAGGCCAGCTGATGGGCTCCTCCTCCCGGAAAAAGGTGTTTCGGATGATGTGCTGGAACAGCATGCCAAAGTATCCCACGGTAAAGATGAGGGAGAGGATAAACACCAGGAGCCCGCCCATACGCATCCCCAAATGGAGAAATCCCAGGAGGATGGTGCCCGTGCCCAGGATCCATCCACCCGGACTTCGAAAGGGGTAGGCAAAAGCATCGGGAAGTTCCTTCCAAAAACTACGGTTGATTTCACATTCCTTCACCCCCAGCTGGCAACGGGGACAAAAATACGCAATTTTTCCACCAATGGGCTGCTCGATAAGTTGCGATTGCTTCCAGATTTCCCCGCAATTTTCATTGATACACTGAAAGATCTTTTCCTTTTGAGGGGAGGGGGGGTGATTTTCCGCCGTTGGTGGAAGGATTGGGGGCCGAGGTTTGGCCCGAAGCGGGGTCTCGGTCTTGCCGGCATGAAGCTTGAAGTGACTGATGGTGTCGCTGGGAGCTCGCAATTTGAGTTGAAGGGCGCTTGTTCTCGGGGGAACGTTGACTTCTGAAGCCAGTGGGGGCATGGGAGGGGCAGGAACCGTGATTTGCTGGTGGCACCCGGGACATTCGATCTGGTATCCGATGACGGATTGATCGATTTTGCATTTTTGGCCGCAATGAATGCAGAGAAATTTGACATCCATTCCGCGTCTCAGCATAGCGTGTTCCGAGCGCGAAAGTCAAAGGGAGCGGAGGGATCGTGCGCTCGATTTTCTTTGGGCAGAGACTACCTCCCTTTGCGAAATCTAGTTGTTTGCCCTTGAACACCATGTTTTGATGATTGCCTATGACCAAGACGTTGATTGTGATGAGCCTTGCCGTGATCGCGGGTGTTGTCGGCGATCTGTATTTGAGCAAGGGGATGAAGGAGCTTGGGGATGTATCGGCGTTGAATTGGCGGACGATCCTTCCTTTTGCCTTCAAGGTCATGAAGTATCCGAAGATCTGGATGGGAACCGCCTTCCTCGCGGCCTTCTTTTTTCTCTGGCTCACGGTTCTTTCATGGGAACAGCTTAGTATTGCGCTTCCCCTTCAGGCGGCGACGTTCATTCTCGGGCCACTCCTCGCCCAGATCTTTCAGGGTGAACCTGCGACCATGTTGCGATGGACCGGAACCGCGCTCATTTCCCTGGGAGTGGTCCTGGTAACGATGAAGAGTTGACTATGGCCAGCGTTTACGACCTCAAGCCGAAGTTTCAGAATTTGCTTCGTCCCCTGGCCTGGGGACTCGCCAGTCGAGGGGTAACCGCAAACCAGGTCACCTTGGCTGCGCTTGGGTTGTCTTGTGGAACCGGGGCTTTTCTTGCCTTTTATCCCGGGAAAACAAGGTTTCTTCTCGCTGTCCCCGTAGTCCTCTTTGTGCGGATGGCATTGAATGCCATCGATGGCATGATGGCCCGAGAATGCAATATGAAGACCCCCACCGGGGCTGTATTGAATGAGCTTGGGGATGTGGTGTCGGACACCGCGCTTTATGGAGCCCTCGCATGGATTCCGGGACTGCCTGGGTTTTGGATAGTCCTGATGCTTCTTCTTGCCATGTTGAGTGAGATGGCTGGAGTGGTTTCCGTTCAAATCGGGGCAAGTCGTCGTTATGACGGTCCGATGGGAAAGAGTGATCGGGCTTTTGTCCTGGGTGTACTTACCCTTGTTCTGGGGCTTGGGATCGGTCCGGGAGCATGGATGCAGTACGTCTGGATGGGAATCGATGGCTTGCTGATCCTGACGATCTGGAACCGGGCCTCGCGGGCGTTGCGGGAAGTGGGAAGTTGATCACGTCTTAATATTAAAAATTCCCGTCACATCAAATTGGGACACTGCGGGGAAAGGGAAGGACTTGAGCACGGAAATTTTTGAGGTACCGAGTCGAGAAGTCCGATATTACGCAACGGACGATGCCGGTCTTTTGAGGATAGCTCTCCTTTCGGGATTCCCCCCTTTCCAGGCCTCGGTGGAAGGAACTCGGAAAAAAGAGCTTACTTGCTTACTTTGCCGGGGCAGAAGGCGGGGCTGAGGCCGAGTGACTCTTGAGGAAAGCGGCTACGGCCTCAATCTGCTTCTCTGAATTGCCCTCGAGGAAATCGGGAAGCGGGCTGGCGCCATCATGAGGCCAGAAAGCGGGCATATTCACTCCGGGGGTGACGGCATTCGGATCCGTGAGCCATGGAACGATGCCTTTGGGGCGCATGCGATCCTTCACTTGTCCCAGATTGATGGCAGGGTTGCCAGCTTCACGCGCCTTTTCCAGTTCGCGCACTGCATGGCAACTCATGCAACCGGCCTTTTCCACGATCTTTCCCCCGATCTCCGCCATCTGGGGGGAGGGGGACACGGTTTCCATGGTGTCCAGTTCGAAGGGATAGGGTTGCTTGTCCCGAAGGGCAAAATATTGAGTCAGAGTGTTGATCTCATCGTCGGTGAACCCGTAGGTCGGCATGCGGGCTTCCATCCAGTAACGATAGGGATGTTTTCCGGGTTCACGCAGAAAAGCCTGCAACCAGGTGGGACGAACCTTGAGGCCCACGCCCTGCAGGCTCGGAGGGAAGAGGAATGTCTTGTCCTCATCCATGGTCCGCCGAATGGCACCTCCATCGCCTTCATTGATGTGGCAGCCCAGGCAATTCAGTTCCTGGATCAGGTGTCGGCCGTTCTCAATGTACCATTCTGTTTCGTTCAAGTTGCGGCGTGCCTTCGCATTTGGCTTTTCATTGGTCATTCCCATGACGGCGGTCATGATTAATTCGATTTGCTCGTCGGAGAAGTTGTACTGCGGCATGCGCATCAACTCCTGCGGGTGTTTGGTTTCGACACGGTCGAAGGATCGCGGGGCTTCCAGTTTTTGATGGAGGTAGGCGTAGTTGTTGTGAGGAATGTCGATGTATCCGAAATCAAGTTTTGTCGGATTCTTGGAGGCCCAGTCTGAAAGTTCGATGGAAATGGGTTTGGCGTTTTCCATGCCTTTGATGTTGTGGCAATCCATGCAACCATAACGCTGCACGAGCTTGTCACCCAGGTACTGAAGCTTCTCATCATCGGACATCTTTTCCGCCTGCTCAAAAGCTTGTTTCACCGGCATGGAGCCCTTCAAGTAATCGATGGTCGTATCCTTGAGCACCAGGGATTTGATTTCGGGAGGGGACTTCTGTTCAAATTCCTGATTGTGGTTTTTCATCAGAAAGGCCGTGATATCGGCGGCTTCCTGATCTGAGAGGCGCAGGTTGGGCATGCGCGTATTGGCGCGATACTGTTTCGGATCTTTCAACCATGCGTAAAGCCAGCCGGCATCGTACTTCGATCCAGCACCGAAGAGCATCGGACCCTGGGAACGGAAACGACGGTCCTTGGGAGCCACGTCGGAAAGCTTCTGATCCAGTACGTGACAACCCATGCAACCCACCGAATTCACAAGAGCTTCCCCGCGGGCGGAATCCCCGGAGGGCGGGGCTGGATAACGGATGGGGTCGGAAAGCTTGAAAAGATATTCGGTGATGGCTTGACGTTCCACCGCGCTGCGATCAGCCCAGTCGATTTCGACCGGTTTGTCGTTCTCGGTAACCACTCCGTTGAAACGCATTCCGTCGCGGTTGTTGTCCAGATTCCAGAACTGGGGCATGAAGGTGTTCGGACGGAACCCCTTCGGGTGTTCCAACCACTTCACCATCCACTCTTTGGAGGTTTTTGCGGCCACTTTGAGGAGGGATGGTCCCGGTTTCGAATACGGAACACGCACGGGAACCAGAACCTCACGACCAGCCTTCAGATCGGCTGCACTTGCGAGATTGTTTGCAGCGAGAATCGCTTCGGGTTCGGCCACCATGGAATGGGAAAGGCCTTCGAGGGTTTCCCCAGGTTTCACCACATGTTTCACCACGGTTTCCAACGCCTGCATCTTGTGACACGCGTAGCAGCCAGCCTGTTCAATGAGGCGCAGTCCGGCGTTGAGCTTTTCACCCGGATTGGTTTCCGAATTGCCGGTGGGATCCTTCTGAATGGGAACCTGGGAGACTCCCTGATGACATTTCAGACAGGATGACTCCACAAATTCACGGGGTCGCATCGGATCCTCCTTGTGATGCAGCACATTGCTGTGGGCATCGAACTTCAGCGGAGGAAGTTCCCACGCTTCACGCTGGGTGAGGGATGCAAACTGAAATTGAGAAAGCGCCTTGGTGTCCATGCCATATTTGTCCTTCAACTCCGTGCGAGCCGCGGCGATGGCGTCACGCACCTCCTTGAGTTTGTCGGGATCCTGGGATCGTGACTTCTTGAGCGAACGCTTCTCTTCCATCAATTTGGCGTGCTCCTGCACCTTGCTCAGGAGGCCGGGTTTCCATTTTTCCACCGACTCGCTGGCAACCCAGTAAGGGGCTCCTTCCACGAGAGGAAGCTTCACATAATCTATCTTGGTATTGAAGAAGGGCGGGGTGTGAGCGGCATTGATGAACTTCGTGCCACGATCCCAGCCGAGGTGACAGGTGGAACATCCAAAGCGCTCGATGGGGTGAGGGGAATCGGCGGATACAAAGAGGTCGAGACGAGGATGGGAACGCCACGGTTGGGGAAGATTGGAGAACTTGAATCCTTCATCGCTGTCGGTCACGGGGTCTTTCTTGTCGACAAAGCTATGGCAGGTGGTGCATCGGTCGATGCGCGAAACCTCGACGAAATTCAGGCTGTAGGTCTGATCCTCTGCGATCACCTGTTTGACGCTGATGGTGGGTGCAGCAAATTCGATCAAGGGTTGATCGAGGAGGGCTGGCAGGGCCTTGTTCTGTAACTGGGCGAGACGTTTTTCAATGAGTCCCTTTTCAGTGGCCAGCCGCCGGGCTTCTTTTTCCAGAGTGGTCTTTTTGGATGTGTATTCATCTAATTCGGCGCTGATGGAGGTCTTTTGGCCATCCAGTTCCTGGACCTTGTGATCGAGATCCGCTACAAGCTCCTGCTGAGCGCGCATCTTCTTTAAATGCTCTTCGATTTTGGCGGGTGACCTATGAAATTCCACTGCTTCGTCGTATTCGCTCTTGCGCTGATCCAGCATCGCCTTGGCTCCGGCGTAGCGGTTCTTTGCGACATCGAGGTCCTCGACGACACGGGTCAAACGTTTCTGAATCGCCTCGGTTTGTGAGGCCTGGGTCATCAACAGGGCTTCCGCCTCGGCAAGGCTGTTGGTGGTGGTGGCGTATCCCGCCTCTTCCATCTTTTTTTCCGCCGCCGCCCGGTCCTGAAGGAGCTTCTGTTTTTCAAATAACTTGGATTGGCGCTGGATGGGCTTCCACTCGCGCGTGAAATCGTCCGCAAGCATCCAGACCACACATCCAATCAGCAGCAGGGAGCTGATAATGAATATAATATTCAGCTTTGAAATATTGTATTCGTGAACGGTCTCGGGGAGATTGCGCATGGTCGGGGAGGGAAACGCCGGTTAAAATTTAATCCATGGCGTGTCCACGATGTATTTCAGATTGATGGTCCAGCGCAGGTACATTTTCATGGGCACCGTGGCCATCGTGAGAAACAGGAGGATGGTGACCGCGTACCGCGCAAATCCCTGGTTGAGATAGAGCTGGCGTGTTGCCTCAAAGAGTTTTCCAATACGGTATCTTCCGAAGCCGATCCGTTCCATCAAACATCCTGTCGTGCCCTTTGCAAGCCGGCCCGGCAGGTAGAGAAACCACCACATCAGAAAGAGAATGCCTAGGAATTCCTTTTTGATCACATTGCACACATTGTAAAAGGCCTCCCACGTCGGGACGATGGGAAAAAGATGGTTGTTGGTGGAAGGGAGTCCCTGGCTCAACCAGTCGCTATGAATCCATTTCCCGAAAGGGTAGAGCCATTTCACCCAGACGTATTCCGAGAGGTTGACGTTGGTCAGGGCGACGACCTTGTGAGGATTCCATTCCTCGAACGGACCATAGAAGTTCCAGCCCGGTCCGCGGAGAACGGTGCCGATCACGATCAAAAAGTTCCAGAAGATCATGAATCCCACCATGAAGGTGATGATGGAGACCCGGCGATCTTTGAAAGAGTAGTAGCCGTTGCCCTTGGGATTTGTGTCGATGTAAGGAATGGCCATGAGTCCGATGACGATGATGCTCGGCATCACGACCCCTGCGAACCAGGGGTCAAAATAAACCAGCAGTTCCTGAAGGCCGAGAAAGTACCATGGGGCCTTTGAGGGATTGGGGGTGTTGCCGGGATTGGCGGGTTCCTCAAGTGGGGCACGGACGACGAGGGACCAGACGACCAGAAAGACGGTCGTCAAAATCATGCAAAGGAATTCGATGTAGACCAGATCAGGCCAAACCCATGTTTTTTGATCGCTCGTCTCCTTTTCCAGAGGGGGGAGTTTTTCCTCCATGCGCCGGTCGTTGTTGTGCGCCTGCGTCATGGCGATCCAGAGGCAGAACCCGAAGATGAAGATCATCAGAAAGATCGGGGCATTGTCGGGTTTCAGCAGGGTGGTGGCGAAGTTGTGATCGAGGAGTGCCACGAAAAGCCCTGCCGAGATGCCGAACATCGCGAGGATCGTTCCCTGCTTCGTCCAGATCTTTCGCTGGAAGAGGGCCCAGAGGAAAAATATGGAAAAGAGCGTGAAGGAGAACTTCGGGTCGCTGATGTAGTCAATGCCTTGTTTGATCTGATCGAGCATGTGTCAGGGAGGGTTGAAGATCACATCGGACCCGAGATGCCGCCGTCCTTGCGAATCCGCCAGAAGTGAACCGCCATGAAAATAACGGCCACCAGGGGGATAAAGATGCAATGCAACACGTAGAAACGGTTGAGGGTGATACCCCCGAGCTCCTTGGCGCCAATCAGGAGGAAGCGGGCGTCGTCACCCGGATGGATCAGCGGGATTCCACCAAGTTGCAAAAATTCGGCGCCCGGACCACCGGCTCCGAGGAAGGGGGTCGCCTTGGCCATGTTGGACCCCACGGTGATGGCCCAAATGGCGAGCTGATCCCATGGGAGAAGATAACCCGTGAATGAGAGAAGGAAGGTGAGAACGAGGAGGATGACACCGATGACCCAATTGAACTCGCGCGGCGGCTTATAGCTGCCGGTCATGAAGACTCGAAACATGTGCAACATCACCATGATCACCATGGCGTGGGCACTCCAGCGGTGCATTTCGCGCATGATGCCGAAGGGGACCTGTTCACGGATGTCCACCATGTCGGTGTAGGCGTATTCCACTGCGGGCCGGTAGTAGAACATCAAGAGCACGCCGGTAAGGGTGAGGACAAGGAACAGGAAAAAGCTCAGGCCGCCTGCGCACCACGTGTAGCGGAGTTTGACGCCGCTGGTGCGTGCCTTTGTCGGGTGGAGGTGGAGGAACACATTGCCCAGCACGATGAGGACCCGCTTGCGATCGGTGTTTGGAATGCCGACGCGGAAGATCGATTTCTTGATCTGGGACTCGAAAATGTTCTCTTTGAGTTTGTCGAACATAAGGAAAGGGAAGGTGAGAGCTAAAACCTTTGAGTCGCGGGCTTCAAGCAGAATGAGCCGTCAGCATGTGATGAAACTTTCCGGGTTGGACCATTCTCCCTTCTCGGCGAGGAATTTCTGACTCTTGTCGACGAGGATCTGTCCGTCGTCGGTCAGGCTGACCTTGTAGCGTTCAAGGGGGCGTGGAGCGGGACCTTCGAAATTGACTCCTGCCTCCACCCCGGGACGGGGGCCAAAGAAACCGCTTCCGTGGCATGGGCATTTGAATTTGATTTCGTTGGGCTCCCAGTTTGGTGTGCATCCGAGGTGGGTGCAGACGGTGGAGAGAGCGAAGAGTTTCTCGCCGTCTCGCACAATCCAGGCGCGTTGAGAGCTTTTGTATTCCTCGCTCACGGAATTTGGGGGGTATTTGTCGGGGGGACCGGCGCGAAAGGTCTGCGCCTTGCCGAAATCAACCCTGGGCGCCATGAAGGCTCCGAGCATGGCGGCAAGACCTCCAAATCCGGCGGCAAAGAGAGCCCAACCCGCGGCGGCGGTGGAAAAAAACCTTCGGCGGTCCATGGGGCTGTTCCAGACGCCCTGGGCTTTTAGTCGTGCAATCGCTTCTGCACGGACATCCGTGCCTGTAGATTCCTTTTTCGGGTGCTCTGCCATAAAATCCATCGTGAGGTGAAGGAGCGTTGCGTGTCGATTCCTTATTTTGTGGCCGCCATCTTCAATGCTTCGATCGCAGCCTGGCGTACCTTCAATTGTTTGTCACCGTCCGCCGCGCTCTGCAATTCTTTTTGAATGTGCGGATCAGGAAACTGTCCGAGCAATCGGACCGCAGTGGCCCGGTACTGCTCCAGCCGATCCGGGTGAAAGGGGGAAAGAGGGGTGGATTTTTCGGAGTTCGGTGAGACCGTCGGAGTATAGTCGCGAGTGCTCCGCTCCACGTAGTCCTGATCGAGGAACCGTTCCAGGATCGGAACCGCCCGGGCATCCCCCTGCCTCGCCAGTCCAAAGGCGGCGTTCCACTGGACCAGGAGGTCGGGATCGTTGACGGCTTCCGCGCAACGGGCGGTGGCGGAGATCTCATGAAAATTTCCGAGAACAAAAACGGCAGTCTGACGGATGCCGCGATCCGGGGAGTGGGACGCTTCAAGAAGGGCGGGGATGCAGCTGGGATCACCGATTCGACCCAGCGCCACCATGGCATGAATGGCGGTGTCGGAGTCGCTCTCCTGAAGGGATTGAGCGAGGACGGGAACCACCTCGGGCCCTCCCACAAGTCCAAGAACCTGGGCCAGGTACTGGCGCACCCGGCGGTCATCCCCCGCGGTCTCACGGAAAAGGCGTGCCACTTTTTGAGGAAAGTCCGGATTGTCCTGAAGAAACTTCGCCCGGTTCAGGCGGAGCTGTTCGGTGACATCGTAAATGCTCTGCCAGCGCTTCGACTCCTGGATGTAGCTCAACATCTTGAGGGCATCCTGTTCCTTTTGAGAGGGGGAGCGTGTTGTGCTTGAAAGCGCGGAGACATAGGTGGAGAGATCCTGTTTTTCCCAAGTCAGCCATCGGAATACGAAAATCAGGAAGACGCAGAAAATGACGATGGCCATCGGGATGAGGAAAAACTGGGCTGCCAGGCGGATCAGGGGGTTGACCGGTTCGATGGGACCGGGAGCGGGATTCCCGCCGACGGGAACAATGCCGGGCAAATTCGGCCCCTTGGCCGGGTTGGAGGATGTCTCATTCATAACCGGGTCACGCCGCCTTTGCAGGCACTACCTGATGATCGGTCACCGGCTCCCGTTTGACTTGCTGGGGAAGCATCGCGGCGAGATTCGTCACAGGTTCGGGAACGTAGATTGCATCCTTGTCGCACACGATCTCGCACAAGCGACAGCTCACACACGTTTTTTCATTCACCACCGCAATTTTGTAATGCAGATGGGGGGTTCTGGCATCCGGTTCCAGGGTAATGCAATCAAAAGGGCAGATATCGACGCAATATTCGCACGCGGTGCAGTTGTCAGCGATCACCGTGGCCTTCGGAATCTCCTTGGGATTCACGCGCCCGACAAGCGTTCCTTCAGGATTTTGTATGCACGAGACGGGACAAAAAATGGCGCAAACCCCACATTCGATGCAACCTTCAGGATGAATCTGAAAGGTAACCTTCTTTCCCCCTTCGATGGTGTCGGTTGGACACTTCTGCTCACACACTCCACAGCTGATACAAGTGTCGGTAATGAAGTATGCCATAGAAGCTATCTCAAAATTAGAATGGGGGTGCTGCGAATTCTGCCTGCGTGGCGAACCGCTCGCAAGGCAATATGCACACGGGATCCTGCCTTGCGAGCAAAACGCTGCACACGGGTTAAAGGTCGCAATCCTTTGGGTGTGGCTCTTTGGGCCGAGTCCAACGGTGATCCGGCAGTCAAAGCCCGTATTTGGGGATTCTTCTGCCTCGTCGCCCTGGGTTCGGCCAAAACAGCCTTTTGCGTCACCCACATTTATAATGTGTGAGTCTCTAACGGACGTTGCTTCTCGATAAATAGCTGCATGCCTGTGGATGCGGCAATAAGATTGTGAAATATTTCACAAGACACGAGGAAAGTTGGTAACTCAGGCTTGCAGGGTGGGAGTAATAAGATTACATTGACATGCTTCACGGCAAGAGGACTTCCTTTGCTGTGATGGATAGCCCATGCGTGATTTTCCTCCAGTTTCGCGTCGGGTGCTTGGGGTAACCCTTGTGGAGGTTTTTTTTGTCCTGGCAGTGGCGGCAGTTCTGGCGTCGCTTTTGACCCCGCTTCTTCAGCGTTCCCGTGAGGAGGCGCGTCTTGCCGATTGCATGTCCAATCTCAAGCAAATCGGAATGGCGATTTCTTTATACGGGTCCGAGGAGGGGTACTTTCCCCCTTCTTATTCGGAGGGAGGAAGGAGCGTGGAATTTATTCTGAACAGGCAGTTGGGGATGACTTCTGCGGGTGAGGCAGGGAAGGTTGGATCTCGTTTGAAAAGTCTCGCGGTGACGACGGTTACCGTGGGGCTATCCGTGGCTTGCCCGTCCCGAAAAATCCGCACCAGTGTGGATCCCCTTTGGAACTACGGGCTTCATCCTATGATTTGTGTGGATCGTTCCGATCCCGGGGCGCCTCCCCTCCGACCTTACGGTAAAGGGGATCGTCCGGGCCGTTTGGTTCTGGGCATGGATGCCACGCAGGACAGTTACGGGTACTCCTGTGTCGGTCTGGTGAATATACCGGGCGTCACAAACCTCGGCGTGCGAGAATCGGCGAATCAACCCATCGACCCCGGTCCCGATCAGGATGGTGATCTCTTTGTCGGCAATCCACGCTATCGACATGCAGGACGCAGTGCCGTCCTTTTTGTGGACGAGCATGTTGAAGCCGTGAGTAAGGGACAGTTGCGGGAAAGCCAGATCCGAGTCGATTACTAACACCCTGTTCTTGCTGCCATGTGAGGTGGTTGGGACCATTTTGCTCGTTTTCAGTCAGTCGGAAGATCTACGAATGAGACCGTTCCCACTTTTTCCGCAGATTGTTAGATCTAAAAGACGGCAATCCTTTTGACCCCGCCATGCCGCCATGTTATGCTGGGGAAATCCATGAGCGCTCGACGTGCCTCCCTTGTCCGAAACACCCGCGAAACCCAGATCTCCCTTCAGATCAACCTGGATGGATCCGGTAAGACGTCTGCCCGGACGGGGGTTCCCTTCCTCGATCACATGCTCGACCTTCTTGGCCGCCACTCCTTGTGTGATCTTACAGTAAAAGCTAGGGGGGATCTGGAAGTTGATTATCACCACCTCGTGGAGGATTTAGGTATCGCTTTAGGCGAGACTGTTCGCAAAGCCCTGGGCGACAAAAAAGGGATCGTGCGGTATGGCTTTTCCATTCTTCCGATGGACGAATGCCTTGCGCGGGTGGCCCTTGATTTCAGCGGTCGGCCATACTTGGTTTACCGTGTGAAATCCGTCAAAAAGCGCATCCGGGATTTTGACATCGGCCTGATTCGCGAATTCATGCAGGGTTTCGCCAATGCCGCGCAGTGCAACCTTCATATCGAATTGTTGTACGGGGATGAACCGCATCACATCGTGGAAGCGATATTCAAAGGCCTGGCGAAGGCGCTCGACATGGCGAAGACGCGCGATCCACGCGTCAAAGGCGTGCCCAGCACGAAGGGGAAACTGTAGACCGGAACGATCCCCCGGAGGGCACGAAGCTACGGAGAGTCGAATTTCAGGAAAAGAAATTCGATTTCTCGGCCTTCAGAATCTCCCTGGGTTCGTGCTCTCCCTTGTTCCTTTTGCAGGGTATTGTTGGTCCAACTCTCCACCCGAAAAGGAAAGATTGTTTTTTTAGACCCGCGCCCTTAATTTCATTTTTTTAAGACTCATGCCCACGACTGAAATTGAAATTCCCGATAGTGTTGGACGTGCCCCCCGCCACGGTGACATGTCGACCGAGCACATGGTTCTGAACATGGGGCCATCCCATCCCAGCACGCACGGGGTGCTCCGTATTGTGGTGGAGCTGGACGGGGAGGTGATCACCCGCGCCGTGCCGGACATCGGCTACCTTCATCGGGGCGACGAGAAGATTGCGGAGAACATGACGTACACGCAGTTCATTCCGTACACGGACCGTCTCGACTACCTCGCTCCAATCGCCAATAACGTCGCCTACGCCCTTGCGGTTGAGAAACTCCTTGGAATTCACGACAAACTCCCTCCCCGTTGCCAATATATCCGTGTCATGTGTTGCGAGCTCGCACGCATCTCGGCCCATCTTCTGGGGCTTGGCGCCTTTGCGATGGATACGGGGGCGATGACGGTCTTCCTTTACACCTTCACCCAGCGTGAAACGATTTACAATCTGGTGGAGGCTCTGAGCGGTGCGCGTTTCACCACCTCCTACACGCGCATTGGCGGTCTGAGTCGCGATATGCCTGAGGGATGGTTGTCCGCGGTTCAGAAATTCATTCCCGAATGCTGGCAGGCCATTGATGAGGTGGACAAGCTTCTGACGCGCAATCCAATTTTTGTGAACCGGACGCGCAACATCGGCGTTCTGAGCAAAAAAGATGCCATCGACTATGGGGTGACCGGACCGAATCTTCGCGGGTCTGGTGTGGCCTTCGATTTGCGAAAAAACCAGCCTTATCTCTGCTATCCGGAGCTGGATTTCGATATTCCCGTGGGTTCCGTGGGGGATTGCTACGATCGTTATCTTGTTCGCATCGAAGAGATGCGCCAGAGCCTGAAGATTTTGAAACAGTGCATCGCCAACATGCCATCGGGTCCCTTTCGGGTGACGGAGAACAAAGTGGTTCTCCCGCCGAAGGAGAAGGTTTTGACGAAAATGGAGGAATTGATCCATCAGTTCATTCTCGTGACGGAGGGGTTCGACGCGCCGGCTGGTGAAGTCTATTTCGAAGCGGAAAATCCGAAGGGGCAGCTTGGATTTTACATCCATAGCAAGGGCGGTGGCGTTCCGCACAGACTCAAAATTCGCGCGCCCTCTTTCTGCAATCTTTCCGTCCTGCCCCACCTGCTTCGGGGCAATCTCCTCAGCGATACGGTGTCGATTCTTGGGAGTTTCGATTTCGTGATGGGGGAGTGTGATCGATGAGTGAACCCGCCCGTCGTCTTTACCGGTCCAGGGACAGGGTGGTCGCCGGCGTTTGTGGCGGACTTGGAGCTTATTTCAATCTCGATCCGGTTTTGATTCGTGTCATCTGGGCATGCCTCACCCTGTTCAGTGCCGTCATTGGAGGCATTCTGGTGTACATCATTTTCTGGATCGCCACGCCGGAAGAGGGGGATGCGGCGTCGGGTCCAGGATCTTGATTCTTCATTTATGATTTTTGTGGAGGGCGACGCTCTGTCGTCGCCATATTTCAGCGGAGGCGATGACGGAGCATCGCCCCCCATTCAAGAGTCATGAAATTTCTTCTCTGCACTTGGGGTTCCCTGGGGGATCTTCATCCCTTCCTTTCCCTTGGAGCAGAGTTGCGGGGTCGGGGGCACGGGGTGACGCTTGTGGTGCCGGAAGTGTGGATGAATCGCGTGCGCGCGGCCGGGTTTGTGGGGTGCTCCACAGGTGGGCCAAAGTTGGTGGAGGACTATCGGACGAGTGCGGAACTTTTTTCAAACAAGCGCTTCGGCCTCGATGCCCTGCGCACGATGATGCGTGATCTCGTGGCTCCAACGCTTGAGCCCACGCTTGAGGTGTTGCTTGCCCTTGGCCGCGATTATGATTGTCTGGTGTCGCATCATTTTGTTCTTCCCGCGTCCATGGCGGCGGAAAAGTCAGGAGGGTTGCACGCCACGGTGGGGTTGGCGCCGGGAGTTCATCCAAGTTCGTTTTCCAGTCCAGCGGGATCGTTTCTGAAGCCGTTTCAGGGAGGGGTGGGGCGGCGGCTTAACCGGTGGATCTGGAAAATCGGAGAGTGGATGACGGCGGGGGAGGTGGATCCCCTGGTCAATGCGGTTCGGAGACATCATGGGCTGGAACCCGTTCGGAATGCGCTTTTCACCAGTTTTTCAAAGGAGTGCCATCTACTTCTTTACAGCAGGCATTTTGCGGAACCGGAACCGGATTTCCCCTCTTCCATGAAACAGGCTGGATTTTGTTTTTGGGATGAGGGCGGGGAGTGGACGCCCCCGGAATCACTTGCGGACTTTTTGAATGGAGGGGAACCCCCGATCGTATTCACGCTGGGAAGCAGTGTGGTTCATCATGCCGGGCCATTTTATGAGGATGCGGTTCAGGCGGTGACCGATCTTGGACGTCGGGCGGTCATGTTGATCGGGAAGGATTCGAATCGTCCGAGGGAGGCCCCTTCAAATATTCATTTTCTGGATTACGCGCCTCATCGCTGGATCATGTCCAAGGGAGCGGTGGTGGTGCATCAGGGCGGAGTGGGGACGTTGGCCCAGGCCATGAGGGCGGGGGTGCCGTCCGTGGTCTGTCCGTTCAGTTTTGATCAGCCGAACAACGGCGTTCGCCTGGCGTCACAAGGGGGAGCTGTCCTCGTGCGCCCCCGGGAGCGAAATGCCGCAGGCTTGACCCGGGCCCTGAGACTGGTTTTGGACGAGCCTTCCTTTGCTCTCAGGGCCAGGCAGTTGGGGGATGCGATTTCGGCCGAAGTTGGTCCCACACGGGCGGCTGAAATTCTCGAACATTTTGTGGTTTCAAGCCGTGCATGATTCCCATTGCCAAAATCCCATCTGCATACTACTTCTGAGGCCATGAAACCTTTCCTCCTCTTCCTCGGTTTGGTGATTGGCCTTAATGGTCTGCAGGCGGCGGACAAACCCATGACCGCCTACCAGGTTCTTGCGGAGGCGCGCAAGCAATTGGGCGCGAGCGGAAAGCATCTATTGAGCATGGAAAGCGAGCATGCCAAGTTGCGGCCGCGGTATTGGTGGATCAAATTTTACGACGAATCCCTCTTTCTGAAGCTTCGGGCTGTGCAGATGATCGGACCTGAGATGCTCCAGAATGTCCGCCCCGGTAATCCATTCGACGGCGGGGATGTGGATCATGTGATCATGCCGGATCAACTGAAGTTTGATTCGGACAAGTGTGTGGCCTTCATGGAAAAGGCCGCAAAGGACAGCGGGATCCCCCTGCACTCCCTGAATGTGCGACTGGAGAAGCCTTTTCCAGGTGAATCCAATCCCATCTGGTTTTTTGAATGGCTGGATCAGAATGATGACAAAATCGGGACGATCAATGTTTCGGCGACGACGGGCAAGGTGACGGAAATCGTGGGCCTGAAGATCCGTGATCCCCGATTCAAAAATGTTTCCAAAAAGACGTTTTCTGAAAATGTGGAAGATACCTTTGTCGGCATAGGCGCGGACCTGGAGGAAGTTTTCACGGGGAAACGTACCGTGGATAAGAAGACCGAGGACAAGGAATCGGCCGGAAAACCTGAGTAGACTTCAAGATCAGGGCGCCAGCCGTTCCCGGATCCATCCTCCGCAAGTCTGTTTGCGAAAGATCAACCGATCATGCAGGCGATTGAGGCGTCCCTGCCAGAATTCGATCGACTGGGGTTCCAGGATAAAGCCCCCCCAATAAGGTGGGATGGGGATTTCCCGTCCCTGAAACCGTTCCGTGACTTCCTTTAACTTTTCTTCAAGGACGTTTCGATTGGGGATGACCTGGCTTTGCATGGAGACCCATGCACCGAGGCGGTTGCCCTCGGGCCGGCTGCGAAAGTACGCCTCCGATTCGGAGCGTGGAAGTTGGGTCACGGTGCCGTGAATGCGTATCTGGCGCTCGAGTTCCGGCCAAAAGAAAACCATCGAGGCGCGGGGATTTGCCGCGAGTTCGTGACCCTTTCGGCTTTCGTAGTTGGTGAAAAAAGAGAAGCCCCGTTCGTCTGCTCCCTTGAGAAGGAGAACCCTGGCGGAGGGTTGTCCGTCGGCTGCGGCGGTGGCCAGTGTCATGGCATTGGGCTCAGCGACCCCTCCCTTTAGAGCCTCCTGAAACCAGCGGTGAAACTGATCGATGGGATCGGAAAGGGTGTCGGACTCGTTCAAGCCCGCCCGGGTGTATTCGCGTCGCAGGTCGGCGATGTTTTCATCAGGCATGGGTGGAGTTTCTTCCCGGGGGAAGGTTGCGTAAAGCAAATTTGCATCCTGAATCCGATTGATGCGGGACTTGATTTCCTTTTGATCTGATCCTTGAATCGGAATGTTATTCATGACCGTTCTTGAGCTCATTCAAAAAACCACGGCCTATTTTGAAAAGGCGGGTGTTCCTTGTCCTCGTCTGGACATTGAACTTCTCCTTGCCCATGTGCTGGGCTTGAAACGGCTGGCCCTCTACATGGAGTTTGAGAGACAGCTTACGGAGACCGAATTGGATATTCTTCGTCCGCTGGTGAGGCGGCGTGCGGCTCGCGAACCTCTCCAGCATTTGTTGGGGGTGGTCGAGTTTGTGGATGTCTTTCTTGAGGTGGGACCCGAGGCTCTAGTGCCCCGTCCTGAAACCGAGATGATGACGCAGATGGTGATCGATGCCATTCCTGACGCCCCGGTTCGGATTCTGGATCTGGGTACGGGAACGGGAGCGATTCTTCTCGCCATCCTTCAGGCCCGTCCCAAGGCAATCGGGTTGGCGGTGGATCTTTCAAAGGAGGCTCTTGGACTTGCCCGCAGGAATGCGGATCGAAATCAGTTGAGCTCCCGTGTGGAGTTTCGCGAAGGGGATTGTTTTTCCGTGACCGCGAGTGGAGAGACCTTTGACTGGATCGTTTCCAACCCACCCTACATTCCGACCGCTGACATCGCGATGCTGCAACCGGAGGTTCAGTTTGATCCTCA
>CAYYYL010000013.1:0-31872 GCA_964475835.1 uncultured Verrucomicrobiota bacterium | reverse complement strand
GGGGGATGGACGGGAGGTGGTGCGAAAGATTGTGTCGCAAGCCATGGCTCACTTGAAACCAGGGGGGTCGATCATTCTGGAGTTGGGGGTGGGACAGTCCGAGGCGGTGGGCTTGATGTTGAGGGATTCGGGTTTTTCGGATGTCATGACGATACCCGATCTGCAGCAAATTCCCCGTTTTGTCAGGGCCCGGAAAAGTATTTCCTGAATGGGGTCCTGCCGCTTTTGGTTGATTCCAGGGGAAGATCGGCATATTCAACATAGTACCTTATGGCGAAAAGAACAGGCCTGGTGATTCCCGTTGCGGTGGTGCTTGGTCTCGTGGTTTTGCTGGGTGCCGCCTCGTGGTATTTTCCTCAGGGAAAATCATTCATCTCCCGTGCCGTATTCAAGCTCCGCGATCATCAGAACGGGACCGTTTACTACTGTCAGGAGGGGAGACTCATTCAAAAGCGTTTCAAGGATGGGGTTCGCGATGGCATCTGGCAGATTTGGGGGAAGGATGGAAATCTTGTTTCCCAGTGTGAATATCACCTGGGAAGGCCATGGAATGGAATGTGTTTCCTACAGGACGGAAAGCCCTGGGTGGGGGAGTACAATCGTGGAAGGCCATGGAATGGATTTCTTCCGAAGAATGGAAAATCCGTCTTTCCCATAGGGTGGGGCTATTATTTGAATGGGCGTGAGGTCTCGTGTGCAGCTTACTGTAAATATCGGGGGCTGGATGGGGATGGGTATCGCTTCTATGGCACCACTTATGTTGGGAAGGTCCGGAAGGTGAGTGCAAATTAATTCAAACCCAATGACCCAGGCCGGCACGATCGATTTGCAGGCAATCCGGAGATTTGATGAGGAGAATGGGCGCGATCCTCATCGTGTGGTGGCGGAGGGAGGGAGTCACCCTCGAGAGCTCTATTATTCACGGAAACTGGCCGATTGGGTGGGTCGCCTTGCTCCATCTGCTTCACGGGCCCTTCGCCTTGCCGCGCGATGCCAGCATCTTTGCCGGTGGAGCATTCCCAGGAATTCCTATCCGATGGATCGGGCGGGGTACCTCAAGTGGCGCAGCGATCTGAAGCAGTTTCATGCGCAGAAGGCTGGGGAAATTCTGAAAGAGGTGGGGTGTGATCCTGCTTTAATCGCACAGGTTCAGGATCTGAACTTGAAAAAGAATTTCCCCAAGGATCCTGAAAGCCAGATTCTGGAGGATGCCCTTTGTCTGGTTTTTCTTGAATGTCAGTTCTCTGAACTTGCCGCGAAGACCGATGCGGCGAAGATGGGGGAGATTTTGAAGAAGACTTGGAAAAAGATGAGTGAACTGGGACGTCAAGCTGCGTTGAAGTTGTCTTATTCCGATGCGGATCGCAGGTTGTTGGAGCAGGCGCTTCTTGGGGAGTGATTTTGGCCAAGGCTCAGCGTGGTTCTTCTCTGAAAATACCGGATTTTGGGACAAAAAACCCCGGCATTCGCAGAATGCGAACGCCGGGGTGGGAATTTAAAACGACTTAGTACGTTGTCGTTTTCTCACGAAGAAGATCGCGAATCTCACCAAGGAGAACTTCCTGGTTCGAAGGCGCGGGGGGAGCGGCAGGAGCTGCTTCCTCCTTCTTCTTCAGACTATTGATGGCTTTTACCATCACAAAAATGGCGGCAGCGATGATGGTGAAATCAAAGGCTGTCTGAATAAAAGCGCCATAGTTCATGGTCACCGGATCCGCACCGGGGGCCTGCTTCAGGACGAGCTTCAAATCTTTGAAGTTAACCCCGCCGACCAGAAGTCCGATCGGGGGCATGATGACATCGCCAATGAGGGAAGTGACGATTTTGCCAAATGCACCACCGATGATCACACCGACGGCCATGTCCATGACATTGCCCTTCATGGCGAAGTCTTTGAATTCCTTAATAATACTCATGGGTATATCTCCTGTTATGGGTTATTGTTTTCGGTTACTTCAACAAACCTTCTGCAGCTTTGGAGGTATCAGGCAGGGCGGATGAGAGTCCCTTCTGAACAGCGGCCTTCAAATCTTCAATCACCTTCTGCTGATCCGCAGTGAGGGAGAGTTTGGAAAGATCGTCGAGAATTTTGGAAGCTTCGGGGTAGTTTTTCGCGTCGATGAAGGATTTCGCCTTTTCAATCAAGGAGGAGGCATCGAGGGCAGAGGAAGCCTGCTGTTGAACCTGGGTGGCTTGTTGCTCAGCCTGCTGTTGCATTTGAGACGCCTGTTGCTTCATCTGTTCCGCGGCCTGATCCAGGCCACTCTTCACTTGGGTTGCGGCTTCATTGACCTGCTGCTGAAGTTGGTTTTGGGATTCACTGGCCTCCTTGGGGAGGGCGGGGGTTGCGGGGGCTTCCTCTTTTTTGCTGCAAGCGCTGAGAATAAGGGATGCGCCAAGGGTCAAAACGCCGATGCGAAGAATGGTTGAATTCATGTAGGAATAAGTTTTGGGTGAAGGCTCAGAGAAGCAAAAGGGGGTGAGGAAGTCAATGAGCTGGTTGGTGGGAAGGCCGTCTGGGGACCGCTGGCCGTTCCGGCGGGAAGGGACCTTTTGATGGGGTGAAGAGCCATTGCAATCCGGTTTGAGCGTGGTATGCTTTCGGCTTTATGCCCTTTGACGTCAAAGCCCTCATCGAGCAACGACTGGGGGAGAACTACGAGTTGCATGATCGCCATGTGAACCGTGCCCTGGTGAAAGTGTTGCGGACCATCGGGTTCGACAAGGTCTATGCACGTGCCCAGGGCGCTTATTTGTACGATCGTGAGGGGAACGACTATCTCGATGGTCTGGGGGGATATGGTGCGGTGAATCTTGGCCGGAATCATCCCGTGATCAAGAAGGCGATCACCGACCTGCTCGCCATGGACATGCCGAATATGGTGCAGATGGACTGCTCCCTTCTCAGCGGGCTTCTGGCGGAGCAGTTGGTCAAGCGGTCGCCCTCACATCTAAACGCGGTTTTTTTATGCAATTCCGGTACGGAGGCTGTTGAAGGAGCGATCAAGTTTGCGCGCTGTGCCACCGGACGTGAAAAATTTCTCTATTGCACGCGGGCCTTTCATGGGCTGAGCACGGGGTCTCTCTCCCTCAACGGGAGTGACATGTTCCGCGAAGGGTTTGGCCCTCTTTTTCCAGGGAAGGGGATTGCCCTGGATGATCTGGATTCTTTGGAGAAGGAGCTCTCGACGGGCCAGTACGCGGCGTTTTTCTTCGAGCCCATCCAGGGAAAAGGCGTGTACGAGCCGCAAAGCGAACTCTTCTGGCCGCGCGCGCAGGAGTTGTGCCGAAGGCATGGAACACTTTTTGTGGCGGATGAGATTCAGACAGGACTGGGACGTGCCGGTCGATTTTATGCGTTCGAGCACTGGAAGCTTGAGCCGGATATTGTCACACTTGCCAAGAGTCTGAGTGGCGGGCTGGTGCCCTGTGCGGCCATTCTTACGCGTCGTGCGATCTACGACAAGACGTTCAGCCGTCTCGACCGCTGTGTGGTTCACTCGACCACTTTTGGCCGGAACAATCTCGCGATGGTCGCCGCCCTGGCCACCTTGCAGATCATGGATGATGAAAAGACCGTGCAGAATGCCGAGCGGATGGGGAATTTGCTTATCGAAGGTTTGCGAAACCTTTCCTCCAAGCATGAGTTTATTCGCGAAGTCCGCGGTCGGGGCCTCATGATTGCGATTGAGTTTGCAGAGCCGAAATCGCTCCGCCTTCGTGCGGCATGGAAACTGATCCAGGCCGCGGACAAGGGGCTCTTTGCCCAGATGGTGGTCATTCCCTTACTCAAGAAACATCGGATCCTCACCCAGGTGGCTGGTCATCACATGGACGTGATCAAAATCACACCCCCGTTGATGATCGGAGAAAAGGAGGTGGACCGCATCGTGAACGCATTTGATGACACTCTTGGGGATTGTTATAAATTTCCGGGTGCCATGTGGGATATGGGGACCAATCTGGTTCGCGCATCGGTCATGGGAAGGCACGCCGCTTGAGAATTCCCCGGTGGCTGGTGGTTGCCGGATGGTGTTTTGCTTGTGTCTGCACGTCTGGAGTGATGGCAGGGGAATCTCTCGAGATCATGAAGTCCCGAAGCCTGAAGTACGCATCCAACCTTCTCGAGGTGGAGTCTCTCCGAAAAGCCGCCGGTCTTTGTGAACAGATTCTTACTGAAAGGGATGACGACTTTGACACCCTGGTTCTGTATTCCCGGGTCTGCTGGTCCATGGGCAATCTCGACAAGGACAAGCGTGAGCAAAAAAAATGGTTTGAAAAGGGGCGGGATGCCGGTGAGAAGCTCAGGGAGGGACATCCGGATCTTCCGGACGGATACTACTGGCATGGCGTGAATTTCGGGGAATGGGTCGATCGCGCCTCCATCTTCGCCAAAATCGGAGCGAAAAAGGTGATCCTGGATGACATGAACAAGGTCCTCGAGATCAATCCGAAATACGATGGCGGTGGGGCCTACATCATTATTGGACGGATCAACTACATCGCACCGGGAGGGAGTTATTCCAAAGCCATCGAATGCTATGAGACGGCCATTCGTTTGAATCCCCGTCGCACCACTGCCTATCTGTATTTGGGTGAGCTTTTCCTGCATGAACATCTTTTTGACAAAGCAGCCTCCAATCTAACGCGTGTACTCGCCATGGAGATCGATCCCCGCTATGCGATCGAGGGGCGCGAGGATAAAGTAAACGCCAAGAAACTTCTCCTCAAACTTACCCGCAAGGAAGGCAATTTTCCCGAGCAAGAAGGATTGACGGGGCGCTAAATAGAGACATTTTGTCTCACAACAAGCCTTGCGTTTCTGGTCAGTTCAGACGATATAGATAGTATGAAGGGTTCGAAGTCGCGTCGGCGGCCTCTGAGGAAACAAGTCCGAGCCCAAGGTGTGTCTCGTCGCAAGAAGCTTGATTCCAAGTCTTTGGATGAAGCGAGTCAGGTAAATACGATGCGTGATGCGGTGAGCCAGGCGTGTGACTTGAAGACAAAGGTCATTTACGATTCCAAGGGACGGAAGAAGAAGATGGTGGTCTGTTCGCAATATTCCCGGGAGGACATTCTTCAGCGGTCCCAGGAGTATCTCGATATCATTACCGGGCGCAAAAAGCTGACCATGTCGGTGAAGAAGGAGATCATTCGCCGGACCCTTGAAAACTTCGACAATTTTTACAATCGCGGATTTTTGACCTATCGCAAAAGTGTGGCGGAGGCGAAGGATTTTGCCGCACTGGAGTGGGAGGGGCGGGGTTCCATCATGCGGGATTTGCTGGGACGTGAATTTGTGGACTGCCTGGGTGGTTACGGTATTTACAACATGGGAATGTGCCATCCGAAGATCGTGGAGGCGGTCCGGGCCCAGGTGATGCGCATGCCCCTGTCTTCACAGGAATTACTCGATCCGCTGCGGGGCGCGCTGGCTGAACTTCTCGGGGAACTGGCTCCGGGGGATTTGCAGGAATGTTTTTTCATCAACAACGGTACCGACGCGGTGGAGGGCGCCCTCAAACTGGCGCGCCTCTACACCAAACGCGTGGGATTCATTTCTGCGCTGCGGGGTTTTCATGGCAAGAGCATGGGGTCGCTTTCGGTGATGGGGAAAAACACCTATCGCCGGCCTTTCGAACCGCTCCTTCCCCAGATTCATTTTGTTCCCTTTGGGGATTCGCATGCCCTGGAGGATGAATTTAAAAAACTCGCGGCAGTGGGGGATGAGGTAGCTGCCCTTATTCTTGAGCCCGTGCAGGGCGAGGCAGGTGCGATCGTTCCGCCCGATGATTTCCTGCCAACGGCCCGCCGGCTTTGTGATGCTTATGGAACGCTTCTGATTCTGGACGAAGTCCAGACGGGATTTGGCCGTACGGGACGTGTCTTCGCCTGCGAGCATTGGGGGGTTGTGCCCGACATCCTCTGCCTGGGCAAGAGTATCGGTGGCGGTGTGATGCCTCTTTCCGCCTTCATGGGGAACTCCGAGATCTGGAAGGTGTTGGAGGAAAACCCGTTCATCCACAGTTCCACGTTCGGTGGAAATCCTCTCGCGTGTGCTGCCGGCATTGCTGGGATTCATGTCATGCTGGAGGAAAAACTCCCTGAACAGGCCGCTGAAAAAGGGGCGTTCATGCTCAAGCAGCTCACCAGGCTCAAGGACAAATATCCGAATGTTTTGACGGATGTGCATGGACTTGGGCTTTTGATCGGCATCGATTTTGTTTCGGATGAAGTGGGGTACAAGGCCGCGGCCGGCTTGTTCAAACGTGGCGTGCTGGTGGCGGGGACGCTCATCAGTTCCAAGACGATACGCATCGAGCCGGCGCTCAATATTTCCTACGACCAGCTAAAGATCGTCCTCGAGAAACTCGAGGAGGTTCTGGAGAAGATTTCCCAATCGCTGGATTAGCAGGTTGGGGTTAACCGGAACCCGACCTTGGGGTCTGGATCGAAGACCTTCCCACTCTGGGAAAGGTGAATTCTGGCAGTTTGCTAGAACCGATAGCGGAGAGAGCCGCTCACGGAGAGTTCGTTGTAGTGACGGTCCCCGAGGAGGGTGCTGCATCCCATGGCAAACGAGATGGCTTCGGAGAGTTTGACGTTTACTCCGCAGCCCACATTGGCAAAGTCCCGGTGAGGAGACGAGGTTGTGGTCTGGAAGGAGCTTCCTCCGCCAAGCTTGGCCGTGATATTTCGTGCGTCGTCCGAGAATTCGTGCTGGTAACTGGCGAAAAGCGAGGGGACTACGGTCACCTTGCGGATTTCCCATTCGTAGGCGACCCTGCCGCCGACCTGGCTTTCGATGCTCTCCACGGTTTGATCGTCGATGGTCAGATTCAATGCGCCTGCATTTTTCTCCGCATAGGAGTCAATCCATTGACGGGTGTATTGGATCGAGGCCGTGGGTCCGAAGATGAAATGACTTTGCTTGATGTCGTATCCTGTGGAGAAAAGCGCGCTGGCCATGTTACCTGAAGGATCTCCTTCGGCCGTGCGGTCGATGGAGGCGAATACGATGTGCCGTTTCGTGTCGAAGAGGCTGTGGCCGTACGTAAGGGCTCCATTGATGTAAAAGTCCGTTTGATCGTCACCTGCGTGAAAGTTGGCGTAGGGACCTGCCGTGATTGTGTCCACCTTGGCGGTGCCGCCAGCACGATCGAGGGTGGTGTCCGTCCGGTTGTAGCCCAGGGCGAATCCGGCTGCGATTTGGGAATTGAACTGGTAATCTGCCCCGACCGTAGCTCCTGCGGAGGTGAATTCGTATCCGGTGCGGCCCGGGGTGCTGTCCTGTTCCCCAAAGATGCCGCTGCCAAGGGCAAATATCCCCCAGGGGGACTCCTCACTTTTCGGAACCACTTTGGCATGCCGAAGGGAACTCAAACCCTGGTTGTTGTCTGCCAGAAGCGTTCCATCAAAACTCCAGGAAGCGGAGCGATCATCCGTGAAGCTGAAGGAGTCGGCGCCGCCGGCGCGGAGGGCGTTCATGCGGGAATCAAGATTGCTGTTCTGCTCCTGAACGGCGGAAAGAGTCATTTCGGCGAGATCATTGAGTTTAGCCGGTGTGATCTCATCATACGCAGCTTTAACCGCATCGGATGTCGTGAGGGTGCCGATCGCCGCCTGAACGATGGTCAAATCACTCGAAGGCGCTCCTGTGGCGAGGGAGGTGGCGACGCCTTGCTGGGTGGGTGTCAGATTGAGCGCAGGGTTGGCGAGGTTGTTTTGGATGACAAGAACGATGCTTGCGGCATTGTAAGTGAGGGAGATTTGCAGGGTGGGATTAAGACTGGCGGTATTGAGCGTAAAGGTGCCACTGACAGCGGCCCCTCCGCCACCCGTCAAATCAACGATGGTGTATTGGGTGCCGAGATTTGGGGAGTATGAGAACACGGGGGTGAGGGTCATCGATCCCACATTGGCTGTTGCCCCCGCGCCTGAAATCGTCAACTTGTCGAAAACCGTGTCTGATTGAAAACGGGCGTTGAATGTTCCCGATCCGGAAAGATTACCACTGATGGTGGCATTGCCCGGAGTGGAGGCGCTTCCGGGAGTGAAATTACCGTTCACGGTGAGGGCGGAGGTGGTCAGGGTTCTCGACCCTGCATACATGGTTCCCGAAGCTCCGAGAGTGATCGCGCCGCCACCGGTATGATTGGCGCCGAAGACGACGGTGCCGGCGTTAATGGTGGTGGTGCCGGAGAATGTGTCGATTCCATTCAGCGTCAGCGTGCCCGTTCCGGCTTTCGTCAGACCGCCCGCTCCGGCAATGATGCCGCTGATGGTGAGATTGTTTCCGTTCGAATCAAGGGTGAGTGTTTTGGTGTTGGCAATCGTCACGCCGGCGTTACTGCCCAGGGTGAAGGAGCCCCCGAGTTGGAGGGTGGAATTGTCGGTCACGTTGATGGCCGTGGCGCTCAGGACGGACTGAACTCCGATGCCGTTGGCGGCATTGATAACGGTCGTACCTCCATTGAGGGTGGTGTCACCCGTGTAGGTGTTCGCGCCACTCAAGATGAGGGTGCCCGCCCCGGATTTTGTCAGACCGCCCGTTCCGGAGATCACTCCGCTGGCGGTGGTGTTTCCAGCACCCGCAAAGGTTGCTGTAAAACCACCATTATCGATGGTGTTGGTCAAAGACAGCGTCCCTGCGGTGGAGGTGATGGTGGAAGCGGCCGCCAGGGTGATCGCCCCGGCATACGTGTTTGCGCCGCTTAGATTTCGCAATGCGCCGTTTCCTCCCACGCCCGTTCCCGAGATGGTGAGCGCTTCGGCAGCTGTGGTGATGCCACCTTGGAGGGTGAGTGTCCCTCCACTAGCAACTGTGGTTCCTGCTGCCGTGCCCCCCAGGGCATTGGCATCGGAAATCACGAGCGTGGCGCCATTACTGACATTGACCGCACCGCTGAAATTGTTGTTATTGTTTCCACTGATGGTGGTGGTGCCCGCCGCCGCGGTGATGCCACCGGCTCCGGTGATGAGGCCTGTCAGATTATGGTCACCCGCTCCATTCAAGGTCAGCAAATTGCCGGCCTGGGTGATGCCACCCACGGTGAGGGTTTGCCCCGCGGCCACGGTGAAGCTGAGTGCACCACCGAGAGTGATGGTCGGGGAGACAGTCAAGTTCCCGGCGGTGTTTAAATCGATGCCCACGCCACCGGCTCCTGTCAGGGTAAAGGCGTTTCCACTCACAGAAACGGTGGCGGGAGGATTTGAGAGCGTGATCTTGGTGAGACTCAGGCCGACGATGTCGTTGGTGGTCGCGACGACACCGACGCTCGTGGCGTCAAAGGTGATGTCATCTCCGTTTGCTGGAGGCGTTCCGCCCCAGTTTCCACCGGTATTCCAGTTTCCGTCCGTGCTTCCATCCCAGGTGACAGGGGCTGCTTGCAAGGAGGCGATGCAAAGGGCTGTGGTTAAAATAAGAACTAATTTCGGACCAAATCCTTGGGTTTTCATCGATTTTCCAGGTTAGGGTGGCGGAAGCGCTGTCTGCATGAGGGCGCTTTTGGATTTATCGGCAGGGCAGGATTTCTCATAAATGAGAAATAAGAGATTGTGAAAATGCCAATAGGAATTTTTGACATCAAGACATTGAAGAAAACCAATCTCCACCCTTTTTCCTCGTAAAATTCGATCCCCGACGGTGAGGGAGGATCCAAGGAATCAAGGTCGCGCTCGCGAATCCGACAAGCGGGAAAGCCGTTCCAATAAAGTGGGATGCGAATGGTGGTATGCGCTGTAAGCGGGATGCGGAAAGAGGGGTGAAAGATTCTTTTCAAAAAGTTTGATCAACGCCCCTTTCATGCTCTGCGCATCCTGGGTGGTTATCGCGGCGAATGCGTCAGCTTCGTATTCATGGTTTCGGGACAAACGATGGATCAGAGGGGATACCCAGAAGGTGAATACCGGGGCAATCAGTCCCAGGAGAAGCAGCTGCATGGCCGTGGTCAAATGAGAAAGTTCGAAAGCCTGGAAGAGGGGCGGCCAGTTCATGGCGCGACTAAGAAGGAAAAATCCGAGAAAGGTCAATCCCGAGGAGAGGAGGATCATCTTGAGGATATGCCCCTTCTTATAGTGCCCGATTTCATGGGCGAGGACGGCTTTTAATTCGGGCACGGACAGTTGTTGAAGCAGGGTATCGTAAAGAACGATTCGCCGGCCTTTTCCGAGACCTGTGAAATAGGCATTGGAATGGGTGGAGCGTCGTGAACCGTCCATGACAAAGATATCCTTGGTATGAAATTGACACTTGTCCGCCAAAGCCATGAGCTGGTGCTTCATTTCACCATCTTCAAGAGGGGTAAATTTATTGAAAAGAGGTGCGATCAGAATGGGATAGATCACGAGAAGGATGAACTGAAATCCGATGACCAGACTGGCGCCCCAGATCCACCACGTGGGACCCAGGCGTTCCATCAGCCAGAGTAATCCTGTAAGTAGCGGAATGCCCAGGATCAGGCCAAGGAGCCACCCCTTAAGTTTATCGATCCAAAAGGTTCGTGGGGTTGTTTGATTGAAACCAAAGGCCGCTTCGATGTGGAAAATTTCGTACCACTCGAAGGGAATGGAAAGCAGGGAGTTTGCAAATGCGAACCCTCCGAGAAACAGAATTCCGGTGCCGACATTTCCAAATCCAAAGGGATGGACATATCCACTCCACCATGGGATCAGTCCGGAAAACAGGCAGATGAGAACGAGGGCGGTATCGAGGAATGCCTGCTTCTGTCCGAAGCGGTGGCGCGCTTCGGCGTACCGGATGCTTTTTTCGTATTGTTCCGGCGAAATTGCGGATTTTAGAAAGTCGGGAAGGGTATGTCGATGGGCGAGGATGTGTCGGATGTGGAGGATGGCAAGGCCACGTTCGAGGATGAAGTGAAAGGCAAAGAGGAAGAGAAAAATGAAAAGAAACAGGGATGTGGCTTCCATGGTTTACCTGTGAGCGAGAGGGCGACACTCTGTCGTCGCCTTTGTTATTTTCATTTCTTCCGGCAGATCAAAATGCCGTCACAAATCGGCAGAAGGACAGACTCCACCCGTGGATCGTGGGAGAGCTTCCGGTTGAGGGCGTGCAAGGCACGGGCGTCGGGATGTTCAGGCTTAATAATGTTTCCTCCCCAGAGAGTGTTGTCAAAGAGGATGAGCGCGTTGCGACGCATGTGAGGGAGGAGGAGTTCGAAATAGAGGTCATAGTTCCCCTTGTCGGCGTCGATAAATGCGAATTCAAATCGACGACGTCCAAGTTTTCGAAGGGTATCCTCGGCTGGGGCCAGTTTCAAACGGATGCGGGAGGCCATGCCTGCCCGCTTCCAGTATTTCCGGGCAATGGCTGTCCAGGATTTGCTCAAGTCGCAACAGAGAAGGTGTCCCTTGGAAGGGAGCCCCCGGGCAATGCAGATGGCGCTGTATCCGGTGAAGGTTCCGATTTCGATGGCGGATTTCACTTTCAACGAACGGACGAGGAGTGTGAGGAGACTCCCCTGTTCCTCTCCGATGAGCATGCGGCTGGCGTCACCCAGGGCTGCCGTTTCCTTCCGAAGGGAGGCGAGAACGGGATCGTTGGTATGGCTTCGCTGGCGGACCATGTAGTGGTACAATTCCGGATTGAAGACGATGTATTTGGGGTCAGGTTTCATTTGTGGTCATCGTTTCTTTTCGCCCCCGGCCCGGATGAAAATCCCGGAGGCGTTCCTGAAATTCGCCCAATTGGGTGGAGGTGGAGACGGGGCCGTATCGGAGGTCTGCGTAGAGGGATGCCAGGGTCTGGATGGGGTTGGCCTGGGACGGGAGGTGTTTGGCGGCCCGCTGACCAAAAGCCAGGGGACCCTCCCAGGAGTGTCGTGATACCCCCGCCGCGGCCAGGCGGTTGCAAAAGGTGCGGTACATGTGCTCCAGCGGGTTTTGAGAACGGGATCGACGTTTAAGGAAGTGGGTCACGGTCCAGAGAGTTGTGAAAGTGGCCAGGAGGAGCATGGTTCCCACCCACAACCAACCACGAGATTCCAGTCCCAGGAATTTTAATATGTTTTCCTGCGTCTGGAGATCGTAAGCCAGGACCCAGCGATCCCACCGGTCTTCGATAAGTTCCCGCCAGAGGCGCATGAAGTGAACGAAGCGCCTTGCCGGATTGGCACCCGCGGTCGGATCCAGGGCGGTTTCACTCCCAGGCGCCGCTCCGTTTGTTCGAAGGAGGTTTTGAACGCTGGTTTCGATTTGATCGGAGGAAAGCGCTGCGGTCGGATCGATCCGCACCCATCCCTCGTCTGGAAGCCATACTTCAACCCAGACGTGGGCGTTGGCCTGTCGCACGGTCATGAAGCCCCCGTAGGGATTGTATTCACCCCCCATGTAACCTGCGACGAGTCGCGAAGGGATTCCCGCGATACGCATCAAGAGGGCGAATGAGCTGGCAAAATGCTCGCAAAAACCCTGTTTCCGATCGAAAAGGAAATCCCCCATGGGATCGGGACCGTCGTAACGTCCGGGGCTCAGGGTATAGAGGAACCCGTTGTCATGAAAATAGCGGAGCCCTGTTTGAACCATGTCTCGCGGTTGCGGTGCTTTTGCCTGCCATTCCCGCACAAGACTAACCATACGCGGACTGAGGCGTCGGGGGAGTTGAAGGGTCTTCGTTTCGATGTCGAGGGACATGTCCTGGGGATTGCCGGAGAGGTGGGATCTGACAGTGTATTGGGTTTTCCGGAAAACGATGGAGCGGGATTCGAGGATGCTTCCCGCAGCAAAAATGGTGCGCGCGGGCGCCGCAATCGGATAGTCCAGGGCGAACATCCACCGTTGGGCATGGGGCATGAGGGTGATCTGCTGAGTGATGCCCGGTTGATTTGGAATATGGGCCTGGGCGGCAGGTCGGGGTCTTGCTCCCACGTGCCACTCACGGCCGTCGGTGTTCCAGAAAATCAAGCCGCGCCAATAGGGGATACCCGCTGGTTTGTCATGATTTGGAAAATCGACCCGGAAGGCGATTCTTGCATCATTTGCGAGCCGTGCAATATCACCGGGTTGCATGTAATCCGAGAGACCGGTGATGCTCGGCCGAAGTTGGAAGGCGAAGTTCGCCTGCATTCGCGGGAAACAAAGAAAGATCAGGAGTGCCAGGGGCAGGGATTGGTAAAAAACCCGGGTGGTGAACCGCCATGCCGAAAACACCTCAGGTTGATTGGGAGCCGTGCTGTGCAGCCGGGCCAGGGAGCTGTGGATCAGGATGATGGCACATGCAAGATAGAACACCATGATGAGGGATTGGGAGAAAAGCAGGGCACCTGCGATCATGAAAAAACAGAGCAGACAGATGACAATGAAATCCCGGGGTGTACGAAGTTCCAGGAGTTTGATTCCGAGAAGCCCCATGAGGAAGGATGTCCCGGCATCACGACCCAGGAGGGTTTGTTGATCCCATGCGATCAATCCTGTGAGTAGGGAGAGCAGGGCGAGTTTCGTCAGAAAGGAAGGCAGTGCGGCCTGACGTACCTCCAGGTAGTAGCGCCACGTGACAAAAATGAGTAGCATCGGCATCGTGAACCACGAGAGAAAGAATAGAAATGGGAGGAGAACAAAGGTGACCGTGACCAGCAGCATTCGCACCTGGGGAGGGGTGAGCTGGATGGTTCCCTTCGTGTAGATCCACTTCAGGAGTAGAGAGCTAAGGCGCGTAGGCATTGATGAAAGTGTGGGGTTCCCTGTCCTATGGGGATTTTTGTGCCGGGGAGCTGGAGCTCGTAGGGGATGCCCTGTTGATGGGCCTGGAGGACCCATGAGGCCATCTGGGAGAGCCGGGTCTCCTCATCCAGTCCCTCCAATTCATCCCAAGTGAGGGAGAGGAGTGGAATGTGGTTTCCGGCGTAGTCCTGAACCAACAGAGGGCGCCCCCGAGCGAAAGCCTTCCAGTTTACGTGATGAAGGGAGTCGCCATGGCGATAGTTTTTCCAGCCGTAAAAATCGTCTCCGCTGGGGTCCGGTGTTTGCTCGCCCAAAATGGATTCCTCGCGTTTTTCCTTCCACGGGCGCAGATGCTCGGGTTTGGGGTAGACGAGATAGTCCACTTTGAGAGGGATGCGGAACGAGACTCGGAAGAGTCCGAAAGGATAGGAGCTTGAGATGTGAAGTTCCGAGAGGGAATGTTTCCCCCGCTGATGGGCCTCAAGCTTGAGTTCCAAAAGATGAGTGTTGTGCCCTGAAAGCTTTGAGAGGGGGGTGGGACGTTCGATCAACCGGCTCATGGGGAGATCAAATAGCAGGGAGTAGCAATCCGTTCCCTTTCGATTATGAACCTGAAGGGGAAAAATGACGGCTTCCTCGACGAACACGGGGACGATGGGGGTGGGGTCGATATCGATTTCCAGAAGATTGCGATAAGTGTGGATTGCCGAAACAGCCGTCATGCTGACAATGAGCGCCAGAACGAGGTAGGCGAGGTTGTTTTCGTAATGCAGCGCGGCGAAGAAGATGGAGACCATCACGGCACCGAGAATGAAGCAGTACCTGGTGGGCAGGAGGAGGAGGGTGGGACGCCGTGGAAGCATGAAGAGAAATGCTTCGCCAGTGGGCTGCGGAAGCAGTGTGCCTCCGCCGGCAGCCTGCTAGCGAACCGGAATATTTTTCAAAAACTGATCGGCAATGGCGGCCCCCGCGTGGGTGGAGCCATCCCAAGAAGGTTTGAGACGGTGGGCCATCACGCTCGGGCCCACGGCCTGGACGTCCTCGGGGAGGACGTTGGAGCGCCCTTCCATGTAGGCCCATGCCTGGGCTGCACGTTGCAGAGCCATGCCTCCACGGGGTGAAAGTCCATGGCTGCCCGTGGTATTGCGACGGCTCTGTTCCAAAATATCGAGGATGTAGTCCAGAATGGGTTCCGAGACGTGGACTTTCAGGATTTCCTCTTGGATAAAAATAATTTCCTGGGTAGTGAAAGCCGAGGGGATCTGGTGGATGAGGTCCCGCCGATCAGGGCCCGAGAGCATGAGGCGTTCGGCGTCACGATCCGGAAATCCCAGTTCAATGCGCATCAGGAAGCGGTCCAGTTGGGATTCCGGCAGGGGATAGGTTCCGACAAGATGATGGGGGTTTTGAGTCGCAATGACAAAAAAGGGTTGCGGCAGGGTGTAGGTCTGACCGTCGATCGTGGCTTGAACCTCTTCCATGGCCTCAAGAAGGGCGCTCTGAGTCTTGGGCGTGGCACGATTGATTTCGTCGGCGAGAACCACCTGTCCAAAGATGGGGCCGGGATGAAAGACGAGGGACTGGCTGTCCTTGTCGAAAATGTTGCCACCAAGAATATCGGCGGGCAGGAGATCGCTGGTGAACTGGATCCGCCGCATGTCCAGTCCCAGACTGCGGGCAAGGGCTCGTGCGAGAGTGGTCTTTCCCACGCCGGGAAGGTCCTCGATTAAAAGATGTCCACGGGCAAGGAGGCAGCAGAGTGCCAGACGAAGGGAATGGTTCTTGCCGACAATGATGCTCTGCAACTGGTTCAATACTTGATCGATCTTGGGCTTGATGTCGGCCATAGAGACTTCCCCACTCTCGCCCGAAACGACATGGGAATCAATCCCGATATCGTTGGAAGTTCTTGAGCGGCTGACTTTTCCAGCAGGAACGGGAGGGGTGGAGGGGATTTTCACAGGAATCCCCGGCTTGCATCTGCCGTCAAAACGCGGTAACTCGTTGGGTTCCAAATGCGCGTCTCTTTATCGAAAAATCGCATCGATCACTGTTTTTCCGTCCTGCGAAAGGCGGGGAGGCGGGCTTTTGTCGCCTACATCACAGCGGGCGACCCCTCCCTGGAAGCGACCTCTCAACTGGCTCGAGCCTTTGAAAAGGCCGGGGTCGATATTCTTGAGCTGGGCGTTCCCTTCTCCGATCCCCTGGCCGATGGGGTGGTGAACCAGCTTGCTGCCGATCGTGCCCTCCGATCGGGAACCACCCTTGCGGGTGTCCTCGCCACGGTCCGGGAGCTGCGAACCTCCGGAGTGGAGATTCCGATTGTACTTTTTACCTACTTCAATCCCATTCACCGATACGGTTTTTCGAAGTTCGTTCGTGACGCCACTGGTGCCGGGGTCGATGGGGTGCTGAACCTCGATCTTCCACCCGAGGAAAGTGGGGGGTACGAAAACGCGTTGAGTCGTGCGGGAATCCATCCCATTCACCTGGTCGCTCCCACGACGGATGGCGACAGGTTGAAAGGGATTGCCCGGAAGGCGAAGGGATTCATTTACTATGTGTCGCGCGAGGGTGTTACGGGCATGCAGAAGCAGTTGAAGGGGGGCATGACGCCCAGGATTCGCGAAATCCGCCGGGAGTCCAGGGTGCCGGTGGTGGTGGGTTTTGGAATCTCCACGCCCGCCCAGGTGAAGCAGGCTGCCATGCTGGCGGACGGGTGTGTGGTGGGCAGCGCGATTGTGAATCGCATCGCGAAACATGAGGGAAGGCGGGACATGGTGCCGCGTGTTTCCCGGTTTGTATCGTCCCTTGTACGTGGTATCAGCCGCGTTTGATTTTCATGAAAGCCTCGATGTCCCATCACTATCACGCGTTGATCATGGCCGGGGGAAAAGGGGAACGATTCTGGCCCTGGAGCCGGGAAAGCCGCCCCAAGCAGCTCCTTCCCCTTGTGGGGAAAAAAACCATGATCGAGATGACGGTGGACCGACTGCTTTCCGTCATCCCCCGTGATCGCATTTGGATCGTGACCAACGCCTCCCAGGCACGTGCCATGGCGCGCTTGATGCCCCGCTTTCCGAAATCACAATTCATCGTGGAACCCGTCGGCAGGGATTCCGCTGGCGCGGTGATGCTCGGTTGCGCCACGGTGGCCAAAAGGGACCCGGACGCCATCATGGCGCTTCTGCCTGCAGACCATGTGATCCGGGATGTCCGCCTTTACTCGAAGGTTCTGCGCCAGTGCTTTGAGCTGGCGGCTTCGAATGATGCCCTGGTGACCATCGGCATCAAACCCACGGAACCGAGTTCCGCCTACGGTTACATTGAGCGTGGACCCCGCGCTGCGTCCGGAATGTACCGGGTTCGCCGTTTTCTCGAGAAGCCCGATCTCCCCACGGCACGCCGTCTGGTGAAATCCGGGCGTTACTACTGGAATGCGGGGATGTTTGTCTGGTCGGCCCGGGCCATTGAACAGGCGTTTCGCAAATATTCAAAACCCCATGCCCGGGGATGGGATGCCCTTCAGACCAATGCCCGCGCCTACCTGCGCCGGGGTTTTCTGGATTTGGAAAAGATCTCCATCGACTATGCCGTGATGGAGAAGGCCAAAAATATCTATGTTGCCGTGGGACCCTTCGACTGGGATGACGTGGGATCGTGGACCGCACTCCACACGCATTTGCCGCGCGATTCGGAAGGTAATGCGTCACAGGGCGAAAATGTGATCGTCGACAGCCAGGGATGCCTGGTGCTCGGACGCAAGCCCATCGCCTTGCTTGGAGTGAAAGATCTGTTGATCATTGAAACGGAGGACGCCCTGTTGATTTCTCATCGCGATTCGGCCCAGCGGGTGAAGGAAGTGGTGCAGCGCCTGCCGGCCCGTTTGCGTTGATACTTTCCTGAGTGGAGGGCGACGCTCCAAGGTTTCAGGAAAATTTATTTTTAATCTGATGGAAAATCCCCTCAAGATTTTGTTTGTTGCCTCCGAATGCGCGCCTTACGCCAAAACGGGGGGGCTTGCGGATGTCGTTGCGGCCCTGCCCAAGGCATTGAGGAAAATGGGCCATGACGTGCGGGTGGTGCTGCCGCTCTATTCCTGCATTGATCGAAGGAAGTATGAACTCAAATTTGACCGATCGTGCTGCGTTCACATGGGACATGGGGAAGAGCAGTGGGTGGGGGTTTATTTTGCGATTCTAGACAAACAGGTTCCGGTCTGGTTCATCGATTGTGAACGTTTTTTTGGTCGTCCCGGAATCTATCATGAATCCTGGGGGGAATACGGGGACAATGCCTTTCGTTATGCCCTTCTCTCCAAGGCGGCGATGCAGGTTTGCAAGGATGTCGCGTTCATTCCCGATGTCATGCACGTCCACGACTGGCAGTCTGCCCTCGTACCCTTATTCCTCAAGACGTGGGATCGCATCCTTTCCCCCCTTTCACAAACGGCCAGCGTTCTCACGATTCACAATATTGGATATCAGGGAGTGTACCATCCCAGTGCGTTCGGCTACCTCGGGGTAGGGCAGGAGATGTTCACCTCTGGCATTCTTGAAGACCACGGCAAACTCAATCTTCTCAAGGCGGGAATTCATTTCGCCGACGCCCTGACAACGGTGTCGCCGACGCATCGCGAGGAACTCCTTTCGCCTGTAGGAGGGCAGGGATTGGCTCCCCGGCTCAGCGACAGGCAGGGCGATCTATTCGGGATTCTCAATGGGGTTGACTATGAACACTGGGACCCCGAAACCGATCCCTTGATCCCGGCAACCTTCGGTAATTCCAACATGGAAGGAAAGATCGTCTGTAAAAAGGCGCTCCAGAAATGTTTTGGATTGGAGGAGCGGACGGATATTCCGTTGTTCGGAATCATTTCCCGTTTTGCCCAGCAAAAGGGGTTTGATCTTCTATCCGAAGCTCTTCCCCGTGCGTTGAGTGACATGGTGATGCAGGTGGTGGTTTTAGGAAGCGGAGACCAGCACACGGAAAACTTCTTCCGGGACCTGTCCCAGCGCTACCGGGGGCGGGTGGGATCCTACATCGGATACAACAATGAGATGAGTCATTGGATCGAGGCGGGTAGCGATTTCTTCCTGATGCCTTCGCTCTACGAGCCGTGCGGCCTAAACCAGATGTATTCACTCAAATACGGTACCCTTCCCATCGTTCGAGCTACCGGAGGACTCAATGATACTGTGGAGAACTATGATGAGAGGACGGGGGAGGGGACGGGATTCAAGTTCCACGATCCCACCGCCCAGGCTCTCTACTACACCATCGGATGGGCAAATTCAACGTGGTGGGACCGTCCGAAACATATCACGCGTCTTCGCGAAAAAGCCATGAGTGAGGAATTCTCATGGGAACATTCCGCCGGGGAATACCTCAAGGTTTACGAGCACGCCCTCCGTAGGCGACGGGGCTGATGTCCGACTTCGACCGGTAACTCCAAAGGCTGGTGTTGGTTCCAAATAAAAAGGGCCACGACTGTGCGTGGCCCTTCAAAGGAACGTGATGCCCTGGGTAGGGGCGCTTACTTTGCCTGATTGGCGGGCACGAGCTTGATGTTTTTAACTTCGATCCGCTTCGTGGGTTTGCTCTTTTCCCCGCTCGAACCGACGGTGGTGGGTGTGTCGCCGATTTTTCCAAGCACGTCGTCGCCTTTCACAAGCTCGCCGAAGGCGGTGTACTGGCCGTCGAGAAAGCTGGCGTTGCCGAGGCAGATGAAGAACTGGCAGCCCGCTGAATCAGGGTCTGCGGAACGCGCCATCGAGAGAACGCCCCTCTGGTGGGATTTTTTGTTGAATTCGGCTTTGATTTTGTACCCTGGATTTCCCGTGCCCACGCGTTCGTCATTCGGATCCTTGCTGTAGGGATCGCCCCCCTGGATCATGAATCCCTTGACGATTCGATGAAAGGCGGTTCCATCGTAGAATCCGTCCTTGGCGAGTTTTTTGAAATTTTCGACGGTTTTGGGTGCCACTTCGGGCCAGAAGGCGACGACCATGTCTCCCTCGTTGGTTTGAATGACAGCGACTTCATCGGATGCAGCGGCAGGGGGCATGGTGGGTTTCTCCTCGGGGTTCGTGGGTTCAGCGGACATCACGGAAAGGTTTAGGGTCAAGAGGCCGATCAGCGCGACAATCCATCGTTTCATGGACGCTGAAAATGCCACAACTTCATCCGGATGTCATCCGTAGATTTTTGTTTCATGAGTTTTGGATGCATGAGGAGTTTTGAATGGGGTGGGGACTTGATCAAAACCGGAAACTCATTCGTGGAGGGGGCATGTTTGGTCCCGAGCTTAACAGAAACCCCATTTTGGAAGATGCCTCCCCTCAGCCCCTCCATTGCAGGAGGGGGAATGGCCGTTTCCCCTTTTTCAGGAAGTTGCCATGGGTCCGAAACGGGTAAAGGCACTTCCCACATCGGGGCTTGACCGCTTCCATGGTGAATTTGCTATGAAAGGGGGTGTTGTGAGCGCCAAACATCTTCCATCGGCACGCGGTGTGGTATCCTCCGAGCCCTGGAAGGGGCCCGGGCGTCCTGAGGATCTTGGGAGCATCCTTTCCTTTGGGGCATTTGTTCGGGAGCTTCTTGCCAATCCACGCAGCATCGGTGCCGCTTTTCCCAGTTCGCGTCAACTCGCGGACCGCATCGCCTCCTTCATCCCCGAAGATTTTTCAGGGCTGCTGGTGGAGCTTGGAGCCGGTACGGGCGCCATCACCTCGGCCATTCTGGAGCGGGGGGTTCACCCCAAGCAGGTTGTTTCCATCGAATGTTCCTTTCCCTTGACCCAGCTCCTCAAGCGACGTTTTCCGGATATCCATGTTCTCCATGGCGGGGCTGAATCCATGGCCAAACTTCTCTCCACCCACCTTCGCACCGCCAAGCCCCGTGTGGATTTGATGATTTCAAGTCTCCCCCTTCGTTCCCTTCCTAAAAATTTGGTTTCCGCCATTGGACATCAGGTGGAGCAATGTCTGACAGAAGAGGGGCGCTTTGTTCAATTCACCTACGATCTGCGTTCTGACGTTAGCGCTCCGTTTCCTCGGTTTGCCAGATGCGAGTCTGGTGTCGTCTGGCTCAACATTCCCCCTGCCCGCGTGGATGTGTTCGAGCGGAATGCCTGGAGCTCGTACCAGCGGGTTTAAACAGGCTACATTACCATGCCGCCATCGACGGTGAGCACCTGGCCTGTGATGTAGTCGGCTGCGGAGCTGGCAAGGAAGAGGGCAGCGTCTGCGATGTCCTCAGGCCTGCCGAAGCGTGAAAGCGGGATGTTCTCGAGCAGTTTTTGACGAAGCTCCTGTTTGAGCTCGTGCGTCATGTCCGTTTCAATGAAACCGGGTGCGATCGCATTACAGGTGATGTTGCGGGACGCGAGCTCCCTCGCCGTGGATTTGGTAAGACCGATCAAACCCGCCTTGGAGGCGGCGTAGTTGGCTTGTCCCGCGTTGCCGATCAGCCCGATGATAGAGGTGATGTTGATGATTTTCCCCGATTTCTGTTTGATGAAAGGCCGACTGAGGGCTCGGGTGAAATGGAATGCTCCGCTGAGATTGGTCGCGATCACCGCGTCCCAGTCGGCTTCCGGCATCCGCATGAGGAGCCCGTCCTTGGTGATGCCAGCGTTGTTGACGAGAAGATCCACCTTTCCAAAATCAGCCATGATCTTTTCGACTGCAGCGTCCACCGCCTTGGGATCCGCCACGTCGACGGCATAGGGAAGGGCTTTTCGTCCAAGGGCCGTGACTTCATCGGCGGCTTGTTTTGAGTTCGCCTCGCTGCGGCTGACGCAGGCGATATTCGCACCCGCCCGGGCAAAAGCGAGAGCCACGGCCCGGCCGATGCCTCGTCCCGCTCCGGTGACAAGGGCTGTTTTTCCAGTAAGATCGAGTTTCATAAATAGGGGATGGGATGACGGCCTAGGAGGATGCCTGGGCTTCGGGCTGGGCAACTTCGGTGAGTTTGGAGAGTTTTTCCAGGTCGGCAGGTTTTCCGATCGTGATGACGGTCACACCCTTGTCGATGCGTTTCATCAAACCCGCCAGCACATCGCCAGGACCGAGTTCAAGAAATGTCCGGCACCCCCGGGCAATCATGCAGCGCATCGATTCCTCCCATCGAACGGGGGAGGTTACTTGTTCCACCAACTTTTGTTTGACGGTCTCCGGGGCGTGGGGAAGGGCCGTGACGTTGGAAATGACCGGAATGTCGGATGCTTGAAAGGAAACGGGGGTGAGGGCTTTTCCAAGTTCGGCGGCGGCGGGGTCCATGAGGCGGGAGTGATAGGCCCCTGCGACCGTCAGGGGCATGGCGCGCTTGGCCCCTTTTTCCTTGGCGAGGAGGATTGCTTTTTCGATGCCTGCCTTCGAACCGGAAATGACGATCTGTCCGGGACAATTCAGGTTGGCAATGTCGATTTCGGCTTCGGCACAGACCCCTCGCAGGGTTTCCAAATCCAGAGCGAGAATGGAGGCCATGGCTCCCTGGGTGGCTTCACATGCCTGCTGCATCAGTTCCCCGCGACGCCGCACGATCCTGAGACCGTCCTCGAAGCTGAGCCATCCCGCGGCGGTCAGGGCGGTGAATTCCCCAAGGGAAAGTCCTGCGGTTGCCTGAATGGTGAAAGCCGGAAGGGAAGCTCTCACGGCGGCAAGTGCCGCGAGGCTATGGGTGAAGATGGCCGGTTGACACCAGGTGGTCTGGGTAAGTTTGTCCTCAGGACCTTCAAAACAGACGCGGCTCAGATCGGTTTTGAGAATATCATTTGCCTGCTCGAAGACCGTTCGGGCGGCATCACTGGATTCGTAGAGTTCCCTGCCCATGCCGACGGTTTGAGCGCCCTGTCCTGCAAAAAGAAGTGCGATAGAGTTCATGTTGGGAGCGAAAATCGTATCAGGTTGACGAAAGGGTGGCAATACGCCGACTTGGGTTCAATTCCGCGTCTGGAGGGTCACGAGAAATGGAAAATGATCCGATCCCAGGGCGGGGCCGCGTTCGACCTGGACGATTTCAAGATTGTTTTGTACCAGCACGGTGTCCAGGGGAACCCAAAGAGGGGGCAGTAAGGCTGGCCATGTGGGATTCAATCCGAATCCCTTGCGGGCATGCAGAAGACGGCCTTTGCGGAGAAGCCGGTCGAAAAAGGGAGACCAAGGGGTGACGTTTAGATCCCCCGCAACCACAGCGTTGTTATTCTGTCCCACACTCCAGGCTGCAATGGCGTCGAGCTGGCGATTTCGCAACTTCCAGTTGGAGTGCCCGCCCGGCGGAATGGGGTGTACCGCGAGAAGGTGAACCTGGATTCCATCAAACCAGAATTGTCCTTCAAGGGATGGGGTTGTGTTCTCTGTCAAGGGATCGACATGAGTCTGTTCCAGCGGGTAACGCGAATAGATGGCAATTCCGAAATTGTCATCCTGGGGCAGCTCGATGCGGCCGAGCATGGTTTTGGCCCAGGGTTCCAGCTTTTCCATCCACCGTTCGTTGATCTCTTGAATGACAAAAACATCCGCTTTGGAGTTCTTCAGGTAGTCGAGGACCTTTTCGTACCGGGTATTTTCCGACCGGATGTTGAAGACCATCACGGTGAAATAGTTCTGGGTGGTGCCCTTTTGAACCTCCCCCCGATAAAGACTCAGGATGTAACTCGCATTCCACACAAGTCCGATCATTCCCAGAACAATCCACAGAAGTTTGTAACGGCGAAGCCACCAGGCCAGGGAAAGGATCAGGACGACCACGTACTGCATCCGGAAATGCGTCAGCCCATCCAACCACCAGGCATGAGTGCCGAAAGCCGCAAGGACCGTGGCAATCAGGGCGATTCGACCAAGATTTTCAATCATCCGCTCGACGGAATGCTGGAACTGTTTTTTCGTTAAGATGTTGAGCTTCATCTGGAATGATGAATGTAGGGGATGCCCCCCTTGATATTCCATCCTTTTTCGTTTTGAACCTGTGGAAATGGCGTGTCGCGTCAGCTTGCTTTTCCCGGTGGCGCACGATACACCGATGCGATGCTCGATTTGAAATTTTTACGGGATCGTTTTGATGAAGCACGCGCCGGACTTGCCCGCCGTTCCACCGAGGCGGCAGCCTCCCTTGATGGCATCCGGGAGTTGGATGAACGCCGGCGTGTCGTCCAGCAGCAGGTGGATGCCCTTAAAAATGAACGCAACCTGGCGAGCAAAGAGGTGGGCATGCTCAAAGGGAAGGGGGAGGACGCCTCCGAAAAGATTGCGGCGATGAAAAAGGTCGGCGATCAGATCGCCGCGCTTGATCAGACGCTCCGAGGGATCGAAGAGGATCTTGAGAAACGAGCCCTGTACGTTCCGAACATTCCCCATGAATCGACGCCGATGGGATCCACTGCGGCGGAAAATAAAGAGATCCGCCAACACGGCGCCAAAGCCGAATTTTCATTCAAACCCAAGCCCCACTGGGACCTGGGAACCCAGTTGGGCATCCTTGATTTCGAGCGGGCGGCGAAGATCTCGGGATCCGGTTTCATCTGCCACCGTGGAGCCGGGGCCCGTCTGCAACGCGCGTTGATCCAGTTCATGCTCGATCTTCACACTGAAAAGCACGGCTATCATGAAGTCTCGCCCCCTTACCTCATTCTTGAGAAGGCGATGGTGGGTACCGGACAATTGCCCAAGTTTGCCGAGGACATGTATGCCCTGCGTGACGATCCCCTCTTTCTTGCTCCTACAGCGGAGGTGCCGGTCACCAATCTTTATCGGGATGAAATCCTCAAGGCCGAACAACTTCCGTTGAAGCTCTGTGCCTATACCCCGTGTTTCCGACGTGAGGCAGGGTCCGCGGGCAAGGATACGCGTGGCATGATCCGGGTTCACCAGTTCGACAAGGTGGAGCTTGTGAAAATCACCCGACCGGAGGAATCGTACGCGGAACTTGAAAAGCTTGTTGCTGATGCGGAAACGGTTTTGAAAACCCTGGGACTTCACTATCGGGTGCTTCTTCTTTGTGCGGGCGACATGGGGTTTTCCGCCGCAAAGTGCTACGATATCGACGTCTGGTGTCCCGGGGTGGGCGGGTATCTCGAGGTGTCCTCCTGTTCCAATTTTGAATCCTTCCAGGCCCGGCGCATGAGTCTCCGGTATAAGGATGCTCAGGGAAAGAATCAGATCTGTCACACCCTGAATGGATCCGGCACCGCGCTGGCTCGCCTTACCATTGCCTTGCTGGAGACGTATCAGCAGGAGGACGGAAGCATCCGCATTCCTGATGCCTTGCGCCCTTATATGGGGGGAGTGGATTGCATCAGAGCTGGTTCTGGTACGGTTTAAAAATAGCTGTTCGTTAAAAAGGGCGACGGAGTGTCGCCCTCCAAATCAAATTTTGTTTCCCCGATCTCTCCGAGATCTTTGCGGTTGAAATCGGCTTTGTTTGACCGAATTACCGGCGCCCACGGTGGGACTGGTAGGCGCGGATGATTTTCTGCACGAGCGGATGGCGGACGACGTCTGTTTCGTTTAAATGGCAGAAGGCGATGCCGTCTATTCCAGCAAGAGTGCGTTCGGCTTCCGTCAGGCCGCTCCTTTTATGGCTTGGTAAATCAACTTGTGTGATGTCGCCCGTCACCACACAGCGGGATTGCTCGCCGAGGCGAGTCAGGAACATGAACATCTGGTCCGACGTCGTGTTCTGGGCTTCATCAAGAATAATGAATGCGTGGTTGAGGGTGCGTCCGCGCATGTAGGCGAGGGGGGCGATTTCAATGGTGCCCTTTTCTGTGTGACGTTGTAGCTCCTCCGGTTCCATCATGGTGGTGAGCGCGTCGTAAAGGGGACGCAGGTAGGGAAGAAGCTTTTCCTTCAAGTCTCCCGGGAGAAAACCCAATGCCTCACCGGCTTCCACGGCGGGACGTGCCAGGATCAGACGTTCCACTCTCCCTTCACGTAACATCGAGACCGCCATGGCGGTCGCAAGATAGGTTTTGCCCGTGCCGGCGGGCCCGATGCAAAACACCATGTCATGCGTGCGCATCGCCTCCACGTAGTCCCGTTGGCCCCGGCTCCGTGCGTTGATTGCCTGTTTCCGGGAGGAGATTTCAATTCGCGCCTTGGAGATCGTGTGCAGTTCCGAGCTTGAATCCGATCTGGTAAAGGTTTCGAGCGCGTAATTGAATTCAAACGCGCGGATATTCACCCCCTTGGATCGGGCTGCTTCCAACTCCTTAAGAAAAGCGGCGGCACGGCGGACGGATTCGGCCTTTTCCCCCTCCACGCGAAACCATGCCTCCCGTTGAACAAGCCTGACGCCGAAGGCCTCCTCCACGGTTTTCAACAGTCGGGCATCGTTGCCGTAGATCGCCTGGGCCGCGCGGGGGGATTCAAGGTGGATGGTTTCCTCGGGCATGACGGATTGGATTTTTATAAGGCGATGATCCCCTTGATCTTCGCCGCTTCGCGATAGATAGAGATGACTTCATCACTATTTTTCATCTCAAGATCCGCCGTCACACTGACGTAGTTTCCGTTTTTTGAGAGCCGGGTGCTTGTGGGGCGGCCGTTGAAGACCTTGATGACCGCGTCGGATTCGGATTTCGGGGCAATGAATTTGAAAATGTATTTCGAGGGCCAGGACATGGTTTCATCGAGCCGGGCTTTCAGTTGATTCAATAGCTTTTCGTCCATGGGGTGGAATCTTTACGAGCTCATCACCTGCTTCAACTTCACAAACGTTTCGCGCAATCCTTCCGAGATGACGCGTTTATCGCCGATGACGGTCATGAAATTGGTATCCCCATTCCAGCGGGGGACCACATGCCAGTGCAGGTGATCGACGATTCCGGCCCCTGCGGCACTGCCGAGATTCAAACCGAGGTTGAAACCGTGGGGATTGAAGGCATTTTGCAACCAGCCCTGGGCGCGGCGCGCGACCACCATGAGATCCTTTAATTCGTCCTCGGTCAGGTCGTTTATATTTGCGGTGTGGCGATACGGGGTCACCATCAAATGCCCCCCCGTATAGGGGAAGGCGTTGAGAATGACAAAGCAGGTGCGGTCCCGATGAATCACGTAACTCTGTTCGTCGGTGATGGTTTCCCCCCCGTCATTACGCTGGGAGGAAGCGCTGCAGAAGATGCAGTTTTTTGGCTTCTCGTTCAAAAAATATTCGGCACGCCACGGAGCCCACATGTGTTGCATAGGTAAAACTTGGACAGGATTAACAGAATGCACTGGATTGAAAAAACAGAATCCTGAAAACCCTGTTCATCCCGTCTAATTCGGTTTTGTGCAGGCGGCATCAAATTCGTCCCTGAATTTGGCGACGAAACTTTGAACGGGCCAGGCAGTGGCTTCGCCCATGGCGCAAATGGTGCGCCCGGCGATGTTGTCGGCGACGTTGGCAAGAAGTCCCGGGTCAGAAGGGCGTCCCCCGCCGTGGGTGATCCGATCCGTGATCTTTTTCATCCAGAGGGATCCCTCGCGGCAGGGGGTGCACTGGCCACAGCTTTCATGGGCGTAGAATGCATTCAGATTATTCATCGCCTTTACCATGTCGGTGGTCTCATCCATGACGATGATTGCGCCCGATCCGCTCATGGTGCCGGCGGCGGCGAGGCTATCAAAATCGTAGGGAATATCCAGAATACCCATCTCTTTTTCCACCATGCTGCCATCCGGCTGCTTTTGCTTCAGTTTGATCTTTTCACCCATGCGCAGCACCTTGGATGAGCTGCCGCCGGGGATGACCGCCTTGATTTTTTTACCACCACGGACGCCGCCACAGAGATCGTTGATAATCTGGCCGAGGGTCCATGCGCCATTTTCGATCTCGAAATATCCGGGTTTGTTGACATGACCCGAGACCGAGACGATGCGGGTGCCGGTGTTGTTGGGGCGCCCGATTTTTGCGAATTCAGACCCACCCATTTTTAAAATATGAACTGCGTTGCAGAGGGTTTCGACATTGTTAACGATGGTGGGGCATTGGTAGAGCCCGAGGACGGCGGGAAAATAGGGGGGCTTGATTCGGGGATAGGCCCGTTTGCCCTCGAGGGATTCGATCAGGCCCGTTTCCTCGCCGCAAATGTAGGCACCCGCACCGCGATGGACATAAATTTCCAGGGAATAATCCGTTCCAAGGATGTTTTTCCCCAGATATTTGGCAGCCCGTGCCTCGGCGAGAGCCTTTTCCAAAATGCGGGCCCCCTCCTGAAATTCCCCACGGATGTAGATGTAGGCGAGGCGGGCCCGTACTGCGTAGCAGGAGATGACCATGCCTTCGATCAGCTGATGAGGATCCCGATAAATGATCTGCCGGTCTTTGAACGTGCCAGGCTCCGATTCATCGGCGTTGCAGATGAGATAAACCGGTTTTTTTTCGTCAGGGCGGATGAAGCCCCATTTGATTCCGCACGCGAAGCCGGCGCCGCCGCGTCCGCGCAGCTGGGAGGTTTTCACTTCATTGACGATGTCCTCCTGCTTCATGGTGACCGCTTTTTTCAGGGAAGCATAGCCCCCATGTTTGAGATAACAGGCGAGATCGGGCGTGTAGCCGGGCTCGTCCACGTGGGCGAGAAGAATGCGTCGTTCGGTTGCCATGGAAGGAGTTTCCGTCATTGAATAACCCTCACTCTAAGCGACTGCTGTTCTCTGAGAAAAGGGGAAAGTGAGTCGAGTTGAGAGTTGAGGGTTGAGAGTTTGAGGGTAAGTCGGTATTGGGGGAGCTTTCATCGAGTTTACTCTCAACTCTCAACTTTCAACCCTCAACTGGTTTTTGTGTTCAAACGCATTCGAAACGCAGTCATTGGTTTCCTAGGAGGCGGATTGATCCGTCTCATCGGACCGACGCTTCGAATGAAGTTGCGGGATGAATCTGGATTGACCATTCAACCAGGCGGGGCTCCCATTATTTTTGCATTCTGGCACAACCGGATGTTCCTGATGCCCTACCTCTACCACCGGTTCATGCCCGGTCGTCGGGGAGTTTGTCTGGTGAGTGCAAGCCAGGACGGCGAGATGATTGCCCGGGTGCTCTCGCGTTTCAGTCTGACCGTGGTTCGGGGATCGAGTTCCCGGCGGGGGCGTGAGGCGTATCGAGGATTGGTTTCGAGTCTTGAGGATGGTCTGGATGTGGGCATCACCCCCGACGGCCCCCGTGGTCCCTGTTACAAGGCGAATATCGGGGTCGTGGGGCTCGCGTCACTTTCGGGCGCCGTCATCGTCCCTCTTTCGTACCGGGTGGATTGGAAAATCGAGCTTCGAAGCTGGGATAGGTTCATTCTACCCCTGCCATTCAGTCGATGTGTGTTCTGGTTGGGATCGCCGATGCGCGTACCCCCGGATGCCGATGTGGAGCATTCACGCCAGCTGCTGGAGGAAACCCTCCGGCGAATGGCGGGGGACGAAAATTCGGTCATCTTCGAGCAAGAGGGATGATGCAAAACCCCCGTGTTCGCGGGCTGCTCTCAGGGCTTGCACTTGTTCTTGTTTTGACAGGAACCGTGTTGTTTCAGCTGTTCGCAGGCTCCCCGGAGCTGGACTTTCTGGGATGCGAGTTGAAAGCCAAACTGGTGTGAGATTTTATCCTCCAGCTCGTGCATTTCGTCGCTGGTGAATTCCACGATCTTGTCGCAGTCGTCACAAATGATGTGGTTGTGGTCGGGGGATTTGCTGTAGTTCGGGTCGTAAAATTTGTAATCCTTGCCGAGATCCAGTTCCCGTAACAACCCGGAGGCGCAGAGGAGGGGAATGGTTCGATAGACGGTGGCGCGTGATACTGTTTTTTCACGTTCCTTCGCCATCGAGAGAAGCTCGTCGGCGGTGAAATGACGATCCGTGCTGAATGCTGCTTCGATAATGGCCTGACGCTGAATGGTTCGCCTCAGCCCCTTTTTCTCGAGGAAGCCTTCAAGCTGTTGTCGGGTTGAGTCGTCCACGGAAAAATCCTACTGATTTGCCAGGGTAAGGTCAACGTTGAGGCGGAACGTGGGCGTTCAGGGGGGGCGTCGCGATCGGTTCCACCTGAAGGGTGGAGAGGAAGGCCCTCGAGGCGGGGGAAAACACCCGGTCCTTGCGGTGGATGATGGCCAACGGGCGGAATATTTCCTCGTCGGTGAATTCGATCGCTTTGAGGGTGTTGTTTCTCACTTCCTGCGTGACGGTCGAAAGGGGAACCATGGAGATTCCCATGTCGATTTCGACCGCGCGTTTCAGGGTCTCGATGTTGTCGAACTCCATCACCTGCTGAATCTGAATCTTGTGTTTTTTAAAAAACTGGTCGAGCGCCTTGCGTGTGGGAATATCGGGATCGAAGCCCACAAACTTGTGTCCCAACACCTGTCGGATCGGCATCGTTCGAAAACTAGCCAGGACGTGCTTCGGGTGACAGATGAGAACAAGACGATCCTTGCGGAAGGGTTTGATGTCCAGGTTCGGACGTTTTTCGGGAAATGCCACCAGACCCATGTCCGCCGCGTTTTCCATCACGTCATCATACACCTGGTTGGATCGACGATATTCGATGTGAATGTTTACGGAAGGGTATTGCTTCATGAACTGCTTCACAAATGGGGGAAGCTCATGCAGACCGATGCTGTAGACCGTGGCCAACCGGATGGAGCCTGTCACTCGATGCCCAATCTCCTGCATCTCGGACATCAGCTTGTCGTAGGCTGTCACGACAGCGCAACACCCCTGGTAAAACCGCTGCCCTTCATGGGTCAGGCTGAACTCCCGTTTCCCGCGCTCAAGAAGGGTGCATTTCAGGCGCTTCTCGACGCTGGCCACCTGCTGACTCACGGCCGATTGGGTGACGGAGTTCAGAGCCGCGGATTTTGAAAAGCTGCGGGATTCCACCAAATCCCGGAAGATTTTGAAAGTAGTGATGTTCATGTATTTAATCGGTTTATCAGATATTCTAATGTAAAAATGTTCAAAAGTCCAGTCGTATGTTCCTTGCGCGGAAGGGGAATGGGGTTAGATTAAGGTAACGTGAAGTTACCGCACGAAGTCCCGGTGATGGTGTTGCCGCACACGATCTTATTTCCCCAGGCCATATTGCCCCTTCATATCTTTGAGGAGCGTTATCGGCGCATGGTGGATGACTCTCTCCAAGGGGATCGGATTTTCGGGGTGGGGACGCTTCGATCTCCCACCCAATCGGAGAGCGAGGAGACGCATGATGTGATCAGTGTGGGATTCATGCGTGTGGCGGTGGGGCGTCCTGATGGAACGACCAATTTGATTTTGCAGGGGCTTTCCCGGGTCCGTGTGCTGCATGTTCTCCATGAGGATCCCTATCGGGTTGTCCGTGTGGAGCCGCTGGTGAGTTGCGGTGCGGATAATGTCGCAGTGGATGCGCTTGCTTCCCGTTTGTCGGAGTTGGTCATCACGCGAACCCAACTGGGCGGACCCAATTCCGATGTGGCCATGAAATTTCTGGCGAAGCTGAGGGACCCTGGGACGTTGTGTGATCTGGTCTCCTATTTTTTGGTGGAGAGCGAACAGGAGAAGCAGGTTTTGCTGGAAACGTTGGATGTCCGGGAGCGTTTGCGTCGTGTGGTGGTGTTGATGGAGCGGGAGATCGCACGTCTGCAGTTTCTGAAAAAGTTTCAAAATGATCAGGGTGACGACAAGGCGCGTTTGAATTGACGCGTCACCGTTTCAGTTCGAAGCGGATGGGGATTTCCACCTCGGTCTTCATGGCCGTCCCCTGCATCGCGGCTGGTTTGAACCGCCATGTTCGCACGCTGTCGATGGCGGCAAGATCCAGGATGTCGTACCCTGAACTTTTTTGAAGGCTGACCCGGCTTGCCCGTCCATCGACGTCGACTTCCACACGGAGAAGCACCACGCCCTGTTGTCCCATGCGACGTGCTCGCTCGGGATAGCGTGGAGGCGGATTTTGCAGGTAGTCGGGACGGGCCTCCGTTCTGGCACCCCCCTGATTGTGAAGCGAGATGGATGCGTTGCCTTCGGTGGGTGGGGGCGAGGATGGGGGGTGAGGCGGGGGCTGAGCCGTGGAGGGCTGTGGCTGATTGGGTGGGGGTTCCGGGAGGGGGGCAGGAAGGATGAGACTGTCTGGTTGGGGAGGCGGGAGGGGCTCCTTGGGAGCTTGCTCGGGGGGCGGTTGTGGGGGGAGGGACTCCGCTAGAGGGGTGGGGGAGGCGGAGACCAGAGAGACTTCCACGCTATTTTCCCCCACGGCCAT
>CAYYYL010000012.1:0-78985 GCA_964475835.1 uncultured Verrucomicrobiota bacterium | reverse complement strand
AAGGACACGAAGAGCACGAAGGGCTTTTGTCCTACACCCCATCTGACCCGGGTGAAGGAATTTTCTCGATTCATGGAATATCCCCGTTAGACTGGAATCTTATGAGTTCCGCGCCGCAATTTACGTACGATTCCAAGGTGGAGGGGAACGTTGTTGTCACCAAACTCGACTCCGCGATCAATTGGATCCGGAAGAACTCCCTCTGGCCGATGCCTCTTGGACTGGCGTGTTGTGCGATCGAATTGATGGCCACCGGGGCTTCGAGATTTGATATTTCCCGTTTTGGTGCCGAGGTGATGCGGTTCTCCCCTCGTCAGGCGGATTTGCTGATTGTCGCCGGCACGGTGACGTACAAGATGGCCTCTGCCGCCAAGCGGATTTACGATCAGATGCCTTCGCCCAAGTGGGTGATCGCGATGGGGGCCTGCGCCTCCACCGGCGGGATGTATCGCAGCTACGCGGTGCTTCAGGGGATCGATCAGCTTCTGCCGGTGGATGTCTATATTTCCGGCTGCCCTCCACGACCGGAGGCTCTGCTGGATGGCTTGATGCGGCTTCAAAAGAAGATCGAACGCGAGCCTGCGTTGAAGCGTCTCAAGGTCGCTTCCTAACCCAGGACTTCTGTGTAGGCGGATAAAGGTAGTCGGGCGCGTCTCTGCGCCCGGACCTGCCGCAGGGACGCGGCAGGCTACCGGCTGTCACGTGCCACATGTCCGAGGATTAAAAAAATAGGCCAGGCCAGTCCCGGCATGTAGAGATTGAAATCCACCAGGCTCTGTACGGCGAAACTGAAACAGGCGCACCAGAGGAGCGTGGAGACGGCGTTCCTTGTCTGTCGGATGCGCCGCCACCCCATCCAGAGGGCGCCTCCAAACCAGGCGAGATAGCTGCAGAACCCCGGGACTCCGCTTTCGGTGGCCATTTGAAGGTAGCTGTTGTGGACGAGGCGCGTGCTTAGGTCCTCAGGCTTTTTATAGTTTGGGTAAAGAATTCCGAAGGTACCCGGACCGCTTCCCAGAAGGGGATGGTCGCGGGTGATTTTGAGGGCTGCATTCCAGAATGCCAGGCGCGTGTGCAGGCTTTGGGCGCCACGTTCGAGCGCGGGTTGTCGTTTGTGCGGGGCGATGTCGAGTTGATCGAGAAGATTTCGGGGAACCCTTCCAGGTCCGGCGGGGCGCATGTAGCCGAGCGCGAAGAGGAGGAGGGCTGCGACGATGAGGACTCCCATGGCCATGATTGCACGTCGGCGCGTTGCCGACAGAAGGAAAGCAGCGAGAAGGGAGGTGATGACCAGGATCAGGAATCCCGATTTGGATTGGGTGCGCCAGAGGCAAAAAAGCACGGCAAGAGCCAGAAGGACGAGGAAGCTGAGGGTAAGGACGGGTTTCTTGGCGCCGGGAGAGGTGTTGAGGAACAGCCATGCGGGCAGGATGCAGAGTGCGGCGACCAGATAGCCCGCTAGCGCATTGGGTGTGACGAATGCGGCATAAATGCGATCACTCTCGGCCCAGTCCCGGATGAGAGGATTTTGAGTGATCAAATCGGGTTGATGCAGCAGCTGGATCAGTGCTTGCTCCCGTCCCCCGGTCACTTGAAGCCAGCCCAGCCAGACGGTCACCACGGTGGCGGCCACCCAGGCGAACGTGATCCACTCGAGATCCTCGTGTGTTTGAATGGCGATCTGTCCGAGTGTAAACGCGACGGTTATGGAGAAAAAAAACTCGAGAACATGAAAACTGGCGGCCCGGTTCATGCTTCCGAGCGTGGCGAGAATTTGGATGAGGAGGAAAACCCAAGCGAGTCCAATGGGCATTCGGCGGGTGGGGAGGGACTGCTTCCAAAGCGGAATAGAAAGACCAAGGAGAAGAAGATGGATGGCATAGAACGCGGAACTGGGCCAGAGATGGGTGAGCCATTCCAGTCCGTGGGGCCAGGGGGTGAGGGAATCGAGTTGAACGATCTGGGTGAATTTAAGGGGAGCGAGGAACGCGAGTGCAGAAAGCGCAAAAACGATGCTCTTTCGTAAGTTCTCACGCATGAAGGGTGTTTAACAGGTTGTTGAAGAAGTAACAACGGTTGGAAGTGTTTTAACGATGGGGTTGCAGCGGCGGTCTGCCCGCGCTACGCCGGAGGCTTCGGCGAGGCGAGTGACCGCCGGTCGACGCTCGTAGAGCGCCGCTACAGCCGAAGGATCCTACGCGCCCCAATCTCGTAGAGAACTTGAATATTAAAAGGACTGAGAAAAAGGAATTGATTCGGCCGTTTTTTTTCCTAAGCTCCGATTCATGAAGCGTTTCAAAGTCGTTCTGCTTTCCCTTCTGTCGCTTGTTCTGATGTTTGTTTCAAATCAACGGGTTCTTCTTCTTTCCTTCGGTGCCGCGAATTTGTTCACATTGGTGAGTCAGACCCAGGCGTATGTTGAAGACCAGGAGGCTTCAGTTGTTCAACCGATGAATAACACGGCTTTTGGACAGATGAACTCCGTGGCAGGGGCGTTTCAAAGTGTTACCTCCCGTTCCGAACGATCCAAGGGGTTGCAATTTCGCAGTCCCGTTCTTGTTCCGGGTTTTTCCTATCGTGCCACCCACGATTCCACATTTGGTGGGTTTGGGGGAAATGAATTGAGTGGAGACCTGGCGTTTGATGCCGATATTTATGACGGTTTGATTGCCGGTCTGCTTTACCAGCACTCCCATCGCGAAGCTTCCAATGAAATCGGAGTCAGCGAACATCTCGATTCCGATGGTGTTTCCCTCTACTTTGCGAAACGTCTGTTTAACATTTTAAACCTGGGCCTTTCCTACAATCATGGGGAGGCCGAGCACCGGCTCACTCGGGCCGTAAAGAGTAATCTTGATCGAAGTTCGGATGGCTATACCCTCCTTGCGGGGATCAGCGACAAACGGGGAAAGTGGGGATGGTCCACCACCACGTCCTTCGGTTATGTGAATGACGACTATGACTTTAGGCAAACCATCCAGACGGGTCGATTTGGTTGGGGAGGAACTTTAAGTTATGATATCTCGAAGAAATGGACCTTGGGGGCAGCTTTCTCCTACTACAACTATGTGTTGCAGGACACCTTCTTTGGAATTGCGCCCCGCGATGACGACTATTACGACATCGGGCCCCGCCTCAGTTATTACCCGACGGATCAACTGGGCCTGAAGCTTGGTTTTGATTCCCAGGAAGGGTACGAAAGCTTCTCCGCGTACACGTTGCGATTGAGTTGTGATATTGCATTCTAGTCTGGAGTGATTTTCTTTCCCAAAGGTTTCATGTTTTCCACACGGTTTAAATTCCTTTCGTTTGGTTTGATCGGGTGTTGTTGTCTGGTCCCGGGTGTGTTTGCGGAGCCCTTCGAAACCTTCACGATCGACAAAATTTCAGGAAACGTCTGTGAGGTTCGATCCAGCGGAGAACCGGGATGGAAACCGGCGGTAAAGGGGGCGGTTGAAAAATCCGGAACGTCGGGAAGGACAGGATCTGAATCGATGTTTACGGTGGCGTTTGATGAGAATAATCGATTTCGACTGTTGCCAAAAACCGAGGTGGAGATTCGTACAACCAGTATGAGTGGTGGTTTCAGAAAAGTGGTGGATCTCAAACTGACGAAGGGGAAGGTGGATGCGCAGCTCGACAAATTCCCCGAAAACCACCAGTTCAAGGTGCAGACGCCGACCGCAGTCTGTGGCGCCGTGGGGACTCAATTTGAAGTCGAATATGATGGGGGTCTTCAAAATACCTTTCAGTGCGACAAAGGAACCATTTTTGCCGAGTCCACTCAGGATGGAAGTTTCAAGATTCCGAAAATCCAAAAAGGACAGTCGTTGAGCGCCACGGTGGAGCCGGGTAAGGAGAATTCTTATGCGCGGCTGACCGCAAAAGGGGGATCATTGGAAGCAGCTTTTGGGAGTGAGAAGAACCAGTTTGAGATTCCAAGTGACAAGGCTGTTCGTGTGGCGCAGGAGCGGGACAGCGGGGCGGATCAAGTGGCGGTGAAAGTCCATGGGGGCAAAGGTTACATCCTGGATGGAGGGGAAGCGCATGATGTGTCCGGGGATGCGAAACTGTCCAAGCTTCTGTCCGAATATCTCGACCTTGCCGAAAACGAGGGGGAGGCGAAGCTGATGTTGGAGAAGGCAAAGGCGCAGGGCTTGACCGGGGGTGAGATCGAGCAGTTGGAACGTGAGCTCGATCGTCGGGCCGGGGCGGCAACGGCTCGCCGGAAGGAGTTGTTCAATCGCGATGTCATTCGCGACACGTTTCGTCGGAACATGGATCCCGGGGCTTCCCGCCCGACGATGATTCCCCGCTGATGGGAAGTGCTCCCCGTGTTTTCCCGGGAATGAGAAGACTTTCCTTTTGTCTGTGCGGTTTTCTATTTTCTGCATTCGCTGGGATGGCGGAGGAACATGGGAATGGCGTTCCTCTCGAGTTTGCCTCGGCGGTTTGTACCCGTTTTGACTGGGTGAGCGATCTTCCGCTGACGACCAACACATGTCTTCTGCTTCAGCGCACCATCCGGCAGATGGATTCCCAGGCGCGGGTTCATGAGTGGTCGAATGGATCGAGCGGTGATTTTCTGCAGTGGATGCAGCAACTGAAACCGTATTCCACGAACACCTGTCTGATCCTCTACCTGGCGACGCATCAAAAACGGGATGGACGCCTGAAGTTTTCAGAGGGTGAGGACCTCCCTCCTGATCGACTGGTAAACGCCGTGAATCAGGTTGCCGAGCGATATGCCAGGGTTCTGTTGGTAAACGACAGTTGCCACGCCGCCGCGCTGGAATTTGGAGGGGAGTTTTGCGGGAATGTGAGCCGGTTTTATGCCAGTGCGGCGTCGGAGGAGGCTGTGGATGTTGATTTTGCGAGGGGGCCTGCAGGTCTGGAGGATTTCGCCAGACCCGGTCGGGAATGGCTTCGCGGCCACTGGGGGTGGGATCCTCCAGGGATGAGTTTTTTTGGGTTGATGGGGCTCCAAGCGGCGTTGAGGACGCCACCCCGGGGGATCATGGATCTGGAGGAGTTCTGGAACGGGATCTTGAGACAGAGGGACCGATATGATGAACAAGTGCGTCAGGCGAAAGTGCAGCATCCCACGCGATCTGGGGTAGAATAGTTGCTAACGTCCAAGGTCTTTTGCGTAGCCAGATAAAGGTAGCCGGGCGCGTCCCTGCGCCCGGACCTGCTACCAGTCCCTGGTTTTAGTCACGACTTAAAAATAATTTCAAACGGAGCCACTACCAATTTCTGTCATTCTGAGCCTGAGCGTAGGCGAAGGCGAAGAATCTCTCTGCGTGATGGCGGAGCGGAGAGATCCTTCGGCTTCGCCTCAGGATGACAACCCTTCCTTCGCTTTAGTGTCCTCATTCAGCTTTCTGGAGGGCGACGACAGAGCGTCGCCCTCCATTTCCACAATCTACGTCCCACTCAAACTGGGCCATTACCTGCTGTTTTCTTCATTTCACATATCGCGGCTGAAGTGATAGTGTCGCGCCGATGTCTGGCAGAAAAAGCTCCATTCTGGCCTTGTTGTTGATTTGCGGATCGATCGGGTGCGTGGCGTTGGTTGCCAGTGTGTTGAACTGGGCACAGTCGATGGAGGAGACCACGGTGGATGTACGGTTTCGGGTGCGTCATGCCCTGCGACAAAAGTGGAACAGGATTCATGTTTCCGATCAGGTGGTTCTTGCGGCGGTGGATCAGGATTCGATTGATCCACGGTATTCGGAGTTTTCCGACCGGTGGGGGGTGGGACGCTGGCTGACACGGGAAAACTGGACGGAGGCACTGAGGCCGATGGCGTTCTACTACAAGCCCTCCGTTTTTGCCCTCGATGTCCTTCTGATTCCAAACAGGTCTGAAAGGGTTTCCGATGAAAATGCGGTGGACCGTTTTCTCAAGCAACACAACAAGCCCCTGTCTCAAATCGTGCATGAGGAGCTTTTCCCATCGGCGGAATTTTTGAATCTGGTTGATGCGGCTGGAAATGGAAATCTGGGGAATCAGATCTACGCTTTGCAGGATGCGCGGGAGAGTGGGAGCACCGGGCTTAATTTGGTGACGGCGTTCACCCTAACGTCGAAGGATCACGACCACGCCACGCCCTGGGTTTCCGGCCGGGATGATGAGCGAATCGCTCATTTAAGGAACAGGGAGATACCTCCGGAATGCCTGGAACAAATTCCACAGGATGTTGCAGTGGCGGATAGTGGGGTTCTTCCGTTCGACCCGCTCCCTTCAGGACCGGTTCATCTGGGGTTTGTGAATGTGCCTCGCGACAGCGATGGAAATGTCCGAAAAATCCCCCTGGTCATGGCGTTTCGGGATCCGAAGGGGAATGGATCCCTGATTTTTCTTCCATCGTTTTCCCTCCAGTCGTGCTTGTTGAAGTTGGGGATCGACCTGTCCAGCCTGGAAAGGGGGCGTGCAAGGGAAGATCTCTCCATCGTGTTTGGAAAGGAGATTGCGTTGCATCGGGGAGGGAAGACCTGGCGCATCCCGATTGATCGATATGGGAATATGACCCTGAATTTTGAGGGGACCATTCATGATTTCCGGCAGTTTTCGTATATCGATTTGCTGAAAGGAGACAGTTTTGTTTCCAAAGTCGAAAAGGATCCGTCCCTTGCCAGCGATCCGGAAGTCAGGCGGGGGATTCAAAAGGCGGAGGCATTGCGGGATATGGTTTCGGATCGGATTGTCCTTGCGGGTTTGACGTTCACCGGGGCGAGCGATATCGGACCCTGCGCGGTGGATTCGAACACGCCCCTGGTCTTCATTCACATGACGGCGATCGATAATATTCTGCGACAGAGTTTTTTGCATGTGATGTCCCCGATGGGAACGGCGGTGTACATCCTCGGTTTGATGCTGGTGATGTGGGTGTTGAATGCATTTACCGATCCGCGCTTTTCAGCCTTTGCGGAACTCTGGCTTTTGGGGGCGACCCAGGTGGCGCCATTCCTTCTCTTCTTCTTCCAGATATCGATTCCCATGGTGCTGCCGGGGGTGTCGGTGATGTGGGCCTTCGGATTCATTTACCTCTACCGCTACAATACCGAGCAAAAGGAGAGGGTGGCCATTCGTAAAAAGTTTTCAGCCATGGTGTCGCCGCGAGTGCTTCGATTCATGGAGGAACATCCTGAGTCCCTGAGCGGACAGCGTGCGGAGGCGACCATGTTTTTTTCGGACGTTGCCGGTTTCACAACGATTTCAGAAAAATTGGAACCCGAGCAATTGAGTCAGGTGTTAAACGATTACCTGACACCGATGGCAGATCTGATTTTGAAACGCGACGGTTATCTCAATAAGTTCGCCGGAGATGGGATCATGGCGGTCTGGGGGGTTCCAGATCGACAGTCCGATCATGCGGTTCAGGCCTGTCTATCGGCATTGGAACAACAGGCGGTGATTGATGAGATCCGGGATCATTTTCAAAAAAAATATCGGGTTGGGCTCAAGGTTCGCATGGGGTTGAACTCCGGGACGGTTTCCGTGGGAATGATGGGTTCGAAGGCCCGATACGAGTACACGGTAATGGGGGATGAGGTGAACCTTGCTGCGCGTCTTGAGCCTGCGGCCAAGGATTATGGGGTTCGTATTCTGATTGGAAAGGCCACATACGACCTCGCTAAGGATGAAGTCCTAGCGCGCCCTCTGGATAAAATTGTCGTTCAAGGAAAGACCGAGCCTGAATTGGTTTACGAGTTGATGAAACCGCGCTGGATGACAAAGCCCGAGGATGTTCGCTTGGCAGAATCCTTTTCAAATGCCATCAAACTCTATTGGGAACGTCAATGGACTCAGGCTCATGACGCGTTTGCCGATATTTTAAAGGAATTTCCCAAGGACGCCCCAGCCTTTGTTTTCCTTCACCGCGTTCAGGAGTTTATGGTTCATCCCCCTCCCGATTCATGGAAAGGGGAGTTTGTGCGTCAGACCAAGCATTAATCGTATGTTTACGATTACAATGTTTAAATCATTATAATGAAAGCGATTCCAATGTGTTTTTAATTGGAAGAAGATGAACGGGTATTCTACATTGTTCAGGATCGGAGCGACTTCAGGTAGCATTGCCGCTGTGCTCTCGCTTTGCCTGCCCCGTGGGGCGTACAAGACGGGGATCCGCCTGTCACCCCTTGTTTTGCAGGCTCTTTTATCCCGGCTTTCGGTTTTCCGTGCCTTCACGGACATCCGTACGAGGTCATGATTCCCACCATTCTTACCTTGATCTGGGCTGCGTGTGTATTCGTGTTGTGCCGGCGGTTCTATAGATCCTCGTCTTATATTTCCCGTGGACTGGGTCTTGCACTTTTTGTCGAGGGAGTCGCCTTTGGGCTTTTGTCGATGTTTGATTTTTGGTGGTCGTGCGTATTCTATCATTTTTTGGATGTTGTATAGGATCCAGTGTTTTCGGATATACCTCCCTCAGCCCCTCCTTTGCAGGAGGGGGGGCATCTGCCCCAGGTTATCTTCTCCCCTCCTGCAAAGGAGGGGCTTGGGGGAGGTATGCCTTGGTTTGCATAGCGAAGACAGAGCAAAGGGGGTTAAAAATTGAATTGCCCCAATCACTCGTTTTTTTGTTTCCCTCGACGTTGGCAGAGGCCGTTAAAAAATGCCGCTTGCTTCTGCCGGTCTTCTTCCATATGATCTCCATCCCACGTGAATTCCCCGACGTGTAGTCGGCAGGGGTTTTCGTGAAGCAAGTATGGAAGCAAAAACTAAAAAGCAGGTAGCGAAGGAATATCAGTTGCATGACCGTGATACGGGCTCTGCCGATGTGCAGATTGCTTTGTTGACCGAGCACATCAACGAGTTGACGGGCCATTTGCAGAAGAATCTTAAAGATCACAGCTCGCGCCGTGGTCTGCTTCGCATGGTCAGCCAGCGCCGGACGCTGTTGGACTATCTCAACCGCACCGATTCCTCCCGCTATCAGAAGCTTATCAAAAAACTCAACCTAAGAAAGTAAGCGTCAGCCGGTTCGTTTTCCACGGTCTTGAGGCACGAGCACATCACGCAACCCGAAACGGATCTGGGTTTCGTGATGTTCTCCTGCCGGTGTCCGTGGGCAAAGGGTTCGGCTGTCGCACCCAAGATCTATGCCTACATCCATCTCCCGCCTTATCGGTCAGCGTGATATCACCATCGAAACCGGTCGTTTTGCCAAGCAGGCGGATGGTTCGGTGACGGTTCGTTCCGGCGACACCATCGTGGTCGTTACCGCCGTAGCCGCCACCAAGCCCACCGACAAGGATTGGTTTCCTCTCACCGTGGACTATCGTGAGAAAGCTGCTGCCGCCGGAAAATTTCCGGGCGGTTACTTCAAACGTGAAGGTCGTCCCACTGAAAAGGAAATTTTGACCAGTCGCATGATTGATCGTCCCCTCCGGACGCTCTTCCCCAAGGGCTTCATGAATGAAACCCAGGTAATTGGCATTCTTCTTTCCGCGGATGGCGAGATTGATCCCGATATCCTCACCATCAATGGCGCTTCCGCGGCCATGATGGTTTCCGACATTCCGTGGAACGGACCCATCGGTGCGGTGCGCGTGGGCCGGATTCACGATCAGTTTGTGGTGAATCCCACGCACTCTGAGATGCTCGACAGCACGCTCGACCTCGTCTACGTCGGCACCGAGAACGACATTCTCATGATCGAAGGCGCTTCGGATGAAATCACCGAGGACGATTTTTATCGCGCCATGGAATTTGCGCACACGCATGTGAAGCAGATGGTGGCGATGCAGCGCGAACTCGCCCAGCAGGCTGGAAAAGCGAAGCGCACCCCGGTGTTGCGTCTTCCCCGCGAAAGCATTCTTGAGGAGGCGCGCGCGCTCATTGGGGAGCGGATCGTTCCGGCTCTCATGACGCCCAGCAAACTTGACCGTGAAGGCCAGGTTTCCGCTCTTCGTGACGAGGTGATCGCCACCCTGACGCCGAAATATCCCGACATCACACCGTTTGAAATCGGGCAGGCCTTTGAATACATCCAAAAGCGGGCCATTCGTGATTCGATCATCAACCAGGGCAAACGTTGCGATGGCCGTGCCACCAACCAGCTTCGTGCCCTTTCCGGCGAGGTGGGCTTCCTTCCCCGTTCGCACGGTTCCGCAATGTTCCAGCGAGGTGAGACTCAGACGGTGGTGTTGGCCACCCTTGGCTCCCCTGAGGACACCCAGGAGATGGACAATTACGGTGGCGGTGAAAATTCCAAGAGTTTCATCCTGCACTATAACTTTCCTCCGTTCAGTGTGAACGAGACCGGACGTTTCGGTTCGCCCGGCCGTCGTGAAATCGGGCATGGTGCGCTTGCAGAGCGCTCCATTGAGCCAATGGTTCCGAAGGGCCCCGAGTTCCCGTACACGATTCGTCTGAGCTCTGAAATCATGGAATCGAATGGTTCGACCTCCATGGCCTCCATTTGCGGGGGAACGCTTGCCATGCTCGATGCCGGTGTGCCGATGAAGGCGCCCGTGGCCGGGATTTCCATTGGATTGGTGAAAGAGGATGAGCGTGCGGTGCTTCTGACGGATATTCTTGGAACTGAAGACGCCTTCGGCGACATGGATTTCAAGGTTGCCGGTACGCGCGCAGGCATCACGGGATTCCAGCTCGATCTCAAGCTCGCGGGTCTTCCGTTCCCTCTCATGAAGGAGGCGATTGCCGCCGCACGACAGGCTCGGATGCAGATCCTAGATGTGATGGACCAGGTTATTTCCCAGCCCCGTTCCCAGCTCTCGGCTTACGCTCCGAAAGTCAAGCTGGTGCGCATCAATCCGGACAAGATCGGCGCCGTCATCGGGCCTGGTGGCAAGATGATCCGCAAGATTCAGGAGGAAACCGGTGCCGAGATTTCAATCGACGACTCCGGTGAGGTGAAAATTTACAGCTCGAGTCAGGAGGCCATCGACAAGGCGGCGTCCTTCATCGAAGGAATCGCAGGCGATATCGAGGTCGGCAAGACCTATCGGGGTCGTGTGGTGAGCATCAAGGACTTCGGCTGTTTCGTGGAAGTGATGCCGGGCCGCGATGGCATGGTTCACATTTCCGAACTGGCCAACATGCGCGTCAACAAGGTTGAGGACGTGTGTAAAATTGGTGAGGATATGTGGGTCAAGTGCATCGGTGTGGATGAGAAGGGGCGCGTCCGTCTGAGCCGTAAAGCGGCCATGGCGGAGCGTGACGCCCAGGCTGGCGGTGAGGCCCCCGATCAAAAGGGTGGAGCTCTCGCAAGTGCCCAAGGCAAGGCTCCTGCACGCTCGAACTAAAATCCTTGGAAAATCCGGTAGTTGGAATTTTCCATCACCTCCTGATAGAATCACAGGCCATTGAAAAGTGCCTTGATTCAATCCCGCGACATGATGCTCGGTGTCCCCGAGTTGCGTCGCGGTCTGGAGCTCTATCTCCGTGAGGTGTTGAAGAAGCACCGGATGGCCGGACTCTTTGAGAACGGCCTGGAGGCGATCTATTCCGACCTGTCGGAATTTGTTCGGCGCAAGGGGAAGAGGATCCGTCCGCTTCTATTTCTTCTCACATATCGTGTTTTGAATGGGAAGGGACGGGTTTCAACCCAGGATCTGATCCAGATGGCGGCCGCCCTGGAGTTGTTCCATTCCTTCATCCTCGTGCATGATGATGTGATTGATCGTTCCGATCAGCGACGAGGCAAACCGACGCTTCATCGGATGGTGGAGAAGCGGATGGATTTCATGAAGGACGGGGCACGCACGGGCATGAATCTCTCGATTGTGATGGGGGATCTCCTTTTTGCGTTGGCTTGTGAAACCATTCTGAAGACCCGGCTTCCACTGGAGCGAAAGGAAGCGGCGCTTCATGAATTTCTGGATTGTGTGGGGGAGACCGGCGCAGGCGAAATGTATGACATTCTCCACAGCAGCCGGGAGATCACGCGGGTGGAGCTGGAGGACATCCGACGCACCTATTTTCTCAAAACAACGAAGTATACGTTCGAGTGCCCCATGGTTCTCGGAGGCAGGCTCGCGGGAGTGAGCGCCCCCTGCATCCAGCAGCTTCGGGCGTTTGCCTATCCAATCGGGCTCGCCTTTCAGATTCAAAATGACCTGATCGAATTTGCCGACGGCGCGGCGAACGGCAAGCTTCTTATCAGCGATTTCATGGAAGGCAAAAAGACGCTGCTTCTGCGCTATGCCTACGATCGGGTGGGACGGGTGGATCAACTCTTTCTTCAAACGTGTTTTAACGCCAAGCGCCTGACGAGTCAGGTGATCCAGCGCATCCGCCAGCTGATCATTCAGTCCAGCGCGTTCAGCGATCTTCAACGACAGGTGGAGGTTCTGTTTGATGATGCTCGACAAACGCTTGAAGCTTCCGATTTCACTTTTGAACAACAGGAGGGGCTCAAGGAGCTCCTGCGGTACATGCGTCAGATGACGCTGGCACCGGCACCTTCGGCACACACATGAAAAACGAACAGGGAACGGGAAAGGCGGTGGTGATCGGGGCGGGTTTTGGAGGCCTTGGAGCTGCGATTCGACTCCAGGCCCGGGGCTGGAAGGTGACGCTGCTTGAAGCACGCGACAAGCCCGGGGGGCGTGCCTATGTCTATCAGGACAAGGGGTTCACCTATGACGCAGGCCCGACCATCGTCACGGTGCCCTTTGTTCTTGAGGAGCTTTTTTCGATGGCGGGACGGACCTTCAGCGATTATGTGAAACTCATCGATTGCCGTCCGTTTTATCGCATTCGATTCCATGACGGCCGGGTGTTCAATTACACGGGCAGTCAGGATGAGATTGAGCGTGAGATCCAGAAATTCAATCCCGACGATGTGGAGGGATATCGCAAGTTTGCTCGTCTGACCTCGCGCATCTATGACAAGGCGTTTACCGAGCTTGCGGACCAGCCGTTTTCGAGTTTCTGGGACATGATGCGGGTTGCCCCGGATTTGATCCGTCTTCGAGCCGACAAATCCGTCTTTCAGGCGGCCGCGCGATATATTCGTGATCCCTGCCTGCGTCAGGTGTTCAGTTTCAATCCCCTCCTGATCGGTGGCAATCCCCTTCAGGCCTCCTCCATCTATTCGATGATTCATCATCTTGAGAAAACATGGGGTGTCTATTCCGTGCTTGGGGGGACTGGGGCGCTCGTCCAGGCAATGGTACGACTTTTCGAAGAGCTGGGAGGTGTTTTGAAGCTGAACACACGGGTGGAGGAGATTGAATGTGCGCGGATGTCGGAGGGGCGTCCCCAGGCAAGACTGGTCCGAACTTCGAATGGAACCCGATACCCTGCTCAGGTTGTCGTCTCCAACGGGGATCTTGCGAACACCTACCGCAAATTGCTGAAACCTGAGTTTCGCCGCAAGTGGACGAATACCAGGATTGAGAAGATGCGGTATGCGATGTCGCTTTTTATCATCTATTTCGGGACCAATCGCACGTATCCCCATCTGGCTCATCATACGATCGTCATGGGACCGCGCTATGAGGGCTTGTTGAACGACATCTTTCATCGTCGAATCGTGGCCAAAGATTTTTCGCTCTATCTGCATGCCCCGACCCGGAGCGATCCATCCGTGGCGCCTGCAGGACATGAATGTTTTTATGTGCTTTCCCCCGTGCCACATCTTGGAGGAGGGCAGGACTGGGATCAGATCAAGGAGGAGTATGCGGATCGGATTCTCGCCTTCCTTGATAAGGAGGATCTGGTGCCCGACTTGCGCAAGCATCTTGTCTCACGACTGATCTTTACACCGAAGGATTTCGAGACGGAACTGGATGCCTACCTCGGAACGGCATTTCAGGTGGAACCTCTACTGACGCAATCCGCCTGGTTCCGGCCGCATAATGTGAGCGAGGATGTGGATGGACTCTATTTTGTCGGGGCGGGGACTCATCCCGGGGCGGGACTGCCTGGGGTGCTCAGCAGCGCGAAGCTTCTCGATCGTGTTATTCCGGATGTCCGTCCCTTTTCGAAGCGGACGCTGGAGGAGATTCCCGTTCCTCAGGCCCTCTGAAGATTCCGCGCTGAAGGAGTTCCCGGTAGTTTTGACGCCAGTAGTTTTGCCACTTGCTGCGAAAGAATTTGACGTTGTATCGCATGTTCAGAGGAATGCTGACCGTGGATTTGAGGAAATTGATCCGGCGATGGAGCGGGCGCTGTTGTACGATGGGGCGGGTTTTTCGATGACGGACGCATTGCAGAAACCAGTCTGATTTGGTGAAGTCGGTGTCCTTGGGAACCGCGGTCGCGCCGAAACCGATGGTGTAGGGATAGTGGCTGTCACTGCCGCCCAAGGCGGCGATGTGATGCCTTTTCGCATAGTCAAAGGCATTTCGATACCTTCGGGTGTCCTGAAAGATCCAGGAATTATATTCCTCAATGCCCTCCACCTTGTCGAGAAACCGGCTTCCCATAGGGTAGAAGGGGCCGAAGGGGTGGGGAACCACGAGGATGCCGCCAAGGTCGCCGACCCTTCGGATGACCGAATCGGCATCGAGATAGTGGATCACCCCCTGGTCGAGTTTGAGGGCGCGTGCAACCTTCCTTGCCGGGGTGGTGCCATCAAAGTAGGCAAGGATGTGACCCTGGGCGGTTGAAATTTCCACCCCCGGTGTGGTGGCCATTCCCATGCGGCGTGCCGCCTCCAGACTTTCCTCCCAGTGCTGGACGGTGTCGTGGTCGGTCAGGATAAGTCCACGCAAGCCCCGTCGTTTCGCATGGAGAAACATCCGCCGCGGGGTGGAAAGCCCATCAGAAAACTTGCTGTGGGAGTGGGGATCGATCAACACTTCGTCCGGATGTTTGTGTGCGGAGAAGCGCATGGGAATGAGATGATGGAAGGCAGTTAGAAACCCGTTAGATCGTGGGAACTGCCGCCAGAAGCTTTTGTGTGTAGGGATGTTTTGGGGTCCGATAGAGGGTTTCGCAATCCCCTGCTTCCACAATTTTCCCTTCGTTCATCACGAGTACGCGATCGCTCATGTGCTGGACCACACCCAGATCGTGGCCGATGAACAGGTACGCAAGCCCAAGCTGTTCCTGAAGGTCCTGCAACAGATTGATGATCTGGGCCTGGACGGAGACGTCGAGCGCACTCACGGGTTCGTCGCAGATCAGGAGTCGCGGGTTGACCGCAAGCGCGCGCGCGATGCCGATGCGCTGGCGCTGGCCGCCGCTGAATTCATGGGGATAACGACGCATATGTTCCGGCAATAGTCCCACCTGCTTGAGCAGCTCGGCGACACGATGGGAACGCTGGGCCGCATCCATTTCAGGAAAATGGATTTCCAGGGCTTCGCCCACAATTGTTCCGATGGTGAGGCGTGGATTCAATGAACCGAAGGGATCCTGAAAAATCATCTGGATCTCTTTTCGCAGGGGACGGAACTCCTTTTCGTTGAGCCGGGTGATGACGCGGTTTTTCCAGAGGATATCGCCTTCCGTGACTGGAGCGAGCCGGATCAAGGCACGTCCCACGGTGGTTTTTCCACTTCCACTTTCACCCACAAGCCCGACGGTTTCCCCCTCGTGAATGGCAAAGCTGACTCCGTCCACCGCCTTGACCATGCTTCGGACCTGGGAAAGGATTCCACCCCGGACGGGATAGTGCACTTTGAGGTCCCGAACCTCGAGGAGTGGAGATGATGGGGAGGATGTCATGAGACGGGTTGCCTTCCGGAAAGAGCCTCGTGATCGATGGTGGTCAAACGAGGTTGGGATCCGCCGAGTTTCGGAATGCATGCGAGCAACGCCTGCGTGTAGGGATGTTTTGGCTGACGCAGCACCTCCTGTGTGGGCCCTTGTTCCACAATTTTGCCCCGGTACATCACCAGCACCCGATCGGCGAGATGGGAAACGATGGCGAAATTGTGGGTGATGAGCAGCACGGACATGTCATTCTTTTTGCGGAGATCGCGCAGCAGGTCGAGGATCTGCGCCTGGATCGTGACGTCCAATGCCGTGGTGGGTTCGTCGGCGACAAGCAGTTTGGGCTGGCATGCCAGCGCCATGGCGATCATCACCCGCTGCTGCATGCCGCCGGATAACTGGTGAGGGTACGATTCCATGCTTCGGGCGGGATCGCGAATGCCGACCAGATCGAGGAGTTTGTGAATTTCCTCACGAATATCCTTCACCTCCGGGCGATGCAGGTGAATGGCCTCAGCGATCTGATTACGAATGCGATAGACAGGATTCAACGAGGTGGACGGTTCCTGAAAAACATAGGCGATTTTCCCACCGCGAAGTTTCTGCAGCTGGTGTTTCGAAAAATCGAGCACATTCCCGCCTTCGAACAGGATCTGTCCACCCTGGTAGTGCGCGGGTGGCGTGGGAACCAGTCGCGAAAGGGAAAGAGCCGTCACGCTTTTCCCACTTCCGCTTTCCCCGACGAGCGCGACGGTTTCACCGGTCTGAACGGAGAAGCTGATATCATCGACTGCCTGGACATCGCCGTCCTCCGTGCGGAATTGGATGCGGAGATTGCGAACGTCGAGAAGCGCAGTCATGGAACTTCAATCTAGCAGGGATTTTGTGAGGAAAAAGCGAGAATTCGAAAGTTTATGCGGGGTGTTGAGGGAATGGGGGTGACAATGAAGCATGATTATTTACTCAAAATCTGTTGGAACCAGGGGTTAACGACACCGAAGTAGCCACCCAAAATAATCACGCTTCCAAGCAAGGGGAGCACCATGACCTTCCACACCAATCCACTTCGTTCCGGTGTGGCATCCGAAGCGACAGGGAGGTTCTTTCTGCGGAGAAATCCGATCGCTCCGCCAATCGCCATGCCGGGCAAACAGCCAAGGATCGAACCGAACAACATGACCGCAAGAAGCGTGATAAAAAGGTTCGCTTTGGTGAATCTGTATAGGGAAATGGAAACGACAATTACCAATGGCATGCCCAGGCGGGGAATAACGCATACCCCCGTTACCACCAAAAACAAAAACGCCATCCGAGGGTCGATCGAACCCAGTAAAAACAGGGTGTCCAGGTACTTCAGGACAATTCCACTCAAAGCACCCCACTTCAGGCCTGCCATCGCGTGACTCCAAACCGGTTCGTACAATACCCCAATTTTAAAGTGCCTTTTCGCAAACTGGGCAAGGGATGAGCTGGTTTTGTTCCACTTCCCATCCTTTGTTTTAACATGCACGTCCACGGTACAGGCGGCTGTAAATGTGCCTTCGAGAATATTCCTTCGGAAAATATCCGCAAATTCCTTTTTGGTACAAAACCATCGTCCCGTCGAATTCTCACCCACGACAAACCAATTGCATGTTTTTTTGAAGGTCTCCACTTCCTCGTCCGTCGGTGTCTGAGAAGGCGCTTCTGGTTGTGAAAGTGGCGAAGCTGTCGGGGCAGTATTCGACCTTTTGGTTGGGGATTCTTTCTCAATGCCCAAAATGGAATAGATGTCGTCGGACATGGATTACTTCTGTCTGGAGTAAAGGGTGAAGAGAAAAAGGATCAGGCTGCCATGCCCGACCACGGCGACAAGCAGGCCAAACAATTGCAGGAATCCTTCCCCAAAAACCCTGTAAAGATGAAAAAGAGAGGTCGATTGCCAATAGACCAGTTCGATGATCTGACCGATGACGGCGAGGAAGGTAATGGATTTAAGATTCATACATGTCGTTCACTCTTATTGGGTTTCAAATTTGTATTTTCGATAAAGTCATGGGGGTGTCTGCCATTTTAATGTTTAGCGTGAAACCGAGGTGCCTCGTGGATCGAAGGCCTTGCGCAAGGAGTCACCGAGAAGGTTGAGAGCAAGAACGAGGAGGAAAAGGGCGGAGGCTGCGGCGGTCAGATTCCACCAGACGGCGGGTTCACGGGCGAGTTCCATGCGCGCCGAATCGATCATCTGGCCCCAGGATGGGGTTCCCACGGGGACTCCCACCCCGAGATAGCTGAGGATCGATTCCGTCATGACGAATCCCGAGAATCCGAGAATGAAATTGATCATCACGAGATGCATTACATTCGGAAGGATATGTCTGCAGATGATCTGGCGGCTGTTTTGTCCCAGCGCACGGGCTGCCTCCACGTAGGGACGTTCACATTGACGCATGGTCTCGCCCCGGATCAACCGGCAAAGCCCCACCCATGCCGTGATACCCAGAGCGACGGAAATTTGGGGAAGCCCTTTTCCAAGCGCCATGATGATCGCAATCAGAAGGAGAATGCTGGGGATGGTGGCCAGCGTGCTGTAAATGTATTGAATCAGATCGTCGACCCGTCGCCGGTGGTAGCCCGCCAGCACACCCAAAAGGGTTCCAAGCGGAATGTAGATGAGACTGGTGAGGCCGCCGATGATCAGAGTGGTCCGGCAGGCTTTGAGGGTTTGTAGCAGGACATCCTTTCCGAGGACGTCCGTGCCGAGGAGGTGTTTTCCCTGAAGGGGTTGGGGGCGAGTGGAGGAATAGGTGGTCCGTGCCAGCGGGGCGCTGTAGGAACGTTCCCTTGGGGTGTTGTGGAAAAACCAATCGAGGACGGTACGCTGGTTGTGGGGCTCTGTGGGAACCTGGATGGAGTCAAGCAGGCCGATGAAAAGATAAATTCCGATCACGCATGCGGAGATCAGCCCGATTCGGTCTTTGCGGAAGCGACGTGTAGCGCGCTCCCAACGGGGTGACCGGGCCATGAACCAGAACGCTCCGCCCATCGAGAGGACGAGGAGAAATACCGCGAAATTTTCAAGCCATGGAGAGGTCATTGGAAACGAATGCGTGGGTCCACCGCAGCGTAACAAATATCCGTCAGGAGAAGGCCCAGGAGATAGAGAAGGGATCCAAGGTAAACGGTGGCACGGACCACGGCAAAGTCCGAGGTTCGGATGGCATTCACCGTGAGATTCCCAAGTCCTGGAATGCCGAAAAAGTTTTCCAGTACGAGGGAGCCAATGATGAGAAAGGGAAGCGAGGCGACCACCAGGGTGATGATTGAAATCATTCCGTTTTTGAGCACATGAACGAAGAGCAGCCGCAAGGGAGAGACCCCCTTGGCCAGCGCGGTCTTGATGTACTCCTGCTGGATTTCCTCCAAAAAAATGGTGCGAAATAGGCGCACTTCACCCCCCAGATCCGCAATGGTATAGACAAGCACCGGCAGGAGTAGAAATTTTGCCGTGGAAAGGCCTGCGGGATAGAAGCCAAAGGCCGGGAAATAAGATGTTTTAACGGCAATGAGCCACTGTCCGAAAATCACATAGACCTGGATCGGGATGCTCATCATGGCGACGCAGGTGATGATCCCCGTCAGATCGATTCGGGAATGGCGAACAAAAACGAAAAACAGGGCAAGACTTAAGGACAACAGAAATCCAAAAATAAAACTCGGTACTGTGATCATGAGCGAGGGGATGGCTCCCCGTTTGAACATGTTGGCGATGCTTTCGCCGGTGGCATCCGAATAGCCCAGGTCGAACGTGGCCAGCGACTTCATCTGATGGACGAACTGGGAGTCCCATAAGGGTTGACCCGGTTGCGTGTTGATGAAGCGGGGCTTGTCATAGCCCCGGTTGTGAAGCCAGTTCTGAAGGGCTTCCGGTTTGGCTTTCGGGCCGAGGATCCTCTGCGCCATGGCTTTGGGGGACTGGATCACGAAAAAGAGGAGGAACGTGATCAACATGACGCCGAAAATGATCGGAATCATGTAGAGAATGCGGCGGATTAGATAACTAGCCATGGCGTTGGCTCCAGTTATAGGCAAAAAGCCCTGCGATCACCAGGGTTGCGGCGAGGATGCCGAGGGGCCACAGGGGCTTGCGATTCCATTCCTCCTGTTTTTGTTTTCGGAGGATGGGATCGATCCGGGTGTATTTCGGTCCGCTAAAGACAAGCGGGTTCAACACCACGCGTGGGGCCCAGGGCTGGCTGAGCCGAAAAACGACGGGATAGTAGAGTGGAATGAATGGGCAATCCTCCACGAGCATGGAGTTCAGGCGATGAACGAGATCAAGTCGTTGGGGAGAGTTTTCGATGGCGCGCATCTGTTCGAACAACGTGTCAAACTCGGCGTTTGAGTATCGGCAGTAGTTGTTGCCTTCGGGAGCCGCGTTTTTTCCGTAAAAAAGAAAAAAAAAGTTTTCCGGATCAGGATAGTCTGCGTGCCATCCATAGGCTGTGAATTGAAAATTGCCACGATCTACCTTGTCCTGCTGGGCGGCCCACAGGTTCTCCTCGATTTTCACCTTGATGCCCAGTTTTTCGATCTGCTCCTTTTGAAACTCCGCGTGCTGACGGGATTCCGCATCATCAACTGTCATGTCGAGTGTCAATTGCAGCTGCTTGCCTGTTTTGGCATCGTAACCACGGGGATAACCAGCTTCAGCGAGAAGCCGTTTTGCCTGCTCGAGATTGTTTTGACGATAGGGATTCTGGAATCCGGGTTGGTATCCATAGACGCCCGGTGGAAGAAGTTGCTGGGCATTGAGGTAGATGCCATTCATGAAAATATCATTCTCCAGCTCCATGTCATAGACTGCGGAGATGGCTTGTCGCAGCTTCCGGTTTTTTCCGACGACGGGATCCTGCATGTTGAAGAGAAAATAGTAGGTGGAGGGTTCCGCGTCTTTGTAAAGCCAGACGCCACGTTTCTGATATTCAGATGTCAACTCCTGGCGTGCACTGACGGCGGTATCGAAGACATCCTTGCCCACGCCGGCGCCTTCGAGAAAGCCCTGTCGGAAAAGTAGCCATGCGGGGATGCTTTCGCGAATGATGCGAAAATTCATTTCATCAAGGAAAGGGATCGGTTTTCCCGCCATTTCCTCATAGCGTGCGGCTTCGGAAACAGGCCATCCATCTTTTGGAAATCGTGTGGCCGAATAGTCCGCATTCCGGACCAGCCTCAACGAGAGTCCTTTTTTCCATTCGACCAGATGAAACGGGCCCGTGCCGACGGGCTTGAACTTGAACTGTTCCCGGACGATTCCGTCGTGGGTCTTTCCGTCATAATATTCCACGGCTTCGCGGGCCACGGGGGCCGTGAAGGGCATGGCCATCCAATAGAGCAACTGGGGAAAGGGTTTCAGCAGGACGATGTCGAACGTGTGGTCGTCGAGGATGCGAATGCCGGGAAAAGGTTTCGAATAGTCGTAGGAACCGGTTTTCCTGGCCTCTTCATTGCAGGATTGGAGGCCTACGATGTATTCGGCAAGCGTTGAAAAGACGGGGCATTCCACCTTCGGGTCGGCGATGCGATGAAAGGTGTACGCCATGTCCGAGGCGGTCAGCTCACGGCCTTTTCCCTGGGAGGAAAGGAAACACGAATCGGCCTCAAAGGAGATGCCGCGTTTGATTTGAAATCGATATGCGGGATGTCCGTCCGGAGTGAGGACGCGTTCGGGCATCTTTTCCGCAAGGCAGGGGATCAATTCGTAGGGATCGGTTTTGAACGGGTGGTATTGCAGCATGCCTTCGTAAATAAGGCAGATGATGGAATGGCTGACGGTGTCGTAACTGAATTGGGGGTCGAGCGAGCGCGGATCGTCCGGAAACGGCCGGAAGGAAACCTGCCAGGGTGTGCCATCGGGACGTTTTTCGTGAAAAGGCGGAGGATGCGGATCGTTGCTGCAACCCGCGACGAGCGCGCACGCCAGCAGGAGGTGAAAAACACGCGGAACCATGGGATTTCATTTCATCAGAGCTCATTTTGGGAAGGGTTGTCGAGGATCTGTTTTTCAGCGGCGGTCTACCCGCGCTACGCCGGAGGCTTCGGCGAGGCGAGTGATTGCCGGTCGGCGCTCATCGGGGGTCGCTACAACATCCTCTATCAATGAATCTATTTCACACGCGGCAGGGAATCCTGTACGTCTGACTTCATTCGATGAAGATTCTGGGTTTGAACGCATATCATGGCGATGCGGCGGCGGCATTGCTGGTGGATGGCCGGCTGGTTGCCGCTGCGGCGGAGGAGCGCTTCAATCGTCACAAACATTGCGCAGGATTTCCGAGGCATGCGGTGGGCTATTGCCTTCACGAAGCGGGGATCGGGTTGGGCGATCTTGATCATGTGGCGGTGTCCCGCAAACCATGGGCGAATCTCTCCAGCAAACTCCGGCATGTTCTGCTCTCCGGACTCTGGTTGCGAAGGAATACCTGGAAGTCCGCCGGGAGCACCCTTGCCGTGAGCTCTGTGCGCGCTCGTTTTGAGGAGCTTCACCCGGGAGGATTGCCAGCACATGTGCGGCTTCATAACGTGGAACATCATCTCGCCCATGCGGCCAGTGCTTTTTTTGTCTCACCTTTTGAGCGCAGCGCCATCCTTACCCTCGATGGATTCGGGGATTTTTGCAGCGGATTGATTGGGATGGGGGAGGGAAGTCGTATCCGTGTCCTGCAACGAATCCACTTTCCCCATTCCCTGGGGATTTTTTACACAGCCCTGACGCAATTTCTCGGATTTCCCCACTATGGAGATGAGGGCAAGGTGATGGCGCTCGCCTCTCTCGGAAAGCCCACCCGCATGGAGGAAATGCGCAGGTTGATGGGGTTTGATCCCGATGGATTGATTCGTCTGGGATTGGATTATTTCACGCATCATACCCGCGGCGTGGCGATGACCTGGAGCGAGGGATCTCCGATGGTGGGGGAACTTTACAGCGACAAACTGATCCGGTTGCTGGGGCCACCCCGAAAAATCGATGAACCGCTGGATGTCCGATTTCTCGATGTGGCGGCTTCCATGCAGGCGCATCTGGAGGAGGTGGTTTTGAAACTCGCGGGGCATCTTGCAGATCTTACGGGTGAAACACGACTTTGTTATGCCGGTGGCGTGGCTCTGAACAGTGTCGTCAACAGGCGCATCTCCCCGGAGACTCCCTTCAAACAACTCTACATTCAACCCGCGGCAGGAGACGATGGAACGGCCCTGGGTGCGGCGTTTTATGTTCAACATCAATTATGTGGCAAAAAGCGTTCCTTCGAAATGAAGCATGCGTCATGGGGGCCTTCATTTGGGGAGGAGGAGATACTGAAAGCCCTGCTTGGGAAAAATCTGAAAGTCCGCCGGGTGGACCATCCCGAGCGGGATGCGGCACGATGCATCGCGGAGGGAAGTGTGGTGGGTTGGTTTCAGGGAAGGATGGAATTCGGACCCCGGGCCCTTGGAAATCGGAGCATTCTGGCGGATCCCCGCAGGGCAGGGGTGAAGGAAATTCTCAATGCAAGGGTCAAGCATCGGGAATCCTTCCGGCCCTTTGCGCCGTCGGTGCTCGGGGAGGATGTGGCTGATTTTTTTGAGCGGGGGGATGTTTCCCCTTTCATGCTGCTCGTTTTCAAAGCGCGATCCGATCAGATTTCAAAAATCCCTGGCGCGTTGCATGTGGACGGGACGGGACGTCTCCAGACTGTCCATCGGGAGCAGAATCCGGTTTATTATGAATTGATTTCCGAATTCAAAAAACTCACAGGAACCGGCTTGATCATCAACACCTCATTCAACGACAGCGAACCCATGGTGTGCACTCCCGAGGATGCGATCCAATGTTTTCTTCAGGCGAACATGGATGTTCTTTTTATGGAACACCATGAAGTGAGGCGTTTGTAGGCTTATGTGTGCCATTTGTGGGATTCAGTCGAAACGCGCGCGTGTTCCCATCGAGGAGATCGAGCGTCTTTGTCGCGGGATGATGCGGGCGATGCGCCATCGCGGACCGGATGATGAAGGCATGCATCTCGAGAAGGTCCATGGACTGGCGCTGGGGCATTGTCGCCTCTCGATTCTCGATCTTTCCCCTGCGGCGCGTCAGCCAATGTTCAATGAGGATCGAACCCGTGTCGTGATGGTGAATGGAGAGATCTACAATCATCCGGAACTCCGCGCGGAACTCGGGAGGTTGGGGCACCGTTACGTATCCCATTCCGATTCAGAGACGGTCCTTCATGCGATGGAGGAATTTGGTGCTTCTGCCTGGGGAAGATTGCGGGGGATGTACGCCGCGGTGGTGGTTGATTTGAAATCAGGAGGGTTGGAGTTGGCGCGTGATCCCATGGGGATCAAACCGCTTTATGTTTACGAGGATGAAGACTGGTTTGCCTTTGCCTCTGAGGTGCGCGCATTCGCCGGATTGCATTCGAAAGTGGCGGTCGACCCCTCTGGCATCGCCGATTTCCTGCTTTTGGGTTCGATTCCCTCACCCCGGACGTTGGATTCACGAGTGCGGGCCTTACGCCCTGGGGAGGTGATCCGACGTCACAAGGGAACCTTGGTTTCCGAATGGGACCCGCTCATTCCCCGGTTTTGTGCACAAACTGCCGGAGCCTCCATGATTTCGCCCGAAGAGATGGGGGGGATTCTGCGGGATTCGGTGTCAAAGCACCTCGCCAGCGATGTGCCGATTGGAGTTTTTTTGAGTGGCGGCATCGATAGTGGGACCCTTGCTGGCCTGGCGTCCGAGGTGACGTCGCAGCGGGTTCACACCGTTTCGGTGGGATTGCCCGGGCATTCGTTGGACGAAAGCGCCTATGCCCTTCAGACCGCAGGGATTTACCAGACGGTTCACACCGAGGTGAAGCTCGATCAGACGGAGTTTGAGAGGGATCTCGACCTTTTTTTTCAGCACCTGGACCTTCCGAGCATTGATGGGTTCAACACCTTCATGGTTTCAAAGGCGGCACGGCGGGCGGGATTGACGGTTGCTTTATCCGGGGTGGGTGGCGATGAGCTTTTTGCTGGTTACTACACATTCCAACGCATCCCTCAGCTCGCCCATATGATTCGTATGGCGTCGCGAGGTGGATGTGTCGGGCGTGGGACGGCTGCGATGCTGCTTCGGGCGCGCGGCCCCAATTCAGCCCGCAACCGGATCGCCGAAATATTCCGAACCGGGCCACCCGATTTGAGAAGTGGCTGGCTCGCGTGCCGCGGTCTTTTTGCGGGGGAACACCTGGAGGAGCTTTTCACGCCTGAAATGAAGATCCATGCCCATGAGGCCCAGGTGCGCTTTTTGGATGAGACGGCCTGGGTGTTGGACAAGGCCCTGACGGATGAAGTGAAAGTGGGAGGGCTGGAATTCACCCGGTACATGGGCAATCAGTTGTTGCGGGACACCGATGTGATGTCGATGGCTCACGGTCTGGAGGTTCGGACGCCGTTGGTTGATGTGGAGGTGGCCCGGGCGGCCTTTCGTGGGCTGGCTCATCCGGTAAAGGGGGATGGCTGGCCGAAATGGCTCCTTCGACAGGGATTGAAACGGCCCCTCCCCGGGGATGTGGTGTGCCGTCCGAAGCAGGGCTTTGTGTTTCCATGGGAGGAGTGGCTGCGTGGCAGGGTGAGTCATGATTTTGACCGTCGCCTGGAGGAGGGCGGAGTGTGGACCCGGTTTTTGGATCGCACCCGGTTGAAGATTTGGAAGAGGGATTATGAAAGCAGACGGGCCCACTGGTCGTGTTTTTGGGCTTTGTACGTGTTGATGCGTTTTCTAAAGTGAGATGCACACCTATGATCAGCATCATCATTCCACTGCGGCGGGATCAGGGCTATTTGAAGGCCTGCATAGATGCATGTTTTCTTCAGGGAAAGGAAATTGAGGTGATCGTCCTTCCGGACGCGCCGCTCCCGTGGCATGATTCGCGCATTGTGGTGGAGGTGACGGGGGTGGTTTCGCCAGCGCGAAAACGCAATCGCGGGGTGGAAATCAGCCATGGAGACATCGTGGCGTTTATTGACGATGATACAAGGCCGAGCCCCGGCTGGTTGTCGGCGGCCCTGAAACCGTTCGAATCTGCAAATGTGGCGGCGGTGGGGGGGCCCTCCATCACTCCCAGGGATGATCCATATTGGGCCCAGGTGGGTGGAGTGGTGTACGAGTCGTGGATGATTTCGGGAACGGAGTTTTATCGTTACCGTCCGGGTGTTGCCCGGGATGTCATGGATTTCCCGAGCTGCAATCTCATCGTCCGTCGCTCGGCTTTTGAGCAGGTGGGTGGATTTCGAACGGACTTCTGGCCGGGGGAGGACACCGAGTTTTGCCTCTCGCTGGTGAAACAGGGATACCGCATCTGTTACGAGCCGGAGGCCGTGATTGATCACCATCGTCGCCCGTCGTTGAAGAAACACTTCATCCAGTTGGGTAACTACGGTTTGCATCGTGGGTATTTTGTGAAAAGGTACCCGGAGACGTCGCGGAGACTGGTGTATTTCGTGCCCTCGCTTGCCGTGCTGGCGGGTGGGGTGCTTTTGATGATGGTGGGGTGGGGGTGTTCGGGGGCGGCCATCGTGCTGGCCGTGCTTTTCGCGCTTTATGGAACCCTTCTCACGGCGAGTCTCGTCGGCAGGCCCTTATGGATTGTGATTCCCGCCCTGGGAGTGGCTTTTCTAAGTCATGTGGTGTATGGTATCTCTTTCCTGCGAGGGTTGATCTCCGCTCGTCTCCCCGAGGAAACCTCCTAGATTGGACATGGAATGCCCCTGAAAGTCATGATCGCCTATCCGCCGCTCCCCGACAAAAAAGGGGTGCCGTTGATTTCGCAAAACCGCCAGTTTCAGTGGTTCAACAAGCCGACGTTCATCTATCCATGTGTTCCGGCGTATGCGGCGACGCTCCTGAAGCAGTCGGGGCATGATGTTTATTGGGAGGATGGAGTCGCCCAGCTCGATGGAGTTGAGGATTGGGACAGGCGTTTTGGGCAGATCCGGCCCGATGTGCTCGCGATTGAAGTGAAAACGCCTGTCGTGAAACGCTATTGGAAGTACATCGACAAGTTGAAATCGCTTTATCCGGAGACCACCTATGTGTTGATGGGGGATCACATCACCGCTTTGCCGGAGGAATCCTTGCGTAACTGCCTGGTGGACTACTGCATCACGGGCGGCGACTTTGATTTTGCCCTGCAGAACCTTTGTGCGCATCTGGACAAGGGCGTCGACCTCGAGCCTGGGGTCTATTATTGGCGGGATGGGAAGCGTGATGATACTGACAAGATTCTTTCCACGGGACGTTTTGAATTGAAGCACGGTCTCGACGTTCTGCCGATGATCGATCGTGAGCTGACGAAGTGGCATCTTTACGCGAAGGAGAATGGAAATTTCAAATATCTCCCCGGCACCTACACGATGGTTGGGCGTGATTGCTGGTGGGGACGCTGCACCTTTTGCTCCTGGACGACGACCTTCACCAATTTTCGCTGTCGAACCGCCCAACAGCATGCGGATGAAATCGGACACTTGATTGATCTCGGTGTGCGCGAAGTGTTTGATGACACAGGAACCTTCCCTGCGGGAGGCTGGCTGAAGGAGTTTTGCACCGAGGTGATCAAGCGTGGGTACCACAAGAAAATCACGTTGGGATGCAACATGATCCCGGGAGTTCTTTCCCAGGAGGATTACAATTTGATGGGGAGGGCGAATTTCCGGTTTATGCTTTTCGGACTCGAATCGGCGAATCAGTCCACCCTGGACCGGCTTCACAAGCTGGGACAGGCGGACAAGTTGGAGGAATCGATGCGCTGGGCGAAGGAAGGTGGGTTAATGCCCCACGTCACATGCATGGTGGGATATCCCTGGGAGTCGAAGGAGGATGCCCAGCGAACGATTGATCGGACGCGCAGCCTGTTTGACAAGGGCTACATCGATACGCTGCAGGCGACGATTTGCATGCCGTATCCGGGGACGCCACTTTTCAAGGAGTGCAAGGAGCAGGGATTGCTTCGAACCGAGGATTGGGATGATTATGGCATGCGCGATCCGATCATGAAGTGCCCGATTCCGGACGAGGAGCTTCTTGATATGACGCGTGGCATCTACAACAGTTTCCTTACGCCCCGGTTTATCTGGAATCAGATTTCATCCGTTCGAAACGTGGAGGATGTGAAATATCTCGTGCGGGGGGGAATGCGTGTGCTAGGGCACTTGAAGGATTTCAACTTTTTTGGTCTTGGTCAAAAACAGACCAAGGAGATGCGCAGGGCGACCAAGGGCAAGGTGGAGCTGGACGAACCTTTGACGGATAGTCCGCCTCCGGAACCTCATGGACGGGTGGCCCGGCCGTTGCCGCCGTCGCGTGCAAAGTCGGTCGTTTTCAAAAAAGAGGTCTGAATTCCGCGGACATGGTTTAGTACGCGAATGTGATGGCACCCTCACGGAATTCCCCGGCAATGGCTTTCATCGACTCCGGGAAGGGATCAAACGGGGCTGATTTCTGAATGGCCTGGAGGCACCACCCCGCGAGCACCGGGCCGGCCGTGTTCCGTGAGACCTGGACTTCGGTGACCCGTCCATCGGCCATGAGTTTGAAGGAGATCTCCACTTCTCCGATTTTTTCCCCGTAAAACTTGTTCATCACCTGGTATTGCCAATAGGTGCCGATCTTGCCGATGATTTTTTTGTCATAGCCGGCGAAAGGGGACTCAGCTGAGTTGAACGCGTATGCTTTGCCGACGAGAGGGACACCACCTGCGATTTTGGTCTGGGACGCCAGAACCTGACGACTGGAATCGGGAGCGGGGGGTGTCGGCGGCGCGTGGGAGGGAGGTTGGGGGTTGGGGTGGGTGTTTTCCGTGGGGGATTCCGTTCGGGGGAACGGGCGATCCTTTGGCTTTTTAAGAAGAGCGAGGTCTCCTGCTGGGGGGGTATCGACTGGATCCCTGGGCTGCGTTTGAGGCTGGGAGGTGGCGGTCTCGGTTGGGGTTTTGGGGGTATCGGGTGTTGCCGGGGAGGGTGGTGGGCTGGATTTGCTGGGGAGAACGGTTTCCGTCGCCATGGTTTTGGTGTTTTTGCCATCCATTTTGGGAAGTTCGTCGGAAATCACCGGGGATGACGCGGTCTGGGTGGCACGGGTATTGTGTTCTGAGTAGAAAGGGGCGTCCTGGGGCCGATCTTTGACGGCCTGACTGGGATCTGTTTCCAGAAATACCGGGGATCGACGAACTGCTTTTTGAGGGGGTGGTTGTGGAAGTAGGACCAGTTCGGTGATCTCTTTCTTTGGCAGGGGATGGGCCTTGAATGAGAACCCATGGAGCTGTTGCGCCATCGTGGCCATCCAGAAAAGGAGCAGGTTGAGGAGAACGGAAATGACGAAGGCGGCAAACACCCGACGCCAGTAACGGGAATCGGGTTCGAAGGGATTCGAGAAAAAGAGGGGAGGATTGGGAGAAAGAGAAGTCCCTGTCTTGTTCGAGGGCTCGTGGGAGGGCGAAGTATCGGTGGAGCCGGACTTAGGGGGTTCCGGGGGCTTCTGGGGTTGAACGATGTCGGCAAAAAGATCCATGCGGGCGGGGTTACAGATCAATACTATCGTGAAGACTCGGAATGACAACCTGGGAGTGAGGGTGCATCTCCCTCACCGTGGCGGCGATGGCTTCCGACTGATCCTCCTGACCGTGAGTAAAAAGAATTTTTTGAAACGTGCCTGTGCTCTGTTTGAGGATGCCGAGAAGCTCATTTCGATCGGCGTGGGCGCTGAAGGCATCAATGGATTCGATCTGGCACCGCACATCGTATTCCTCGCCGAAGATGGCGACCTTGGGATGTCGTTCGTATAGGGCCCGGCCAAGCGTGTTGGGGGCGCAAAATCCCACCATCAATACGGTGTTGCGGGGATCTGAAATATTGTTGCGCAGATGATGCCGGATCCGACCGGCCTCGCACATCCCCGATGCGGCGATGATGATGCACGGTTCCTGGCGGCCATTGAGTTGTTTGGATTCATCGGAGCTGCGGATATACGTGAGATGTCGGAGCCCGAAGGGGTTTTCGTGGTGACGAAGCATCTCGTAGGTTGCCTGGTTGAAGCATTCCGGATGGAGGCGGAACACCTCGGTGGCGTTGATAGAGAGTGGACTGTCGACAAAAACGGGAATCTTCGGAAGGATCTTCTGCTCGGTCAGATCGTGCAGGGAGTGGACGAGTTGCTGGGTGCGCCCCACGGAGAATGCCGGGATGATTACCTTGCCTCCGCGTTGCAGAGCCCGGTTGATGATCTCACCCAGACGGGTGTTGGCCTGATCCTGGGGTTCGTGGAGCCGCCCCCCATAGGTGGATTCCATGATCAGGACATCGGCGTCCTCGAATGGTGTGGGATCCCGCAGGATATCGTTGTTACCCCGGCCAAGATCCCCACTGAAGACCAGACGTACGTGACGTCCGTTTTCCCGCAGGTCAAAGATGATTTCGGAGGAACCCAGGATGTGACCCGCGTCGCAGAAGGTGACAGTGACTCCCTCCGCGATGTCGAAGGAATGATCGTAGGCGACGGACATGAATTGCTTGGCGGCCTTCTGCGCATCGAGGCGCGTGTAGAGGGGTTCCGCTGGGGGAATGTTTTTCTTTCCGAGTTTTTCGTTACGACGGTTAATGAACGCGCAATCGGACTCCTGAATATGGGCGCTGTCCTCAAGCATGAGCGTGGCGAGGTCACGCGTGGCGTGGTTGCAGAAAATCGGCCCCTGAAAGCCCTTGCGCACTAAATTGGGAATGTTTCCGCTGTGATCAATGTGGGCGTGGGAAAGCAGCATCACATCAATTTGAGAGGGTGCAAAGGGGAAGTCTCGATTCCGGTCCATCGACTCCTTTCGTTTTCCCTGGAAAAATCCACACTCGAAAAGAATGCGTTTTCCACACGCTTCAAGGAGATACATCGATCCGGTAGTCGTTCGCGCCGCGCCGTGAATGGTGAGTTTCATTGGAGGTCGTTAAGTAAAAAGGGTGTTGAGGGTCGAGTAAAGCCTGTGGGTTTAAAGAAGGAGAAGTAATGAAAGAAAGATCCGTTTATGCGAAATTTTTTTCCAAAAAAGCTAAATCCAAAAAGGCGAACTGGTATTAGCTTGGACCATCAAAACAAGAATTTCCATAGGTCAGCTTGATCGGATGGGGTCAAGTACCTGGCCTTGATGGGATGGAGGCTGCCGGGCCTTGGGGTGTTGATTTTGGGTTGGGTTGCTTTACCCCTTGTGCCCGGCAGCTGAAATTTGGGTCGGATTTCCGAACCGCGCTCAACGAACGGGAAAGAAGGGGTCCTGGCGCCATTTGGTGGGACTGCAGCCGACGTATTTGTGAAAAGCCCGTGCGAATTCATGTTGTCTGGCGTAACCGAGGCGAAGGGCGATTTCCTTGATGGTATTGGAGGATTCCAGAAGGAGGCTTTTGGCCTGATCCATGCGCATCGACATGAGGAGTTTCTGGGGGGAGGAGCCAAATGTTTTCCGAAAGCGATGCCTCAAGCTGTCGTAGTTCGGCATATCGGCATAGAGTTGGGTCCTGGTGCTGGCGGGTTGCCAGATGCTGTCATTGATTTTTTGCCATAGGTTCAAAAGATCGGATCCGGCGGATTGAGCGGCGACCTCCTTGGGCCTGGCTTCCGTCCAACGTTGGAGCATGACCATGAGTAGCCGCAGCCAGGCGGTTTCGGCGATGGCGTTGGCGGTTCGCTTGGAGGAGCGCTCCGCCGCAATTTTTACAAACAGGCTTTTGAAAGTAAGGACCTGGTCGGGGGTCAATTTCCAGATCCGCTTGCGGGGGTCGGTTTCGCGGAGAGCCGGAAGCCCCTCGTAAGGCTGAGCCCCCGGGGTAAAGAGAAGGGTCCAGAGTTTGGGATTTTGATTTGAAACATTCCAGAAACCGCGGGATTCCCCATTGTGGACCAGAATAAGGGTGTCGGGGGCAATCTTCACCTTCTCTTCAGCCAGTCCCGCGTAGATGGAGCCTTCGGTGACGAGGTAAAATTCGTCATAGGCGACCGTGTGCCAGCTTCCGAAGGATCCGAGCTGGGTGGCGAGACAGGCGGCGACCAGGACGCGCGCTTCAGCTGGAGTCTCTCGAATGATCATAAGGATTCAATCGGCAGAATTCTGAATTTCAAAATCGTAGGTTGTAAATTTTTTCACAAGAGGAAGGAGGGTGTCTTTCACACGTTGGAGATGCAGGGGGTGCTTTTCGTAGTTCTCAAGGGCCCGGGCATCTTCAAATGTGATCACGAGGGCGACGTCAAAGCTCGCGTCCAGTCCGGTTCTTTTCCCCGGGAGAACCGGCCCCGCGCTGATGGAGAGGATGCCGGGAATTTCACGGAAGGTTTGAGAAGCCGCGACGAGTTTGTTTCGGCCATCGGTGTCTCCGGCGTTTTTCAACCAACAGACAACCACATGGGCGATGGGGTGTGGGGAATGGCCTGCGGAATCAAGGGTTTCGCAGGAGGTGAGAAACGGGAAGAGGACGACTAGAACGGAAAAGGAATACCGGCACAGGCGTGAGGGCATAGAACGAAGCCAAATTTTGGCGAACAACGCCACCATGTCGAGTTCAAATCCTGATGGGAATCGGCGGGAAATTGGGAGGGGTTATTTTGCGTCGAGCAATTCCACGTCAAAAACGAGGGTTGCGTTGGGTGGAATGACAGCCCCAGCGCCCGCTTCCCCATACGCCAATTTCGCGGGAACAATCAACCTGCGTTTTCCCCCGACTTTCATGGTGGACACACCTTCGTCCCAACCGGGAATCACTTCTCCCACGCCAATGAGAAACATGAACGGCTTGCCCCGGTCGACCGAGCTGTCGAATTTAGTTCCATCAAGAAGCCAGCCGGTATAGTGGACGGCCACCGGGTAATTGGTCCGAGGTGATGCACCTGTGCCTTTCTTGACGTCAATGTATTGGAGTCCTGAATCCGTGGTGTGAATTTTGTCCTTGGGCAGGTTCTTGAATTCCTTCGCGCGTTCCGCAGCATCCTCTGCAGCCCCGGCAAACGTGGCGATGGAAAGGCTTAATAAGAAGAAAAGAAATCTCATGGAGGTAGAATATCAGCTCGAGAAAAGGCAATCAAGGTGTGGATGAGAAAATTTTCACAACCCATTGAATATAAATGATTTGTATGAGTGTGGTATTGCTGATTTTAGATATTTCTTGTCATACAACAAATGCGTTCCTGCTTCCCTCCAATGGGGCAGAAGTGGGAGGGGGTGGTGAAGGGAAAACACCCTCAAAATGTGTGAAATAAGGTGGCCTTATAAGGCTGGAGCTTTTTTTTTTCGCCGCCTTGACACTCCTCAACCAAATCTATACTACTATCGTACTATTCCCCGTACTCTTTCAAACGCAACTCATAACTCAAAAGGCTCTTCCATGACTCAATCATCTGCCGGATTTCGTCGCTGGTGTTCCCGTCTCTTCCTGTTCTGTTTCGTCTCCGTTGTCCTGTTTTCCAATGTGGCTCATGCTGAATCCTCCGCGATTGAGCTCTGGACAAACCAGGATGTGGGTCGGGTTGGGAAGGCGGGTTCGGCAACGATTGAGGGGGATCTATTTTCGGTTTCCGGTTCCGGGGCTGATATCTGGGGTCGCACGGATGCGTTTCAGTTTGTTTATCAGTCACTGCCTGCGAATGGCGAAATCGTGGCCCGCATCGCAACTATTCAGGGGACTCATACTTTTGCAAAAGCGGGTTTGATGATTCGAGAATCACTGGATGCCAACGCGCGACATGCTTCAATTGTGGTGACGCCTGGCAGTGGCGTCTCCTTTATGCGCCGTTTGAATTCGGGTGCCCAGACGAAGTCGGTATCCGGCGGAAAAAGCAAGGCGCCGGTCTGGTTGAAGCTTTCGCGTTCGGGGAATGAGGTTCAGGCGTTTGTATCCTCGGATGGAGTTCGTTGGAAGCTTGTGGGGAGCGATTCAGTTTCGTTTGCGGGTCAGGCGTTGGTGGGGCTTGTGGTTTGCAGTCATCAAACCCATGTTTTGAATGCATCGACATTCGATCATGTTTCGGTCAAGGGTGCGACGTTTGTGGATGCGGATCATGATGGCCTGGCGGATGCGTGGGAACTTCATTATTTTGGCAATTTGAATCAGTCGGGTGATGATGACTTTGATCATGACGGGGTGTCCAACCGTCAGGAATTTTTGAATGGAACGGATCCCGCCAAGGCCAATTCCTCGACTGCGACCTCCACTGCTGCAGCAAAGGCGGCTGTAGGAATTACAGCGGTGACGATTCCTCCTTCGTGGCCTCTTTATGTCTATAAAGACGCGGAAGGTCCCTACGCACCCAGTGGTTATTTCGGAGACACCACCTCGCTGGTTCTGGATGATGCAAACCAGACCACTCCTGGTCAGGGTTTTGCCTGCGTCAGGATCCAGTATAGCGGTGCGGGAGCCCAGGGGTTTGCTGGTGTTTACTGGCAGAATCCCGCGAATAATTTTGGAACCATTGATGGCGGTCTGAATCTGACTGGTGCGACCAAATTGAAGTTTATGGCGCGCGGTCAGGTGGGTGGGGAAAAGATTCAATTCCTCGCGGGTGGAATCACGGGTGCCTTTGCAGACACCTTCAGTGTCACCCCTCTTTCGGTTACCCTGACCTCTGCTTGGCAGAATTATGAAATTGATCTGGCGGGTAAAAATCTGACCCGCGTCATCGGTGGATTCGCGTTTGTGGTGGCAAAAACGGACTATCCCACGGGTGGAACCGTTTTTGTGGATAACGTTCGCTATGATAACGGCAGTGTGACCCCCACCTTCCCGGCCCTTCCGACTCCCCCGACATGGCCCTTCTATATCTTCAAGGATTCGGAGGGTTCTTATGCTCCGAGCGGGTATTTTGGAGATACCAGTGATGTGGTGATTACGGACACAGACACCATCAATCCCGGTGAAGGATTTGCGGATATCAAGGTTCAATATACTCCGACGGGCCCCAACACGTTTGCCGGAGTCTACTGGTTGAATCCTGCGAACAACTTTGGAACACTGACCAATGGAGGTTTCAATCTGACGGGTGCCCTGAAGTTGAAATTCATGGCCCGCGCTTCGGTTGCCGGGGCCAAGGTGCAGTTTGTGGCCGGTGGTGTGACGGGGAGCTATCAGACCTCGTTTAACTTCCAGGACACCTTCAAGTCTGCCCTTCCGCTGACCACTCTGACAACCGCCTGGCAGAACTTTGAGATCGATCTCGCAGGCAAGGATTTAAGTCGTGTGGTGGGAGCCTTTGCCTTTGCGATGAGCAAGGCGGACAATCCGACTGGAGCGACCGTGTTTTTCGACAATATCCGTTATGATAACGGAACGGTTTCCACTCCTCCCGTGTTGCCAACGCCGCCCTCGTGGCCATTCTATATTTACAAGGATGTGGAAGGACCTTATGCGCCGAGCGGTTTCTTCGGTGATTTCAACTCGCTCACGTTTTCGGATACCGACACGGCCGCCCCAGGTGAAGGTGCGCAGAACATCAAGATTCAGTACAATGCGGCTACCAGTACGAATGGATTTGCAGGTGTCTATTGGCTGAACCCTGCCAATAATTTTGGCACCGTCAGCAATGGTGGATACAATCTCACGGGTGCCACAACCTTGAACTTCATGGCCAAAGCTTCCGCCAATGGAGTGAAGGCCACCATCACAGGGGGTGGGGTGACCGGAGCGTATCCCGATTCATTTCTGGTCCAGACCAACATCACTCTGACCACCTCGTGGCAAACCTTCCAGGTGAGCCTGGCTGGCAAGGATGTCAGTCGTGTGATTGGCGCCTTCGCCTTCACGCTCGCCAAGGTGGATAATCCTGCTGGTGCGACGTTGTTTTTGGATAACATCTATTACAACAACGGTTCGGTCATCCCGACCCGACCTCCGTCGCCTGTACCTGCTTCATGGCCGGTCTATGTCTACAAGGACACCAGTGTGAGTTATGTTCCGAGCGGGTTTTTTGGTGACGTCACGTCCCTTACCGTGGCGGACGATACCAACAATCCTGGTGAAGGTTTCCAGAGTTTCCGCGTTCAGTACAGCGGTGCGGGAACTAACGGATTTGCCGGAATTTTCTGGCAGAATCCCGCCAACAACTTCGGAACAGTAAGTAATGGTGGATTCAATCTGACGGGTGCTACTAAGCTTAAGTTCATGGCCCGTGCTGCAGTGGCTGGAACCAAGGTTCAATTCCAGGGGGGTGGTATTGCAGGGACCTTTCCGGATACTTACAAGTCCCAGACGGCGGTTCTTTCCCTGACCACGGCATGGCAGTCGTTCGAGATTGACCTTGCCGGCAAGGATCTGACCCACGTTCTGGGTGGATTTGCATTCACGGTTACCAAGACGGATAATCCGCTGGGTGGCACATTCTTTGTGGATAACATCTACTACGACAACGGAACGGTTCCCCCGGTTCGTCCCCCTTCACCACTTCCTGCATCGTGGCCGGTGAACATCTATACGGATGCTCACGACAAGTATCTTCCCACGGGTTTCATGGGGGATGTGAACACTTTGACCTTTACGGATACTGACACCACAAATCCGCAGGAAGGTTTGAAGTCGATCAAGATTGTGTATAACACGACCTTCAGCACCAATAATTTTGCCGGAGTCTACTGGCAGAATCCTGCTGACAACTGGGGAACAGTATCGAATGGTGGATTAAACCTGACTGGGGCCACCAAACTGCGTTTCTTCGCTCGTGGCGGGGCTCCAGGCGTGAAGGCAACCTTCATCTCAGGTGGTATTGTTGGAACCTATCCCGATACCTACAAGTCCCAGACCTCGTTGTTGACTCTGACCACGGCGTGGCAGGAGTATGAAATCGATCTGACGGGCAAGGATATGACCCATGCGCTCGGTGGATTTGCGTTCACCGTGACGAAAGCGGACAATCCGACGGGTGGCACCATCTATCTGGATAACATCCGGATTCTTAACACGCCGACGTTGCCTATTCTGCGGCCGGTGCCTGGTTCATGGCCGTTCTATATCTACAAGGACAGCGTGGATCAATACACCTCAAGTGTGGTGGGTGATACGGGCGACTTCCTGATCGATGAAAACGATGTCACCAACCCTGGAGAGGGAACGAAATCGATCAAGGTTCAATACTCGGCTGCAGCTTCCAGCGGCCAGGGCTTTGGCGTCGCGATCTGGCAGAATCCGAAGGATGGATTTGGTAGTGATCCCAACGGAGGATTTAATCTGCGTGCGGCCAAGAAGATGAAATTCATGGCTCGTGGAAAAGTGGGCGGTGAAACGGTGATCTTCCTTCTGGGAGGCCTTGTGGGGGCTCCTTATGGCGACACCCTTTTCACCACCGGTCAGGTGACGCTCACCACCGCCTGGCAGTCCTTCGAATTCGATCTGACAGGATTGGACTTGTCCCGCGTTGTGGATGCATTTGGTGTGGGTCTTGTTCAGGCCCAGAATCCTGCAGGTGCGACGGTCTATGTGGATAACATGCGGTACGACAATGGGATTACAACTCCGTTGCCGACCCCTGCTTCATGGCCATTTTACATCTATCGCGATGGCGTGGATCAATATTTCCCGACGGTGGTGGGGGATATCGGAGATATGGGCGCCAGTGAAGAGACCGTGAATCCGGGTGAGGGCACCAAATGTGTGCGCTTCACTTATTCTGGAGCGGTGAGTGCCGGACAAGGCTTCGCTGTAGTGCCTTTTGTGAATCCGGCGAACAACCTCGGAACCGATCCCAACGGAGGTTATAATCTGACCGGGGCTCGTCGCGTGAAATTCCAGGCCCGCGGTCTTGTTGGCGGGGAGCAGTTTGTAGTCCTTGCCGGTGGCGTGGATGGACCGTATGGCGACAACTTCAAGGTGTTGTCATCCATTCTGACTGTCGGAACGGCATGGCAGGATTTCGAAATCGACCTCACCGGCCAGGAATTGGGTCGCGTGGTGGATGGTTTCGCAATCGGCTTCTTGAAGTCCCTTTCTCCCAGCGGGGCGACTGTCTTCATCGACAGCGTTCGCTATGAGAACGGTTCGATTTCGGTTCCGACGCTTCCGACTCCAGCCTCGTGGCCCTTCTACATCTACAAGGATTCCCATGATAAATATGCTCCGAGCGGATACATGGGGGATATCGTCGGATTGACGCTGGACGATGCAGTACTCACAAATACCGGCGGCGGTTTTGCCTGCATCAGCGTGCAATACACCCCTTCATCGCCCACGGCCCCTGCCTTTGGCGGAATCTATTGGCAGAACCCAGCGAACAATTGGGGGACAAACTCCACGGCTGGGTATAATCTAACGGGCGCCCTGAAGGTGAAGTTCCAGGCACGTGGGCAGATTGGAGGGGAGAAGGTTCAATTCATCAGCGGAGGAATCGCCGGCACCTATGGTGACACGTATCAGGTGACTGGGCCGACGGTGACCCTGACCACGGCGTGGCAAAATTTTGAATTGAATCTTGCCGGACAGAATCTGACCCGCGTGGTGGGTGGATTCGCGTTCGCGGCAACCAAGGCGGACAACCCCACCGGGGCGAAGTTCTATCTGGATAATATCTACTTCGATAACGGGACGCCCCCGCCGGTGGATCCCCCTCCCGGACCCGTTCAAACCCTGCCCCTGTTTATTTACAAGGATGCCCATGATAAGTATGGACCCACGGGGTGGATGGGAGACGTGACTTCCCTTACGTTCTCGGATTCGGACACGACCAGTCCGAAAGAAGGGTTCAATAGTATCAAAATTGCCTACAGTGGTATTGGCGGAAATGGGTTTGCTGGCATCTATTGGCAGAACCCCAATGGAAACTGGGGAACATTGACCAATGGGGGTCTAAATCTGACGGGTGGCAAAGCGGTCCATTTCTGGGCCAAAGGCCAGGTGGGAGGGGAGAAGGTTCAGTTTATCAGTGGTGGAATTGTTGGACCTTATGGAGATACCTACAAGTCCCAGGGTCCGGTGGTGACTCTCACCTCGGCATGGCAGCAATACACCCTGGACCTGACCGGCAAGGATCTGACTCGTGTGGTGGGTGGTTTCGCCTTTGTTTTGAACAAGACGGACAATCCGAGTGGGGCAACCTTCTACCTCGACTATATCGATGTGGATACGGGAACGGCACCTACGATTACCCCTCCTCCTCCTCCTCCTCCTCAAACCGTGTTGCCTCTGGTTATTTTTGGCGATGCACACGACAAATACGGGCCGACGGGTTGGATGGGGGATTACACGGATCTGACGTTTTCGGATACGGATACGTCCAATCCGGGTGAGGGGACCAAGAGCATAAAGATTGTCTACAGTGGCGATGCCACACTAGGCAATAATTGGTCGGGAATCTACTGGCAGAATCCCAATGGAAATTGGGGAACGGTGACGAACGGTGGATTGAATCTGACGGGTGCGACCACCATCAAATTCCTGGCTCGTGGTCAGGTGGGTGGTGAAAAGGTTCAGTTCATTGCGGGTGGAATTTCCGGGCCTTACCCGGATTCATTCAAGACAGTCACGCCTGTGATCACCCTCACGAGTGCCTGGCAGCAATATCAGATGAGTGTTGCTGGCAAGGATCTAACCCGTGTGGTGGGTGGTTTCTGTTGTGTGTTTAACAAAACCGACAATCCATCAGGCGCCACGTTCTATCTGGATAATATTCGTTACGAATAGGTATCCGACCCCATTTTGGGGATGCAAGTGAAAGGCCTGTATCCAGTCGTGGGGACGACTGGATACAGGTTTTTTGTTCCCGGATCAAACCGGGATGAGAATTTTGAACGGGGATCGATTGTTTTTTGAACCGAATTGGGCTGTTTGACTTTGCAAGAGAAGGTTTGTAGGTTACGCTATCTTTTATGACGCGATTCGGATCGTCATCCACTTCGTCAGGAAGGGCTTTTACCCTGTTGGAATTGATTGTCGTGATGGCCATTATCACAATTCTGGCAGCCATGCTCATTCCCTCAATTTCAGGGGCTCGTGAGTCGGCTCGATCGGCTTCCTGCATGTCCAACTTGAAACAGATCGGGGTGGCAATGCAGATCTATGTGTCGGAGAATGCGGGATATTATCCTTGGAGTGGGGTTGCGGCCCCGGTTGCAGGGCTGCCTGATCAATGGGATTATGCCATCTCACCCTATTTGGGAGGTTCCATTACCGTTCGGCCCACTGTATTTTTATGTCCCTCGCGGACCATGAAGACTCATGGAAACAATATTTCCACGTATTCGATTCATCAGGGAATTTGTCCCAATGTGGCAACCTGGTCTGGAAATACGCCGGCGACTTTTACCCCTGCAGCACTTACCACCCTGACCAAGGCATCCACCATGTGGCGGGGCTCGGAAACGATTCTTGTGGGAGATGCCATGCAGCTGGATACGATGGATGCATTGCCGGGCAACACTTTTCAGGATTCTGTGGGGGCAGGAGCCATGGGTGTTAACTTTGCAAGGACGAGTGCAACCCAGGATACGGCTGCCAATACAGGTTTGGACCAGGATGGACTTGCTGCAGGCAATCGATCGAATCTCCGGTATCGCCATCGAAATAACGCCAATGCGTTGTTTTGTGATGGTCATGTTGCCACTTTGAAGAAAGGAACGATCAAGGAGAAAAATGTCGTTCCAGGTCATAATCCAGGAATGTATTAGGATTCAGGCTGGCAATTTCGATTGAGTCCCGCATGCTGAGGTCAGGCATGCGGTGGAATACAAAGTCACAAAACCGATTAGAGAGATGTTTTCTCTTCTGGTTGTTCCTTGGTTGGGTTTTGTTTGGGATTTTTCAGGATTTGAGGGCTGAGAACCCATTTCAGGCAGGGGAGAGGTTGACCTATCACTTTTATTGGGGACCATTCATGGTGGGCCGTGGGGTGTTTGAGGTTTTTGAGGGGATGAAAACCGGTAGATTTCGATTTGTGATTGAAGCGAAATCCAATGATTTCGTTTCCACGCTCTATCCGGTGTTTGCGCACATGGAGAGCGAATATGACTCTGTAAATCGAACCTCACTTCGCTTTCTGCAAAAGCGTTCCGAACGGGGGCGGGTGACCTGGGAGGAGAGCTGGTTTTTTCCCGAAAGAAAACTTGGCGGTGTCCAGTCGTATACGACCGGTGAAGCCCAATGGTTTGAAATTCCGGGTGCAGGGGTGCAGGACAAGTTTTCGTTGATCTACTTCATGCGAAGTCTGGATTGGACCGGGCGCGACTCGGCCAGTGCCATCCTTGCAAATGATAAGGGAAATTATGAAGTTACGATCCGAAAAATCAGTGAGGAACAGATAACCCTGCCGGACTTCAAATCCATTCCAGCATTTAAAGTGGAACCAACGTCAGACTATCTCGAGGGATTCGTAAAAAAAGGGAAGATGACCGCATGGGTAAGTCGGGATGAATATCGAATTCCGCTCAAGGTGGTGTCCCATCTTTCGGTGGGAACTGTGAGTGCGCGTCTCGTAAAGGTCGAAAAGGTGAGGGGATGGAGTTACGATCGGGAGCGGCCCGATTGATGGAGGTCGTCATGGGTCATTTTCCGACTTCCCTCGATAACGTAGATGATGCCTGAAACCACGGTGAGAACTCCTGAAATCCACATGGGGGTCGTCCAGTACCCCTCGGGGACCCGAACGAGAACAAGTCCGGCGGTGATCATCTGAAGGACGGTGGCCACTTTTCCAATCCAATGGGGTTCGATGTCAAAGCCCTTGCCCATCATGAAGACAATGACAACTCCGAGCACGACAATGACGTCGCGACTCAAAATGACGATCGGAAACCAGAGTGGGAGTTGGTCGAACGCATCTCCATGATTCCAGCTGAGAAGGCCGATGGAGGTGAGGAGAAGGGCTTTGTCGGCGATGGGATCGAGAATGCTGCCAAACCGGCTTTTCTGATTTAATCGACGGGCGAGGTAGCCGTCGAGGGCATCCGTCGAGGCGGCGATGACGAAAAAAGTGACTGCGAGCGTGTGTTGCCATGGATTAGGCATGCCAAGTTTGACGCTTTGAGCATAGTAAACGACGGCAACCACAAAACACGGAATAAGTCCGATCCGGGTCAGCGTGACAATGTTGGCAAGGGTCATGGCTTGCTCGTTTGTTTACGATACCTCAGGAGAAAGATCAGCCCAAAAACGACAGGGCCCATGCAGGCATATGCGAACCAGTCACCGTGAAGGGTATAAAAGGTCATGGGCTTGTCAGGATCCAGAGTCAGGTTGGTGCACTTGTAGCCTGTTTGAAACGGTTCAAAAGAATCCAGGATTTGTCCGTAGGGGCTGATCGTCAGGGTGAGGCCGTGATTGGTGCAACGCAACATGGGACGCCGGGTTTCCACGCATCGCATCACCGCGTTTGCGGCATGCATGGCCGCGCCGGGTGAGGTTTTAAACCATGCATCGTTGGTGAGGTTCACGAAGACGTCGGCTCCCTGCAAACTCAAGTTTCGGGCCAGGCTTGGGAAGGTATCTTCAAAGCAAATCAACACTCCGAGATGTTCCTTTTCGAAGGGAAACAGGACTGATTGCTTGCCAGGTGACATGTTAACTGAAATGGGGGTCAGGAATCTCATCCAAGGAAGGATTTGTTCGAAAGGAATATATTCTCCGAAGGGTACCAGATGAAGTTTGTGGTAAAGGGGGCCAAGTGGAGCGCCTGGGCGGGCGAAGGCAGCCGCATTAAAGTAGGTGGGGTTTGATTTTTTTTCGCCTGGTGCCTGATCCACAATTTCATCTGTGCAACCGAGAAGGATGGGCGTTCGGATCGCAAGCAATAGTCGTTGGAGCCATTGTTGGATCGTGGTGTGGGTGGTGGGCGGATCCACGAGGGCGGTTTCCGGCCACAAAATCAGATCCGGGTGGAATACGGCCGCCTGCCGGGTGAGGTCCTCCAATCTCTGAAGTTGTCTCGAAAGACTGAGGGCCTCGAACTTCACATCCTGGGGTATATTCGGTTGAATCAGGGCGACTTTGAGGGTGCGTGCATGGGGGGATGGTTGTCTCAGAAGAAGGATTCGGATTCCCGTGAGGGAAAGGGAGACCACAAGGAAGAGTGCGAGGGAGAACTCATACCGCCAGGTTCGGGAGCCAAAGCGTTCGTGTCGCATGCGGCACCAGGCGAGCCATAGAGCGGTGTTGAAAAAGAGGATGACGAACGAAAGGCCATGGGTTCCCGTCCAGGATACGATTTGAATGAGGGCAATGTTTCGGACCTGGCTGACGGCTGCGGTGTTCCATGGGAATCCCCCCAAAACCCAACCACGAAACCATTCCAAGACGACCCAGGAGGATGCGCTTAGGAGGGCGATACCAACATGGGTAAGTCCACGAATGTCCGGCCAGCGTGTGCGCGCGGCTGCCACAAAATGGCTCCATATGGCGAAATAGAGGGCGAGAAACATCGAAAGACCCATCATTCCCAGCCAGGAGACGTGTCGGATCCAGAAGATTGAAATCAACCAGAAGGTGACTCCGGCGAGCCAGCCCAGGGAAAAGGGGGTGGGCCTGGGGCGGGCTTGGTTATCCGTTGATCGCATCAGCTGGCTGAGAAGAGGAATCCAAGCGAACCAAGCCAGGGCGCTTAAGTTCCACGGTTCGAAGCTGAGGGCCATCATGACGCCTGAAGTCGTGGCAGCGACCCATGGAAGCAGCAATGCGGGGTTCATCCAGCGAAGGTGGAATCCGGGATGGGAGGCGTCAATGCAGAAAAGAAATCGAATTCCGGAGTTGCGCCGGACTCAATGCTGGCTTAATTCTTGAAGCGTTGTTTCCATGCCTACCGTCGAATTCCTCATCGAAAAAAAGAAGATCAAGATCGGCAAGTTTGCAAACTTGAAAAAATCAGCTCGAAAATTTGGTATTCTCCTTTCGGGACCGATTGAAATTGTTGAAGGTCTTGAGAATCTGAGTCCGCGCTCGGGGCTTGAGAGGTTGCTTTTGAAGGATAAGCCCAGGCAATTTCGCCTTCCAGGGGAGGTTGAGGTCCTTGGCGATGTCTGTGTCATCAGCGATTTCGCGCCAAAGCCTTCACGTCAATGATTTGGCCATTTGGCAGGTCCATCCAAGGACGGAAGACCAAGTTGCAGGTAACATTGGCGGATATTGTGCCGATTCCTTAAGTAAAGAATGAAACTTGGATTTACCACCTTTGTTCTTCTGGCGGTCCTACTTCTCACCTCGTGTGAGACGGCGCAAACAGGATCGACAGCAGAATCGGGCCGTTGGGTGGGGGCTACCCGCTCAAAGGCATCATCCCCTTCCCGGGAGTTTCGAGGAGCATGGGTATATGATCCCAGGCTGTTTGATCCTGATGAGGTGGTTCGTACGTTGAAGGATGCTGGGTTTAATGCGGTTTTTGTGCGTTTGAGCTCTGCGGGAGCGGCTTACTATCCGAGTTCGGTTCTCCCGACGGCTCCGGGAACGGATCAGGATTTCGCGGCCGCTTACGTTGCGGCGGGTCGCAAATATGGACTTCAGATTCACGCGTGGCACGTTTGTTTTATGATGCATTATGCTCCCCGGTCGGAAGTGGAGACGGCCATCAAGACAGGAAAAGTGATGAGGGATGCAAAAGGGAGGGCTTTGCGACCGACTTACAATGTTCCTGTCCGGACCCCGGCGTTGGCTTCAAATCGTGAACTCGAGCAACGGGCGATGGTGGAATTGGTAAGCAAATATGATCTCAGTGGGGTGCAATTTGATTATATCCGATATTTCAGTGCCAATGTGGATTATTGTGCCTCATCCCGGGCTGCTTTTGAGCAGGCAAAAGGGATCAAGGTCAAGAACTGGCCTTCGGATGTCACCCGTGGAAAGTATCGGGAGACTTATCATCGATGGAGGACGGATTTGATTTCGTCGGTGGTTCGGGATGTGAGCGTGGCGGTGCGTCGGGCCAACCCCGCGGTCAAGGTGTCGGCAGCGGTTTGGCACAGTCCAGACGTGGCCTTGGATGAATACGCCCAGGATTGGTTGAGCTGGGTGGAGGATGGATATCTCGATTTCGTCGTGCCGATGAACTATACGACGGACAATAATCAATTTGTCCGATGGCTTGAAAAGCAGCGGCGGCTTGTGAATGGACGGGTGCCGATTTATGCAGGAATTGGTTCCTATCTTTTGGACCGCCCTTCCCAGATGAACCAGCAAATTGCCCTTTGTCGTGATGCGGGCATGTCCGGTTATGTTCTCTACAACTACGATCAGGTGCGGCATACGGGTTTTCTCACCGAAATTGCAAATTAGTCAATTTGGTAATCGTTCGGTTTTCTCTTGTCATTGCAGGGTTGCGTGGGAACATGGGGAATATGGTTCGACCTGTATTTCACCCATGTTTCGGCCTCAGGCTATTGTTTTTGGCACTTGTTTTTGGACTAACTTCAGGAAGTTCTCAGGCGGCACCACCACCACCTCCCCCGGAGATTCAGAAGGCGATCACAGATTTCTTTGGCTTATTAAAAGCAGACAAGGTGGATGCCGCGTATGACGTGGTTCTCACCAATACGAAAATCAAGGGCCGCGAAGATGAGGTGAAGGCCTTAAAGAAGCAGACGCACGACGCTGTGGGAACCTATGGTCCGATTCTTGGGTTTGAGATCATCGAACAGAAGCGCGTGGGAATGAGTTTGATGCAGGTAGTATGCCTCAGCTGGTCGGAAAATTTTCCATTGAGGTGGCGTTTCAGTTACTATCGTCCGGGTGACAAATGGCGGTTGATCGACATTTTTGTCGATGACAAGGTGGGAGAGCTCTTCGATGGAAGGGTGTCGAGGGTGACGTCGATGGACGCTCCTAGTCCATGAGCGATCGGGTCCATCCGGAAACTGCGATTTTCTGAAAAACCTGTTCCCGGAAGATCCACGCCCCGGTTGCCGTGGTCGTGATGAGGGTCAGGGTGATGAGGAGTAGGAGCAAGCTTTGAACGAGCTGTCCACGTAATACAAAAGTTTCATTGTTTTGCTTCTGGGAGAGGGCAACAACGCTCCACATGAGCCAGGTCAGACAGGTGCCGGCGATCAGGTAGTTGGTGCCTGGGGGCCAGCCAAGAAACGCCCAGAGGATCGGAATCACGAAAAGGGTCATGCTTTGAAATTTGAATCGGGTGATGGGATTGGAGGGGGATGGGGGGCGGGGAAACAGGAGGAGAGTCAGCCATACCAGAAGAAAGCTGCAGGTTTGTAGGAAAACGCTGGAAGCGACGCTGGATACATTCCATACGGCGAGGGCCTGGGCCCTTCTCCAGTGCCGAAGATTCTGTTTGATTGAGCGCTGTTGGCTCTCCCAATTTTCGCTCCAAGCTTTGATTTTGGAAGAGGAGAGGCGGTCGCCCTGATCATCCAGAAAATTATAAAAATTCCGGGCCAGGGTCTGAAGATCGGGATAGGGAGGTCCCGCGGTCCAGTAGGGTTCAAGGGCTCGTCGGGCCATGGCGTGGGCGGTGGCGAAATCGGATGGATTCCATGCGCTTTCGGAAAGCTGGGCGGCAAGTCCGAGATGGACCATAGTGAGATCAATGCCCCGCTCGAAATTATATTTCTGGAGGAGGGTTTTTTCCTGAATCAGAAGTCCCCTACTGAGAGCCTGGAGGGGGCGTTCCAGATCCAGATTCCAATGACGGGGAGGGACTGGGAAGGGAGACCTCCCGTGTTTCTCCTGGCGCCAGAGGGAGAGCTCGGAGCGATTGAGCTCGTCCAGGCCAAGATTCATGTGGGGACCTTGCTGGCCCTGACGGAGTGCCTGGATCGCCTGGCCATCCTGCCCGAGATAGAATAGGACGAGGGCGTCGGCGAGATAGGAAAACGCATTGTCGGGCTGACTTTTTCGAATCCTTGAGGAGAGGATGGTGATGGCTTGAACGACATCCTTTCGTTGTCCTGCCGCCGCTTCGCGTGTTCCCGCCTCCGGAAGTTGAGTCAGGAGGAAACGCAGGAGCGTGACTTCTTCAAGGGGGCTGCATTTCCATTCATTCAGCCACGTTTCGAGGGAAGCGGCATGGATTCGAAATTCCTGAATCCGGAACTCCATGCTTCGCGCACGTTCGGCGAGTTTGGTTGAAGAGGTGGAAGGAGGTTCGGTTTGAGGTCCTGATGGAAGATAGGTTCGTAAGGGATTTAGGAGAGTGCGAAAGGCGAGCTCATTCACCTTTCGGAAGGGTGTCCAGGTGAAAAAGGTGATGCAGTAAACCGCGAGCAGAAGGATGAGGACGGTCTCTCCGGGATGTTTCTCTTTTTTGGGTTCCAACGGCGATCCCATGGGCGTCATTTTTGATTCCATCAACTGGCGAGGAGGGGCATCCGTGAGCGTGGTTTCGGGCTCATCCATCGGCAGCATCCTACCTCAAGAGAGGTTATCCGCCAACTCAAACCAGGAAGGCAGAAAGCCGGCTCGAAAAAATGAACTTCCCGATGAGGAGACGCTTTCTAGGCCCAACGGGTGGGCCCCATCTGTTCCGCGGATTTAAAGGACGAGAGGGACGTTGTCTCGCGGGGCACAGTGAGCTTGAGCTTGCAACGGGGACAGTGAACATTCATGTCGACTCCAGCTTTGTCGATAAGGATGCGCAGGTGGCACTGGGGACAATCAAAGGCGATGTCGTTTGCGGTCGCGGAGGCATGATTATTGATATAAGCCCGCGGCGGATAGCGTCTTCGTATTTCGTTTGCGATGGTTTGCCAGAGTTTGAGGGCGGCGGGTTTGATTTTTCCGGGTGCGATCAGGGTGGTGAGGTAGAGGGCTCCCGCCGGGACAAAAATCAATTCATTGGCTTCGAACCGGGTGACTTGAACTTTGGCAGGGGAGCTTTTCAACTCAAGGAGATCATCCTGGGTAACATTGATGAATTCGGGTACCTGGGGGGCAAGTTTATCAAATAGAGCATCGCCCTCTGGAAATTGACCAACTTTCTGGCCCCTGCGAGTAGTAAGAAGGCATCCTGTGGCGTCGGTGGCCTCACAAGCTGCTTCAAGGAGCTGGGTGAGGGGTACTAGTTTATCGCCTTCGAGCTGAAGGGATTTTTGCAATTCAACATTGGGTTCAAGGCCCGGTTTAGGATCAGAAATGTGTTGCAAGGATTCCTCGGTGATTCCCTTGAGTTTCAGCAACTGCTGAAACTTGAACACATGCATTGACTCTAGCCGGTATTCAAAAAGGTACTTTGCGGTGACGGAATCGATTTGAAACACCTCACAGAAGTCCCGGACGGCGCACTCGTTGAAATCAAACTGGAATTCGACGGCATCGGGTTTGAGGTCGTTCATATGGGAGCACCTATCAGAGCAGTTTGGATGCCGCAAGCCTGAATCACCAGCCTTCGCCTGGGAAGAACGGGAGAACCTGGAATCAGCCTTGTGGGGTTTGGGCGGGTGGGGCGTCGGCTGCCTGTTTGAAGATCAAATGATCGTTTGCCAGGTAGACGACAATGGAATCGTGGGCATGGATGTTTCCCTTAAGAATTTCCTCGGCAAGGGGATCCTCCAGGAACCGTTCGATTGCCCGGCGCAGGGGACGGGCTCCGAGGGCGGGATCGTAGCCTTTTTCCACAAGGAATTCCTTCGCCTCCTTTGAGAGTTCGAGAGTGAGTTCCCGATGCTGTTTGAGGCGCTTCGTGACCTTTGCGGATTCGATGTCGACGATTTTCATCACATCTTCCTTGTTCAGGGCGCGGAAGACGATGAGGTCATCGAGTCGGTTGATAAATTCCGGTTTGAAGAGCTTCTTGGCCTCTTCAAGAATCTTCTCCTTCATCTTGTCGTAGGAGCTGTCATTGGAGCTGGCGCCAAATCCCATGGAGGTCTGGCGTTTGAGAAGATCGGCTCCGATGTTCGATGTGAGGATGATGATGGTGTTGCGGAAATCGACTTTCCGTCCGAGGGAATCGGTCAATTTTCCCTCCTCAAGAATCTGAAGAAGAATATGGGTGATGTCGGGGTGCGCTTTTTCGATTTCATCGAAGAGCACCACGCAATAGGGGCGGCGACGTACCGCTTCTGAAAGCTGTCCGCCCTCTTCGTAGCCGACGTAGCCGGGAGGCGAACCAACGAGCCGCGACACATTGAACTTCTCCATGTATTCGGACATGTCGAATTGGAGGAGGGCTTCACGATCGCCGAACATGATTTCGGCCATGGCCTTGGCGAGCAGGGTCTTTCCCACGCCGGTTGGGCCGAGGAAGAGGAACGAGCCGATGGGACGTTTTGGATCGCGAAGGTCGGCGCGGGAGCGGCGAAGAGCCTTGGAGATGGCCTCCACGCCCTCCTCCTGACCGACGACCATGCTCCGCAATTCGTTCTCAATGTTCAACAGTTTTTCGGAATCTGACTTCTCCATGCGGGTGAGGGGGATTCCCGTGACCTTGGCGATCACGTTCATGATATCCTCATCGGTGACGACGACTTCCTTCTCCTCGCGCTTGTTTTTCCATTCCGCGATCAGCTTTTCGATTTTTTCGCGGGTCTGCTTTTCCCGATCGCGGAGCGAGGCGGCTTTTTCAAAATCCTGTCCCTTGATGGACTTTTCCTTTTCATTTTTGATCTGTTCGATCTCCTTCTCCAGATCCTTAACCTCGGGGGGGCGGGTCATGGCGCCGATTCGTGCCCGAGCACCTGCCTCGTCCATGACGTCGATGGCTTTATCGGGAAGAAAGCGCCCTGTGAGATAACGGTCGGAGAGTCGGGTTGCGGCTTCAAGGGCTTCGTCAGTGAGTTTGGCCTTGTGATGGGCTTCGTATTTGGGGCGGAGGCCCTTCAAAATCTCGATGGTTTCCTCCACGGATGGGGCTTCCACACGGACGATCTGGAACCGGCGTTCAAGGGCGGAATCTTTTTCGATGTATTTCCGGTACTCGTTCATCGTGGTGGCGCCCACGCACTGCAGTTCCCCGCGGGCGAGGGCGGGTTTGATGATGTTCGAGGCGTCCATGGTTCCTTCCGCCGAGCCTGCGCCCACCAGGGTATGGAGTTCGTCGATGAAAAGAATGACGTTTCCGGTTTTCCGGATTTCCTCCATCACGGCCTTGATGCGTTCCTCGAATTGTCCGCGGTATTTGGTGCCGGCGACCATGAGGGCGAGGTCGAGGGTGACCACGCGTTTGTCGCGAAGGATTTCTGGAATATTTCCCGCCACGATTTCCTGGGCGAGTCCCTCCACGATGGCGGTTTTACCCACACCGGCTTCACCGATAAGAACGGGGTTGTTCTTTGTGCGGCGGCAGAGAATTTGAATGACCCGTTCGATTTCGTTGCGGCGGCCGATGATGGGATCGAGTTTGTTTTGTTTGGCAAGCTCGTTGAGATCGCGTCCGAAGGCTTTGAGGGCGGGGGTTTTGACCTCCCCCTTTTTTTCCTCCTTGGGCGCACCGGAGCCAATGGGCTCGTTTTCCACATTTTCCTGGAGATTGGGATCGAGCTCTTTAAGGATTTCCTGACGGGCGCGTTCGATGTCGACATCGAGGCTCTTCAAGACGCGGGCGGCGACGCCATCCCCTTCACGGAGGAGGCCCAGCAGAATGTGTTCCGTGCCCACGTAACTGTGGTTGAGGGCTTTTGCCTCCTTGCTGGCGAGGGCGAGGACCTTTTTGACGCGAGGCGTGTAGGGGATGTTTCCGACCATTTTCTGGTCGGGGCCGGTGCCCACTTGTTTTTCCACTTCCATTCGAACGGTCTCAAGTTCGAGTCCGAGGCGGTTGAGAACGCTAACGGCGACACCCTGACCGAGTTTGATGATTCCGAGCAGAAGATGCTCGGTTCCCACGTAGTTGTGGTTGAATCGGTCTGCCTCCTTGCGTGCGAGAGCGAGAACCTGTTGGGCGCGGGGGGTGAAGTTATTCATTTGGTTTCCTCTTTATCATCCTGGGGCTTTTTGGGGATGGGTGCAAATTTGGGGCGTTTGATTCCCAGAAGTTTAGCACGAATGTAGTCGGCTCTCAAACCATCACGATCCTCCGCCGACATTTTCTGACTATTGTGATTCCGCTGAAGGTGTGCGGGTTGGGTGTCCATGAATAACTGGTCCACGGTGCTGTGGGTCAATTCATCGAACAGGCCAAGATCGATTCCAAGGCTCAGCATCGAGAGGAGGTTCATGGTCTCCTTGGAGGTGATGGTTTGTGCATTGGCGAGGATCCCGTACGCGCGTCCCACGTGATCGTAGACCATGCGTGGATTTTTTTCAATGAGGGTCAGGCGGGCGTTCTGTTCGTGCTTCACGATTTCGGCGATGACTTTGACGAGACGGTCGATGATGTCGGACTCCTTTTCGCCAAGCGTGGTTTGGTTGGAAATTTGGAAGAGGTTGCCCAGGGCTTCCGTACCCTCACCGTACAGTCCTCGAACGGCGAGACCCAGTTTGTTGACGGCCTGGACGATCTTGTTGATGTGATCGGTCAGCACCAGGGCTGGAAGATGGATCATGGAGGAGGCCCGCATGCCGGTGCCGACGTTGGTGGGGCAGGCGGTGAGGAACCCGAGTTTGGGGGAGAAGGCAAAGGGGAGTTTGGTGCCGAGTTTGGTGTCGAGCTGGTCGATCATTTCGTAGACCTGATGAAGGCGGAACCCCGGCATGATGGCCTGCATCCGCATGTGATCCTCTTCGTTGATCATCACGGCAATGGTGCCGGGGCGGTTGATGACGATGGCGCTGCCGACATTCTTGGCTGCGTGTTCGCGACTGATGAGGTGGCGTTCCACGAGGACCTGTTTTTCGATGGCCGAGAGATTGTCCATGGTTTCACAGAAACCGCCCTCCATGTCGGAGGTTTCGTGGACAACGGGGCGGATCACCTCGACCACGCGAAGACGATCGGGTTTCTTAGCCCAACCGGGAAAGGGGTGTCCCTGGAGGTTGCGGGCGAGGCGTACTCGACTGGAAATGACGATATTATCGGGGAGATCTCCCGATGGCGGTGTTCCGGAGGACGAGTGTTCAGGTTTTGATTTTGGCACGGCTTTCCTGTTCCAATTTTTTGATTCGGTCGCGCAGACTTGCCGCGGCCTCGAAGTTTTCCGCCTTCACGGCATGTTCGAGATCACGTTTGAGGATCTTGAGGCGTTCAGCGAATGCGAGATTTTCGGAATGTCCGGGAGGGGTTTTCCCGATGTGCTGCTCTCCTTTGTGCATGCTTTTGAGGAGCGGCGAGAGTCCTTCGGAAAAGGTATCATAGCACTGGGCGCAGCCGAGGCGACCTGATTTCTTGAAATCGCTTTGGGTCATACCGCAGCCGGGGCAGCGGGTTTCCACGGCGAGTGCGGTGGGGCTGGCGCTTTCCTGTCCGAGACCGAGGAGGAGGTCTGCAAGAGAGAAACCGGTGGGGTCGGAAACTCCCTTGGCTTTTGCGCAGGATTCGCAGAGGTCGATTTTCTGCATCGCCCCGCTGACGATCTGGGTCAGGTGGACGGTGGCCTCAGCCTCTTTGCATACGTCACATTTCATCGGATGGGGTGGCCTTCGTGAAGGGTGGTCTCGCGAAACTGTTCCATCAGGCGAGCCGTGATCTCGCCGGGTTTGCCGGTGCCAATGACGCGACCGTCGAGTTTCACGGCGGGGATGATTTCGGCGCCAGTGCCTGTCAGGAAGCATTCGTCTGCGGTAAAAACGTCATAGCGTGTGAGATTTTCCTCACACACATCCATGCCGAGGTGTTCGCGTGCGAGCTGGAAAACCACCTGGCGGGTAATGCCCGCAAGGGCTCCTGCGGAGGTGGGGGGGGTCACGATCCGGCCTCCGCGAACGATGAAGATGTTGTCTCCCGTGCATTCCGCGATATAGCCATGGTGGTTGAGCATCACGGCCTCAAGAACGCCCCCCTGGATCGCTTCGATTTTGGCAAGGACGTTGTTAAGGTAATTGAGGGACTTGATGGCGGGGTTGAAGGCCGAGGCGGCGACACGGGTGGTGGGGACGGTGATCAGATCAAGGCCCTTGCGATACATTTCCGCCGGATAGAGGGTGATTTTGTCGGCAATGATGATGATGGTGGGTTTTTTGCAATTAAAGGGGTTGAGTCCGAGATTTCCGATTCCGCGTGTGACCACGAGGCGGATATAGCCGTCACGCAGTTTGTTTGCGGCGCAGGTTCTGGCCACGGCCTCGATCAGGTCCGGCTTGGAAAGGGGAATTTCAAGCAATATTGCCTTGGCGGAGAGGAAGAGGCGGTCGATGTGTTCCTCCAGGCGAAAGATCCGTCCGTTGTAGGCGCGAATACCTTCAAACACACCATCTCCGTACAGGAGGCCATGATCGAATACGGAAATCTTCGCGTTTTTCTCGCCATAGAATTTTCCGTCGATGTAGATTTTCATACAGTGCTGTCGTGTTTGACCCAAGAAACACAAAGGAGCTGAGTCACACAAGAATTCATTTCAATTTTTATACGAAGTCCTTATTCGTGGCGAATGTTACTCCCCAGAGTCGTCATGGGAGGTTGGGGATTCCCGTTCCAGATCGTCCAAAATGCGGGTCACTCGTTCTCCGCGTTCCAGCCCCCGATCGTGTCTGAACACAAGGCAGGGGGTGTACTTCATCATCACCTTTCGGGAGAGATCATGCTGGAGGCTTCCCCGGACTTTTTCCAGGGCTTCGATGGCGTTTTCCTCGTGCCTTGGCATTCCCACGATGCTGAAGTAAACATTTGCCGTTCGGAGATCCTTGGAGACATCCACGTCGGTCACGGAAATCACCCCATGGTCTTCCACTGGCAGGTATTCCCGAATCAGGGCACTGAGTTCTCGCTTCACCTGCTCATTCACTCGTTTCATCCTAAAATCTGACATAAGACCTTGATTTTAGGGGGAGTTTGTCGGAATTGCAAAATGCAAATATTGCCTGAGTTCTCAATTGTACACCCATTGACAAGTGTGCAAAACGGGTGGATATTGTGGGAGTCAAGAGAGTGTCTCTCACCCAAATACCCCGGGAGGGGCATGGCCCATCGAATCCAACCATCCATTGGAGGTTTACCATGAGTTTATCTGAAATTTCATCCCAGAATGCCCTCTACTATCTGCGATTGACAAACGATGGTTTGCAGAAGTCGGGGAAGCGTTTGGCCTCGGGAAAAAAATTTGCGGATCCTTCGGACGATCCGACCGCGGCGGCGGTTTCCAGCAAGCTGGATGCGGCAACCCGGAGTTTGAGTGCGGCTTCGGAGGGGGTCCAGAATCTCACCTCATTTGCTCAGACGGCGGATGGATTTTTGAATGTGATTCAGGGGCAATTGGGTCGCTTGAGCGAGCTTGCTGTAAGGGCCAAGGATGGGACTTTGAATGCCGATGACCGCACCGCATTGAATGAGGAGTTCTCCAAGGTGCGCGACCAGATCAACAACGAGGTTCAGAATGCATCCTTCAATGGAACCCGGGTTTTTGATGCCAGTCAGAATGTGGGAACGGCGGTGGATGCTTCCGGATCCAATGTGTACACGCTGTCGATTGCGGATGCCGGGAGTGATGTATCCGGAATCAGTACGAGCAATGTGTTGACGCCGGATGCGGCCCAATTGGCCATCAGCCAGATCAGCTCCTCCATTCAGAATATTGCCTCGAGTCGGGCGAAGGTGAATGCCGATGTGGCTGCGCTCAGTTACACCTCGGGAAACATTCAGTCGGAGCGGCTGAATACGATTCAGGCCAATTCACGGATTTCGGATGTTGATTTTGCAGAGGAAAGCACAAATCTGGCAAAGAATGGTATCTTGAACCGGGCTGCGGTTTCGGCGGTTTCCCATGGCAATCTTGCGGCTCAGAACGTGTTAAAACTTCTGACGTAAGGCGAATTTTTTGGCGGTGTCCAAGGGAGGTTTTAGTCGCTGGTATTAGACTTGCGAATGTGGGTCCTGTCATTTGATTGAGATGGGGGGTCCGTGGGGGTAGGATCGGTGCTCCCCCTATGAGTTTCAGGCCTGTTTTGTGCTTTCGGACCTTTCTGGTTTTCATTCACCTTTCGATGGTGTGGAACGCGATTGCCGGGGATGGGAGGACGGATGTCCTTTGGGAAAACACCTCCACAGGGGAGCGTTTTGTCACGATCATGAATGGAACGACCTCCACGGTGGCCGTTCCATTTGCCACCCTTCCGCCCGAATGGAAAATCGCGGGGGTTGGCCGTCTGAATACCGATCCAAGTCCTGATATCCTTGTTCAGAACACAACGACCGGGGATCGGTGGGGCTTGTTGATGTCGGGGTGTGTCGCAAGCAATGCGGTCTATGTCGCGAATGTGCCCACGGAATGGCAGATTGCGGCGGCTGGGGATTTTCGCCGGGATGTAAGCACCACACTTGTCTGGCAAAACACGACAACGGGGGGGCGCATTTTTTCCTTCATGAGCGGTGGGCAGATTACAAACAGCATGGTTTTTGCCACCTGGCCGGTGGCTCTTCAGGTCAAGGGATGTGGGGATTTTAATGGGGACGGCTTTCTGGATCTGGTGGTGGAGCATGCTGGGACGGGGGATGTCAGTCTTCAGCTTTTCAACAATCTGGTTCCCGGCGGCTTGATTCCGGTGGGCACAGTTCCCCCTTCCTGGCAGGTTGCGGCCGTAGGGGATTTAAATCAGGACGGCAAACCCGATCTGATCTGGCAGAACGCGTTAACGGGGGATCGTGCGGTGACATTCATGAATGGGACCACGGTCCTTTCGGGCATCAGCTGGGTTCCGGGGTCTGTCCTTCCCGGACAATGGCAGATTGTGGGTACGGGTGATTTTGATGGGGACACGGGTTCCCTGGGCATGCTGGATAGTTGGAGACTTCGATATTTTCAGACCCTGAGCGTCGATCCCGTTGGAGATTTGGATGGAGATGGTCGTTCCAATCTGCAGGAGTTTCAGAGTGCCAGTGACCCCACGGACTATTTCAACGGAGTGGTTCCCGTCTTGAGTGTTGTGGGAGGGGATCGCCAGGTGGCTCCGACCAATTCCTTTCTAATGCTTCCACTTACGGTCAAGGCGGTTGTTGCGGGCGCGAATCTCAATAATGCCCCGGTGAAATTCAGTGTCACCCAGGGGGGAGCTCAACTCGCTGTCACGCCCGATTCCACGCCGGGGACGACTCTCATTGTGCGGACTTCAACGAACGGCGTGGTATCGGCTTATCTCAAACTTGGGTTGGGCTTTGGGACGAACCTTGTTCAAGTGAGCGCCAATACGGGAACGAATTCCACGCAGGTGGTGTTTTCCGAGGTTGGGGTTGCCGGAAATCACCCTCCTGTGGCGCTTGCCCGCAGTGCAAGCACGGGTATGGGGGCTTCCGTCACGATTCGCGTCTCGGGAACCGACAGCGATCTGGATGTCCTGACATACGGGGTGGTGAGTCCTCCTGTGCATGGAACCGTTTCAGGAACGGGAACTGATTTTGTTTATTCTCCGGTGGCGGGTTACGTTGGGACCGATACTTTTACGTATAAGGCGAATGACGGACGTGCCGACTCCGCTGTAGCGACGGTGACGGTCGTGGTGCGTGCACCCACGCTGGTGAGTGGCGTCGTGAATGGGCAGGTCTGGTCGGAGTCAACGTCCCCGTACCTTGTGACGGGAGATCTCGTGGTCAGCAACCTGACGATTGATCCCGGTGTGATCGTTCTCTTTCAAACGAACAGTGGGATCAAAGCCTCGGGATTGCTGAAAGTTCAGGGACAGTCGGACAAGCCTGTCCTTTTCCAACCTGCTCCTGGGAATTCGAATGGCTGGCAGGGGATGGTCCTCACCAACGCGCTGGCGGGGAGTGTTCTGCAAGGATGTGTCTTTCAAGGGGCCACGCGCACAGCGCTACGACTTCAGGATGGCGTTCCTGTCATCAAGAGCTGCCGATTTTACAATAACCGGTCAACAGACGACGGAGGAGCTATTCATGCCACCTTCAAGCAGGGTGATCTCAATCTTCAAAGCTGCGATTTCACCAACAACTCCGCGGTGTATGGCGGCGGGGCGATAAAGGCGGTGATGAGCAAGGGAAGTTTGAACGTTCAGGATGGGGTTTTCGAGGGCAACAGTTTGAACCCCTCGTTTACTTCAGGAATCGACACCGCCGGAGGGGCGGTGAAAATTTCGGGAAATTCCTCCTTCATCCGCTGCCGGTTTCAGAACAACCAGGCGGACGCCTATACCATTTTCACTGCACCGGGGCGCTATGCGCGTGGGGGGGCGGTGTGGTGTGATACCGGAACCAATTCCTTCCGGGCCTGTTCTTTTGGCGCCAACCAATGCTATCTGATGCCGGGACCGAGTACTCCGGATTGGAGTTTTGCCCATGGCGGTGCGATGTATCAGGGATCCGGCGTATTGAATCTCATCAACTGCCTTTTTACCGATCAGAATTTGATGGCTTGGGGCCGAAATCAGATGCTCGGCAGTGCCGTGTATGTTTCAGCAGGAAGTCTCGCGGTCCAGAATAGTACCTTCTTTAAGAATCAGGCCGCCCCGGTCATTCACAACCAGGGAGGAACGGCGATGGCGCAGAACAGCATTTTTTATTTTAACAACAGTAACGGACCCCAGATTTCCGGTTCGGTACAGGTGGATTTCAGTGATGTGTATGGAATGGCACCGGGGACTGGGAACATCCATTTAAATCCTGCACTGGATGGTCAGAATCGTCCCGTGGCGCCTTCGCCGACGATTGACGCGGGAAATCCCGCTCCCGCCTACAATGACACCCTCTTTCCCCCGTCACTCGGGTCGGTTCGCAATGATATGGGACACTTTGGTGGTCCTGGAGCCATTGATTGGAATGGGGGTGCTCCTGTGATTGTGTCACCCCCTGAATCGCAGGCGGTGGCCCTGGGAAGGAGTGCCACGTGGAGGATTGTGACGGGGGGTGATTTGCCATTGTCGTACCAGTGGCAGAAGAACCGGGTGAATATCCCTGGGGCGACCCAGGCGACCTATGTCACGCCCCCCTTGTTTTTTGCCGATAGTGGCAGCACGTATCGGGTGATTGTGAGTAATGGGGTGGGTTCGATTACGAGTCCTGAGGCGGTATTGACGGTGCCGGCCCGCGGTCCCACGCCGGTGGGGGGGACGATCGCGGGTCAGTTCTGGGATGCGTCGATGTCACCGGTTCTTGTGACAAACGACCTTCTCATCAATGACCTGGAAATCCAACCTGGGGTCACGATCCAATTCCAGAGCAACACCGCTGTTCGTGTGAATGGCGTGATCAAAGCGTTGGGAACCCAGTCTCAACCCATCGTTTTCCAGGCGGCGGGTACCAATTCGGTGTCGTGGCAGGGACTATTATTTCAGAACACCATTCCAGGGAGTGAGTTTCATTGGTGCGTGTTCAAGGGTGCTTCCAATAGCGCCTTGCGCTTGGTGGAAAATGTGCCGGTCATCGATCATTGCAGCTTTTTTAACAATAGTTCAGAGAATCGTGGCGGGGCGATCGACCTCGTTTTGTCGAAGGGAGATCTGAATCTTCCAGGTTGCACCTTCACCAACAACACCGCCTTTGCCGCGGGAGGGGCCATAAGTGCGGTGTTAAGCAATGGTACCTTTACTGCGGATCACTGTGTATTTCGCGGTAACATGACCGATCCTGCGTTCACGCCCTATGTGGATACCCAGGGCGGAGCGGTGAGGGTTTTTGGAAGTTCCATATTGACGAGATGTGATTTCAGCAACAACCAGGCTCGTGCCCTGACGATTTATGCAGCCACTGGTCGTTACGCCCAGGGTGGAGCCATTTGGGCAGGTGGAGGAACCAACTCGTTCCGTGGCTGTTCTTTTCTCGATAACGCTTGTTATGTAAACGCGGGCCCCAGCACTCCCGACTGGAGTTTTGCTTCCGGGGGAGCGGTTTATCAGGATTCAGGAATCCTGACGTTGTTCAATGATCTTTTTGCTCGAAACGATCTGATCGCTGGAGGACGGAAGATGATTCTCGGAAGCGCCTTGTGTGTATCTACCGGTGGGATGTACGCCGCAAATTGCAGCTTTATCGGCAATAAGACTGCGCCCGCGGTTCATAACGATCACGGGGGGGCGGAGGTGGTGAATTCCATTTTCTATTTCAACAATGAAGTGAGCCATAACTATCCGGGGGGCTGGTCCGGAATTTACTGGCAGGGTCCCATGAACAATTGGGGAAGCGTTCCGAATGGTGGATTAAATTTGACGGGTGCGAAGAAATTGAAATTCATGGCGCGAGGAGAGACTCCGGGTATTTCTCTGGAATTTTTTGCAGGGGGAATCACTGGGGCCTATCCCGACACATTGCCGAAATTGTCGACTGGTTTCATTACACTGACCAATGTCTGGAAGCAATATGAGCTCGATTTCACGGGAAAGGATTTGAGCCGTGTGAGCGGGGGGTTTGGGTTTGTGTACACATGGGCGGACAACGCGGCGTCCAATCCAACCGGGTGGGTGTTTTATGTCGACAACATCATGATCGACAATGGTGGAGCGGCTGGCCCGACGAATTCCGTGCCGGCGCTTCCCCTGCCTCATGCGATCTATAAAGAGGCGCACGATCGATATTATCTTCCCTCCGGATGGATGGGGGATGCGGGTGCCTTGCAATTCAGCGCCGTCGATACCTCGACGCCGGGCTCAGGCACCCAAAGCATTCGAGTGGACTATTCAGCGGCGTTGTCCATCACCAATGGCTGGGCTGGGATCTACTGGCAAAATCCGGATGACAATTGGGGAACCATCTTTCGCGCCGGTTATAATCTGACTGGAGCGGCCAAGGTAAAATTCATGGCGCGTGGGGCGATGGCCGGAGTGAAGGTGAAATTTGTGGCAGGCGGGATCGCTGGCCCGTTCCCCGACACATTCCGGGCAGAAACGCCTGTTTTGACGCTCGGCACGGCGTGGCAGTCGTATGAAATCAATCTCGCGGGCATGAATTTAAGCGACGTGATCGGAGGGTTTTCCTTTATCATTGCAAAGGCTGATAACCCTGGGGGCGCGACCTTCTATCTCGATGATATAGTCTATGATAACGGGGGACTGGCACCCTTGCCGACCACCCCGCCTACCCCAGTTCTTCCGTTTTGGATTTATAAAGATGTCCACGACCAATACGTCCCCTCCGGTTGGATGGGAAACACGTCGGCGATGAGTTTGAGCGACTCCTCCAAGCGCAATCCGGCCGAGGGCAGTCGTTGCATCAAAATCAGCTATCTTATGCCCACCTGGGACGCTCAAATTTCAGGCGATATGAAGGTCGAATACAGCGACGTGCAGGGAGGTTTCAATGCAATAGGAAATATTGAAGAGGATCCTGTTTTTGATGGAAGCTACCGAATGCTCACCAATTCACCCACCGTGGACGCAGGAAATCCAGCGTCGGGTTCCAATGACGCCGTCCTTCCCCCTGCAGTAGGGACGAGCCGAAATGACATGGGGCATCTGGGAGGACCGGGAGCGGTCTATTGGCAGTGACCGGGATTCCCTCGGGGTTCAGGGAGGCGATGAATTAACGCTCCAGAAAGGAAACCGTTGCAAGGTCATCCCGCGGTGCCTTTACGGCTGACGTGACACATTCCATGAGGCATGAGTCCGTAGTAGCTTCGATGCCATTTATAATGCACCTCTTGAAGTCCCGCAGAGTTAAGCAGGGGAACAAGGGTTTGACGTTTGAAATACCGAATGTGTGGCGACATCGGATCAAAGTATCGTTCCCAATAAAACAACGCGATGATCAGTTGTTTCGGCAGGTTAAAATCCGTGGTGTAACATGCAAAAAAGCCGCCAGGCTTCAGGATTCGAGCAACTTCTCGAAGAACTTTCCCGGGGTTAAGAACGTGTTCGAGCACCGAAATTGATTGGACAAAATCCGCGCTTTGATCCGGCAGGGGAATGAATTCTGCGTCGCAGACATGAAATTCAAGCTGGGGATGTTGCTTTCGCGCGGAGGCCATCACAAAGGAGCTGACATCCAGTCCGATGCCTTTCTCAAAACCATAACGTTCCTTGGTGGTTTCGAGAAAATCGCCTTCCCCACATCCGAGATCCACCAAAACACCTTTTTTTGCATTCCGATAAAACGAATCCCAGATTTTCCAGTAAGTTTGGGCCTCTGCCAAAGTAAATTTCGGAGTGTCGGGAGAACGATTTCCTTTCGAACCCCAGTACTCATCATAAAAAGCTTCGACAGATGAACCCATAAAACGCCGACTGTAGGGGCTGCGGCGCCGTATTCAAGAGGTTTCCCCCAAAAGGAAACCAAGTTAGAATTTAACCCACTAAGATGGGGTTCTCAGAAGCGATAGATCAAATCGACTGTGAAGCGGTCATCGAACAATCCCTTGGGATCGGTGATGCCAGCTTCATAGGCAAACCCGAGATCAATGTTGGGGAAGAGACGGGAACGGAAACCACCGCCAACGGCCGCCTGGGTTCTTCCACGAACATTCGATGAACCGAAATTAATCAAATCATATCCCTCGGTATTCAAGGGAAGTTGGTTCGCATCGTTCAACATTGTGAAAGAGTTGACGGAGATGAAGGGAATGAGAAAACGGTGAAGGAAATAGTCCAGATGGAGGCTTGTATGAAATTGGGCTGTTTCCACATCGGTGTCATTCGGAACCCGGAAGCCTGCGCTGGCGATGGCGTGGAATTTACCCCACCCCTTCGAGGTTGAGACAAAAAGATCCTCTTCTCCCGAGCCGTTGCCCTGGAAAACGCCTTTGTTTCCAGTGGGAAGTTCAATTTTGATGCCATGGGTGAGGATGAATTGCTCCTCCTTATTGTCGATGGTGGCGAACTTCAGTCCCAGAGCAAGATCGGCAAATCCTTCGTCGTGGGGAAGGGCGGCGGTTGGATTAAAATCAATGTACCCATCCTTGGTAGCGATCACGGCAAGTCGATCCGTGGCTGCCCATCGTAGTTGGGCGGCATAGACTTGAAGGTCGCCCCCCTGGGTAAGAAAACTTTTATCCACATTGTGATACATGAAAATCGGACGTATCTCGCTCTGGATCTGAGGGTTTTCAAAGAAGATGGGGTTGGTGACGGGGGAAATGGTGTTGGTTTTCCAGTCCTCGCCCCAGCTCACCGCGGCAGCGCAAAGGAAAAGGTACGTGGTCAGGCCGAACAGTTTCTTTGAAAGGGATGAGTTCGTCATAAGAACTCACCCTAGGATGTTCCCTTAAGGAGTGACTAACCATTTTTTGTCATTTATACGCCATATTAGAATTTTTTGGGAAGTCGGCGTCGAGTTGGAGAGGAGGGGGACAGACATGTCTTTCTCATGGAATTTGTAGCGGACAGTTGATACAAGCGGGGGGTGTCTGAATCGCCTGAAAAATATTTTGTTTTTGCCGACGACCGTCACACCTATGGCCCGGCGGATACGAAGTTGTTGCAGGAATGGGCAACGGACCGGCATCTATCTCCGCAAACATGGGTGTACCATGAGGGATCGGATTCCTGGACACGAGCGGAGGGGGTTGAAGCGATCAAGTCGCTGCTTGCATTGAGTGATACCTCTAAACTTCACGCTTCGGCTCCGGGGGCGGGTTTGAAGGCAGGCCAGCTTCGTCGGATCCGTCTTTTTGCGGACATGACGGATGCGCACATCGACCAGTTTTTGGGACTGGTGGAAAAGGTGAAGGTCAGGGCTTATACGTCCATCGTCAAGCAGGGGGAGCATGGGGACTCGATGTACTTGATACTGGAGGGGGAGGCTCGGGTCTCAGTGGTCAATTCCGGAAAGGAGGATATGATCGCGGTGCTTTCCGTGGGTGATTTTTTTGGGGAGCTTGCCTTGCTGGATGAAGGGCCTCGTTCCGCTGATGTGACTGCAAACAAGGATTGTACCTTGTTAAAGCTCAGCAAGAAGGGGTTGGAGAGCATTGTGGAGAAGAATCCAGATGTGGCCTCACGATTCTTAATTTCGATGAACCGGTTTCTCGGAAGCCGAATCCGGGCTGACAACGAGCGTTTCACCACCGCCAAAAATTTCGCCCGGCGTGCCACTGGGGAGGTTACCGCCCCTATTTCCAAGATGCAGTGGAAACGTGATGAGAGTTGAAAAACACAGTTGAGAGTTGAGCGCTGAGAGTTGAGAGTATGGAATGCTTTTGCGACTGGAATGGCTGATATGGGAACAATTCAGTGGAGGGTGTCGTTCATGAACCTCTTATCCTTGAAGGGTGCCACGGAAAGCCTTCTCTCAACTCTCAACCCTCATCTCTCAACTTCTTTGGTCGCATGAATGATGTTCAACTTCTTTTCGTTTCGATCGGGGTGGTGGCCATTGGGGTGGGGTGGTGGTGTCTTTCGTCTCCAGAATCGTCCAGGTTGACGGTCGCCCGGATTCCGCGGAGTGTTGGTTTTGGACGTGTGCTAATGCTGGTGGATGCATGTTGGTCGATCTACCTTCTGGACAAGATGGAGATCGGGTTTCTACGAGGTGCCGGGTTCGGAGGCTTTCTTGGGATTTTTGTCCACCATTGGTGGCTGGGTGGATTGACGGTCTACGGGTTTGTGATCTTCTATGTGGACCACTACCTTGGGGCGCGAAGCATCGGCCTCTTCCTGATCCTTGTAGCCAAGCCCATTCTTTGGATCTGCTTTCTGCACGATGAGAGGGTCAAATTGGTGATGGTGGTGCTCGCTTATACCTGGATTGTCTGGGGCATCTGCATTGTTTCCGCTCCACATTGGCTTCGGGATGCGATCGATTTCTGGAAGAAAACCCCGGAGAGGTGGTTGTTGGGGGCACGGGCAAAGATTCTGTTTGGATTTGTCTTGATTGCCCTTGGATTGATGGCCCATTGAAATCGATCCTTTTCATTCGCGGAGGGGCGCTGGGTGATTTCATTCTCACGTTGCCGGCGTTTCAGGCGGTTCGGAACCGGTTTCCCGAAGCCCGGATGGAAGTCATGGGATACACGCACATCGCCTCCCTGGCGAACAATCGTTCTCTTGTCCAGGCGGTGCGTTCCATTGAACATCGGACCGTAGCCGGATTCTTTGCCGCTCGGGGGGATCTTGATCCTGAACTTTCGGCCTATTTCGCCTCGTTTGAAGTGGTGGTGAGCTGGTTGTACGATCCGGATTCCATTTTTAGCGGAAATCTGGTACGGGCCGGAGTCAGGAGATTGATCCGGGCGGATGGAACTCCGACACGGGATAAACACGCGATCCTGCATCTTTCCGGCTGGCTGAGGGAGTTGGGAATCAAGGAGCCTGTGGGGGATCCCAGAATCGAAATCCCCCCCGAATGGCGTGCGAACAGTTCGGAACGGCTGAAAGGCGTATCGTGGCCACGCGTGGTGATTCATATCGGGAGCGGAGCGGCTTCCAAACGCTGGCCGGTGGAACGTTTTGTGGAGCTGGTGGGATGGATGAAGGAGCGCGGAATCCGCCCCCTGATGGTACTCGGTCCGGCGGATCTGGAACCCCAGCGCGAATTTTTTCGGCATATTCAGGAATCGGATGTGGTGTGTCTCGAGAACGAACCTTTACCCGTGCTCGCGGGCGTCATGGATCAGGGCACGGTCTTTCTCGGACACGATTCCGGGGTGAGCCATCTTGCTGCGGCCGTGGGAGTTCCATCCGTGGTGCTTTTTGGTCCCACGGACCCCTTGCTTTGGGCTCCCAAGGGCAGGGATGTGGTCTTGATTCGGAAGGGGACGGATCTTCACTCGGTATCGGTCGAAGACGTGAAAACAGCGCTTGAACCAAGGCTTAAAAACAGGCAAGGATAAGCGTTCTGCACCTACCCCTTTTATGATTGTAGTTCTCAAGCCCAAAGCCTCGAAAGCCCAGATCGACGCGGTTGTCCGCGAAATTCGCAAACTCGGTTACAAGCCGCATCCCATCATTGGGGTGGAACGAACGGTGATCGCCGCGATTGGCGACGAACGGGCGCATCATACCCTGGAAACCCTGACCTCCATGGAGGGAGTGGATCAGGTGATGCCGGTTCAGCGCCGTTACAAGCTGGTCAGCCGTGAAACCAATCGCAAAGGCACCCAACTCGCCGTCAACGGTCATGTGTTTGGCGGGAAAAAATTCCAGGTGATTGCCGGTCCTTGTTCCGTGGAGAGCGAATTCCAGATTATCGAAACGGCCCATGCAGTGAAAAAGGCGGGAGCCACCTTCCTTCGCGGGGGGGCATTCAAACCCCGCACCTCCCCGTACGAGTTTCAAGGACTGAAGCACGAGGGTCTCAAGCTTTTGGAAAAGGCCAAATCTGAAACCGGTCTCGGGATTGTGACCGAGGTGTTGAGTGAGGCGGACGTGGACCTGGTGGCCGAATATGCCGACATCCTTCAGATCGGGGCCCGCAACGCCCAGAATTTCGCCCTCCTGATCGCGGCGGCGAAGACAGGCAAAACCATCCTTCTCAAACGTGGAATGAGTATGAAGATCGAGGAGTGGCTGCTCTCGGCCGAATATATTCTCAGCAGCGGAAATCCGAACGTCATCCTATGCGAACGCGGGATCCGCACGTTTGAAACCCTCATGCGCAACACCCTGGATATCGGGGCGGCGGCCCTTGCGAAGGCTGAGACGCATCTTCCTGTGATCATTGACCCCAGTCAGGGTGCAGGCCGTGCGGATCTTGTCAGCGCCATGTGTCGGGCAAGCGCAGCTGCGGGCGTGGACGGTCTGATCATCGAGGTGCATCCCAATCCGAAGGAAGCCATGAGCGACGGTGCTCAGCAGGTGACTCTGACTCAATTCGGGAAATTGATGCAGGATTTGAAGCCGTTTGTGAAAGCGGCGAAGCGGACTTAGTTGAGGGTTTATAGCTGAGAGTTGAGAGGGGATTTTGTTTCTCCCTTTAAGTCCTCAATACGATCATTTGATTAAAACGGGTCGAGGCCGTTTTTTCCTTCTCTCAACACTCAACTCTCAGCTCTCAACTAAATGTGCTTCGAATCGTGCTCGTCCTTGATGGCGTAGCCCTTGTCCTGGCGTTCGTGGTTGACGGCGTTTTTCTTCACATAGGCGTTGAAGACATCATCGGCGGTCATGCCCAAGACCTGGGCCATCGAAATGAGGAAATGGAAGAGATCGATGACTTCGACACGCGCGTTTTGCTGGTCAAATTTCTGATATTTGGCCCACCACTTCCAGGGCACCGAATCAATGAGTTCAGCGATCTCCTGGTTCATGGCGCGGGTGTAGTTGAGGATCCATTTTCCCTTCTCCTCATCGGTCATGTGGGCGGTGTTGACGCCGATGCGACGGTTCAATTCTTCCTGCATGCGGAAGATTTCTCGGAGATGGTCGGGTGAGGACATGTCGGAATAGTCGAATTTCAAAGATAAAAGTTCAAGGTTCAATGTGGAGGGGAACCCAGGAAAATGGGAGCTTATTTGGGTGGTGGGGGCATTCGTATGTTCGGGATCTTTCGCAAAAGTTCGCGCGCTTCCGGGTGATCGGGATTGAGTTTCAAGACCTGGCTGAGTTCCTTTTCTGCTTCGCCGTATTGTTGAAGATGGATGAGAATGCTGGCGACGCTCACATGTCCCTCTGGAAGAAATGGGGCGAGGCGGGTGACCTCTCGGAAGCCAGTCAGGGCACCTTGATAGTCGTCGATGTCGGCGAGTACTCGTGCCCGGCTGGAGTGGATGGGGTAGGCTTTTGGGTCCAGTTTCAGGGCCTCGTCGTACATGAGAATGGCCTCGGCTTTCCGACCGAGTTGACTCAGGACATAGGCATCCTGGGCGAAGAGGGCGGGGGATTTGCTTCCAAGCCGGATCGCCTCCTCCAAACTCTGGCGGGCGCCCTCGAAGTTTTCGAGCCTGAGGTAGATGCTGCCGAGGGCCTCGAAGGTTTGGGGCTGTTCCGGAAATTCATCGGCCAGTTTGAGGTATTCCACCAGGGCTTCCTGTGTTCGGAAGGACTGGGCATTTTCGTTGGCGGTTACGAAACGTTTCATCCAGGCGATTTGTCGCATTCCGGATTGAGCCATTCCGTCAATCCGCATCATCCGGGGAAGGAAGAGTTTTTGATAAATTCCCGGCTGATGCTCGAGTTGACGGACGGTTTCGGATGCCAGGATATGGGCTTCGCCGAAACGACCTTCAAAAAGGAGGGTCTCCGCAAGGGGAGCCTTGACTGCGAACGATTGGGGATAGAGAAGGTAAGCGGATTCCCAGAGGGTGAGATTGGATTTCCAATCGGAGAGACGATTTTCCAGCCGGAACAAGAGCAGGGCAAAAAGAGGAAGGGCCAGCATCCAGCCGCGTTCCCGGGCAAGAGAGGGCTTCTCCATCCAGTCGAGGAGCTTTCGGACGGAGAGAACGACCATGGGGGCAAAGAAGAGAGTGGAGGGATAGAGGAAGCGCTCGGCGAACGGTGTGCCGATGGGAATGAGGAGATTGGAGACCGCGAGCATGAGAGCCCAGAACCAGCCCAGGGCCCAGAGGAGCCACGGAAAAAAGGTTCGACCCTGCCAGGCGCCCCAGAATACGAAGATCCATGCGGCGGCGGCGAATAGCCCTCGCAGCGCACTTTCCACGGGGGCGATGGCGTGTTGCACGCTCAAATTCATGGGGAAAAACCAGATCCATACGTAGTGCCACATCAATTCAAGGGCGGTCCAGATTCGCTGGAGCGGAGTGACCACACCTTCGTAAGTTGTGAGGGCGGGTTTCCACCCACCGATGAGCCAGGATCGAAGAGTCCAGAAGGCTCCGAGGAAAAGGATCGAAAGGAGGACCTGACGCCACAGGCGAGCCCGTGGGATGTGAGGAGATTCCCGGGTGCCGACCTGGAGGGTGGCGAATGCCAGAGGCAGGAAAACCCATTGTTCCTTGGAAAGCATGGCACCGATCCACCAACCGATGGCGAGGAGATATCCCTTCCAGGTGGGGTGTCGAAGGTAAGCCAGTGCGGAGAGAAGGCCAAGGGTCAGTCCCATCAATTCAGCGCGACCAACAACCCAGGCAACGGCTTCACTGGACGCCGGATGAATGGCGAAGATGATGGCACAGAAAAGGCTGGTGTTGGGGGTGATGCCCAGGGTTCTGAGCACAAAAAGGAAGAGGATGGAGTTGAGGGCATGAAGGAGAAGGTTGGTGAGATGAAAACCGTTAAAATGTCCCTGAGCGGGAAACCCCCAGAGCGCGTGATCAACCCAGTAGGAGAGGGTGACGAGAGGGCGGTAGAGCCCTTGATCGGCCCGGTTTGGGGCATAGGTTTCCGAGAAAATTTTCTTCAGATCAAGCGACTGCTGAAGCAAGGGATTCTGGATGATATAGGCTCCATCGTCGTAGACGAAGCCATTCCAGAGAGACGGGAGGTAGGCGGCCGCAACGATCAAGGCAAGTAGCAGAACATCCATCCAGAAGGGACGTGGGCGCGGAGCTTGAATTGATTTCATGGAAGAAGGATGGAACCCAAATTGCTTTGAACGAAAGGGAGGGGGGACGCTTTATGGCGGCCCCTCCATGGAATTTTTCAACCGCTTCCCTGCCTCACTTTCAAATCAGGCACCAGATTTTTTGGAACCGCTCCGGCAGGCTTTTGTCAACCCTGAAGCCCACGATTCCAAGGGGGTCACCCTGCCAGCGTATCGTCGAGCCATTCGAGCAACTGGTTCACACTCTTCATGGTTTCGTCGCCCATGTGGGAGATGCGGAAGGTGGCCCCCTTGAGCTTGCCGTAGCCGCCGTCAATGATGCAGGAGTGGCGTTCCTTCAGTCGTTTGATCCAGGCCGCGACATCCACATTGCGCGAGTTTGCGACACAGCTCAGGCTGACGGATTCATACCCCGCCTTGGGGAAGAGCTTGAATCCGTGATCGGCCACCCAAGCGCGTGTTCGCTTCGCCATTTCCAGGTGACGTGCAAAACGCTTTTCAAGGGTTTCCTCGAGAATTTCGTTCATCTTCGAACGCAGGGCGAAGACATGCGCGATGGACGGCGTGGCGGGAGTCATGTTCTTCTCGTGAAACTTTTGAAACTCGATCAGGTCAAAGTAGTAACCGCGATTGGGTACGGTTTTGGCCCGCTCCAGAGCGCGGGCGGAAACCCCCACGACGGCCATGCCCGGGGGCAGGGCCAGGGCTTTCTGCGTTCCGGCGAGCATGATGTCGAGACCGAGCTTGTCCATTTCCACGGGAAGCACGGAGAGGGAGGAGACGGTGTCCACGATCAGCATGGTTTCGGGGAATTTTCGCACCACGGCGGCAATGTCCGCAATCGGACTCATGGTGCCGGTGGAGGTTTCGTTGTGGATCAGGGTTACGGCATCAAAGCCCCCCTCCTTCAGTTTCGCCTCAATCAGCTCAGGCAGGATGGGCTGGCCCCATTCGACCTGAATTTTGTCCACTGCCATTCCGTTGGAAGTGGCGACGTCGAACCATTTGTCCGAGAATGCGCCGTTCATGCAACAGAGCAGCTTTTTGCCCGGGCGAACCAGATTCCGGATGGCACCTTCCATCACGCCCCATGCGGAGGAGGTGGAGAGGAAGACAGGGTTCTTGGTAAAGAACAGTTGTTGCAGTTTGGGTTGGAGATCGGCATAAAGCTCCTGAAACGAAGCTCCCCGATGTCCGACCATGGGCGTGCAGAAAGCACGAAAGGTTTTTTCCGAGACCTCGATCGGTCCGGGAATGAATAGTTTGATATGGGTGGTCTTCACAAATTTCTCCAAGAGGGGATACATAGATGAGTGGGATGATCTTGGCAACGCTTCTTTGCACCGCTTTGACGGCTGTGGAGCCCCTTCCGTCCGCGGATGAGATCATTGATCGGGTAGTGAAGCAGGAGGATGTCAATTACGAGCGCGCAAAGGGATGGGAGTATGAACAGCATATTGCCGTTCAAAAACTGGATGGCGAAGGACGTGTCAAACACGAGGAAGTCAAAACCATCACCTATCGCCCTGAGGGCCGACTCTCCTTTAATGTGGCGGCTCTCAAGGGGCAGGGTGACGATGCCCAGGTCGGCATTGGGATGACGAACGAAAAGGATAGTGAGGAGGAGGGTAGATTTTCCGAATCCCTCAAAATGCGGGAACTTCGTCCTTTCTATACATTTACCCGTCAGGAGGATGGCGTCCTGGAGGGAAAGATGCATTGGGTGGTGGATTTCAAACCGAAGCCTGGGGTGGAGGCGCATGGGCAACAGCAAAAGGTTTTGAAGAGTCTGATGGGACGTCTCTGGATCGATCCAGATGAGAATGCGATTGCGCATGCTGATTGCTCTCTGGAGAAACCCATACCCTTTGCATGGTTTGATCTTGTAACGCTTCGTGAACTCTCCATCCGTTATGATGCCCATTCCTTTGAGGGCAAAGTCTGGATGCCCCGGGGGATGAATCTGACCTATCGGGTCAGGATTCTTTTTTTCGGGCAGGTTTACGAGCGGCAGTTGATGAAGGCAGACGGATTTCGGGAAATTTCCCCTCAGGTGACCGTTGCCGATCCCCCTCAGGATGGGGCGAGGTAGCCGTGTTTGAGGAGGAATTCCTCAAGCTGCCCTGTGTCAAAATCGCCAAGGACCTGCCCATCAATTTCAATGACGGGTACCAGGGGCTGACCGCTGAGTTCGATGGCCTTCTGACGCGCTTCAAGGTCGCGCCCGGTGTCTCTTAATGTAAAGGTCCATCCCTGTTTCTCGAGCCACTTTTTAGCGTCGATGCACCATCCACACATGGCGCGGGAGTAGAGCGTGATTGCTTGCGGCTGCTTCAACACCTTCATCGAGTCTCAAGCACAGGCATTGGAGCCTCTTCGGTCGATTGGGGAGGAGTGGGATGGCGGGGTTGAACGTCCGGAACGGAGGGGCCGCGAGCTTGGGCGAAAGAAATGGGAGATCGTGGAACAAGGGTGCCCAGTAGCAGATCGGCCAGGGGAAGCACCACGTTCAGGTTTTTATTCATGTACCGGTGATGAAGAAGATGATGGCCGTTCAGTCGAAAGAAAATACCAGAACGTTCTACATTGCGTTTCCTCGGCACATGCATGCACCAGTGAAGATATTCGTAGGTGCCATAGTAGGCCATCATGGCGAACAGGGCGCCCCAGAAAATGCCGTGTCCGACAACGTGCTGGACCAGAAGCATGAACGGGACGTGCATGAGCCACATCACTGGGGCGTTCCACCAGGCCATGGGAACGGTCCGTTTGTCCTTCTGGTCTTGAATATGATAAGTATGGTCTGATTTAAAAATGCCGTGGTGAGTGACCGCGTGGGCCTGGAAAGGGTAGGAAAACCACTTTAAGTTCTTGTGCATCACGTACTTGTGTAGAGTCCATTCAAAGAAGCTACAGTAAATGACGCTGCCGACGAAACCAATGCTTTGCCAAAAGAAGAAATCTTGCATGTAGGGGAGTTGTCTAAACCACGATCCTAGCACAATCGTCATGAACTGGGAAAGCGAATGTTTTAGCGTAATTTGTTCCCAATCAACCCAAACGTGGCCGTTGCCATTTTTGAACCGGGCTGCTAGTTTCCGAACCCATGGCAGCACTCGATGACTACTTCAGGGCGATGGTGGATCAAAAGGCGTCGGACTTCCACCTCGCGAGCGGCACGTTTCCGATGTTCCGAATCGCGGGTAGCATGACGCCCGTGAGCGACCAGGTTTTTACCCACGATGTAGTCAAGGGGCTGGTGTACGAAATCCTCCCCGAGCGCAACCGTAACGAATGGGAGCAGACTCACGATACGGATTTTGCCTATGAAATTCCGGGTGTGGCCCGCTATCGATGCAATATTTTTGCCGATCGCAACGGGATCTGTGCGGTGTTCCGTCTCATTCCCTCCAAGATCCTTTCCTTCGATGAGCTTCATCTTCCTGAACCGATCAAAAAACTTTGTTTTCTGACCAAGGGCCTGGTGTTGGTCACGGGGCCGACCGGAAGCGGCAAGTCCACCACTCTCGCGGCGATGATCGACTTCATCAATTCCACCCGTAGCGATCATATCATCACCATCGAGGACCCCATCGAGTTTGTTCATCAGAATAAGAAGTGCCTCGTCAACCAGCGGGAGGTTCACACGCATACAGAGGGATTCAAACGGGCATTGAGGGCGGCCTTGCGCGAAGATCCGGACATCGTTCTGGTGGGTGAGATGCGGGATCTGGAGACCGTCATGATCGCGCTTGAGACCGCCGAGACGGGACATCTTGTTTTTGGTACCCTCCATACCACGACCGCGCATGGTACGGTGGATCGTCTGATCAATCAATTTCCTGCGGACCAGCAAGGACAGGTTCGAGCCGGGCTCTCCGAGGGGTTGAAGGGGGTGATTGCGCAGACGTTATGTAAGAAGCGCGGGGGTGGGCGCATTGCGGCGCTCGAGATTCTCATGGGCAGCCATGCCCTCGGTGCCAATATTCGCGAGGGAAAGATCCACCAGATTCCGATGTTGATCCAGACGGGGAGAAAGGAAGGCATGGTGGCCTTGAATGATTCCCTGATCGACCTTGTTTCAAAGGGAGTGATTGAGCCCGCGGAAGCATATGTGAAGTCCGTGGTAAAGGACGATTTGATCAAACGCATGTCCGCGCTTCCCAATGTGCGCAACTCCAAGGGCCAGCCATGGACGGAGGAGGAATTGATCAAGGCTTCGGGGGAATAATGGGATTGTATGAAACCCGCCGAAGTTTTTAAAATTTTTCGATCGAGTGGCGCCCTCCTGGACGGCCATTTTGTGTTGAGGTCCGGTCTGCACAGCCGCCAGTTTTTCCAATGTGCCCTGGTGATGCAGCACGCGACTCTGGCGGCCCAGTTGTGCGGGGAACTTGCGAAGAAGGTGGACGCCAAAGGGATTGATACGGTCATCTCCCCGGCGCTTGGGGGGATCATCATTGGTCAGGAACTGGCACGGGTTCTGGAAAAGCGGCATATCTTTGCGGAAAAGGAGGATGGCAAGCTGGTGCTCCGCCGGGGTTTTTCCATTGTACGTGGGGAACGATTTCTCGTGGCTGAGGATGTGGTGACGCAAGGTGGACGGGTGAAGGAGACGATCGACATTGTCCAGAGCAGGGGGGGGATTGTTGCCGCTGTGGCGGTGTTGGTGGACCGTTCCACCACTCCGTTGAAAATGGATTTTCCACTCCATTCCCTGGTAAAGATGCCCGTGGAAACCTTTTCCGCCACGGAGATTCCCGATGATTTGAAGGGTGTCCCGGCAGTGAAGCCGGGGAGTAAATAATGAATTGTGGTGCAGGCAGACGCATCGTTGCGTCTTTTTTTCTGGGTGTCGGTGTTCTCACGATCGGCCTGTTGATTGCGGAGGCGGCCATGCGTGGGGTCCGCCCCGATCTTATACCCGCCCATAAATTGAGATCCATTCCAGATCCCTTCATTGGTTGGCGTTTTGAGCCGGGCCAGGATTTTCATGGGGTTTCAGAATACGGCGATCCATTGCATGTCAAAATCAATCGTCTCGGTTTTCCGGACGTGGAACATGAATGGATGCCATCTCCGGGTGTTGAACGTGCAGTAATTCTTGGAGACTCTTTCACCGCGGGGATTGGAGTGGATGCGCCGGCATCCTTTGTCAGTGTGGCCCGGAAGGAGCTCGCGCGGATGGCTCCGGATCGCAAGTTCGAATTGCTTAAATTCGGCATTCCGGGTTTCGGAACCGGAAATGAATATTTGATGTGGAAACACGACGCGGCCCCGTTTCATCCCCAAACGGTGTTTTTGATTTTTTTCATGGGAAACGATGTTGCCAACCAGTTGCCTTGCTTTCCGAGAGGGGGGATGAGTTCTCCGGGATTTGAACTGCGTGATGGAACTCTTTATGCGCTTCCGTTTCAGCCGGGCTTCGCCAGTGAAAAGGTTTCCCTATGGAAACGAATCCTGGATGCCTCGGCTCTTTATCGGGGATATCGCATGGCGGAACGGAATGTTCGAACCAGGCTGGGATTTCGTCATGGTCGGAAAGGCAAGGCAGAAGGGGAATCCAACCTTCCATTTTGGAAAAGAAACGGGGTTCCCATGGAATGGCAGACGTATCAATCTGATCATGACGCTGAATTTGAGAATGCCTGGCGGGTGACGGAAGCATTGCTGATTCAGCTTCGAAAGGAGGTGGAAAATTCGGGGGCTTCCTTCGTGGTGGTACTCCTTCCCGGGATGGAATCACTCGATCCCAATTTGCTTTCGGATGGATTACGCCGGTATCCCGGGAGTGAGGCTTTCTCCTTCGATGTGAACTATCCGCGACGAAGACTTGGACAATTTCTGGACGCCCAAAAGATGAGGTGTGTCGACATGACTTCGATCCTGGAGGAGCAGGTGTCGAAGTTGGGATTGTTTCAAATTTACTATCGTTTCGACCAACACTTCGCGCCAGGGGGACACCGCATCATTGGTGAAACCCTCGCGCGATACTTGCTGCAGAATTCAAAAAATGGAATTTCAGGCCCGGTCGGAAGCGGCAAATAGAAGCATCTGAGGTGCCGGCTTGACGGACGGAATACCTTTTTTCCGACGCCCGGTTTCGACCACGGCACTTTCCTTCAGGTCCCCCGACTGCCATTCCAACAAATCTGAGGCTTCGAGGTGGTTCAACATCACCTTTGCCTTGTCGATCACTTCCCGGGGGAGCCCTGCAAGGCGTGCGACCTGGATGCCATAGCTTTTGTCGGCGCCCCCGGGTTGGATTTTTCGAAGGAAAATGATCTGATCGTTCCACTCCCGTACAGCAACGTTGAAGTTTTTGATCCGGGGAAACTTTCGCGACATGGAGGTGAGCTCGTGGTAGTGCGTGGCGAAAAGGGTTTTTGCGCGAATCTGTTCGTGCAGGTATTCCGCGACGGCCCAGGCGATCGAGATTCCATCGTAGGTGCTCGTGCCGCGGCCGATTTCATCGAGGATGACAAGGCTCCGTTCGGTGGCGTTGTTCAGAATGTTAGCCGTCTCGTTCATTTCCACCATGAAGGTGCTCTGTCCGCGGGAGAGATCATCCGAGGCGCCGACACGGGTGAAAATCCGGTCCACGACGCCAATGTGTGCCGATTTGCAGGGGACAAAGGAACCGATCTGGGCCATGAGCACGATCAGGGCGACCTGGCGGATGTAAGTCGATTTCCCCGCCATATTGGGACCGGTGATGAGAAGGAGTTGGTTGTCGCTGGTGTCCAGGCGGGTGTCGTTGGCGACAAAGCCTCCTTTTCCCATATGCAGGGGATCCGTTTGCATGATCTGTTCAATCACCGGATGACGACCTTCGACGAAATCGAGAATGTTGCCGCTGTCGATCATGGGCCGGACGTAGTTTTGTTGGCGGGCGATTTCTGCAAAGGAGGCCAGTACATCCAGGATGCCCAGGGCTCGTGCGGTTTCCTGGATGGATGCGGTGTGGCGGACGGCTTCGGCCCGGATGGACTGGAAAATTTCATGTTCCAGTTTCATCGAACGCTCCTCACCACCGAGGATTTTATCCTCCACTTCCTTCAACTCAGGGGTAATGAACCGTTCGCCGGTGGCGACGGTCTGTTTGCGGATGTAGTGGGCGGGAACCTGGTCCAGATTTGATTTGGTGATTTCGATGTAATAACCGAAGACGGAATTGAAGCGGATTTTGAGGGATTTGATGCCCGTTCGTTCGATTTCCTCCTGTTGTAGCCGCGCGATCCATTCCTTTCCGGAGGTGGTGGCGTTTCTCAATTCGTCGAGAGTTGCATCAAAACCGGATTGAATCATCCCTCCCTCCTTTACGGAAAGGGGGGGATCGTCGACGATGGCTTTTTGGATGAGTTCGGCCAGATCAGGGAAGTCGTGAATGACAGCATCCTGTTCCTGAAGTAGGGGGGAGTGGAGTTGGGTGGAAAGAGTTTTAATTGCCGGAATATGCTGTAGGGATTGTTTGAGCCCCACGAGATCCCGAGCACTTCCGTGTGTCGAGGAAAGGCGCCCCATGATGCGCTCAAGGTCGCGCACTTCACGCAGTTTTTCACGAAGCTCGGCGGCAAGGGCGGGTTGGTCAAAGAGTTCCGCCACCCCTTGATGCCGTGCGATGATGTGGGAGACGTTGCGGAGGGGATGGGAGACCCAGTCCCGCAAAAGACGGGTGCCCATGGCTGTGACTGTGCGGTCAAGGGAGGAAAGGAGGGTGAAGTGCTTCTCTCCCGCCTGGGAGTCCCACAGTTCAAGATTCCGTTGAGTCACCTGATCAAGCAGCATGAAGTCTTCGGAGGAGTACACCTGGATGCGTTGAACGTGATTCAAGGATCGGCGCAACTGCTGGAGAAGGTAGTGAAAGAGTCCCCCTGCAGCGCAAATGGCTACGGGCATGTTTTGGCATCCAAATCCATCGAGAGATGCAGTCTTGAAATGGTCCCGGAGCGTGAGAAAGGCGGTTTCAAATTCGAAAACCCAGGGGGCATTCAACGCCAGTTTGGAGCTGTATTCCTCAACACGCCCCTGCAAGAGAGATTCCTCGGGAATCACGATTTCGGAGGGGTTCACTCTGCGGAGTTCCGCCTGCAGGGATCGGAGGGAGTCGAGTTCGGTCAGACGGCATTCCCCGGTGGTGATGTCCATGAAAACGAATCCAAAAGGTCCTCGTTCGCTTTCGATGGAGGAATCCGTGGCAAAAATGGAGGCGATGAAATTGTTTTGTCCCGCCGAGAGAAGACGATCGGAGATGACGGTGCCGGGACTCAAGATCTGGGTAATGTCGCGTTTGATGATTCCCTTGGAGGCGCCGGCCTCTTCAAGTTGATCGCAAACGGCAACCTTGTGCCCTCCTCGAATCAGTCGGGCAATATAGCCCTCTGAGGAGTGGTGAGGCATGCCGCACATGGGAACGCCGTTCCGCTGGGTCAGCGTGAGATTGAGAAGGTTCGCCGCGGTTTTAGCGTCCTCAAAAAAGAGTTCGTAAAAGTCACCGAGGCGGAAAAGGAGAAGCGCATCCGGCGGGATCTCGCGTTTGACCCGCTGGTACTGCTGCATCATCGGCGTCAGTTTCTCGGACATTCCTGAAGTTTACGAGGGCGAGCCGCGCCTTGAAAGGTGAAAGTTCGATCTCATCCTGACTTCTCCTTTACGTTGAACGTGCTACAGTCTCCGGACAGTGAAGATCTGGCACCAAATTCTTCTCGGATATCTTCTTGTGGTTTTGTTGATCCTTTTAAGTGGAGGCGTAGCCTCCAGCCATCAACGGAATATTCGCGAGGAGCTTGATCGGATGAAAGGGGGGGAGCTTGCGGCGATTGAAGCCCTGCACCAGATGGAACGCGCACTTCTTGAGATGAATGCGGAGGTGCATGCTTTTTCCGTTGCCGGAAAGCCCTGGAGTGCAACCCGTTATCAGGAATCCCGGATTCGTTGGGAGATGTTTCTGGGGCAATATCCCCGATTTACTTTGGACCGTCGCCAACTCCGGTTGTTTCAATCGCTCGAAAGGGTGTCCCAGGTTTGGATTCGCCAGGCCGATCAGATCATTGTCCGGGGGCAGGGACAAAAAACGGAACCTCCTGATCTTGACCCCGTGAGGGAAAGCTACAATCAGTTGCTCCGGGTTCAGAAGGTGCAATTGGAGCGAAATTTTGCGCAAGCGCTTCGTTCTCTTGAACGGGGGAGTTCGCTGGCTCTTGTTCTTCGGGGAGGGGCTTGTGCGGTGGGGCTTTTGACGTCCTTGATGGTCATTCGTCGTTTTCGAAAGGCCCTGGATTGCCTGAATCGTGCCGTCTTGCAAGTTTCTGAAGGTCAGCACGAGCCGATGGGTTGCAAGTCTTCCGATGAATTTGGGGTGATCATCAAGGCATTCAATCAAATGAACTATGCGGTCCGGGAACGGGTTCGAGCCCTGGAGGAGCAGAAAAAAGGATTCATTCAGGCCAGCGAACATAAGTCGGAGTTCCTCGCCAACACGTCGCACGAACTGCGAACCCCCCTCAACACCATCATGGGATACTCCCAACTGATCCTTGAGGGGCAAGCTCGATCCAAGGAGGAGGAGAAATCGTATTTGGTTACGATTCAACAAAGCGCCAGGCAACTTCTTTCACGCCTTACGGATGTTCTGGAAATCGCACGGATGGAATCGGGAAAGTTGAAGCTCGATCTCGAGCCGGTGCTGGTTCGCCAGGTGTTTGCAAACGTGGAATCGCAGATGAAGGCGTCCGCTGCGCAGAAGGGGCTCAAATGGTGTGTGGATGTGGAAGGGACCGATCTCAGGGCGCTGGCTCATCCCGAGCGACTCACCCAGGTGGTGATGAAAATGGTCGAGAATGCGATCAAGTTTACCTCCAAAGGGGAGGTTCAAATGGGGGGTAAAGTCGAAGGGGGAAGGGTGGTGTTGATTGTCCGGGACAGCGGCGTAGGGATTTCCATCGACAAACAACAACGTTTTTTCAAAAAGTTGGTCCAGGGGGACGGCTCCGTCCAGCAAGCCTACTGTGGGACTGGTTTGGGATTAGCTTATTCTCGTACGGTGTTAATGCTGATGAATGGCACGCTCGATGTTCAAAGCGAAGGTGAGGACCGGGGGGTAACCGTACGCATGGTTCTTCCGGGGATTTCTGAAGGGCCGAAGACCGGGTCGAATCCGGTTGGGGAGTAAGACTCCTTGCAGAGGAGGGGTGAAAAGGGTGATGTCACGGGGGTGAACCCGTGGGGGGATCATTTTCCGGGGGATTTTCCGGATTCGAAGTGATAAATCACTTCATTGGGTTTCACGAGTTTGAGATTTTGTCGTACCGCGCGTTCGACGGCCTCGGGATCCGTGCGCATGGCCAAGATCTCCTCGGTGTATCGCTGTTGGATTTCCTCCTGTTTGCGTAACGCTTCTCGCCGGATTTCGATCTCCTTCTGCAAGGTGGCGGTTTGCCGGATGACAGGTACATACCAAAGCGCCAGACCGCAAAGGCACGCGATGACAAAGACCATCACGGCAACCTTTTTCACAACTCCCCAGATCCCAAAATCGACCTCCATCCGAACGGACATGAGCTATCTTCTATTCGAAGTCTCATCGTAAAGCAATACCAGCTGTCCTAATTTGAAATAAAATCCCTGGAGCGGCGGTCTGTGACCGCCACTACAAAAATCAAATTAGGGCACTACCTTTCTGGCTTTGACGAAGGGTGGATATCTTCTTGCATGTGAGGCCTTCGGCTGATAGCTGAAGGCAGAAAGCCATCTTATGCCCTCCTTTGACATTATTTCAGAAGTGGATATTCAGGAAGTCGACAACGCGGTGAACCAGGCGCGCAAGGAGATCGCCACGCGCTTTGATTTCAAGGACAGCAAATGCCAGATCGACTGGGACCGTCAGAGCATCAAGCTTTCCGCAGAGGACGAATTTCGGTTAAAGGCGCTCTCCGAGGTCCTCGTCAACAAACTCGCCAAGCGACAGGTCAGTTTCAAGAACCTGGATTTTGGGAAAACGGATGTCGCCCCCCTGGGAGGCTCACGGCAGGAGATCAAATTGGTGCAGGGAATCGAAACCGAGAAGGC
>CAYYYL010000011.1:0-87367 GCA_964475835.1 uncultured Verrucomicrobiota bacterium | reverse complement strand
GATTTTTTACCACAGAGAACACAGAGGCACAGAGAGGAAGAGAGATCGCCGAAATCCCGAAGCATAAGCTTCCGGTATTTCGGCGGCTTAGCCTCATTTTCAGAGCTTCGTGCTCTCCGTGTCCTTCGTGGTGCGATAACCCGATCTGACTTAGCGTCCCTGCGTCTTTGCGCGAGACTTCCGCTCTCTTTTCCTGTCCCGCCGAAGTGCTTGGACGAAGGAGGATGACCTTCGTGCTCTTGGTGTCCTTTGTGGTGCAATAATCCGCTCTCGCCTGGCGTCTCAACTGATCAGCAGCAATCGCGGCGGCTGACCGGGAAGGGTTTCTGGGGCCCGGTGGATGCACGGAGGAACGGGACTGCCGGGATAATCCACTGCGATGCGCCAAAGATTGCCGACGCCGAATGAAAAAGGGCGCGCCTGCGGGACGGGGATGTAATGGAGGTCGTAGCAGTTTTCGTTCAAGTATTTGCGGAAGTCGTCGTCATCTTCCCCTCCAAAGCGCTTGAGAAGTTCGGCCCGGGTTTCGGGGATGTCCACGCGCCGTTGCGCTTCGTCGTTGCGCAGGCCTTCGCTCGCCGGCCCGTGGTACGTGCAAAGCCAGGTATCGGCTTCCGCCGTGGCGCTATCGACGTGGAAGGAGTAGACGTCGGTGGGCACAGGCCCTGGGTTCTCGTCGCGAAGGTAGCCGTTGATGCAGTCCAGGACGGGATCCAGGTCGAGAGCCTGGAGCCGCCGCTGGTCTTCGAGGAGAATGTCGATGGCGATTCGGCCCTCTGCACTCACAGGGAGAGATCGAAGTCGTGGTTCATCCAGGGTGGTGATTCCCCTGCCGATAGCAAGATGGTCCACGATCTCGCTGAAATGACCCGGCAGCGTGCGCTGCCAACAGAGAGCATTGATGCCGTTAGTGAAACGGGTCGTGGCGAGTTCCTCAAAACTGTTCACCCTCTTGATGCGGGGGTAGTCCGGAGGCAGGGTGAAGGGTGTCATGGGCGGGACAGAATATACCCAAAACGGGGACTGACACCTTTACTGGAAAAATTCAATAATAGCGGCAAATATGTAGATCGTTCCTCCCACGAGAAGTCCGAGACCAAATTTATCGATATGAGTCGCATTGTTTTTGTCACCGAGAGAGACCACCGTTGTTCCACCTGTCAGAAGGACCAAGGCAATCACGAGATCCTTGAGAGGAGAAGTTCTTTGATTTTTGATCAGCACGCCAGCAATAACTGCTGCGATTAAAAGTGCACCAATTCGTATCCAAGTCTTCATGATATAGGATCCGCAGTACACCATTTTTCAGACTGCTTGTCGAACCGCTTCCTGTGTAGCGCGCCATCCAGAACATCGTAATGCTGCGGAATGATCCAGCGCGGATTCAAGGCCTTCATTTTCGCATAGCTCGCGGGGAGCAGGTGAGGGGCGCTGTTCAGAATGGCCGGGGGACGATGGACGTTGAAAAAGTAGCTGGCAAACATGTCACCGGAGAAAAGGAGATCGTGCTTCGCGCTGTAGAATCCACAGTGGCCTTCCGTATGACCGGGCAGGTGCGTGACCTTGAGTCCTCCCCAGAAGGGAAGTTCCATCCCGTCCTCCAGGAATTCATCGATAGGGACGGGGCGATAGCGGGTAAGGAAACGTCCCGCAGTTTCCAGTCGATCGCACCATCGGGTGATCCCTTTGTAGGGATAGGTGCCATCGATGTGCTTTTGTTCGAGAGGATGAGCGTAGATTTTTGCACCCGTCCATTCCTTGAGCCATGCGAGATTGCCGGTGTGATCAAGATGCCCATGTGTCAGGAGAACGGCGGCAATGGAGGAAGGTTTGAGTCCAAGTCGTTTTAATAACCAGCGAACCTGTAAACATTCGCCGAACAACCCGGCATCAATGAAAACGCTTCGGTCGCCATCGAGGAGCAAATGAAAGCAGCCCATGAATCCACGGATGAAATACAGGCTTTTTGTCTTTCGCACAGACTTCATTTCTTCGCCACCAGTTCCGTTCCTGCGTTCGCAAACTGAATCTTTCTCTCTTTGTACAGAGCGCCCAGGGCCATCTTGAACGCCTTCTTGCTGACGCCGAACTCCGCACGGATGATTTCCGGGGGGCTGTCGCTATCGAATTCGATCCGGCCCCCATGGTTCCGCAGCGCGGCCATGATTTTGTCCTTCACCGGCATGACCCGCTGGTAGCCGGAGGCGTCCAGACGCAGATCGATCTTGTGATCCTGACGCACCATGTGGACAAATCCCTGCATGGTCTGTCCGATCTTCAACGGACCCGAGAGATTGGTGTGGTAGAGCAGACCGCTGTATTGATGATTCACGATCGCGTTGTAGCCGAGGGGAGTTTTCCCCGCGATGAGGAGGGAGACCTCCTGTCCCTTGTGGAAGGGGGGCTTGTGGGGGCTCAGATATTTGTCGAGTTTGGCGGTGGCGATGATGCGGTGGGACTTCGGATCGAGGCACACGCAGACGACAACCTTGTCGCCGACTTCGACGGGGCTGGTTTGTTCACGAAAGGGGAGGAGGAGGTCCTTGGAGAGCCCCCAATCAAGAAAGGCACCGATCTGGCGGTTGACGCTGACGACCTTGAGTGTGGCGACTTCGTCCACCATGGCGAGAGGTTTTTCGGTGGTGGCGACGAGGCGGTCTTCGGAGTCGAGGTACACGAAGACATCGACGAGCTGTCCGACCACGAGTCCGGGACGGATATAGCGGCCAGGGAGGAGGATGTCGCCGTGTTCACCGCCGTCCAGAATGAGACCTGGAGGGACGTCGCGAACGATGGGAAGCAGGTTGCGTTTACCGAGGGTGACCATGACCTTCCATTAAAGGGTAAGGCACGGTTACAAAGAAGCACAAAGGGCATCCGATAAAGATTCTTGAAACTCAATCGTTTCTTGTGGTGAAGTCTCGGCATCCCGTATGACCAGGCGTTTTCCCACCCTCTGTCGGATCTGGATCGGAACCATGGGCATCTGTCTTGCGAGTGCATTCGCCCAGCAATCTGTGGCGGTGACCAATCAATTACCGACGGATGCGGCGCAGAAGCAGCAACTTCGGAAGGATTGGGAGAACCGCCTGATGTACCTCGAGAAGGAGACTCTGGATATCTGGCCTCCGGCGGAGCCGTACGAAGATATTGTGGCCAACGAGCCCGCCACCGCAAATTGGAAGGTGCGGAAAAAGGATGGGACCGAGGAGTATCTGGAAAAGGCGCCGGACCCTAATGCGGGTTACACGAAGGTTTGGTGTCGATTCAAGAGTCCCGTGCAGGTGAGTGTCCATTATGTGGGAATGGGAACGGTGGATCAGACGCCCAGGGCTCAATGGGGTGAGATGTACTGGCATGCGAAGACGAGGGACTGGGGGGCTTCCCATCCTTTTGCCCTCGCGTGCCAGCATGATCAGGACTATGCGGTGGGTGTTCTCGACGAGATGGAGCGTGCGATCGATCCAGAGGGGGGGCGGAGGGCGCAGAGTTTGTGGTATGAGCTCCTGAACATGCGGGGTGGACCGCACAAGGATGAAGCCGATTTTCAGGCGAAATTGCAGGCGAAAAGTGAGGAGCTCCACCAACTGGTGCTTCAGTTCGGTCAGGTGACGGGCATCGGCGATCTGTTATGGCGGATTCATGAGATTACGATCGGGGTGGAGCCGAAAATATCCCCCGCGGTCAGCATTGAGGATCGTGTGATGCGCAGCAGGGAGCGACGTCCTTTGCTTCGGCAGGCGGTGGCTGAGATTCTGAAGTAGGTTTTTGGATCGAAGGTGGGGACAGACCGCCGGGCTGTCCGTAATGTTTCGGCGCGCCCAGCGGTCGCGCCCTACCAGAAACATGAACGGCTACACTTCAACTTAGAAGGCTTTAGTCAGGCCGGATGCCTGCTGTCTTTTGCCTGGTTGCAATAGAGACTAGACTTTTCCACGGGATATTTTTGATCCAGGTCGATATTGTTGAAGCTTTGACGATTCCCCCAGGCGAAAATCTTTTCGAAGAAGGGGAGAAGTCGGTGGTGCTGGATGCGTTCCAGGAAATAGATTTCGTGTTCCTTTTCCTTGATGCCCATGTCGTACAGGACCTGGTCATGGGTTTTGATTCCGAGGGAATGGAAATATTGTTTCATGCGGAAGTATTCGCACACATTTCCGCTTTCCAGTCTGCCGGCGAAGTAGAAGGGCATGAACCAGCCGATGATGTGGCAGCTGAAGGAGATGATTTTTCCTATGAGGTGGAAGCGAATCTCATACCACGTGGATACCGGGACATTGTAGACTCGCATGATGTCGAGGACTTCCTGTCGATGATTCCATTCATCGATTTCGATCTGACGGATGGCGGCCTTCTCATCGGCATCCCGGACGGAAGCGGCGTGCCCCTGGTAGGCAAAAGCGGCCGCTTTTTCAGCAGAGTAGGCCCGCTGAAGGAGATCTATGAGGGGGGGATGTTGAAGGTCCATGGCTCTGGAAACGGGCTTTAAAGGTTTATTTTAGGTTGGAACGATAGGAGTGTCAAACAAGGGGATGCTCGTCATTCGCGCCTGGTCATACGGCCAAATGCATTTTCGCCCGGCCGTTCGACTTTTCAGCAAGCTGTTAGGGGAGGTATTCTCCCACTCCCTCTAACTCCCCCTCAGGCAGGGGGAGGAAAACGACGGGCATTTTGAGAAGTCCCGAGTCTGCCACCCTAGCCAGGGTAGCGAAATCAAGGGGGCGACGAGGATTCTGAAATTATACCATGACCGATAGGTTCGGTTTGTGTCATTTAAGAGCGTAAAAACCAGAGGCCGGATTTCAGGAAATGGAAATGGAACCATGATCCAAACAGGATGAGTTCGGGGTATACGACATGTTTTGGGGAGGATGAGCTCAGATCGCGGTAATGTCCTGATTGGACAATAAACGGTAGCGACGCTCTATGACCGCCGCTACAGAAACACGAAAATCAGGACACTGCCCAGATCGCGAACTACTTGACTAAATCAAACCATTGGAGATAGGCTGTGATGACTGTCTTATTTTGGAAACGACCCGTCCAACAACCCAACGCGGCGGCCTGAAGCTGGTTCAACTCGGGATCGGTGGAGTGGTGGTATTGGTTCTTGGTGTTGGAGGGTATCTCTATCTTCATAAGCCGAAACCCCAGGAGGTGAAGCCTCCTGTGGCGGCGGGGGTTTCCCAGGCGGAGGCGGAGCTTTTGGATGAGACGAAGGGGAAGGCGGGGTTAAACCGAACGAATCAGCTGCCGTTGTATGTGTACAAGGATTCCGGTGTCCGGGGGTTTTGTCCGGATGGCTGGATGGGGGACTATTCGGATATTCGGCTCGATGAAGGTTGCAAGGACGCTCCTCATTCCGGGAAGACGTGCATCCGGGTTGAATACAAATCTGGGGCGAGTCAGAACTGCAAGTGGGCGGGTGTCTATTGGTGCTTTCCGGGAAATCTTTGGGGGCAGCGTCGTGGGGGCTATGATTTGAGCCAGGCAAAGAAACTGGTCTTCTGGATCCGTGGGGAGAAGGGTGGGGAGGTGCTTCAGGAGTTGAAAATGGGGGGCATCAACGGCGCGAATCCTGACAGCGATACAGCCGGAATCGGACCCGTGGAGCTGACCAAGGAATGGCAAAAATTTGAGATCGATCTCACTGGCCTGAATCTGGGCTACATCTCAGGCGGGTTTTGTTGGTCAACCAATCTGGATCGCAACCCTGAGGGGTGCACCTTTTACCTTGATGACATCTACTATGAGTGAACCCGTTCCTTCGTCTGAGAATCGTTCCCGTCGCCGGCTGGTGGTCTGGCTGAGTCTGGGGTTGTTTGTTTGTCTGGGGGGTGGAGCGCTGTTTGTCATTTTGAAAAACAAGAAGGTCGGGGGGATGCCGGAGATCCGCATTGATCGCACGGATGGATACCGTCTCCTTGTGGATGGGAAACCGTTCCTCATCCGCGGGGTCTGCTACAATCCGGTGCCCGTGGGGGAGAGTTTCCAGTTCAACTTCTGGACGAACAGTTACCCGGTGATCGACATCGATGGGGAGTTGATGAAGCAGGCGAACGTCAATACGGTTCGGTTTTATCGCAGCAGCAAAAATCCGGAGGAGGGCAAGCGGATGATCCGCACCCTTCATGAAAAGTATGGCATCTTCACGCTGCTCGGGCATTCCCTTGGATTCTGGGAGTGGCCGCCTGCGGATTACAGTGACCCTGAAGCGCGCAACAAGACCAAGGAACAGGTGCTGGAGATGGTGCGGATGTATCAGAACGAGCCCGGGATTCTGGGTTGGATCCTTGGCAACGAGAACAACTACAGCTTTGATCTGGGGCTGCGTCCCTGGAGCACTCCGGAAATCGACGCCCTTCCCACCGAGGAGGCGCGCCGTCTGGAGCGTGCGAAGATTTATTACACGTGGATCAACGACATGGCCCTGGAGATCAAGAAGATCGACACCCGCCATCCCGTGATCATGGGAGTGGGCGAGACGAAGAGCATCGACAGCATCGCCCAGTATGCTCGGGATGTGGATGTGCTCGGGGTGATCGCCTATCGCGGGCCGAGTTTTGGAACTCTTTTCCGTGAGGTGAAGCAGAAAATCGACAAGCCGATGATGTTGATCGAGTTCGGTTCGGATCGGTTCAATTCGGTCACTCAGACCGAGGAGGAGACCCATCAGGCGGAGTTCATCAAGACCCAGTGGCGGGATGTTTTGAAAAACAGCGCCTTTATTGGCGGCACGAAGAACTGCATTGGGGGCACCCTATTCGAGTGGACCGACGAATGGTGGAAGAGCAATGACCGGGATCCGAACAGCTGGTTGGTGCAGGAGCCCGCCGCTGACTGGCGCAATCCCGCATACTATTTCGATGCCGATGAGGACGGGCATAACAACATGAATGAAGAATGGTGGGGGATCATCCGCCTGGATCCTTCAAAGAAGGCCAATGGAGTGGATGGACGGGTTCCCACCAAGGCTTATCGATTGTTGCAGTCCATGTGGGCGGTCGATCAAAAGCAACCATGACTTCGTTACCCAAAAAGGAATCGGCTCAGATGCGGGAGTTGATCGAAGCTCACAGTGTGGGGATCCGAAATCTCCAAAATTCGATTTGTTCGGTCATCGTCGGGCAGTCGTACATGATCGAGCGCCTGATCATCGGGTTGCTTGCGAACGGGCATATTTTGCTCGAGGGACCTCCGGGGCTGGCGAAGACATTGACGGTCAAAACTCTCGCGGAATCGATCAATGCGAGTTTCCGCCGGATTCAGTTCACCCCGGACCTTCTGCCCACCGACATTGTCGGCACCATGGTGTACAATCAGAAAACGAGCGAGTTCTTCATTCAGAAGGGGCCGATTTTCTCCAACATCATCCTGGCGGATGAAATCAATCGTGCGCCGCCCAAGGTGCAGAGTGCGTTGCTGGAGGCGATGCAGGAGCGTCAGGTGACGATCGGCGGGGAGAGCTACGTGCTGGAGGACCCGTTCTTTGTCTTCGCGACCCAAAATCCCATTGAGCAGGAGGGGACTTATCCTCTGCCCGAGGCGCAGGTGGACCGGTTTCTTTTCAAGGTGCTCGTCAACTATCCGAGTCGGATGGAGGAATATGCGATCATGGAGCGCATTTCTGGGACGCTTCCCCCGGTTCAATCCACGGTGTCGGTGAGCGAGATTCTCGATGCGAGGAAGGTGGTGAAGCAGATCTTCCTCGAGGACAACTTGAAGATGTATATTGTGAATATCGTGGATTCGACGCGGAACTCGGACCAGTACGGGTTGAAGATCAAGCATCTGATTTCGTACGGATCCTCGCCGCGTGCCACGATCGCCCTGAATGTGGCGGCCCGCGCCTATGCATTTCTCCAGGGGCGTTCGTTTGTGATCCCGGAGGATGTGAAGGCGGTGGCCCCGGACATTCTGCGTCATCGCCTTTGCCTCACTTACGAAGCGGATGCGGAGCAGATCACGGGTGACGACGTGATCCGGCATATTCTCGACACCCTTGGAGTGCCATGAATCTTGGTTCGGGGATGAGTCCGGAGGTGCTGGCGAAGATCCGCCAGATCGAGGCCTCGTCCCGGCGGCTGGTCGATAATATTTTCGCAGGGAAGTACAAAAGCGTGTTCAAGAACCGCGGAATCGAATTCTCGGGGATTCGCGAATATGCGATGGGGGATGATGTCCGGCTCATCAACTGGCAGGTGACGGCCCGGGTCGGCATTCCGTACATGAAGCAGTTTGTTCCCGAGCGTGAGCTGACCGTGGTGTTTCTGATTGATGCGAGTGCGTCCTCTGATTTTGGCACCTACAAGCAGACCAAGTCCGCGCTCCTGGCGGAGGTGGCGGCGATTCTGGCGTACGCGGCGATTTTCAATGGGGACCATGTGGGGCTTCTGATTTTCACAGAAGAGATCGAGCGCTTCATCAAGCCGAAGAAGGGCCGCAAGCATGTGTTGCGGGTGATTCATGAGATTCTGACCTTCAAACCGAAGCATCGCGGAACGAATCTGTCGCGTGGATTGCGCGGGTTGAATGAAATCTTCCGATCTCATGCGACAGTCTTCCTTTTCAGCGACTTTCTTGCAAAGGATTACGATCGGGAGTTGCGGGCATCCCACAGTAAGCACGACATCATCTGCATCGCTCTTGAGGATCGGGTGGAGCGGGACTTTCCGCCGTTGGGGCTGGTGAACCTTGAGGATGCTGAGACGGGTGAACTGATGCGCATCAATTCCTCGCGTCCCGCGTGGCGACAGCGACTCCGCCAGGAGGTGGACGCCCACTATGCGAAGCGCGACCGGCTCTTCAAATCCTGCAACATCGATCACATCACCATTTCCACCGACCAGCCTTATGTGGACCCCCTGGTGAAATTCTTCGGCATGCGACAGGCGCGCATCAAGGCTTAGAAACCAGGCAGATCCGAGTGTGAACCACCCTCAAGCATTCATGACCCGGTTTCGTCATCGCGCAAGTGCATTTGTCCAATCGACTTTCCTCCGTCGTCGGGGGTTGATGCTGGTGTTTGGTCTTTGGTGCGTTCTGGCGGGTGGGTTGAATGCGGAGGCCATTTATCATTTGCAAATGAAGGTGGATCCTTCCGGTCCGATCACGATTGGTGGCGAGTTGAGGCTGACGGTGCGCATCGAACATGATCTCGACTACACGCTGGTTCCCCCGTCGATTCCCCTGGCGTTGGATCCATTTGAGTTCCGTCGAATGCGCCCATCGCCCCGTCGGCGGTCGGGATCCGAGGTGGTGGAATCGTATACCATTGTCTGCACCGTGTTTGAAGTCGGCGACTTCAAGGTTCCCCAGATCCCGTTCACCTTGATCGGAAAGGGGCGATCGATCGAGTTGAGAACGGACGAAGTGCCGGTGCGGGTGGAATCCGTGTTGAAACCCGGGGATGAAGTGTTTCGACCGATCAAGGGGCCAGTGACCCTGAATGTTCCATGGTATGAGCACTATGCGTTCTGGCTGCTGATCCTATTGATTTTGCTTTGCCTGCTCTACCTCTACCTTCGTCGCAAACGAAAGCTCCGGGAGGAACCCGCGACGAAGGAGGAGAGTGTGGATCCCACGACTGAGGCGATGAAGTCCTTGCATGAACTTTATCAGAGGCACGCGGTTTTGTTCATGGATGTGGAGTCCAGGCTGCAAAAGGCTTCGGGGGGGGGCTCGATGGAGAAGCTTTCCGCCGCGGCGCTTAAAGTCATGAAGGAAGGTGCAACTCCCCATTCGCGGATGTCGTTTCAAACATCCATGCGCCCCTTTCATCTGGAGCTTTCGGAAATTTTTCGTCGCTATATCCGGCGCCGTTACGGGCTGCAGACATTTGAAAGAACAACCACCGAATTGGTATCCGTGGCCAAGGAACAGGCTCTCAACGAGGATGTGGTTCGCTGGATGGAGACCATATTGAGGCGGAGCGACTATTTCAAATTTTCGTCACGTGGCGCTTCGTTGGTGGCGAGTCAGGAACTTTGGGAGTGGTGCTGGTCGTTTGTTGTGCATACGGATGCCAATCCATCGAAGGAGCAGGAGATGGAGGAAGGGGAGGGCAAACCATGACGTTCACCTCTCCCTGGTTCCTTGGGTTGTTCCTTCCCACGCTGGTGATTTTCTGGTTTCTGGCGAAGGGGCGTTTGGGGCGGGAGCCGTCCCTGCTCTTTTCGTATCTGCCTCTTTTAAAAGAGGTGGAGGTGAAGCATCGAAAATACAGTTCCTGGAGGCATTGGCATCTATTGAAACGGTTCGTTCCGGTGATTTTGTTTATCCTGGCACTTGCCCGTCCCCAGACCATGGAGGTGGAGGCGCAACCGGTAGGACGGGCGACGGAGTTTGTGTTCATTGTGGATACCAGCGTGGGGATGCAGAGTCGTGCATTTGGAAGACAAAGCTGTCTCAAGGAGGTGGAGGAGGCGATTGCTTCGTTTGTGAAGGGGCGTCCCTACGACAGTTTCGGATTGGTGGCATTCAGTGGGAGTCCGATGTTGCTTTGCCCCACGACATCGGATCAGACATTTTTCCTGAAGCGGCTGGAGCAGCTTGATTCCGGTCCGGGAGGGGATGGGAGGTGGTATGGTGCCGCGATTGCCTCGGGATTGAGTCATTTGACGGCGTTCAAGGAGCGGCGGAGTGTGGCGGTTCTTATTTCGGACGGGAACGATGTGTCGAGTCCGGAGTTGCGAACGGAGGACGCATGGAAGGTGGCCCGGGAGATGGGGGTGCCGATCTATTCGGTCGGGATGGGAGTAAAGGCGGAGGATATCATCCCGCATGAGGAACCGCGATACAAGCCGGGTTCGGGCGTGATGGATGAGCGAACCTTGTTTCAAGTGGCCCGACGCACGGGGGGGATTTACTACCGGGCGCCCGACGTCCAGGCTCTTGGAAGGGTGATGCATGAAATCCATTCCCTGGAGGACTATCAGATCACCACCACCACCGTCCGGCATCCGCGGGACCACTTCTTCTGGCTGGCTGCCACCGGGCTCGCTTGGCTGGTGGGGGCCACCCTCCTCGATCGGGTATGGTTTCAAAGGCTCCCATGATTCCCATCCACTGGCTATATCCTGAGTTGCTTTCCCTTCTCTGGGGGGTGGGGGTGATGATTGTCATCCTGGTGGGGGTTTCCCTGCAAAAAGGGAGATTGCTGAGGCGTTTGGGGGAGCCTGAATTAGTCAAGCGACTGATGGAGTCGCGAAACGGATGGAAGCGGTTCCTGAAGAATCTGTTATTGGTGCTGGTCATGGGGCTTGGGGTGCTGGCTCTCGCGCAGCCCCAGACGCTGGCAAGAACGTTGGGAATTGAGCGCCGCGGAGTGGACCTGGTTTTTGTGGTGGATGTTTCGCTCAGCATGCTGACGGAGGACGTCAAGCCTTCGCGTCTGGAGCAGGCGAAGGAGGTGATGCGGCAGGTGGTGGAGTCCGCCCCCGTGGATCGATTTGGAGTCGTGGGATTTTCAGGCAAGACCATCCTTTTTTCACCCCTGACGGAGGACCGTGCGTTGTTGCGGCGGCAGATCCAGGAGATTCGCACGGACCTGGTTCCCTCCACGGGAACCTCCCTGGGAGCGGGGTTGAAGGCGGGGCTTTCCACCCTGATTGAACACCATCGGAAGGCAAAAATTCTCATCCTGCTGACGGATGGGGAGGATACGTTCACGGATTCCACCTTCATCTCCGAGGACGTGAAGGCTGCAGGTGCCTCCCTGTTGGTGGTGGGAGTGGGAACTGTGGAGGGAGGACCGATCCCCCTTGGTGAAAAGGCTGGGGAGAAGGTTCTGAAGCTGGATTCTGCAGGTAAAATCGTTTATAGTAAGATGAATGCGATGTTTCTGAAGCGGGTCGCCGCCAGCGCACGGGGCAAGTGTTTTTCAAAGGGATTGGTTCAGGAGGTGATGCCGGATCTGCTCCATGAACTTGGACTTGTGATCGAAGGGGGTTCCGTGAGGGACTCCCTGGTGCAGTATGAAAACCTTTATCAATGGCCCCTGGCTCTGGCGACGATCCTGCTTTTGATCGAGATGACGCTCTCCGAGCGGCGGAAGGTGAAGACCCCATGATTTCCCTCACCCATTTTTTAATTTTGACGCTGGCTGCGAGCCAGCAGGCCAGTGATCTGGTGGATCGTGGAAATGCATCCTATGACGAGGGACGATTCCAGGAAGCGGCGAAGCTTTACCTGGAGGCCGAAGCGCTGGAGAAGGGGGCGAGCGAGGTCGCCTTCAATCTGGGGAATGTGTATCACAAGCAGCTTTCCCAGTCGGATGCTGCATTCAAACAATCACTCTCGTTTTATGAGAAGGCCCTTGGGACCGAATCATCCGCCCTGAAATCACGCACGCTCTTCAATCTGGGGACGACGTATGTGTTTTCCAAACAGGGGAATGCAGTTCTGGATCAGGCCATTGCCTCGTACAAGGAGGCGCTGCGAATCTCCCCGACGGATGCCGATACGAAGCACAATCTGGAGCTCCTGTTGCGAAAGAAAAAGGCGGTGGATGTGGAAAGGCGGCGGAGTGACGATCTCGCGAAAAAGCGTTCCGCTCCGGGAGGTGGAAACGGGGTGGGGGGGAAGGGGGCTCAACAAGAGGCCCGCCCGGGCAGGGGAACGGGTCAGGAACAGGATGATGGGAGTGGGGATGTTCCGGTGAATCCTGAGATTCATACGGGTGGAGCGACGGGAGCGGGCGACCACGGGAATCCCGGAGGGGGTGATCATGGCCAGGATCCCGCAAATCCAGGAGGAGGAGGGCAGGGGGATGGAACTCCAGGGGGAAATCCGGGGGCCGGAGGTGGAGGCCCAGGAAACGATCCGACGGCGGCTCCAAATCCAGGAGGACAGGGGGTGGAGGGGCCCCAGGGAAAGACGGCCGGTGATCATAGCCTCGACGATAAAAATCCCACGGATAAAAAGCTGCCCTCCATCACCGCCACCCGAACAGGGGCAGCGCCCGTCCTAAGCGGGGGAAGGAGCGCCTCGAACCAGGGCGGATCCGGTTTGAAACCGGAAAGTCAGAGCGTCCTCGACAAGGCTGCTTCCATGGAAAGTCAGCATGTCGATGGATACGTCAAAGAGGTGAAGGGCGAGCCGCTGCCAAGCCCCACCAAGATCATCAAAGATTGGTAGGGAGCCTCACGATCGCTCCTGATAATCTTGCATGCTGGGGCGGCATGATGGTTTCTGATACGGACTCATTCCTTGCCTTGCAAACATCGTCGAATCCCATCACCATGAAGGGTGCGGGTGGATGGTGGGGAAATGGTTCTGTAAGATTCAAGGCGCTTTATGAAAAATTCTTTGTACAAAAAACTGTCCTTTTGTGTGTTCTTTTTTCTGGCGGGCTGGGGTTGTTATTCAGGCCTCGCGAGGCCCACGACGCGTGCCGAGGTGGTGCCCAGTGAGGATGTGTTGACGCTGGCATTTCCGGCGCCTGCGGGACCGGTGGATTACACCAAATACGGTGTTTTCACGGGAGTGGGAACGGCGGGGTATCAGTACACGATAACAAATGCGGTCGGTCTGGCCCAGGCGGTGGGGGAAGGGATTTACCCCAATGTTACGGTGTTCAATGATCCGACGTATCAGCAGTTGGTGTCGCAAGGCAAGCTGGGGGGAAGTCACTGGGATTACACCGGCAATACGGCGGCACTGAATTTTTACAAGTGGGCGACCACGGGTGAGGATCCTGGGGTGAAATTGTTCTACATCGCCAACAATCTGGAGAATGCGGGTTTGTACGATGCGGCGATCAAGGCGTTTCAGGCCCTGATCGTGCACTATCCCCGAACGATTTCGTTCACCCTGCTCGGCGATCCCTGGTATCCAGCCCTGTCCGCCGTGGATCACATCGAAGTGCTTTTGCGTCATCATCCCGAGCTCAACATGCGCTTTGTTGGAGCGAAGATCGATATGGATGGCAAATATGATAATATAACAACCAACGATGTGTTTCGAGTCACGCCTGGTCAGTTAGTGACTGGATCCCAGCTCGATGTTCCAGTATTTGCAGGACAACTACCTGTGGTGAAAACTCTGGGCGGAAGCAAGACACAGGTGCGGAAATACCAGAACGGCCATTGGGAGCTTTTTGTGGACGGAAAGCCGTTCATGATCAAGGGAGTGTCTTATTCGCCCACGAAAGTCGGTTTGGACGCCAATAACGGGACGGCGCATCCTGAGAAGGACTGGCAGATCGTGGATTACAACGGCAATGGAACGAACGATGTGTTGTTCGAGTCCTATGTGGACGTGAATGAAAATGGAACTCGTGATTCCAATGAGGCGATCGTGGGGGATGCCAAACTCCTCAAGGACATGGGGGTGAACACAATCCGGGCCTATCATCATCTTTACGATAAAACACTCCTTCGGAAATTGTATCAGGACTATGGGCTCTATGTTTTGTGTGGAGATTTTTTCGGCGCCTATGGAATCGGAAATGGAACTGCGGGAGGGCTGACGGACTATGAAAATCCGGTGCAACAGCAGGCGATGCTCGACAGTGTGCAGCAGATGGTCCTGGACGCAAGGGATGAACCTTATGTGATCATGTGGGTTTTGGGCAATGAGAACAACTATGGGGTGGGCACGAATGCGAATACGAAACCGGACGCGTACTATCAGTTTGTCGATCGTGCGGCGCAATTGATTCATCAACTGGATCCCACGCGTCCCGTGGCCCTCTGCAATGGCGAGGTGGGATCGCTCGATCGCGTAAAGGCCAACTGTCCGAACGTCGATGTTTTCAGCGCCAATTCCTATCGTGGAAGCGGTGGCTTTGGACGCAGTTTTTTCCGGGACGTGCGCGAGCAACTGGATAGGCCGGCATTTTTGAGTGAATTTGGGTGTTCCGCTTTTTCCGACACTTACACGCGATCGCAGGCAGAGGCTTTTCAGGCCATGTATCTTGCCAACAGTTGGGAGGATATCCTGGCTCATCAATCGGGATTTGGTGAGGGAAATTCCATTGGGGGAGTGCTTTTTGAGTTCACGGATGAATGGTGGAAGGGGGGAGACGTTCCCGATAAAATCAAACAGGCTCTGCCGGCCTGGTATGCAGCGCGGCTTTCGCAGTACCAGACGTTGAGTCCCAACAAGCATGACATGGTGCCCCAGGCCAGCATGCCCTTTCTGGATGGCTGGGACTACGAGGAATGGCTCGGCGTGGCTTCCCAAAGCACGGGTTCCAACAGCCCCTATGCCCGGGTTCTTCGGCCTGGGTATTTTTCAATTCAGTCGATGTGGAATCTGGCCCGACACGATCCCGCCATTTCACCGGATTTTAATCGGGATGGTCGGGCCGATCTTGCGCTGCAGAATCGTCTCACAGGAGACCATGCGATCTGGATGAATGGCCAGGCGCTTGCGTCGCTAACGGGAATCATCCCGAAGGAATGGCAGATTGCGGGACTGGGTGATTTCAACGCCGATGGGAAAACCGATTACATCTGGCAGAATAACTCCACGGGACAAAAAGTGATTTCCCTTCTGGATGGAACGACGATCGTCTCCTCGACGCTTCTTTTCACCGCTTCCACAGACTGGCGAGTCGGAGGGGTGGCGGATTTCAATGGGGATGGGCGCGCGGATGTCCTGATTCAGAATCAGACCACGGGCCAGCGTGGAATCATGCTCATGAGTGGGACGCAGGCTTTTGCAACAGTCGACCTTGGAACCGTTCCTGTGGCATGGCAACTGGTGGGTGCTGGCCGTTTCAGTCAGGACAAGGTGAGCGATCTTCTCCTGCAAAATCTTGTCACAGGTGAGATTCAAATCATTATTATTCGTGACGACTATGCCACAAGTCTTGTGAGTCTGCCTCCGCTGCCTGCGGGTTGGAGGGTGGCATGCACCGGCGATTACGATGGGGACGGTCAGACGGATATTGTCATCCAGAATCGGACCACGGGGGAGGGACGGTTCATTTACATGAACGGCACGGTCTCAAAAGGTTTTTCAAGTTTTCCTCTTCCTGTGGAATGGGAGGTGGCGGGTGTGGGTGACTATGCTCCTTAGCAGCTTACTGAAAACGTGGGAACGGCCGCCTGGGGGGGATGGATCTTGCCCGGGCGCATTTTGCCTCAAGTTATTGGCATCCGCGATTGAAGCCTGAACAAATTCAGGGTTGCCGCGAAACTTTTGAAAGAACCCGGTGTTGTAATTCTTAAGACCTGGTGCACAGCACGCATGTCGAATCCCTTAATCTTATGAATCAGAAACTTACTCTTTGTATCCTATCCGTTGGTTTGGTTGCCTTGACTCCCCATGTTGTTCAGGCCGAGCGTGTTCACGCCGGCAAACACGTGCGGAAGCCGGTTGCAGAAAAAAAAGAAGTGGCGGCCGATCAAAAGGAAATCCATCGGGACAAGAAGGAGATCCGCAAGGATCAGCGTGAAATTCGTCAGGACCGTCGCGAAGTTCGAAACGATCAGAAGGAGATTCATCAGGACAAGGTGGAGCGCCACGAGGATCGGAAAGAAATTCATCAGGACAAAAAAGATCTCCGCGAGGATGTAAAGGCCGGAGACAAGGAAGCTGTTCAGCAGGACCGCAAGGAGCTTAAGGAGGATCTTCAGGACGCGAAGCAGGACCATCAGGACTTGAATCAGGATCGGCGTGACCGCAACCAGGATGTGCGTGATCTGCGTCAGGACCGTCGTGATCGGAACCAAGATGTCCGGGATCTTCGCAAGGATCGCCGCGATCGGAATCAGGATCTCAAGGATTTGAAGCAGGGCGGGGATTCGGGGGCGACTGGAGCATCAACCACTCCATGATATTCTGTGGATAACGGTAGCGACAAAAAAGGCGACTCCTGAAGAAGTCGCCTTTTTTACGTTCCGACGGAAGAGTTACCTTTTCTTCACGATTTCGACTCGCCGGTTTTTCGCGCGCCCTTCCTCAGAGTTGTTGTCGGCAATGGGTTTTGTGCGACCATAGCCGAGGGAACTGAGACGGGATGCATCGATGCCTTTTGAAATGAGCGCGTTCATCACGGCTCTGCCACGCATTTCGGACAGGGTTTGATTTCCAGCTTCATCCCCTGTGTTGTCGGTGTGGCCTTCGATGCTGAGGGCAAGGGTGAGGTTTTGAGTCAGTAATTGAACCACCTGTTCAATGATGGGCTGGGAATCCGGCTTGATGATGTCCTTGCCGGTGTCAAAATTGATATAGAGGGCGACATGTCCCTTGGATTCGAGTTCCTCGAGGAGCTTGCCTGCGGTGATGTCTTGTTTCATCACCTTGCGTTCCACGATGGTGAGATCGTAACTTCCGTCGTACGGTTGAATACATGCCCAGAATTCCCGTCCATCCTGAATCACTTTGAGGGTTTCGGATTCATCACCGGGAGTGCCCATGATGGAGCCGCCGAGCTTTTGGAGGGCATTGGCGTAGTTCCGCGTGATCTGTACCTTTCCGGCATCCTTCCCGCCTTCCTTCAGCATGTAACGGATGTACCGTTTGGAACCTTCGACACGTTCCGTTTTTTCACTATCCTTTCCGCCGATGGGAAAATCATAGGTGTCGAACTCCTTTTCGTCGTATTCATAGATGTAGTAATTCGGCATTCGGGGAAAGAGGGGATGATCCTTTCCGCCATCAGCGTCTTCCTCGGCCATGGAAATTCCAGGCAGGACCATGCAAGCGAGAAGCAGGTGAAACAGGAGTTTTTTCATAAGGAAGGGTTGGGTGTTTGCGGGAGTCTTGTTCGCACGAATCCCTTTCGTCAAATCTGTTTTCCCTTCGGCATGGTGGCTGAAGTTGCCAAAATGAAGGGTGATGCGTATGGTGCGGACATTCCCCTCATGCGCATCTGGTGCCATTTCCTGGGACTGTTGTGGTTCATCGCCCTTCAAACGGCGGTGGCGGATCTGATTGTATTTGAAGATGGTATGACAACCGGCAAGGCGACGCTGGATGATCCGGAGCATATTTCCGTAATTGGCGAGGGCGGAGTGAAGCACTATTTGTCGAAGGAGATCGTGGAGATCCGGTTTGACGATGGGAAAACCTGGGTGAGGGATGAGGGGGTTGCGACCCTTCCGATACCCAAGGCAGAGATTCCCGTCATTCCACGGACACCCGCCACTTATGATACGCTTCTTCACTACTATACCGATGCTCTGAAATATTATCATGTGCTGAACGTGCCCGATTCAGACTATGGGACACTCGACAGGCTTGTGGAGAAGGTGAGGTTTGCCGTTCCCCCAATGCTTCGGTCAAAGGAGGAGTACAAACAAGCACTCCAAGCGATTCATCAAATCATCCAAAAGGACATGGTTGAGGAGGTGGATGCTCTTCAATTCACAACGATCTTTCGTGAGGTTCCGGTCCGAAGGGAAACGCGAGGAGCCATCCTTCTGTGCGCTCGCAATGTCCTGGTCGAGCATGCGCTGGCCGAGTCAGTCGGAATTCCTCTTTACATGGTGGTGGCGCCTTCACCTTATGAAGGTAATGGGCATGTGGCGGCCCGGCTTGATCCGGATGGAAACCATGTTGTGGCGATGCCCGATTCCCCCGCCAACTCGGGTGATTTCGAATGGGAGACCACCACGGGAAAACCGACCACGGAGTCGGAGATTTGTATGATGGCAGGGGTGAATACGTGCAAGGTGGGGGAGAATGTTTATCTTCGAAATCTCAGCCGGGTGGAGACGGTGGGATTTTTCTTTCAGGAGGCGGCCCACTATTTGGGGGGCAGTAAAAAGCATGCGAGCGCGCTGCCGGTTGCTGAAATTGGGATTTCCCTTTACCAGGATCCGATTTCGTATCTCAACATGGCGGCGACCTATTCCAATCTAGTATTTGGGGATATGCGTCCCGATCAGGCTTACCCTGGGAGTGCCCAGGATCCGGATTTCAGTCTGAGACAAAACCAGCGCGCCCTCGGGGAGGTTGAAAAAGGGCTGAGGCTGGATTCGAAATCCGTCAAACTTCTTTCGCGGCGTACGGAATTGATCAAACGAATTCAGAGTCTTGAAAAGTATTTCAAGGACAAAGCAAATTATGATCGTCAATTGAAGGAGTATGAGCAGAAGAAGGCGGACTACGATCTTCAGATGGAGGAATACAAGCGGAAGAAGGAGGAGTACGATCGCGCCATTCAGAGGCAGAATTCGTCGTCGCAATGAAAAGTTCGCCTTCCCAAAGTGATCTCTCAAGGCGCGGCAGTTTTCGCAGCCTGGGGGTGGGACTTTCGGGATCGATGGCGTGCAAGGAATCCAGCCGTCCCAAATAGTAAAATCATCATCGAGGCGGGTTCGGGTACTCCAAAAGGAATCAACATCCCCGCGCCCTGGAGATCGTAGGTGGCGGAACCGAGGTAGGCGTTGGCGACCAGGGTGTTGTCGTAGTACACATTGACGTCGGTGATGAGATTGTTGGTGTTGGCGAGTGACCCCAGGTTGAGGGCTCCCACGTAGAGTGCGTTGGCGACATCTCCCGTGACGCGAAGGGTGTCGCCGGCTTCTGCAATCATCAGGGTCCCCAGTGCAAAATCGTTGGTTACATTGGCAAGTTGAACGATGCCATTGGTTCCACGGTCAAGAGCTGAACTTCCGGTCAGATCCAGAATATGTGCGCCACCCAGATTGGTGAACAACACGGTGGATGCGGAGAGATTGAAGAGGTTGCTCGCGGTTGATTGAAGGGTGAGATTTCTCTCGAACTGGAAAAGATCGCCTGCGCCTCCCTGTAAATATCCCGTTGAGGCAATCGTCACATTGGTCGTGAAAATATTGGTGGAGGGATCGCTGAGATAGGCGTTGGCGATGATGACGGGGTTGCTGTAGGTGACACGGCTGAAATAGACATGGATCGCGCCAGAGTTAGTCAGGAGTCCTGCGACGACAGCGGTGGTGTTGGAAATGGACAGGATGCCTCCGGACCCGATCGTGCTGGCGACGGTGCTTTGCCAGCGGGTGGACCCATTGACGAGACTCAGGTGCTGATAGAGGTTTCCGTTGTTGGTCCCAAAGGTGTAGGAGGAGATGCTGGAATTGGTGGAGGCGTTGAGTTGAAAGGTGTTGTCGCCCTGAAAAGTGATGTTGGAGACCTGGGAATTGAAAATGTCGGCGGCAGCGACCGCGCGGTAGGAGATCGTCCCGTTTGTAAGGACGATGGAGTTGGGGTCGTTGGTGGTGATGACGGGAGCGGCGTGTGTGAACTGGAAAATCCCCCCGGTGTTGGTGATCACGCCGGTGCCCGCAAATCCGCTGATCAGATTCGTGGCTTCCAGGGTGCCGGACTGGGTGACGAGCACCATGCCGGTGCCCGAGCTGGAAGCATTGGTACCGACGGCGAGGGAGGTGCCGGCGCGGAGAAGGCTGTTCGAGCCGGTGATATAAATATTCCCTGAACTGCCGGTGTTGAATCCCACGCGCACATTTGGGGCATGGACGGAACCGCCGTTGGTGATCATCACTTCACTGGCGCTCCCATTGAGGGTTAGGGTCAGGGTGTTTGTCCAGATGGCGCCACTTCCCGTGACAAGGACGGCGTTACTATAGGAGGTGGAGGAGGAGCCGACGAAGCCCGTGGTATCACGGACGGATCCCCCATTGGCAATCGTCAACAGGTTGCTGGAACTGCCGCTTCCGACGGTCATATGGAGGGTGTTGTACCATTTCGATCCGTTCCCGGTGATGAAAACACTATTGCTCCCTGAACTGGAGCCAATGATTCCACTGGTGTTGTACACACTGCCGCCATTGGTCACCACGAGACGGTTGTTCCCGGTTCCCGAGCCGCTTCCCACGGCGAGGGGGGACTGATTGGTAAGAATCGATCCCGAGTCCGTGACCAGGACCAAATTGTTGCTTCCACCCCCACTTGCACCAATATTTAATGAGTTGAATGTGCTTGTAAGCCATACCTTGCCACCATTGCTGACGATCAGGATGTTCCTTGGACTGACACTTCCAATATCCACTTGATTGATGGGTCTCAGTAAGGAGTTGGAGTCCGTGACCAGGACGATATTATTGGTTGAGCCTCCAGCTCCCACCGTCATGTAATCCCCAACATCCAATCGAGCACCATTACTAATAACAAGCATGCTGCTTGAACTTGATAAGCTGCCACCAACAACAAGCCTCCAGCTTGTACTTAAATAAGTGGAAGTTCCTGCCTCCACAAGCTGTCCGATTCCACCGTTGCCAATGTTCAAGGCATAGGGAAAGATGCTTGGATTCAGGATGGTATTGGTGCCCCCCAATACTTCCCACCGGCCAATCTGGCCAGCGGTGGTTCCGATGGAAAAGGAATTGGAATAGAGGGTGGATCCAATGGTCGTCCCGTTCAGAGTTCTCAGGGTGCCGTATTTGAAATTAAAGACAGAATTGGTCGTCGTGGAGGTGCTATTGGTGGCGATGATGCGGTCGGCGACGATGGTGCCACCTGTGAGGGTGAGAACCCCCCGTCCATTTTGTCCAATATGGAGGGTGGCGGTGCCTCCACCGTTGGTGACGACGAGGGTGCCGCTCGAATGAAGGACGGTGGTGGTGTCGGAAAGATTGGGGCTGATGAGGTAATTGTTCGTGATCAACCAGGTGGCGGATCCGATGGCTTGCGTCAGCGTTCCATTCGAGAAATTGGCATTCGCGTTGGTAACCGTCGCAGTCCAGTTGACCGTGGAGGGGATGTTGTTTGTGAAGAAGACGTTGTCGGCATCCGTGGGAAAGAGGGTGACGGAGAGGCTGTTTGTCACCCAGTTGGGGGCGTTGGTGAAGTTCCCGGTGATCTGGTTTGTCCAATAGAAGTCCTCGGCCAGGATAGAAGTCGTGACGGCCAGCCAAAGGCTGGTAAACAAACACATTGTCCGGCACAGCCTCATGATGGAAGGCGATGATAGAGGACGGGGTGTGTGGCTTTCAAGGAAGGGATGAGATCGAAACGGGGTGCCCATCCGGGTTTTGGAAGACCACGCTCCGTCGTGGCTTTGATCAATTTGAGGCCACGACAGAGCGTGGCCCTCCCTTTCAGCTACGGCAGGAACTTCTGCGGAGACTTCAGTTTCTGTGGAAGATATTTTTCGATGACGTGGTTGAGGCCGTGTTTGGCAAAGGCCTGCTGCTCCACACGGACGCCCATCTTCAACATTTGTTCGATGGCGTCACGCCACGGTTTGTGGAATTTGATAAAAGGATCGTTTTTGAGTGCGTCCTTGGCGCGCTTGATGTCGACTTCCTGGAGTGGATGGGTGGCGTCCTGCAGCTTGAAATCGATGATATCCTGGGGTGTCACCCCAAGGTAACTTGCCTGGGGCACGCAGAAAAATGAATTGAGATGCGCGTTGTTTCCCGAGCCGACCTTGAGAGTGCGGTAGATATTGGTCATTCCATAGGGATCACCGTCCACGAAAGCGTAAACAGGCAGTTTTTTTTCATCCGCGAGACGGCGGATGAATCGGCGGCAGGCCCGGGTCGGCACCCCGCCGAGGGAAATCAGCACGCAGTTGGCGGTGGTATAGAAATTGTGTTTCACAAGGCGCTGAAACATGCCTGCGGTTTCGATGGCGAGGATGAATTTGGCGTCCGTCTTGAACTCCAGCTCTTCACATGCTGTGGGAATGGAGTAGGAGCCTGTGCCAAATTTGGTGCAATCGATCTCGAGTCTTTTGCCACTATCCGGATCCTTGTCGATGACGATGAGTTTGCCGGCGACATCACCGCCCTTTTCCTCGGGGATGAAGCCGAGCTTTTCCCGATTGAGACGGAAGTGAGCCTCGATGTCGTCCATGATGGCATCTGACTCGGGCTGCTCCAGGAATCTGGCTTCACCCCAGTTTTTGGAGACATAGTACGCTTCTCGTTTCGTGGCCATGTCCTCCTTGCGCACAATCTCATGGGAGAGGGCCATCATCCGGACGACCTGGGCAAAGGTTTTGACAGTGTTGTAGCTGAGGGTGCGCTCCTTCACCTTGTCACCAATCTCAAAGAATCCCTTCTTCTTGTCGTAAGACACATTGTCGAGGCTGCGCAGGGGAAAATCCATGGATGGCGCGTGTTTTTTCAGGATCGTCTGGTAAAGACGGTCGGCAGCGTCGCGTATGAGTTTTTCAGTTTTTTTATCCATGGGAAATTTTCAGTCTCGCGATTTTTCCAGAATGTTGGTGAGAAGCTCCAAGACCTTCTTCTCATCCTTCTCCTTGAAGGCGAGGATTTCACGCAGGCCGATGCCGATGTGGGGTAAGTACGATTTGATGTAGTCCTTTTTACGTCGCGCTTCGGCTTCGCGGCGACCTTTGCGGATGAAGGCGTCGAGCCGGCGTCCGCAGTCTTGAAGCGCCAGCTTGATTTCGTGAATGATTTCAGGATAGGAAGCAATCGCCTCCTTGGATTCGGAGGTGAAGGGGACCCAGACGCTGGCAACATGGACGGCGATGAACATGGGTCCGTAGGGAAGGGCTCCTTTGGACTGATCGACTCCATAGTTGCGCCAGCTTGTTTGAAGGACGCTCTTGGAGATGGCACACGCACTCTGCTGATAAAGAAGGGGGACGCGATTGGCGAAACGCATCAAGTCGACCAGCTCCTCCGGAGGGAGTTTTCCACCGTAGGCGATGGCGACTTCCACCTGGAAGGGATTGCCGCGATAGACCGAGGGTGGGCGTGTCACGGCCGAATAGAAGTCGGCTTCGATGTGCTTTTTGATTCCCTGGAGCAGGGCTTCCTCGCCAATCGGGGAAAGGCAGTCGGTTGGGGGCTTCATCAGCTTGGTGGCATTGATGGCCCGGTAGAGTTTGTCCGCCTCGTTGTGGGCGATATCCTTCGGTTTGGCTTCCTCGGAAATCTCCGCGGTTTTCAGAATCTGCCCGGCGACGGCGCTGGAGACACGGGCAAAATCAGTGCTGAGGAATGCCTTGACCTTCCGGGACGTTGTCGACTTCAACATCTTCATCAGAATGCCAAGCTCGATCCCGTGGGGATGAGGCTTGATTTCGCGGGGAGCGATGGGGAACTGGCGTGTCGCCGCCTTGTACTCCTCCTTCTCGCCCGTCGGGGCGAGATAGGTGATGGTGGCGTGCGGGTTGGCGATGACCGTCTGGCGGACGTAATCCTCCACCGAATGACGTCCCTTCTGGTATTTCCCCTCGAGTTCGATTTCCACCCGGGTGCCGTGGGGGGGCTTCCAGTCCACCACCTCATCCTTCACGACCGTGGGGACGTTTTTGGCCGTGTCGATGTGGATTTCAAAATAGTGGGCTGGTTTTTTGGGTGAGATCCGGGAGGTGATTTTGGTGGGCGTACCGGTGGTCAGTTGTCCATACATGCCGGCGGCGGAGATGCCGATGCCCTGCTGCCCCCGACTTTGTTTCATGGAGTGAAACTTCGATCCGTAGAGGAGTTTTCCGAAGATTTTAGGAATCTGCTCCTTCACGACACCAGGGCCATTGTCCTCGACGATGACGACAAACCGGTCCTCCTGCAGCTGCTTCACCTCGATCAGGATTTCCGGGAGGATTTTGGCTTCCTCGCAGGCATCGAGGCTGTTGTCCACAGCCTCTTTGATGGTGGTGAGAAGGGCTTTTTTTGGATTGTCAAAGCCGAGGAGATGTCGGTTTTTAAGGAAAAATTCAGAAACGGAGATCTCCCGTTGCTTGGAAGCGATCCGATCCGCCTCGGTTTGGACTTCAGGTTTCACCTCTTTGATGGAATCCGCTGCAGGCTTGAGGGCGGACTCTTTGCGAGGGGAGGTTTTGGCGGGGGGCTTGGCTTTACTTGCAGTGGGGGTTTTCTTGGGGGGCATGCGGTTCATGCATCGATAGGAATTTTGAGGTAAAAAATCAACGTGCAATCAACGAATTTGAAAGTGGGAAGAGTTTCATTCATTTTTCGATTTCCGTTTGGCGGGCAACCCAGTAGGTTCAGGCTTCATGAATGGCCTGAATCGTGTACGAAATCTCTTCGAGAAACTTTTCGAACAGTTTCTGTGGAACAGCCGCCTGATTGTTCTGGTGGCGGTATTTGCCAGTGTGATCGTATCCGTGGTGATGTTCTTTGTGGCGACGATCGATGTGGTCCACCTGTGCACCCATGTTTTTGAGTATGCCAGAGGGACACTCAATATCGAGCAGCGCGCCATATTGCGATCCGAGACGGTGACTTCCGTGGTGGAGGTGGTGGATGGGTACCTGCTTGCAACCATCATGCTCATCTTTGCCCTTGGCCTTTATGAATTATTCATCAGTCGGATTGATATTGCGGAAGGTTCCGAGTTTGCCTCGCGGTTGCTCCTGATCCGGAGTCTGGATGATTTGAAGGATCGGTTGGCGAAGGTCGTGCTCCTTATTCTGGTGGTGAAATTTTTCGAGCATGCGCTGCAGATGCGATTCGAAACCCCTCTTGATCTTTTGTATATGGCCCTGGGGGTCTTGATGCTTGCCGGTGCGCTTTATCTGACGCACAGTCGTTCCTCGTCAAAGGACCATTCTCCGCATGATCGGTAACCTGATTCAGCCGGAGCTTGGCGATCTGATTGAGAGGAAGGAGTTCAATCAGCTTCGCGAGATTTTGTGTGAATTTCCCCCGTCGGACATTGCTGAGATTTTTACAGATCTGAACACCCAGGACGAGGCAGTGCTTCTTCGCATCCTGCCCCATCAACTGGCGACCGAGGTGTTTGGTTACCTCAGTCTGGAGGAGCAGGAGAAGCTGGTACGAGCCCTGGGGGATGAGAAGGTGGCGCAGATTTTGAATGGGATGGCGCCGGATGATCGCACCGCACTCCTGGAGGAATTGCCTGCTGCGGCCACCCAGAAGCTGTTGAACTGCCTTACGGTCGAGGAGCGCAAGATCGCCGTTCAGCTTTTGGGATATCCGGAGGGATCGATCGGGCGTCTGATGACCCCGCACTACACGGCGATCCAGGAGAAATGGACGGTCGAGGAGGTGCTCGGATATTTGCGTGGGTTGAAGACGAATCGGGAGACGATGAATCAGTTGTACGTGGTCGATGCCGGGGGAAAATTGGTCGATTTTGTCAGATTGCGCAATCTGGTGGTGGCTGATCCTCACGTTCCGGTGCGTGAGTTGCTGGAGGGCCAGTTCGTGGCGCTTCCTGTGACGGAGGCCGAGGAATCGGCGATTCATGCGTTTGAAAAGTATGACGTCACCATCCTCCCTGTAATTGATTCGCAGGGAATCCTTCTGGGAGTGGTGACGGTAGACGACGTCCTCGATGTTGCCCGGCGCGAGGCGACCGAGGACATCCAGAAACTGGGGGGTGTGGAGGCCCTGGATGCCCCCTATTTGAAAATCGATCTCAGGTCGATGATACGGAAGCGGGCTGGCTGGCTGACGATTCTGTTTTTTGGTGAAATGCTGACTGCGACGGCGATGGGGTATTTCGAAGATGAAATCGCCAAGGTTGTGGCCCTTGCCCTGTTTGTTCCCCTGATTATTTCGAGCGGCGGAAATTCGGGTTCCCAGGCGACATCCTTGATCATTCGTGCGATGGCGTTGCAGGACGTGAAATTGAAGGACTGGTGGCGAGTCTTGTGCCGTGAGTTGGTGGCCGGATTTTCGCTGGGTTGTGTGCTGGCCGCCATTGCCATGATCCGGATTCTTCTCTGGCCGCATCGCAATCAATTATATGGCCCGCACTATATGTTGATCGCTCTTACGGTGGCGATGAGTCTGGTGGGGGTGGTGCTTTTTGGGAGCGTGGTGGGTGCCATGCTGCCCTTTCTTCTCCGGCGTCTTGGATTTGATCCCGCGGCCTCCTCGGCGCCCTTTGTGGCCACGTTGGTGGATGTGACCGGGCTGGTGATCTATTTCACCATCGCATCGATGATCCTTCGCGGTACCGTGTTGTGACGATTATGGTGTCTGGGGTGGATAGGGATCCGTGCTTCCTGCCGGAGCGGTGATGCTGGGAGAATCGATGTGGACCTCCCCTGAAGGTCCCGCACTGACGGCGGCGGGCGTGGAACCGCTGAGAGTGACGGCGCCATTGGGTGCTTGCAGGACGACGATCCCGTCAAGGGGAGGTGCTCCTGAGCCCCCGGCCGCATTGATGGAAGTGGTTCCGCTGGAAGTGATGCTGATTCCGGTGGTGCCCGAAGCGTGGACAAGAATGCTGCCTCCGTCGCCTCCAGGTCCACCTCCCGGTCCACCTGCGGCGGAAAGTTGGGATCCGGCTGGAGTGGTCAGGTCTTTGACAAAGATACTAATGTTTCCGCCCGCTCCACCTTGATTGCCGGTGCCGCCATTGACTGAAATATCATTGGCCGCAACCGTGGTGAGAGATGTGTTCGGAGCGACAATGAGCACCGTGCCTCCGGTGCCTCCGGTCCCGCTTCCATTGCCTGAACCACCGTTGGAGTTGATAAGAGCGCTTCCGCCGAGGGCGATATTGTCGCCGGAAAGAGCAGTGAATCCGGCGTCCCCGCCATTGCCGTTGCTGCCGGAACTTGAACCGCCCTGTGCGTTGATGGTCCCATTGATGGTGGTGGTGTTCACTGAATTTACAATGATCGCTCCCCCATGGGTGGCATTGCCGCCTGCGTTGTCGATGCCTTTGGCTTCAAGGCCCGCAACCGTGACGGCTTTTCCTGTGAGGACGATGGAACCGGCATCCTCGGCGACGGATCCTGCATTGACCGCGATTTTGGAGGCAGCCCCCATGGTGACATTCCCTGCAGCTGGGCCGCCTGGAATGGTGTGGATGTTAAGATCCGTGCCGTTTGCAGTCACGGTGGTGCCACCCGAAATCTGAGCGTTGCCGCCCTGACCGTCCACCTGAAGGGTGACGCTTTTGGGGGTTGCTCCACTAAAGGTGAAGGTGGTGTTGCCCGTGATGTTGATGGGGGCCCCGGCGGCGCTGTTATTCGAAGAGAAGATCTCCAGCGCTTTTCCCCCCTGAACGGTGATGGTGCCGCCGCTGAGGGTCAGCGTGTCGACGTAGAATCGTCCGACCGATTCATTCCAGCCGAATTCAAAGGTGCTGGGGGATGAATGGCTTCCATTGATGGTTCCAAGGGCCGTATCGAAGGTGACACTGGAGAAGGTAAGAGGATTCACGCTCGTGAAAGAGCGTGCCAAGGTATCCAATGTCGGGGGGGGTAGCTGAAAATTTCCTGGTAGAACATCTTTTGGAAAATCCGTTCCCGCGAAGAAGTTGGGATGTGCATCAAAAAGCGGGGGTGGTTGATCGGGCATTGACCCTGCGAAATCCTGGACGGATGGTGGAGTGGCCGTGCCCTGTGGATTGGGTTTGTTGACCGGAGGAGGTGTGAAATTTCCATTCCCATCGGCTTTGACGACCCGGTCATTGACGATGGCGAGGTCGGTTCGAACAGCGGCTCCCGAGGTAAAAGCCTGTTGCTGCTCCACCTGGACCATGTTCATTTCGACCTTGGCTGTGTCAGGAAGATCCTGAAGGAGGGGGGATTTGGCGGCAAAGGTGGAGACGTCAATCTCCACCCGCGGGATCTGGTCGACGGAGGTGGCGTTCTGCGGGACGATGGCGATGTTTCCGGGGGCGAGTTGAAAGGATGCGTTGGGATTGTTGTTGAGAGTGATGACAATGTTTCCGTCCGTAGGCCCGCCTTTGGGTGAAAGGGCGGTGAATTGCGTGGCGGGCGTCCCGTCAGCCATCACCGTGGCGCGAACGACCAGGGTGTCTCCTTGAATGGCTGCTGTGGCCGCGGGAGTGGCGATGCGGGCCCCTCCCTTGCCGGGGGGGACGTGCACGAGGGCAACCCCACGGGTAAAAGCCATGTCCCTCGTTTCGGGGTCAAAACTGAAGATGGTGTTGGAGCCGAGGCGACAAAGGGACTGATCTTCGAATTCAAGCTCGGCACGGGATTTTTTTCCCGTGTGAACGATATCCTTACCAGTCACCACCGTTTTAACCTGTGCCTTTTCGGCTGCTGCAGAACCCGCCTTGTGGTAGGACACTTCCCCGGCCAGTTCCTCAATGCGTGCGGATTTGAGGCCAACGGGACCTGCACTCACAAGCGAGCTTGCGAGTGTCAATAGACATATGGTCATCCAGGGTTTAAACATAAGTCAAAGGGTATAAATGAGGAGAAGGCTCCTTCTCGAATTTATCGGCAGGAAAAGGGGGAACTTGACTCGATGAAGGATTCCTGTCGTATAGAGGCATGTCTGCCTTTTCGCATCGTGGTCGTGGCCTGCTTGCAAAGGCGCGTCATTTACCGATCCTTTCCCTGATTTTCCGGAGGTTGGACCCGCGTCAGCGGGAGATCATTCAATTGTTGAAGCGGACATTCATCTTCGGTGATCTCAACGAGCAGGAACTTATCGATTTGCTTCATCTTTTGCACGAACGAACTTTTTCGGCGGGAGAAACGATTTTCAACGAGGGTGAGCCTGGATTTGGGTTGTATGTGGTGTTGCGCGGGGAGGTGGTGATTGGCAAGGCGGATCCCTCGGGCAAGGGGAAGGTGGCCCGGCTTCCGCCGGGAGAGGTGTTTGGGGAGGTCAGTTTTGTGGATGGGAGTGGCCGTTCCGCCACGGCGACAGCGGGGGAAAAAACGGAGTTGCTCGGGTTTTACCATACGGAGCTGTTTGATCTGATGAAGCATCGTCCCGTGCTTGCGTCGAAGATCCTTCTGGCGCTTTCCAAACAGATGGGGATGCGCATGCGTGCGATGCTGCAGTTGATTCAGGGCTGAAGTTTTCCAATGCCTGGACGTCATCTCCATATCGATCGTGCGGATCATCTTCCTCATCCGGTTGTCTTTCAGGGTCGACGGTTCAGCAAATGGGTGAAGATTGGACTTCCGGTTGTTTCGCTCGGCATCCTCTGGCTCCTCTATCATGAGGTTCCCATTCTCTTCAGCTCCCTCATTGTTTCGGTCGGACTCTACTATCTGCTCAACCCCGTGGTCGATTTTCTCGAGAAAAATTCCATTCGTCGCTGGGCGGGAACGGCGCTGGTGTTTCTGGGGGTGTTTTTTCTGATCTATTTGATCTGGTTGCGTTTGTTGGGATTGAGCGCGGAAATTCGTGAGAAGGTCACCCTGGATATTTTTCAAAATCGAATTGTAGCTGCGATTGGTCAAGTGGTGAACCGTGCGGAGGAGGAGGTGCCGTTATTAAAACGATGGATAGAGGGGGATGAGTCCCTCATGGCGCCTGGAACGGATGGGGAAGACCGATCGGCCGTTTCGTCACGTCCTCCCGAATCAAGTCCAGGCAGGGAGGAGTTGAAGAAGGAATCTCCTAAACGCAACCTCAGTGAGGATATCAAAAATTTTGTTCTCCATCAGATCATGGCCCGGGCGTTTGACATGGCCAAGCAGGTGGCGAGCCTCTTTTTCAATCTGGTTCTCATTTCCTTTTTCACCTTTTTCCTGCTCAAGGATGGGCGGAAATTCAAAAAGAACGTGATCGAGTGGATTCCCAATCGGTACTTTGAGCCTGCATTGAAATTTTCCTATGAACTGAACCGGCGCATGCATTCGTATCTTCAGAGCATGCTGTTGGATTGCAGTCTTGTGGGCGTCATGGTGGGGGTGGGGAGTTATCTTGTGGGAGCCAAGTTTCCCATGGTGCTCGGGTTGATAGCGTTTGTATTGAATGCGATCCCCCTGCTTGGGCCGGCGCTCTACACCGTGCTCGGACTGATCCTTACAGTTGGCATGGTGGACAACTCGTCGAGCATCGCGTTGGGATACCTTGGTGTCTGTGTTGCGAGCCGATTGTGTGACGATCTGATTTTCATTCCAACCATCTACGGGCGGAGTCACCATCTGCATCCCGTGCTGGTCATCACCGCAGTGCTGGTGGGCGAGAGCGTGGCGGGTGCGTGGGGCATGTTTCTCGCGATTCCGATTGTGTCCATTCTTCTCCTGGGGCTTCAGATTGTCCGGGAAATTTCCGCGGGTGACATGGCCCCGCCTGTTCCCGCATCGGCCTTTCATCCATTTGGGTGAGGCGCGGGAAGGAGGTGGAAGGCAGGAGACGGGAGACAGAATTCAGAGAGAGTTTTCTTCTCCAACTCCCTCAAGATGAAGTTGAAACGTTATTGAAATTCAAACATCGATACCCGTCATTCTGAGCGAAGCGAAGAATCTCCTGTTTCCGGTCTTCTATCTCCTGTCTTCTCCTTCATTTAATTTTCTGGATTCTGCCTTCCGTCTCCTGTCTTCTATCTGCCTATGAGCAAGCAATACAACAAGGGCATCAAGCGTCAGCGTCGCAAAGCGTATTTGAAGCGCAAGAAGAAAGCCTCCAAGGCCGCGAAAAAGAAGAAGTAGGCCGGTCGTCTGCTGATTTCAGCAGGTAGGGGTGGACCGCTGGGCCACCCGTCTTATCGGCGCGCCCGGCGGTCGCGCCCTACCCCTATGAAAAGCATGAGTCGCGGGCGATGAGTTTATTTATCGCGCGAGCAGCACGGCAATCTGGCTTTTACGGATGACGTGACTGGTGACGCTTCCCAGCACAAGTTCCCGCAGACGGGTGTGTCCGTAGGCGCCCATCACGATCAGGTCGCAATTTTCCCGGGCGGCAATCTCCAGGATTTTTTCCTCGGGAGTGCCGTGCAGGGCCATGGGGGTGGCGTGCACGCCCTGTTTTTCAGCGATTTCCAGGGCTTCCTTGAGGGCCCAGGACTTCTCCTCCTCGTCGGAGGAGTTTTCCACGGCAAGAATGATGAGTTTGCATTTCAAGGACTTGGCCAGTTCGACGCCGCTGTAGAGGGCCCGGTTGGCGTGTTCGCTTCCATCATAGGCGGCGAGAATGGATTGAATCGGGCGGAATTCCGGGGGGGTGATCAGACAGGGCTTGATGGATTTGCGAATGACGCGTTCGACATTGGAGCCCAGCCATTCCCCGGTGGCTTCGAAACCCTCGCCTTTTTGTCCCATGACCACGAGTTCAGCGGTGCGCTCGGCCTGAAGAATTTCATCCACCAGAATGCCATGACGCGTTTCGGATTCGCAGGCGGCACCCTCCTTGCGAGCGAGAGCGGCCGCGCTTTCAGCGGTGGAACGGGCCTTCCGATCGTAGAGCTCGCGCATCTGGGGAGCCAGTGCCTGGAAGGGTTGGGCGCCCGTAAGGCCGGAGAGATCGGCCAGCCAGGGACCTTCGAGCAGTCGGGAATCGGAGACGCTGAGCACACGGAGCTGGAGTTTGAGTTTTTTTGTCAGCCAGGCCGCGGTTCGAGTGGCGGTCTCGGAATATTTTGAACCGTCGACGCAGAGGAGAATGGTCTTGATCATAGGGTGATGATATTTTGCCTGAAGGTGGAGGGAACGCAATGCGTCGTTTTCATGAATGGATGGGGTTCAGGTGTTCAGGGTGAGGTGAAACAGGTAGGGGCTGGTTTCACCTCCGAGTCGCAATTCATTTTCACCCGAACGAAGTGGGGCGACCGTGTCTCCCCCTTTCCCTCCGATGTGGACTCCATTGACCGTTGTGCCGAGGGCGCTTCCACGATCTAGGATATAGAACTGCAGCCCCTCGCGTTCAATGGCACAGTGATTGCGTGAAATCTGGTAGGGGAATTCGTCGCGAATGAAGAGATCATTGGAAATGAAAACGTCGGATTGAAAGTCATCCGACCAGCGCCCCATGCGAAATGGAAATTTTCGTGCCACGAACTCGGATTTCAGGATTCTCTGCCGGAGGTGTTCGGTCGCCGCTTTCAAATGAACGTTCTCAGGTTCGGGGGGTGGATTTTTTCGCGCCGCGGCGGGTGTGGAGCGGGCGCTCAGGGGGTTGAAGTGTTCGTTACTGCGGCGGAGTCGTTCGAAAAATGATTTGAGGTAGGGAACGAGTTTCTGGGGGTTGGTCAGGATGCAGGTGTTGAATTCCTGAGGGGAGACCATTTCCACTTCCGCGGTCTCCATGGCGCGAACGGATGCTGAACGGGGTTTGTCGTCGATCATTCCCATCTCGCCGAAAATCTCCCCGGGTCCAAGCACGGCGAGGGAAATGGTTTGGTTGTCCCGGTGAAGGATGACTTCGACCTGACCGCTGAGAACACGGTAGGCATTGCTGCCGGGATCCCCCTGCTTGAGGATCCACTCTCCGGATTGAAAAGTCCTGCGTTCCATGCGCACCGAACTCTGATGGGAGGGGTTACCGGCGATGCTCGATCTGACGAAGCAGACGGAGGGTATGAGGAGAGGAGTCGATCTGAGCCAGGGCCTGGGTCAGATTTTGAAGTCCCTGGGGAATGTGTTGGAGAAAGGATTTCTTGTCCCTGGCGAGGCCGAGGAATCCGTAGGCTCCCAGGGCCTGCATGAGGCGTTGCACCGCGGCACGATAGAACATTTCTTCGAACCGGGTGTCGTGATGACTGATGGAGATGTAGTGTTTCAACAGCGAATGCCTCTGTTGCGGGGTGAGATGCACGTAGGGATCGTAGAGAAGGGAGGCGACATCGTAGGCGGCGTGACCGGAGCGCATGCCTTGAAAATCGATCAACCAGACATCTCCATCCCGGATCATGAGATTCTGGGATTGAAAATCCCGGTGAATGAGACAGAGCGGTTCCTTAAGGAGTTCCTGGGCGCGTCGTTCGCATTCGATTTCGATTTCAGCGCGCTCATCGGGGGGGAGCTGGATGCCTGCGAAACGCTCGACTAGATTGTCGAAGAAGTAGGTTCGTTCCCAGCGATAAAGTTTTTCGTCAAAGCCGGGCATCGTTTTCACGGGGGCCTGGGTCTGGCGGTGAAGGAGATTCACCTGATCCAGGGCTTTCGCATATAAAGCCTCCACTTCGGGTGCGGCGGGGTTTTTGTGAAAAACGGTGTGAAGACTGACTTCGCCGAGATCCTCAACCACGATGAGATGGTTGTCGGGGTCATGATGAAGAAGTCGGGGGATGTTGACTCCAAGTTTGCGTAGAAAAGCGGCAATGTCCGCGTAGAGACTGTTTTCCTCCCGGGCGGGGGAGTAGTGCATCACGATCCACTTTTCTGATTCGCGTGCAACGCGATAGAACTCGCGATCGGAACCTCCGTGATTGATCTTTTCCCAGGACCAATCCCCTGCGTAGGTGTCCGGGGCGTTCGATTCGCTGAAGTGAGCCCGGATCGCCGGCAGCAGGTCGTTCAGAGCGGATTGCTGGGCAACTGAGGGGGTGGAGGGAGAGGCGGGAACAGTCATGTGGGAGTTCCATTCAACCTTCAAACCTCGCGGGGGTCAATGCGGAACGGGATGGGCTGGACGATCTGTCAGGCTGTGGATTCGCCGACGGGGGACTGGACTCCGTTGAGGAGAAAGAGAACGGCCATGCGCACGGCGAGGCCATTGGTGACCTGTTCGAGGATGACGCTGCGTGGGGAGTCCGCCACTTCGCTTGCGATTTCGACTCCGCGGTTGATGGGGCCGGGATGCATGATGAGCACCTCAGGTTTGGCGGTTCGAAAACGTTCCTGGGTGAGGCCGAACATGGATTTGTACTCTCCGATGCTGGGAAAGAAGCTCTTTCGTTGCCGTTCGTGTTGAATGCGAAGGAGGTTGATCACATCGGCTTCCCGGATGGCTTCATCGATGTTGTTCGTGATCCGGACGCCGAGTTCCTTGAAGACTGATGGAACGAGGGTGGTGGGGCCGCAGAGGGTGACGTTTGCGCCGAGCTTGGTGAGGGCCCAGATGTTGGAGCGTGCCACGCGGCTGAAGAGGATGTCGCCCAGGATCAGGACATTCAATCCGGCGACCCGGCCAAGCTTTTCGCGGATGGTGAAGGTGTCGAGAAGGGCCTGGGTGGGATGCTCGTGGGCGCCATCCCCTGCGTTGACGATGCTTGCGTGGAGGCGTTCCGCCAGAAAACGGGGGGATCCTGCGGCGGAGTGGCGAAGGACAACGAAGTCCGCGTTCATGGCCTCGATATTTCGGGCGGTGTCCTTGAGGGTTTCGCCCTTGGTGATGCTGGAGGCTTGGGCGGTGATGCTGAGGGTATCGGCGGAGAGGCGCTTGGCGGCGAGTTCGAAGGAGACCCGGGTCCGTGTGCTGGGCTCCATGAAGAGGCTGACCACCGTTTTCCCGCGTAGGGCAGGGACCTTCTTGATCGTTCGCGTGGAGACCTCCTTGAACGAGGCGGCGGTGTCGAGGACGAGGGTGATTTCCTCGGCGCTGAGTTCCTCGATCGTAAGGAGATGTTTGCGGGTCCAGGCCATGGGGGGCAGTTTTTGTTGTCGGTTATCCGTGGGAATGCGGGGTTGGAGACTCAAGGCTGATCCCTAGAGTTCCTTTTGTAGGGTCACCACGTCTTCTCCATCCTCCTCCTTCATGCGGACGTGGATATTTTCTTTTTTTGAGGTGGGGACGTTTTTCCCCACGTAATCGGCGCGGATGGGTAGTTCGCGGTGGCCGCGGTCGATGAGGACTGCCAGCTGGATGCGCCGGGGCCGTCCGAAGTCGGTCAGGGCATCCATGGCGGCGCGGGCGGAGCGTCCGGTGAAAAGGACATCGTCGACGAGGACGATCTGGCGATCGTTCAGATCGAAGGGGATGTCCGTGTTTTTGACAGTCGGAGGGGCCCCGCGAAGGTCGAGGTCATCCCGGTACATCGAGATGTCGATGGATCCGGTGGGAACCTCACGCCCGGTGATCTCAAAAATCTTTCGGGAGAGGCGCCGGGCAAGAAAGACGCCACGGGTTTGAAGACCAAGGAGAGCAAGCCGGTCGATGGAATCGTGGTGCTCGAGAATTTCATGGGCCATGCGGGAGAGCGCCCGTTGCATGGCATCGGTGTTGAGGATGGTGGTCATACCTTTCTGGCCTCGCAGGACCAAATTCAAGGTTTGAGGGGATCAGGATCGGGATGAAGTGGTGTGTTGGCTCTTTCTGTTTTTACGCCAGGTGGTGCGGAAACGAACAATCCAATCGAGGAGGGCACGTTCAAAACCAATGTCGTAACCTGCCTTTTCGCTTTCGATCCACTTATGCCGTAAAATCTCCTCCCGTTCCGCCTGAAATTCCTTATACAGGGCGGATTTTTGAAGAAGAGTCTCCTCCCATTTTCCCAAGTCCTTGCTTTTGGGTGTTACTGGATCGGGCTCCATCGAATGAACCTTATTGAAGTCAACGATATGCTTCCAGCATGGAAGGACGAAAGGCGTTCGTCAATAGCATTCAACGGCTTCCTTCATGCCTGATTAGTGATTTCAGAGGGTCGAATCAGAACTTCCACGAAAAACGAACGGATGTCCCGAGATTCAATACCTGATAATCCCGGGTGGTACCCACCGAATTGTTCCAGGTTGACCCAACAAAAGCACTCCAGCTCAGCCAGTCGTAAGGAGCCCATGCGATGCTTCCCGAGATTGAGTTGTTGTAGTCCTTGCGACCATCCCGTTGGAAATGCTGGTATTGCCACCGGTAGAATGCCTGGGCCGTGAGCTTGGGGAGAATCTGGTAGGAAAGGCCCGTGTAGGGGGAGACTTCCACTTTATCATAGTCCTTCGGACTCGCGATGCGCACATCGGTCTGATAGCCGGCGAACCAAGCTGCCTTGTCCTTGACCCAGGGGGCGAAGTTGAGGGGAACCACTTTGCTTGCGCCGATGGACCAGTCTGCCTCCTCGTACACGGAGTCACCCACGGGGCTGCTATAGATGGTGGTCCACTGGACACCCGTGTTCAGACTGAAATTTTCAGGGAGCGCGTAGGAGAGACTTCCACCTGCATTGTGGGCGTCAAAATTCTGGAGGATCAGCCGGTTGTACCGGTAGATCGAATAACGATACCAGGCTGAGAGCGAAAGCTCGTCCGTGAACTTGTAGGTGCCGTTGAATGCGTCGTTATGCGTGAGGGCAAAGTCCGAGATGTGATCCTCGTTCACGAGGGTGACGTTGGATGAAAAAATCTCACCCACGTCTGAGGAGAGTGTGATCGTCCAGGGCTTGGGCTTGCGGCGCACCAAAATCTGTTCGCCAAGGTCGCCGTCCGAATCCCCGATGGAGGTCTCCATCTGCTGCAACTGGATTTCCATCTGCTCGCGCATCAGAATGCGGGATTTCACCGCTTCCGATTGGGCCTCTTGCGCCTCCACGCGAAAGATCGTGCACCCGATGAGAAATCCCAGAATAAGGATTGATGTAAATGAAAATTTCATGCCTTCAAGAATGGAATCCTTTCAAGTTATCGGCTTGAATTTCTACTTTTTGAGAAGGATGGAGAAAGTTGTGCCGCCTTTTGGACTCGAAGCGCAGGAAATCGTTCCTTCGTGGGATTCAATAATACTTTTGACAATCGCCAGACCCAGACCAATGCCATTCTTTTTCCCGCTGGTGACGAAGGGATCGAACAGGGTGCTGCGGATATGCATGGGAATGCCGGGGCCATTATCGTGGAAGGTGAGTTCGATGTGGTCCCCGCGGTCGAAAGCCTCCACCCTCAATTCACCCCGGCCTTCGGGAAGGACTTCGAGGGCGTTGCTCATGAGGTTGCGGAGCACCCGGAGCATGGCGTGAAGATCCATCTTCACCGGTTCACTGATGGGGCGGATGTTTAACTGAACCCCGGCTTTTGTGAGGAGGTCTTCATTCATCGAACGAAAGCTCTCCAGGAGCTGGGAGATGGGGAGGGGGATCCGTTTGAGCGAGGATTCGCTCTTTGCGAATTCGAGCAATTCCTGAACCATGGTGACGATCTCAAAGGTCTCCTGTTGGATGACGCCGCATTTTTTCTGAATCTTTGGATCGGTGGAAGTTTCCGCAATGAGATTGGAGGCGAGCTGAATGGTGGCGATCGGGGTCTTGAAGTCGTGGATGATCTTGCTCGCCATTTCTCCGACGGTTTGCAGCTTTTCCTTTTTCGAGATCTCCTCAATAAAACGATCATTGGCATCGCGAAGGTGCTGCATCACACTTCCGAAGAGGGCGATGGCGGTGGTGCCGGGCTCCTGTCGAATGGTCTCAAGCACGGGGGTGTTGGGAAGGACCGCGAGCTGCGTCGGCCCATAACACGACGCGCGAGCGCTGCGCGGGGAGTTGTCGAGCACTCCGAGTTCTCCGAAATAGTCCCCCGCATGAACGGTGGCAATGTCCACATAGGCGCCACCCTTGCCTTGTTTGCTGAGGCGCACGGTTCCCTCGATGACGAGAAAGATGCCGTCCGAGGGTTGTCCTTCCTCGAACAGGATGGTCGGGTGCAGATATGTATTCTTATGGGCATAGCTGAGAAGATGCCGCGCCCCTGCTTCACTGAAGCACTTGAAGAAGCTGTTATCGTGAAGTTCCATGACGATCCGCCCCTCTCTACCAAGAGTTTCGATGGCGATAAAGCCTCAATATAGTTTTGAAATGAAACCCATCATGAATTAGATTGTCCGCCTTGTGATGGAGGTCGACGCTCCGTCGTCGCCATGCTCCAGTTGTGGCCACGGCAGGTTGTGGCGCTCCATCAAAACCGGCACTCTTTCGGAGACCCAGACTCCTGACTATTCCCATGCTTCTGATCATCGACAACTACGACAGCTTTACCTACAACCTCGTCCAGTATTTCGGGGAGATGGGCTGTGAAATGATCGTCAAACGAAACGATCAGGTGACGCTTGATGAAATCCGTGCGATGAAGCCCGGGCGCATCGTCATCTCACCGGGCCCATGTTCGCCCACCGAGGCGGGCCTCTCCAACGACATCATCAAGACCTTTGGCCCCACGATCCCGCTTCTCGGCGTCTGTCTGGGACATCAGTGCATCGGGCATGTGTTTGGCGGAAATGTGATTCAGAACTATCGCATGATGCACGGAAAGACCTCCGCGATTCATCACGACTCGAAGGACCTTTTTCTGGGCCTGCCCAATCCCTTTGAAGCCACGCGTTATCATTCGCTTGTGGTCAAGCGTGAGACGTTTCCCTCCTGTTTGAAGATCACGGCGGAGACGGACGAAAAGGAGGTCATGGCGCTGCGTCACAAGGATCACCCCATCTGGGGAGTGCAGTTCCATCCGGAGTCCATCCTCACTCAGCATGGAAAGACGATTCTAAAGAATTTTCTTCAGCTCAATGCCTGACATGGATCCCAGGATCATCCTCGGCATCGATCCATCTCTGAGGGGCACGGGATGGGGAATTCTTCTAGTGGAGGGGAGCCGGTTTCGCGCCGTTGAATTCGGAGTCATTCACAATCCGCCGGGGGTCAAGGCTTCGTCTTGTCTCTCCCTGATTTTCAGAAAAATCGAGGAAGTGATCCGCCGGCACAAGCCGCACGTGGTGGCCATGGAGGGATTGATTTACGCGCAGAACGTCCGCACCGCCATCGTGATGGGGCAGGCTCGTGGCGCAGCGATCCTCGCCGCTTCCGAAGCCGGACTGGAAATTCACGAATACGCCCCCCGTCGTGTGAAACAGAGTGTGGTCGGTGTGGGTGGCGCGAAGAAAAACCAGGTGGGGTTCATGATCCGGGCGATGCTGGGCATGACGGAAACTCCCGAGCCGGATGCGGCGGATGCTCTTGCCGTCGCGCTTACCCACGCCAACACGCGGGTGACGAATGGAAAATCGATTTAGAAAAACGGTTCGTGCGATACCTTTATACCAACCCCGAAATGGCGGCCTGATAGATGGGAAGGGTTTCCTTGAGGCTGGTGACGGTGACGTTCAAGTCTCGCAGGATCCCGTCATGCAGCCCGTAAATCCAGCCGTGCACCGTCAACTCCTGTCCGCGTTCCCATGCCTCGCGAACAATGGTGGTGTGGCAGACGTTGACCACCTGTTCGATGACGTTTAATTCACAAAGACGATTGGAAGCTGCGGGATCCCCTGAAATGGATGCAAGATGGCGTTCATGTTTCTGCCGCACGTCCTGGACGTGTCGCAGCCAGTTGTCGCTCAGGCCCAGCCGGTCGCCCCGAAACGCGGCATGCACACCACTGCATCCATAGTGGCCACAAACGATGATGTGGCGCACCTTCAGCATGTCGACGGCGAACTGCATAACGGAGAGGCAATTGAGATCCGTGTGGACCACCAGATTGGCGACGTTTCGATGCACAAAGAGTTCGCCGGGTAGGAGTCCCACGATTTCATTGGCGGGGACGCGACTGTCCGAACACCCAATCCAGAGGTATTGGGGGGATTGCTGCTTGGAAAGCTTGGGAAAGAATTCCGGATCCTGTTGCCGGATGCGATCGGCCCAGGATTTGTTGTTTTTGAAGAGATGAGAGAGGGTGCGCATGAAGAATGAAGAAGGAGACTATGGCGTATTTTTCCGGAATGTGCATTTCTTTTTCAGCAGGCGACTCAAAAGGCTGGGGGAGGCATTTCAGAGGGGATGGGTTCCTTGCTCTGAAATGCGATGACACACAAACTTGGCGTGCATCCCGATCAGGATTTTGGTGTCCAAGTCTTCCCGTCAAAAAAGTAAGTCGCTCCCCTTTTTTTGGAATATTGTGGATAGAGAATGTCGATCATGGTCACGCCTTTGGAGACGGATCCTTCCTGGACTTGAAACAGGGTTGAGTTTCCCTCCACGTTGGAACCGATCTCAAAAGAAAGATCCGGTTCGGGGTGCTGTTGAACAAACGCATCCACTTGTTGGATCAGTTGTCGAACGGGGGCATGTTGATGAGCCATTCCACGGTTGATGGTCCAGATGACATGGCTGTTCCATAAGGCCAGGCCCAACAGGAGCAACAGGGTTCCGTTCCGGAGCCAGGGATGAATGTTGTGGGATCGTTTCGCATTCCCGATCAATCCCACGGTGAGGATCACCAGGGCCCAGAAGGGATAGCTGTAGTAAATGTTGTTTTTTAAAACCGGTTCCACTCCACGGGCATTCGTTCGTCCCACCACAATTAATAGAAGATAGATCCCCATCATTCCCAGGGTCAGGGCGAGAAGAGGCCATCTCTTTCGCAGATGCTCCGTTGTCATGGTGGAGGCTAGTATCCACAGGCATGCGCATAGGAGAATCGCAAAAAAGAGGTGAAGAAGAATTTCCTGCAGGTGCCAAGGCGGATTTAGGATGGGAAACAGGGGGCTTTCGGATGAGATTCCAAGCCGGGATGCGATGGTTCCCACAAAGGGAAGTTGGGAGGCGGTCATTCCTCCATAAATCCACCAAAACCCTGCAACCCCCATCGATGTGAATGTTTTCAGGGGTCGGAAAGTTGAAAGGATGCGATTGGCTTCAGGGGCGTGGACTCTCCCGAGAAAATCCATCACGTCCCATCCCACATAGGCGAGTGCTGGCAGAGCCAGTAATAGGGATGCGCGCATCCTTGATGCCACGGAATGGGAGGAGGTCCGGTGGCATCCCACAAAGACGGCAAAAAGAAGGGTGAACAGAAACCCGGCTTCGTAGGTGAATGTGGCCAGGGTGAGGGAGATGGCCATGACACTCAGGGAACGCATGCTCCTGGTGCTGGTCTTCGACATGCGACAGGCTTCATGAAATGCGATCAACACCATCCAGATGAAAAAGAGATATCCGTGCAGATGATGCCAGATCACCATGTCCATTCCCAGGGGGATCGATGCGAAAAAAAGTACGAGCATCAACGCCGAACGCCGGAGCCCCAAGGATCTCAGGATCCCAAGGAGCCAGAAGAGGATGGCGAGATGCAGGAGAACCCCCACCACCTGCCACCGGATGAAATGGTGGCCGAAGAGCCACTTTTCCGTACCCATCATGGAATAGAAAAGTGGACGAAAAAGGAGCATATCACCCTCCACCATCGTTCGCTGGCGGGTGAAAGCGAACAGCTTCAGCCCCAGTGTGGGCCAGTCGTGGATCTGCGCGGTTTCCATCAGGTAGAGCAGATGATCCGAGCGGGCGACGTGCAGAAGGGATGGGGCATAGACCACGGTTGTCCACAACGAAAGGAGGACGATTTGAAATCTCCATGCTCCCGTGAGATCCAACAGAAAAAGGGATATGGATTTTTTCACGAAGGGGCCCCGCACCAGGTTTTCCACATCGAGCGAAATGCGGATTCGATGTGACGGGTGATTTGTGGGCCGTCCATGAGAGGGGATTTCCTCATGGAAGCATTCAACTCCTGTCGTAGTGTCCGGAGGCGGGGGAGGTCGTTTGCCAGGGTGGTGGCGATGCGGATATAGTCGTCCGGTGTTCGGGCGATCAGATCTTGAAGATTCACCCCTTGCAGAAGCCGGACTCCCATGCGCGAAACGAATGAATCGCCTTCCATGGTGATGATGGGGACTCCACTCCAGAGGGCTTCAAAGCTGGTGATGCCTCCGTTGAACGGGAAGGGATCGAGGGCGATGTCGACATGCCGGTACGCCTCGATATGCTGACGGATCGATGTCTCCCAGGCTACGAGGGTGAGTCGTGACGCGTCGATCCCGTGGTGCTGAAACATCGTCTGGTAGAGTTTACGGGTGAACGCATCGCCGAAGGCCTTGCACTTTATTCTCAAGGTCGAATTCGGAACGGCTTGCAGAATCCGGGACCAGAGAGCCACCACGTCCGGTGTCGTTTTGGTGAGATTGTTGAAAGATCCAAAGGTGATGTGTCCGTTGGTGTCGGCGGGCAGGGCGGTGGTCGGAGATGTTTCTGCAAGGGGCTGGTAGCAGATCACGCTTCCGGGAACGCGAATCAACGTTTCCGTGTAAAAGGGATCTGTCATTCCGTCGGGGTCACCCATTCCATCCGTCAGTCTGTAGTCGATGGTGGAGAGTCCCGTGGTGCAGGTGTAGCCCAGGTAACTGACCTGAACGGGGGCGGGTTTTCGGGCGAAGACAGGAAGCCGGTTGTGTGCAGTGTGCCCTGCGAGCTCCACGAGAATGTCGATTTTGTCCTCGCGGATCTGGGCGGCAAGTTGCTCATCACTCATCGCGAGTGTCGAACGCCAGCGATCCGTGAGTTTCTGCAGACGGGCAGTCACGTCATCCGGTTGCAGGACATTCGAGTAGGCATGGATGCGAAATTGTTTCCGATCATGGTTGGCGAGAATCGGTTCGAGATTGCTTGCGACCACGTGTTTTCGAAAATCGGGGGAGACATATCCGATGCGAAGCGGTCGGTCCGGGTTCCGATCATTCCGATGCGGAGGGATGGGGGTGGAGAATTTTTCGGCATGCTGTTTCGCCCATTCGATGTGTTCGCGAAGGAGAACTTCCGGACGGCAGCCCGGGTGATGTTGGAGGAGGAAGAGGAGATTGCTGTGGGCGGAATGGAAGGAGGGATCGCACTCCATGGCACGTTCAAAGCACTGGATGGCCTCCGGGAGACGTCCTTGCTCCCGATACACTTCCCCGAGATTGCTGTGGCCCCCTGTGAATCGGGGACGGATTTCTATGGATTTTTGATAGTACGCGGCGGCTTCAGTCAGATTTCCACGGTCCTTATACCGGGTTCCCAGATTCAACAAGGCCTCGGGGTAATTGGGATTGATTTCCAGAGCTTTCCGATAGTGAGCGGTCGCTTCCTCGGGTTTGCCCTGATAGAGAAGGATGTTCCCCAGGTTGTTGTAACCTTCCGCAAAATGAGGTTGGATGCCCAGCGCCGTGCGGTAGCAGGAGGCGGCTTTTTCGAGGCGGCCCTGGAATTGGTGGATGTTTCCCAGATTATTGTGGGCCCCGTGGGACCGGGGATCGAGTTGAACCGCCTTCTCATAACAGGTCCGTGCTTCATCGAGCCTTCCAAGATCCCGGTACGTGTGCCCCATGTTGTTATGCGTCTCGGCATTTTTGGGATGAAGCCTTAGCGCCGTCTTGAAGCATTCCAGCGCGCGATCGAACTGCCGGAGTTCATGCCATGCAAGTCCGCAATGACGATGAAAATCGGAAATGGTGGCATTGATCGCGATGGCCTTCTCAAACCATTCAATGGCGGTGCTATGCTCCCCGCGCTGGTGACAGATCACGCCAAGAAGATGAAGGGCGTCAGGATGGCGCGGATCCTCCTTCAGGATTTCGTGATAAATCCGTCCCGCCTCATCGAACTGCCCAGCCCGATGGAGCTGCATGGCGGATTCCAATCTGGACGCCACGTTCAGCATGGGTCAGCCGTGTTTGCGGACCATCTCCCGATACTCGGCATGCAGTTCCTGGGTGACGGGTCCGGGTTTTCCATTTCCAATGCGCTGGCGATCCACTTTGACGACGGGAATCAATTCGCGGTTGCTCGACGTGATGAACATTTCAAGCGCCTGGCGGCCCATGGCACGGGTGATCGGACGTCGTTCCACCGGAATGTGTTGCTGCCGGGCGATCCGGATGACGCATTCGGCGGTGATTCCAGGAAGAACGCTCTCTTCGGGAATGATCAATCGCGGACCGGGAAGAACGGCACAAACACTGTAAGTGGTGCCCTCAAGGATGGAACCCTTGGAATCCACATAAACGGCCTCCTGACACCCGCGGGCAAGGGCCTTCCGATGACTGAGAACGGCGCCGAAGTAGATGGTCGATTTCACTTCCGGACGGATGCGGGAGAAGGGAGCGGTCATCAAGGCGATACCTTTTTGATACTGGCCCGGGGGGAATGGGTGAAAGGGATCGACAAGAATCACCACGGATGTTTTCCCCTGGGGAACGAGGGATGGGGCGGGACCGCCGGTTACGATGATGCGGATAAGGGCGTCAGGAAACGCGTTTTTCCGGAGGAGACGAAACGTGAGGGTTTCAAACCGTTTCCTGTTTAGCGGCAGGGGGAGTTGGATGAGGCGGGCGGCGCGAAAAAGACGGTCGAGATGTTTCCCGAGAAGGAAGGGTTTGCCGCCGTAGGTTCGAAGGGATTCAAAAAGTCCGAATCCGCGAATGACTCCAAGATCGCGGACATTCAGGGATGCCCTGCTGGCGCGGACGATGCTTCCATTGCAGTAGTAGAAAGGGTCGCGATTCAAGATGCAATGGAGTTACACGACTTGCAGGGAGAATGCAATGCGCTGTCATGCCGTCTGCTGACACCATTTGGTCCATGCAAGTCGCAGAGCGTTCTCAAGGTTTTGTGTTGTTTTTGGGCCGTCCATGAGGGGGGACTGTCGGATCCGATCGCGCAGCGTGGAGCGAAGGGCCTGGAGGCGCCCGGGATCCCGGGCAAGAGTGCTGGCAATTTGAATGTATTCGTCTTTGGAATGAGCGATGAGCTCCTTGAGGCCGATTTCGGCGAGCAGGCGTACGCCCATGCGAGAGGCGAAATGGTATCCCGCCAGGGTGACTACCGGCACGCCCATCCAGAGGGCATCGAAGGAGGTGATTCCGCCATTGAAGGGAAACGGATCAAGGGCGATATCCCCTTTGCCGTACCATTGAAGGTGTTCCAGATTGGAACCCACCCATCCCGCGAATTCTATCCGCCGCTGATCGATGCCGTGGTGTTCAAATCGTTGCTGGATCCAAGTCGCCACCTTCGAATCAATCAAGGGTTTGGCTTTGAGCAGGAGTGTGGAGGATTCGACCTCCTGAAGGAGTCTTGACCAGAGGCCGATCACCTCGTCATTGATCTTGTTCAGGTTGTTGAATGAAAGGAAGGTGATCTTTTTTTGTTTGAGGAATGGCGGGGGTTGGACTTCAGGGGATCCCTGCATGGAGTCGTAGCAGATGGCGCTGCCCGGCAGACGGATCAGTTTTTCAGTGTAAAAAGGGTCGGTGGTGCCCTCTGGATCCCCATGTTCATCGGTCAACCGGTAGTCGATCTGCGTGAGACCTGTTGTCTGAATGTAGCCCAGATAACTGATTTGAATGGGCACGGGTTTGCGGGCGAAAACGAGGAGGCGATTGTGGGCGGTGTGTCCAGCCAGATCGATGAGGATATCGATCCGGTCGCTTCGAATCCACTCGCACACAGTTTCGTCGGTTTCATGACGAATGTTTCGCCACAGGGTTGCATGCCACTTTAATCGTTCGGTGATCATGTCCTCGCGCTGGGTATTGGAATAACAGACGATTTCAAACCGGGACCGTTCATGGTTTGAGAGAATGGGAAAGAGATTGAGGGCGACAACATGCCCGTAAAAATCAGGTGAGAGATATCCGATGCGGAGCGGGCGGTCCGGATCGCGGGAATGGTCGTAGAAGTGGAATGGGGGAGGAAGGTTGTGTGTGTGCTGCTTCGCCCATCGCAGATGTTCCTCAAAAATGGTTTCAGGTGGAATGTTCGGATGATGGCTGAGGACGAACAACAGGTTGTCATGAACGGAATGATAGTCCGGCTGACAGGCAATCAAGCCCCGCAGACTGGAGATGACTTCCTCATGACGTCCGAGTTCGCTCAAGGCGTTTGCGCGATTGACGCACGCACCATGGAATTCGGGAACCATGGCCAGGACGCTGTCGAAGCATTGAATGGCGGCGGGAAGATGTCCCTGGATCTGGAAAATCAGCCCCATGTTGTTATGGGCTTCGATGTAGTCGGGTTTGAATTGGAGGGCCTTTTTGTAACAGGCCAGGGCCTCATCCCATCGATTCTGATCCTTGTACAGATTTCCAATGTTCAGATAGGTTACTGGAAACTCGGGATTGAGGGCGATGGAGCGTTTGTAAATGACGATCGCCTCTTCCAGAAGGCCTGCGGAGTACAGGGAAAGACCGAGATTGTTCAGGACGCCGAAATCCTCCGGCTTTTGTTCAACCAGCTGGCGATAGTATCCAATGGCTTCGCTGTGGCGATTCAGCCGCTGAAGGGTCAGTGCGAGTTCATGGAGGATTTCAGGGGTGCCTCCTTTTTGGACAAGGGCCTTGCGAAGAAGAGGTTCCGCCTCCTTGAGGTTTCCTTGTTCACTCAAACAGGTTCCAAGACAGAGAAGGGTTTCCGGGTCATCGGGGTTCAGTTCCAGCGCGCGTTGCAGATGGGAAATGGCTTTGTTCCAATCCCCTTTTAAAAGATGAACGACTCCGCGGTTGTGCCATGCTTCGTGATATTCGGGACGACTCCGGCAGGCGGCTTCGTAGTGAAAGAGAGCCTTGGACAGATCATTTTTCCCCTTGAGAAGATTTCCAAGGTTATTGTGCGCTTCGGCATGATTCGGATCCAGTCGGATGGCGGACTGAAACGCCTGCTGCGCCAGATCAAAATGTTTCCATTCGATAAGCGCCGCCCCATGAGTGTTATGAAAGTGGGGATTGTCGGGAAAAGCCTTAATGGCGGCGGCTGCTTCCGTGGACGCGGTCTGCCAGTCACCCTGACGAAATGCAATCAATGCCCGCATGTGGTGCGCACCGGCGTGGGTGTTATCCTGTTCCAGGATGCGCTGGCAGCATTGAAGCGAGGCGTCTGTCTCCCCGCGCTGCCAGTGCTTCAGTGCTTCATTCCACAAACTCTCGATCATGTTCCAGAAGGAGATTTTAAAAGAGTATGGGCTCGAGCAAGACCGGCATCCATGTCGGCAACGACGTTTTCCGCTCCAAGCCGGTCGAGGAATCCGGCATTGCTCATCACCATGTAGGGCTGGGTATGCGGCCCCACGAGGATCAGTTGCTTGTGCCGGCGTTGAAGGCGTTCGTAAAGGCTTTCCAGGGCATTGAGCCCCGTGGCATCCATGGCCATCACTTTGTGAACCTCGAGGATTAGGACCAGGGGCTCCTGTCCCGCGCGTTTGAGGGAAGTCTCCAGTTTTTCCGCGGCACCAAAAAGAAACGCTCCGAAGATGCGGTAGACGGTGACTCCAGGAGGAATCGTTTTACCCGTGATGCTGAACTGCGGAGCTTCCGAATCCTCCCGCTCGTCCACGGCGGTGATCTGCGTGGTTTCGGAGACGCGTTTGATGAAGAGCACGGAGGCAAGCACCATGCCAATCCCCACCGCCACAGGCAGGTCGATGGTCACGGTCAAAGCGAACGCCGTCAAAAGCACCGCGCCATCACTCCGGGGAAGTTTGGGCAGTCGTTTGAGTTCATGCCATTCCCCCATGTTGAAGGCTACCACCAACAGGACGGCTGCGAGGGTGGCGAGTGGGATATATTTTGCAAGGGGTGCAGCCACAAGAATAATCAGCAACAGGGTAAGCGCGTGGATGATCCCCGCGATGGGGGACACCGCGCCATTTTTGATGTTCGTCGCCGTCCGGGCGATGGCTCCGGTGGCAGGAATGCCGCCAAAGAACGGACAGACGATGTTGGCGATGCCCTGGGCCATCAGTTCCTGATTCGAATCGTGACGATCATCTGTCATGCCGTCGGCAACGACGGCAGAGAGAAGGGATTCAATGGCGGCAAGTAGGGCGATGGTGGTGGCCGGTGCGAAGAGATATTGAATGTTGTACCAGGACAAGTCCGGGAAATGAAAATGAGGGAGTTGCTGGGGAATGCCTCCAAATTTGCTTCCGATGGTTTCCACGGGATGACCGGCAAAAAGGCCCATTTTGACGGCGAGAGTGGCGAGGATCACGGCAACGATGGATCCCGGGATTTTTTTCTGCCATGCCTTGGGCCACAGCAGGATCACGAGCAGGGAAGCGGTCGAAAGAAGGAGCGTGGGGATGTCGAGTGTGTCGAAGTGTTTCACAATCGCGGCCATCTTTTCGAAAAATTCGGCAGGCAGATGCTCGATTTTGAGACCGAAGAAATCCCTGATCTCCATGGATGCGATCAGAACGGCGATGCCAGTGGTGAATCCGCTCGTCACGGGATAAGGGATGAATTTGATCATCGTGCCGAGGCGCGAGGCCCCCATGATGACCAGGATCACCCCCGCCATCACAGTGCAAATGGCAAGGTTATCCAGGCCATATTTGTTGATGATGCCGTATACGATGACGACAAACGCCCCCGTGGGGCCGCCGATTTGAACACGGGATCCCCCCAGGGCGGAGATCAGAAAACCGGCGATAACTGCGGTGAAGATGCCGGCCTCGGGTTTGACCCCGGAGGCGATGGCGAATGCCATGGCGAGCGGGAGGGCCACGATACCCACGGTCAGCCCTGCGGAAAGGTCAGCCAAAAGTTTTTGGAAGGAATATTTGGTCAGGCAGTCAACCAACCGGGGTCGGAAAAAGGAAAAACAGCTCATCGTGGTCTCTAGGGGAATGCTTTGGGATGGAAGGAGATTTCGTCAAGTCTATTGGTGAGAATGAATCTGTGTTTTGTGAAATACCTCCCTCCAGCCCCTCCTTTGCAGGAGGGGCGAGGGGGAGGTATGGATCGACGGATTCATTGTTCACGTTAATGGATGTCATTCTGTTTTAAAGTCATCCATAAAATGGAATACAGGCATCCCAAATTGTGTTAACGTGGACCGATGTCTCATGGAAAGATGATGCGTTCGGCGGGAAAGGTGAGCCTTGCCATCATGTTCAGCCGCATCCTTGGTCTATTGCGGGACCAGGTGTTTGCGTTTTGTTTTGGAGCGACCTGGATCAACGACGCCTTTCAGATGGCTTTTCGTATTCCCAACATGTTGCGCGATCTGTTTGCGGAAGGCGCGCTTTCCACCGCTTTTGTGACGGTTTTTGCGCGCAAAAAAGCGCGTGACGGCAATGAGAGTGCCTGGGCGCTCGCGCGGCGGATGATCACGATCCAATATGTCGTGCTTGGGACTCTCGTGGTGCTTGGGATTATTTATGCGCGGCCCATCGTCACCTTCATCGCTCGTGGTTACATCCAATATCCGGAGAAATTTGAGCTGACGGTGAGGCTGACTCAGATTCTTTTTCCATTCATTCTGCTTGTGGGAATGGCGGCCCTGACAATGGGCATCCTCAATGCCTTCGGCTATTTTGGATTGCCTGCCTCGGCCTCTTCTTTTTTTAATCTCGGCTCCATTGTCATCGGTCTTGGTCTCGCACTCATCTACGATCCAAAGTTTGGCGAAACGGCAATGCTTTGCATGGCGGTTGGATCTGTGGCGGGGGGAGCCCTCCAATGGCTGATTCAAGTGCCAACGCTTCGCAAGTTGGGGTTTGTGTATCGTCCCGAATGGAATCTCAGCGATACGGGTGTGCGCGAAATCGGCAAACTCATGGCGCCGGCTGTCATCGGAGTTTCCGCGGTACAGATCAACGTTCTGATCAACGCCATGTTTGCATCCTACCTTGAGACGGGCAGTATGACATGGCTTGCGTATGGGTTTCGCCTTGTGCAGCTGCCCATTGGCATGTTTGGCGTGGCGATCAGCACCGTCTCTCTTCCGGGACTGGCCGTTGACGCCTCATCCTCGGATAAAACAAAAACGGCATTTCGCGAACGTCTTGAGAGCGCGTTGCGTTTGAATGCCGCGCTTTGCATTCCGGCCGCTTTCGGTTTGGCCCTCCTCAGCGTTCCTCTCATCGCGATGCTTTTCGAGCATCTTCGTTTTGACGCATATGCAACCGGACGAACGGCGCACGTTCTGATCGCGTACACGCTTGGATTGGTGGGGTATGCGTCCATCAAGGTATTGGCGCCCGCGTTTTATGCGCTTGGACGGGCATCGATTCCCATGCGTGTTTCTCTCGCTTCGATTGTGGGGACGACCTGTTTGAACTGGTTTTTTGTCACAAAAACCGACCTCGGCGCAGAGGGTCTTGCATTGGCAACATCGATCATGGCACTTCTAAATGGCGGTATTCTTCTTGCGATCCTTTCCCGTCTTTTGGGTGGGCTCAGCCGACAAACATGGATTGCATGTGGAAAAATGATGCTCTCTGCGGTCGTGATGAGTTTGTTTGTGTATGCCACCTTATTTTTGCATGCCTATTTTGGAGTGAAAGACTCCTTTTGGGGCGACATGAGCCGTGTCATTGTCGGGGTTTTTGTAGGTGGGTTGGTCTACACGGTGATGGCGCGTTTCCTGAAATTGGACGAGGTGCTGGATGTAGAACGCTCGGTCCTGAAGAAATTTGGCTGGAAGCGTGTTTCGAGATAGAATGGATGTTTCCGCTGGTCGTCCAGCGTGATTTTACATGGAATTTTCGAATGTCATCCGTGAAAGGCTCTCCCGGCTTTCCAGCCGTCCCGGCGTCTATCTGATGCGCGACAAACTGGGGCGGGTCATCTATGTCGGAAAGGCCAAGGCGCTGAACAAACGCGTACGGTCCTATTTTCAGCCCGGGCGCTATCACCAGCTGGACCCCAAGACGCGCGCCCTCGTATCGATGGTGGCCGACATCGAGACATTCGAGGTGAAGAACGAAACCGAAGCCATCCTCCTCGAGGGTAAGCTCATCAAGCAGTATCGCCCGAGGTACAATATCTCGTTTCGTGATGACAAACGCTTCCTGATGGTGAAGTTGACGCGTGATCCCTTTCCGAGGTTTGTGCTCACCCGATTACAAAAGCCCGATGGATGCCGTTACTTTGGTCCCTTCATTCATTCCTCAGCCTTGCGCAACACGCTGGAGTACATCCGGAAGACCTTTCACATCCGGGCGTGTCTTCCCACCGAACCGGGCGAGAAAGATTACAAGCATTGCATGAATGATATTCTGAAACACTGTTCCGCGCCCTGCATGAACCGGATCAGTCCGGAGGACTATCACGCCTTAGTGGAGCGTTCCTGTTCCTTTCTTGAGGGGAAGGATGAAGTTGCGTTGCAGGATCTCGAGGAATTGATGCGCAAAGCTGCTGCACGAAGGGATTATGAAAAAGCGGCCGTCCTGCGCGATGCGCTGCACGATTTGCGAACCACGGTGAAGCAGAGCGCGCGAAAATTTAAAAGGGACATGCCACGGATTCGGGATTTCGATGGAGAACTTGTCGCGCTCGCGGAAGCCCTGAACCTTCCGAAGCCTCCCAGAATCATCGAGGGATTTGATATTTCCCACATCTACGGACAACACACCGTGGGATCGATGGTGCATTTTGTGAACGGACGTCCGGCCAAGGCGAAATATCGTCATTTCAAGATCAAGGGGGTCATGGTGGAGGATCGCGACGCCCGGACCGGGAGGGTGCTGAGATCCGCGACCGTTTCGAAAGCGTTTGTGCAGAATGACGACTTTGCCTCGATGCGTGAGATTGTGGGACGGCGCTACCGCCGATTGAAGGAGGAGGGGAAACTGCTTCCCGATCTCGTGTTGATCGATGGAGGCCGGGGTCAGCTCAATGTGGCGCTCATGGCGTTGAAAGCCGTGGGAGTGGAGCTTCGCGTGGCGGGGCTCGCGAAAGATGAAGAGGAAATTTATCTTCCGGACCGTGACGAGCCATTGAAGCTGCCGCCTTCGTCACCGGCTTTGCAATTGTTGCAGAGGATTCGTGATGAAGCGCATCGTTTTGCGAACACGCTGCATGAAGGCTGGAGGAAAAAACAGATCCGGTTTTCGATGCTCGACGAACTTCCCGGACTCGGCGCCAGGCGGAAGGCTGCTCTCTTGAAAAAATTCGGCTCTCTTGAAAAGGTGCGCGAAGCGGGTGTGGAGGAGCTTCAAAAGGTGGAAGGTTTTGGGAAAAAGAGCGCAGAAATACTCTGGCGTTTTTTGCATCCCACGCAGATAAGCCCAGATTAAAAAACAGGAGCGAAATTTGCCGATGCAGCCATGCTGCATCGGCAATCTTTCCATGTAGAAAAAATCTGTGTCAATCTGCGCTAATCGGTGGTTCCTTCTGATTTCCTTGCCCGTCAGCTCTGTGGTTAAATTCCTTGGTTTTCCGATCTCTTTGGCTATGCTTGTTAGTTGCCGGGCGCCGTGGAATGAGGGCTGACGAACCCCGCCAGGGTCGGAAGACAGCAACGGTAGTTTGACTTTCATCTGCCGCGGTTGCCCGGCACTTTTCTGGTTCAAAGTGAAAAGTTCTGAGTTCAATGCGGGAGGTCTTTTGGTGGCGTTTAGCGTTTCAGAACTTTGAGCTCAATCCGCCTTGAACTTTAAACGTTGAACCCGTTTGATTCGTGGATGGATGATCTGTTTTGGACCATCACGAAGCTCTTGGGCGTGGCGGTTCTGGTTTTGTTGAACGCTTTTTTCGTCGCGGCGGAATTCTCCCTCGTCAAGGCGCGTCGCACCCGCATTCAGCAATGGGCGGATCAGGGTCGGTTCGGCGCCCGGCTCACCCTGACCTTGATGGATGAGATGAACTCCTATCTTTCCGCGGCTCAGCTGGGCATCACGATGGCCAGCCTCGGTCTCGGCTGGCTTGGAGAACAGGCGCTGGCTCATCTTTTTTTCTTTCTCTTTCGCCCGCTTGATTTGAGTCCGGTTCTGGTGCATCTCGGCTCCTCCGTCCTGGTGTTTGCGTTGATCACCTTCCTGCACATTGTGGTGGGGGAACAGGCTCCGAAGGTCTTGGCGATTCAGCTCGCCGAGGAGACCTGTCTCTGGATCGCGTGGCCTCTGCGCGTATTCCATGTGCTCATCTATCCGGCCATATGGCTGCTCAATACCTCCTCGCTGGGGGTTCTCAAACTGATTGGGCTACAACCCGTGGATGAACATGCCGCCGCCCACAGCGCCGAGGAATTACGCACCCTTCTGGAAGAATCGAGCAAGAATCGAAAGCTTACCAAGGTGGCCGGCTCCCTGCTCCTGAATGCCCTGGATCTTCGCCGTCGCAAAGCCCGTCAGGTGATGCTCCATCGGACGAAGATTGTTTTCCTTTCCACGAAACGTCCCATTCAGGAAAATCTGAAACTTGCCCGTCAATCCGGGCACAGCCGATTCCCGCTTTGTGACGGCAATATCGACCAGATTGTCGGCATGGTGCACCTCAAGGACCTGATGTGGCTGGTGCAGGATCAGAAGGAGCAGGCGAATATTTCATCGATCAAACGGGATGTTCTGTTTGTGCCTGAAACGATGCCTTTGGAACGACTCCTGAGCACGTTTTTGAAGCGGCGGGTGCATCTGGCGATTCTGGTCGATGAGTACGGGACCGTTGTCGGGATGGTGACGCTTGAAAACATTCTCGAGGAGATTGTGGGGGATATCCAGGATGAGTTCGATCAGGAGGCATTGATGTTTCAGCGCCTGCCCAATGGGGAATATCGACTCCATGGGGAGCTTCCCTTACACGACCTGGAGGAGTTGCTCGATATCCATTTGAGCGCAGAGGATGTGACCACCGTGGGAGGGTACCTCGTCAAGGAATTCGGACACGTTCCCCAGGCAGGTGAATCGCGCATGGCTGAAGGTTATGAATTCACCGTGGTTCGCACCACGGGACGTCAGGTGGTGCAGGTGGACGTGCGTCAGATGAAGCATGCCGCTGAAGAAAAGCAGAGGGATTCTTCGCTTCGCTCAGAATGACACCATCTGTCGGCGAATCCAAAACTGCGTCATTCTGAACGAAGCGAAGAATCTCTCCGTCATATCGATGACGTGAGAACGACTTTATTTCGAAGGTTTCCCATCCTTCACCGGGGCCTTGGGAGATTCCGGTGTCGTGGGAGTGCTGGTCGAAGGAGTAAGCGGCAGGAGCTGTTTGTTGGCGGGCTGAAGCGGAAGGGTGATGGGGGCTCCATTGGTGGAGGCAAAAGGGGCGTTGGTGTCCATCTCGGCTGCCACGGGCGTGCGGAGTCGACGCTCGAGATCTGTGGAGGTGTTCCGATGGCTGTAGAGCCAGGCAAGACTGAAGGTGGTCAGGAAGAACGTGACCGTCAGGCCTGTCGTGATCTTGGTGAGCACATTTCCGGCATTGGAACCGAAGAGGGTGTCTGCCACGCCTCCGCCGAAAGCGGTTCCCAGACCTTCGCTTCGGGGCTGCTGCATCAGAATGATGAGAAGCAAAAGGATGCAGGTGAGGACGTGAACCGTCAGAAGAAAACCAATGAGAAAAGTGGTCATAGGGGGGAGGGGTTCGACGCTTGATTAACAAGCGGCGGGGGCGGGTTGTTGGGCTGCGCGGACAATGGCGGCGAAGCCGCGAGCTTCGAGGCTTGCGCCACCCACGAGGGCTCCGTCGATGTCCGGTTGGGAGAGAATTTCCGCGGCGTTTGCGGGTTTCACACTCCCTCCGTACTGGATTCGAACCTTGCTGGCGTTCTTGGCGCCGAGAACGTCGCTCAACGTGCTGCGAATCAACGCATGCACTTCTTGTGCCTGGGCGGGGCTCGCGGTGCGGCCGGTGCCGATGGCCCATACGGGTTCGTAGGCAACCACGATTTCGTCGGCGGATTCACCCGCGATGCCGGCGAGGCTCTCACGCACCTGCTTCGAGATGATCGCCTTGAAATCCTGTTTCTCGCGCTGTTCGAGCGTTTCGCCCACACAAATGATGGGGCGGAGGCTTGCGGCAAGGGCGGCTTTGGCTTTCTTGTTCACCGTCTGGTCTGTTTCGCCGAAATATTGGCGGCGCTCACTGTGTCCGAGGATCACGTAGCGGCAGTAGACATCGCGAAGCATGGTCGCGGAGATTTCCCCCGTGAAAGCGCCCTCTTTTTCCCAATGCATGTCCTGGGCTCCGACGCGGATGTTTGTGTTCGAAACCATGTCTGCGACCTTCGAGAGGGCGGTGAAGGGAGGGCAGAGGACGACGTCGAGATCGCTGCTGTCCTGGAGTTCCAGGAGGAGATCCTTGACCAGGGCTTCGGCCTCATGGACCGTTTTGAACATTTTCCAGTTGCCGGCGATAATGGGACGACGCGTTCTCATAGAATTTTTCAGTCGGAAAGATGTTTATTTATCGGAGAGGGCGGCCACACCGGGAAGAGTCTTGCCTTCCAGGAATTCCAGCGAAGCACCTCCGCCGGTGCTGAGGAAGGTGATTTTTTCAGCCAGCCCGCTCTTGTGAATGGCTTTGACGGAGTCTCCACCACCCACGATGGATTTGGCGCCACTGCTGGCGACGGCGCGGGCCACCTCAAAGGTGCCCTTGGCGAAGTCCTTGTTCTCAAAGATGCCCATGGGTCCGTTCCACAGCACCATCTTCGCACCGCTCATCGCCTTTTGATAGGCTTCGAGGGTTTTGGGGCCGATATCCACACCGCACCAGTCCTTGTCGATGGTGGCGGAGGAGGTTGCCTTCGCGTTTTGAAATTCCACAATCTTTTTGCCCTTTTTGTCCAGCTTGTCCGTCTCGACGCGCTGGGCCACGACGTGGTCGATCGGGAGGAGAATGGTCTTGCCCTTCTGCTTGGCAACGGCAAGCACCTTCTTGCTGACATCGAGGCGGTCATCCTCCACGAGGGAGGATCCCACACCGATTCCCTGACTCTTCAGGAACGTGTAGGCCATGGCGCCACCGATCACGAGCGTGTCGGCTTTTTCGAGAAGGGATTCGATGACGTTGATCTTATCGCTCACCTTCGCGCCGCCGAGGATCGAGATAAAGGGATGATCGGGCTTGTTGAGCTCGTCGCCGAGATATTTCAACTCCTTTTCCATCAGGAATCCTGTGGCAGACTTCTTGACGTGATGCGTCACCCCTTCCGTCGAGGCGTGTGCGCGGTGGGCGGTTCCGAATGCATCGTTGATGAAGAGATCCGCAAACGATCCCAGCTGCTTCGCAAAACCCGCGTCATTAGCCTCCTCCTCCGCATGGAAACGGAGGTTTTCAAGGAGAATGCAATCCCCGTTCTGCATGATCGACAGGGTCTTCTCCACTTTTTCGCCCACGCATGCGTCTACGAAGGCGACGGGACGAAGGAGCAGATCCGAGAGGCGTTGCGCCACGGGACGCAGGCTCATGGAGGGATCCGGCTTGCCCTTCGGGCGTCCCAGGTGACTGCATAGAATTACCTTGGCGCCGTGTTCGAGCAGGTAGTCGATCGTCGGCAAAGCGGCACGTATGCGACTCTCGTCGGTGATCTTCCCCTCGGCGTCGAGAGGAACGTTGAAATCCACACGCACCAGCACGCGCTGGCCGCGCACATCGAGATCACGAATCGAGAGTTTAGGCATGGTTGAAGGATTTGTTGTAGCGGCGTCCAATGAACTTTAACCGGCGGTCACAGACCGCCGCTACAAGATCACAGAAGGATTTTGATCAGATCGACGCAACGATTGGAGTAACCCCATTCGTTATCGTACCAGCTGATGAGTTTGAAGAAGCGGCTGTTGAGGCCGATGCCCGAACCCGCATCAAAGATGCTCGACCTGGTGTCGTGAATGAAGTCGGTGGATACCACTTCGTCGGAGGTGTAGCCCAGGATGCCCTTGAGATAGGTCTCGCTGGCCTTCTTCATCAATTTGCAAATGTCCTCGTAGCTCGATTCCTTCACGGTCTTTACCGTGAGATCGACGACCGAGACGGTGGGAGTGGGAACGCGGAACGACATTCCGGTCAGCTTGCCCTTCACTTCGGGAATCGCGAGGCCGACGGCCTTGGCGGCTCCGGTGGTGGAGGGGATGATGTTGATGGCGGCGCTGCGTCCACCCTTCCAGTCCTTCTTGGAGGGGCCGTCCACGGTTTTCTGGGTGGCGGTGTAGCTGTGGACCGTGGTCATGAGACCTTCCTCGATGCCCAGGCCTTCCTTCAGGAGGACGTGCACGATCGGAGCGAGGCAGTTCGTGGTGCAGCTCGCATTCGAAATGATATGGTGCTTGCTCTTGTCGTACTTGTCGTGGTTGACGCCCATGACGACCGTGATGTCCTCACCTTTGGCGGGAGCCGAGATCAGGACCTTTTTGGCGCCGGCGGTGATGTGTCCCTTGGCTTTTTCTGCATCGGTGAAGAGGCCGGTCGATTCGATGACGACATCAACTCCGAGCGCCTTCCAGGGAAGGGCGGCGGGGCCTTCCTTGACGGCGAGGCATTTGATCTTTTGTCCGTTGACGACGAGCACATCATCCTCGGCGACGCTGGGGGCTGATTTTTCGCTGTGGACCTCACCCGCAAAACGTCCTTGGGAGGAGTCGTACTTGACGAGATACGCCAGATTGTCTGCGGGGACGAGATCGTTGACGGCCACGACCTCGATTTCCTTGCCCAGGAGTCCCTGGTCGCAGATTGCCCTAAAAATCATGCGGCCGATCCGGCCGAATCCGTTAATGCCAATTTTCAGTTTCATGTGAGTGTGTTTTTCAGAAATGGTTAAAATGGAATCCTGAGCATATTCAGAACCCCCTTGTCGGGTCAAACGTTTTCCAGATGTCAGACTTTGGCAAAAACCGCCCTTTTTTGGCGGCAGAATCCCGGATTAATCCCCTCCAAACTACTTGACCCAGGGGTAAAAGCCTCGGATGGACTCTCTGAAGCTGGAAGGCAAAAGGGTGGGATGAGCTTTGGAAGAAGTAGCCGAAGCGTTGAAGATCCCCCATCGTGGGTTAGCAGCTTGTCAAAGCGGGGTTTTCTTTCCATTCTGGACATTTACCATGACAGCAAAGGTCCGGAAGACTTCCTGCTGGGTTTTTGCATTCACCGCCCAGACATCCACTTTGCAGGAGGTGGTTCCGACTCCGACGACCTGACTGAAGATTTTGATAATGGTGCCCTGACCCACGGCAGCTTTGAAATCGAACTGACCGAAGAGTTTGGTGACGAAGCTGGCCGAGGGGTAGGCGAGGGATGCGGCGTTGAAGGCCATGTCATCCGCCCAGCGCATCATGTTTCCGCCAAAGAGACTTCCAGCGTGATTGAGAAACTCGGGCCGGATCAGTAGCGTTTTTTCGTGGCGGGGAAAATCCATGAAGAACACTTTGACGAATTTACGGCTTTTGTCCCGCTCAAAAATGGGGGCTTACTATTCCACGGGACGTTGAATGGCGTTGGATCCGAGACGAGCGCGGATCACGTCCACGGCGGAGGCGAGGCGCATGCGTTTCTCGGAAAGGGTGTCGAAGAAATCCGGCTGGAAGTGGGCGTTGACGAAGTTGGTGGTTCCGATCCCGATCAATCGGATCCTGCTCTGACCGGTTTTCTCCGCGGTAAAGAGGGTCACCGCCTGATCATAGATATGGATTTCGTCCTGGGTCGCCTGGGGAAGGGTTTTCCGCCGGGTGAGGGTGGTGAAGTCGCTGTAACGCAGTTTGAGGATGACGGTACGTGCCGCGAGGCGTTCGTGGCGGAGCTGGCGGGCAATTTCCTCGGCCTGGGACATAAGGGTTCGCAGCAGGAGCGAGGAGTTGTTGGTGTCGATGTCGAAAGTGTGTTCGCTGCTGATCGACTTGGCTTCACTTTCGATTTCGACGTCGCGCTCATCCTCTCCGCGGGCGAGGAGGTAGATGTGCTCCGCGTGGTTTCCCAGGATGGATTTCAAATCCCGCAGGTCGGCTTTTTGAATATCCCCCATGGTATGAAATCCGTGATCGGTCAGAAATTTTCGGGTCACCTTGCCCACGCCCCAGATTTTTTCCACCGGGAGCGGGGCAAGCACTTCGAGCTTGTTCTCCTCCGTGATGAGGGTGAGGCCGTCCGGCTTTTCCAGATCACTGGCGAGTTTGGCAAGAAACTTGTTCGGGGCGATCCCAATGCTGGCGGTCAGGCCTCGTTCCTGCTGGATCTGATGTTTGATGCGTTTGGCGAGCTGGACGGGGTTGCCCCAGAGTTGTTCGACGTGCGTGACGTCGAGGAAGGCTTCGTCGATCGACACTTGTTCCACATCCGGCGTGAAGGATTGGAGCACCTTCATGATCTGACGGGATTCCTGACTATACTTGGCCATGTCGGGGGGGATGAAGATCCCGCCGGGACAGAGTTTTCCCGCTGTGCGGGAGGGCATGGCTGAATGAACGCCGAACTTGCGGGCAACATAGTTGCAAGTGGAGATGATCCCCCTTTGATTCGGAGCGGCTCCGATCATGAGGGGAGTTCCCCGGTATTCCGGATGATCGCGCTCCTCCACGGAGGCGTAAAACGCATCCATGTCCACGTGCAAAATCCATCGGGGTTTCCCCATGGCACGAGCATGGATGAGGGGAGAAAGGGAGCCAATGCGAAAATAAAAAGGGGGAACCTGTTGACCTGCCGCAGGGACGCGGCAGGCTACCGGTCCCTGATTTTTAGTCACAACCTCAAAATAATTTCAAACTGAGCCGGTACCCAACAAATTTGCAGCTTGGCAAGAGGCCGGGACTCAAGATAGAGTATGCGTTCCTTTCGGTCGCGTAGCTCAATTGGTTAGAGCGCCGCCCTGTCACGGCGGAGGTTGCGAGTTCGAGCCTCGTCGCGACCGCCACTTTTTTTAAAGGATGAAAGAGACGACGGATCCGAGTTGCCAGAGACGGCTTTGAAGTTTAAACGGTGAACCTTGAACTCTCCCTCTCCCTTTCTCCTTGTCGCGGGCGCACGACCCAATTTCATGAAAGTCGCGCCGATGGCGCGCGTGTTTCGTCAACGAGGGATTCCATTCCGCCTGCTCAATACAGGCCAGCACCATGATCCGGCGTTAAGCGACGTTTTCCTTAAACAGCTCAAATTGGGACGTCCCCACTATAGTTTGGGGGTGGGAAGCGGGTCTCATGCCGAGACCACCGCCCGGGTACTGGAACGGGGGGAACAGATTTTGATCAAGTTGAAGCCCCGTGCGGTGATTGTGGTGGGTGACGTCAATTCCACGATTGCGATGGCGCTTGCTGCCTCCAAGCTCCATCTGCCGGTGGTGCATGTGGAGGCGGGATTGCGAAGCCGTGACATGAAAATGCCGGAGGAGATCAATCGCATTCTCACCGATCGAATCTCTGATCTGCTGCTGACCCCTTCCCCGGATGGGGATGCCAACCTGAGAGCTGAAGGGATATCATCCCGGAGGATTGTACGGGTGGGAAATGTGATGATCGATTCCCTGGTCACGGCGCTTCGTTCTGCGCCGGTTTTCAAGGATGAATTTGCCCTGATGACGTTCCATCGGCCCTCGAATGTGGACAACCGGATGGGGTTGAAGCGTCTTGTCGGTTTTCTGAGAGACGCCTCGTCGCTGGTTCCCGTGCGTCTTCCCCTGCATCCCCGAACCCGGGTTCGGATGGAACAGTTCGGACTTTGGAAGAGGTTGCAGCGGATTCCAGGTCTATCCGTATGCGAGCCTCTGGGATATTTCGAATTTGTCGGGCGAATGCGAACTGCCCGGGCGGTGGTTACTGACAGCGGTGGAATCCAGGAGGAAACCACGCATCTGGGAGTTCCCTGTCTGATCATGCGGACGACGACGGAAAGGCCGATTTGTGTGGATCGTGGAACTGCGGAGCTTATGGGTGAAGATTATGATCGAGCGCTCCGGAGATTGGTCGGAATTTTGAAGGGTAACTGGAAGAAGCCCAAAGCGATTCCCCTCTGGGACGGAAAAACGGCGGAACGGATTGTGACTGCTTTGATTGAACGGTTTTGACGATCATGGTAAATTTTTGTTTTGCACGAATCGTTCGAGGACAGCTTTCCACGATCACTTACCACTTTCAATGATTGCACTGATTGATTACGGAATGGGGAATTTGCGGAGTGTGGAGAAGGCCCTTCAAAAGGTGGGGGGCGAGGTGCGTGTGGTTCAGAAGAGCGGAGAGCTTGCCGGCGCGGATCGTCTTGTCCTGCCTGGAGTGGGCGCGTTTGGGGATTGCATGCGAAACCTCGCGGAACACGGAATGATCGATGCTGTTCAACGTTTCATTCAAAGCGGGAAACCGTTTCTGGGCATCTGCCTCGGATACCAGGCGTTATTCGAGGGGAGCGAGGAGGCGGAGGGAGTGGCTGGCCTCGGGATTTTTCGCGGGAAGGTGGTTCGTTTTGCAAAGGGTGCATTGAAGGTGCCGCAGATCGGCTGGAATCAAATCCGTATTCAACGTCCGGAGTGTCCGCTTTTCAAGGGGGTTGCGGATGAAAGCCATGTTTATTTTGTGCACTCTTATTATCCCGAGCCGGAGGATGCCGGCATCGTCGCAACCCGGACGGAGTATGGAGTGTCCTTTGCATCGATGGTGTGGAGGGACAACGTCTTCGCGTGCCAGTTTCACCCGGAGAAGAGTCAGGCGGTGGGGCTTCGACTTCTCGAGAACTTTGTGAATCTTCGGGCCTGAGTCCCGACAGATCTTCAAAAACGAAACAGCACCTTGCCCTCGCGGCCACCCGTCATGGCATGGGTGAGGGCGAGACGGTAGTCTTCGATTCCGTAAGTCCTGGCGATGGGAATTTGAAGTTTGCCCTGCGCGAAGAGGTGATAGAGCGCATGGAACATCTCATCGATCTTCCGCTGGCTCGCGGTGCGGTACCAGGCCGTGAGCCAGAATCCCCGGACGCGAATATCCTTGAAGATCAGAATTTTGGCGGGAATGCGGAATGGCTGGCGGCTCATGGCGCCGTAAGTGACCATCGTTCCACGGGCGATGAGCGTATTGGCGATGTGTACGGCGCTTTCCCCTCCAATGCAGTTCAACCCGAGGCGAATATCTTTCTTGGCGGCGATTTCCGCGAGGTGGCGGAGGCCATCGCGATCCTCCGTGATGACGACGTCCGCTCCGAGCGCGCGCAAATCCTGCTCCAGCCCCGTGCGACGAACCAGATTCACGGTGTGGATGCCCCGTTGTTTGGCGAGCTGGATGACAAGTCGACCGACGGCGGAATTGGCACCATTTTGGACCACCCAGTCGCCGGGCTGTAGGGGCACAAAATCCTCGAGCATCCGCCACGCGGTGGGAGGATTGACCATCAACATGGCGGCCTGTTCGTCGGCGAGAAACGGGGGGAAAATGACGAGATCTGAGGATGGGATGACCAGCCATTCACGCCACGTGCCGATGCCGAGTGCGGGTTTCACCTTCTGCCCGGGGTTCAGAGTGACGCCCGGACCGCATTCCACAATTTCTCCGACGCCTTCATTTCCCGCGATGGCGGGCAACTGACGAAGCTCGCCGTATGTGCCCTCCAGCATGTTCAGATCGGCCGGATTGACAGGGGCGAGCTTCATCCGGATGAGCACATCGTCATCCTGGATTTGGGGGAGATCCTGTTCCTCCAGCGATGCGACTTCACCTGGCGAACCATGTCGGTGGTACGCTATGACCCGGGTGCTGGTTGGCAACGCGTCCATGTCGTATCAGTAAAGGCAAAGCCACCGTTCGTGCAAATCTTTTTCCGAAATCGGAAGGAATAGATGTCCCGGGAAAGTTTTGATTTTAAATGAGAGAATGTAGGCTTCCAACAGCTTGCTGAAAACGAAAGAGGACTGTAGCTTTCCACGGCATTTCGCACGACTTTGTTCTTGAGGCTTGCGGCTTAAGGCATGAAGCTTGCCGTCTTATGTTTGTCATTCCCGCCATTGATTTGAAGGACGGCAAGTGTGTTCGCCTGAAACAGGGAAAAAAGGACGAGGTCACCGTTTACTCGGATGATCCGGTGGCCATGGCCCGCCAGTGGGAGGAACAGGGCGCGGGTGTGATTCATGTGGTGGACCTTGATGGTGCCTTTACCGGAACCCAGGCCAATCTCGACTGGGTGGCAAAGATTTGCGCGAGTGTGAAATGTCCGATCCAGTTGGGGGGAGGATTGCGTTCCCCCGAGGCGGTTGAAAAGGCATTGGGTTGCGGGGTGGCGCGTGTGGTATTGGGAACCAAGGCCCTTTCAGAACCTTTTCTGGATCGCATGCTGGCGGAATTCAGTCAGGAAATCGTGGTCGGTATCGATGCACGGGATGGAAAGGTGGCGATTGAAGGCTGGACTCAAAAGTCCGGACTGGATGCCTTTGAGTTCGCCCGCAAGGTGAGTGCCATGGGGGCGGCCCGCATTGTTTTTACCGATGTGCAGACCGACGGGATGCTTTCCGGTCCCCCCCTGGCCAGTATTGGAAGACTTTGTGTTTCCGTTCCCTGTCGGGTGATTGCCTCCGGAGGGGTGGGAACCGTGGCGGATGTCCGTGCCTTACAAACTTTGCGACACGCCAACCTGGAAGGGGTTATTGTGGGAAAAGCGCTCTACGAAAACAATTTCACACTACGGGATGTGGTGTAGCGAGGCTCGAGGAAGGGATCTTTGGCATGGTTTGGTTTCGGCTTGGAGCGTTGACATCCTCTCTTAAAACGAACATCATCCTTGGAACGCATGCCGACTGCATTCATCACCGGAGCCACAGGTTTTATTGGGGGACACATCGCCAGACGATTGATCCAGCGTGGCTTTCAGGTGCGTGCCCTGGCGCGTCCAACAAGTCGCCGGGATGGATTGGAACATCTTCCCGTGGAATGGGTTGCGGGGGATTTGAGTCGGATGGATGTGCTTCGCAAAGGAATGGATGGGGCTGACGTGGTGTTTCATGCGGCGGCGGACTATCGCCTTTGGACAAGGGATCCCCGTGCGATGTATGCAACCAATGTGCAGGGGACCCAGAACGTGCTCCAAGCGGCGTTGGATGCCCGGGTGGATCGTGTGGTTTATACCAGCACCGTTGGAACGATTCAGTTGAATGACGGGGATAGCCGTCCGGCGGACGAACGTTCCTTTCTCAAGCTTGAAAAGCGAACGGGCCACTATAAGAAATCGAAATTTCTGGCTGAGCAGGAAGCCCTCCAGTTTGTGAAAAAGGGGCTGCCAGTGGTGATCGTCAATCCCAGTGCGCCTGTGGGATCTCATGATGTAAAACCGACGCCGACGGGCAGGATTGTCCTGGATTTCATCAATGGACGGATGCCCATGTACCTCGACACGGGGCTCAATTTTGTGGACGTGGAGGATGTGGCGGAGGGACATATTCTGGCTGCGCAACGTGGCCGGGTCGGGGAGCGTTACGTTCTCGGGCATCAGAATTTGCGCTTGAATGAAGTGCTTCACATGCTTTCCGGTATCACTGGGATCCCTGCACCCAGGCGGAAGCTTCCCTATGCCTTTGCGCTGATGGCGGGCTATGTCTCGGAAACGATGACCCGTTTCACGGGTGGCGATGACCCCCGGGTTCCCCTCGAAGGGGTGTACATGGCGCGCAAATACATGTTTTTCAAATCGGACAAGGCGATGCAGGAACTGGGTTATCGTCCGGGGATGGTGCGTTCGGCCTTATGGAAGGCGGTGCAATGGTTCTCGGAGAATGGTTATCTGAGTCGCTCGCTTCCCTCGAGTTTTGTTCCGATTCCTGCGGTTGCGGGTCACGGAGAGGTTTCCGTGCCGGATGCCGCGGTGGTCCTTGCGGATTGATTTTCGGTGAATGAATTTTACGACAGGTACTAACTATGAAAAAGACACTCTTCCTCAGCCCTCCCTCCTTTGAAGGTTTCGACGGAGGCGCGGGATCCCGGTATCAGGCACGCCGCGAAATCCGCAGCTTCTGGTATCCCACCTGGCTGGCGCAGCCCGCGGCCCTGATTCCCGGCAGTCGTTTGATTGATGCCCCTCCGCACGACACCACCGTCGAGGAGACGCTTCGCGTGGCGAAAGATTATGATCTGGTGATCATCCACACCAGTACGCCTTCCCTGCCCAACGATTGCAAGACAGCTGAGGAGATCAAGAAACAGAAGCCGGACACCCTGATTGGCTTTGTAGGGGCGCACGCTGCGGTGTTGCCCGAGGAAACGCTGAACGCCTCGCCTTACATCGATTTTGTCGCACGCAAGGAGTTCGATTTCACGTGTCTGCATGTGGCCGAGGGGCGTCCCTTGAACGAGGTGAAGGGCATCAGCTATCGCAAGAATGGCCGCATGGTGCACAATCCCGAACAGGATCTCATTCATGACATGGATGCGTTGCCCTGGGTGGCGGATGTGTACAAGAAGAATGTCGAGATCGAGAAATATTTCATCGGCTATCTGCATCATCCCTATATTTCCCTCTACACCGGACGGGGATGTCCTGCCCAATGCACATTCTGTCTCTGGCCCCAGACGATTGGCGGACATCGTTACCGTGTCCGTTCCGCACAGAATGTGGCGGATGAAATGGCCTACATGAAAAAGATCTTCCCCCAGGTGAAGGAGTTTTTTTTCGATGACGACACCTTTACAGCGAATCTGCCCCGCGCTCGTGAGATCGCGCAGAAACTCGGCAAACTCGGGCTCACCTGGTCGTGCAATTCGCGCGCCAACGTGAACTACGAAACCCTGAAGGTGCTGCGTGACAATGGACTTCGTCTTCTCCTCGTCGGTTACGAGAGCGGGAATCAGAAAATCCTCGATGGAATCAAAAAGGGAATTCAGCTCGAGGAGGCCCGGGAATTCACACGCAACTGTCACAAGCTCGGGATTACGATTCACGGCACGTTCATTCTCGGATTGCCCGGAGAAACCCGTGAGACGATCCAGCAGACGATTGAGTATGCCAAGTCTCTGGATGTGTTTTCGATCCAGGTTTCCCTCGCTGCGCCCTATCCCGGCACGGAGCTTTACGAACTGGCGCGTGCCAACGGCTGGTTTGCCGATGGGAAAGCTCAGGGAGGCAAGTTGGTGAACGATGGCATACAGCGCGGAGCTTTGAGCTATCCGGATCTTCCTGCGAGCGAAATCTTCAAATCCGTGGAGCAGTTCTACCATCGCTGGTACTTCCGCCCGAAGCCGATCAGCCGGATTGTGAAGACGATGATCCAGGATCCGCGTGGCACGGGCGTTCGCCGTCTCCGCGAAGGTTATGAATTCTTCAAGTTCATGGCCACGCGCCGACAGGAGGAAGCTGTCACGGCATAGCGGTGACGGCCGGATAGCCAATCGCCGATAGACAATGGCCAAGTATCAGAAATTTGAGGAACTGCCTGTCTGGCAGGAGGCTGCCAAACTTTACAATAGTGTCCTGGATTTATTCGGAGCCCACTCCTCCAGGTTTTCACCCAGTTTTCGAAACCAGCTTGAGCGTGCCGCTCTTTCGATATCCAATAATATCGCGGAAGGTTTTGAGAGGATGACAAGTGCCGAACTGATTTCGTTTCTCGCGATTGCGCGTGGTTCGGCGGGAGAAGTGCGTTCCATGATCGCCGTAATTCAAATTCGGCCGACCATGCGGCCCATTCATCCAATTCTGAATGCGATTGGCTCCCTTGCACAATCCTGTGCCCGACAGATCACTGCATGGATCGGAAATCTGGAGGATTCTGCCGTAAAAGGAAAAAGGCATCTTTCCTCCGATATCAAGATTCGGCGTGCGAGTCGGGAAACGGCACACAAATACCGTCTTATCTTTTTGCGCACCCTAAAACCGGAACATCCACTTTATAAGACTCCGGAAGCCCGCCAAGCCCGTGGCGAAAAGGTTGATTCCTGACGACCTCCGAAGTTGGCTATTAGCCATTGGCTATCGACTATGGGCTGCGTGCCGCAGCCATTCCGTCACGAGTCGGATTCCAAAGCCAGTCGCTCCTTTGGCGCGATGCGCCTCCTCGCGGGATGTCCAGGCTGTTCCAGCGATGTCGATATGGGCCCAGGGGAATTTTTCGTCCACGAATGCCTTCAGAAATGCGGCCGCTGTGATCGTGCCGCCCTCGCGTCCGGCGGTGTTTTTCACATAGCCGATGTCGCTTTTGACTTTTTCCTCGTACTCCGGCCAGAGCGGCATGGGCCAGATTTTTTCGCCGGTGCGTTCAGATGCGCGGCGAAGCTGATCCATCAAACCTTGATGGTTTCCAAGAACTGCGGCGCATTCGTTGCCGAAGCAGATGATGCATGCCCCGGTGAGTGTGGCGAGGTCGACGATGGCCTTTGGCTTGAGGCGCTGGGCGTAAGTAAGCGCGTCGGCGAGGACGATACGGCCCTCGGCATCGGTGTTGAGAACTTCGACGTATTTTCCGGAAAGGGTTTTCACCAGATCGCCGGGCCGGTAGGCGGTGGAGGAGGGCATGTTTTCGGCGCTGGTGATGAGTCCCGTCACATTGATCGGGAGTTTCAGCGCAGAGATGGCGTTCATGATGCCCAGCACGGCGATGCCTCCACATTTGTCGAATTTCATCTCGTCCATGCGATCACTGGGCTTGATGGAGATCCCCCCGGTGTCGAAGGTGATCGCCTTGCCCACAATAACGTAGGGGGCCTGCTGGGAGGAGGTGCCCCGATAGTCGATGCGAATGAATCGTGGCGGATTGGCGCTGCCCTGGCCCACGGCCAGGATGCCGCCGAAGCCTTCGCGTTTCAGACGCGGGGCGTCCCAGACCTCGCAACGCATCTTTCGGTTGCGGGCGAGTTTCTGCGCTTCGAGTGCAAAGGAGGCCGGGGTGAAAACGTTGGCGGGCTGATTCGCGAGGTCGCGGGCATAAGTGAGAGCCGAGGGGATCGCTCCCGCCTTGAGCGTGGAGGCAGCCCCCTTGGAGAAGATGAGCACTTTCGAGAATCCCACCTGCGTACGGGGTTTTGCGGCATATGTTTCAAAGGAATATCCGCCCTGTTCCGCTGCCTGGGCGATCAACTCGATGGGGAGGGAGGGGGAGGCAAAGACGATGCCGACGGAGGCGACCTTGCGTTTGTAAAGTTGTCGGAAGGCCTTAGCGAGGCAGTTTTGGAGAGCCCCTGCATCCTTTGAATTTCCGAGTCCGGTCAGGGCGATGAGAGGGGTTGCGATTTGACCGAAGGTGGACGAGATTAACACCTCGTGAGCTTTTCCTTGGAATTCATGGCGGGGATCAAGCTGTTTACAGACCTGTGCCAGTCCCGTCCCAAGACGTGTCCACGGTTCCTTGTTTTTTCCAAATTCAGACGTGGCAATGACGAGCGCATCGAGTTTTGTTTTTGACGGGTCGGAGGATGTGATGCTAAGTGTCATAAAAAGCAGGAAATGTTGATCGAGGCAGTTAACAGATTTCATCAAGGTTAACTGTGTGAAGAACAAAAGCAAGTTTCTGATGGAAGTGTGTCCCTGGTTGATGAATAAGGCTTCTTGACGGCTGCCAACCGTTACCCCCGATTTTGAATCTCATCCCTCCATTCCATTTGCTGACCTCGGCACCGACGTTGTCCCTGTTGAGCTCCGCCATTCTGGTCGTGCTGTTCGGATATCTCTATGGATATACCCGCCGTCGCTATTTTGCCGGTTGGACCATGGGGTGGCTGTTTTATAATTTCTGGATGGCAAGCGCGCCTGTGTTTCCCGATGTGGGGCTGCTGGTGTTTTCCCATGAATGGATCCGGCATTCATTTATTGGATTGAGCGCTGTTTGTTTGTTGTGGGGTGCCCTTCGTTTTGTGGGACGGGAGGTTGGGGTGACGCTGCTTCTGGCCGGGGAGCTGGTGGTGTTTGTGGGAACGTATCTTCTGGATCGATTACTTCATGACACGAGGCTTTGGCCGTGGCCGGTCTTTCTTCTGCTCGGCGGGGCGAGTTTTTTCATGGCCAATGGATTTTTCCGTCGTCGCATTCAACAGCGTTACATTGGAGCGACGATCCTTGTCTGTTGTTTTATCTGGTGGGGGGTCCTTCTGGGGGTGTTACCCCACGTGGATGGTGCCACCGGATGGCACCTGCTGGCTTACAGCGTGGCCGCGGTTCTTCAGATTGGGATCAGTATCGGAATGATTGTTCTCATGCTGGAGGAAGCTCGTGGAGAAAAAGCATCCCTGCGGGTTCAGGTCCGGACGGATGCATGGCTGGCCCATCGGCTTCAAAAGGAGATCGATGTTTCCGAAGGGAAATACCGGCACATTTTCGAGCATGCGAGTGACGGCATTTTTATTGTGGATCCTCGGAGCATGCAGATACTTGAAGTGAATCGGGCCGCCGAGGCTTTGACGGGCTATCCCAGGGATGAGTTGCTACAGCTCCGCTTCGTCAACCTCTGTGCCTTCCTCCGGGACAAGGAGAAGGATCTGGCCGACGACCCCAGTCAGATGCAGAAGGTGTTCACCTCCTATGGAAACATGCCTCTGCAGCGGAAGGACAACAACATGGCCCTTATTGAAGGCTCCGCCTCGGTGATGGAGTCCATTCATGGGCCCATACTTCACCTCTTCCTTCGGGAGGTGACGGAACGCCGGCGCCTTGAACAACAGCTGCGCCAGGCCGAAAAACTTTCGGCTTTGGGACAGCTCATTTCGGGGGTGGCGCACGAAATCAACAATCCACTTGCCGTGATCAGTGGTTACGCCCAGTTGCTGGCGATGCGTTCAACCGTGGACGAAAAAACCAAGGGGGATCTGTTGAAGATCCAGAGGGAGAGCGAGCGTGCAAGCAAGATCGTCCAGAACTTCCTTACGTTTGCCCGAAAGCATCCGATGGAGAAGACCAATGTCATTCTGAACAATTTGGTGGATGTGGCGTTGGAATTGATGGACTACGATTTTCGAGCGTCCGGTATCAAATTGGAGAAGGAGTTCGATGCGGAACTTCCCCAGGTTTTTGCAGATCCCAATCAACTGGAACAGGTGTTTCTGAACATCATCAACAACGCCGTGCAGGCGATGGAAGGCAGTCCCCGGGAGAAAGTGCTCAAGGTTCGAACCAGTCACACACCGACTCATGTCCGTTTGAGCATTGCGGATCATGGACCCGGGATTCCCCCTTCGATTTTGCCCAAGATATTCGATCCCTTTTTTACCACCAAGGAGGTGGGTTCCGGAACCGGTCTGGGGCTCAGTATTTCCTACAGCATTGTGAAGGAGCACTCGGGGAATCTCCTTGCTGAAAATCATTCGGAGGGTGGGGCCATGTTCACCCTGGAGCTTCCCGTTTCCCATGTTCGTTCCACCCCCGGGGTTCAGGCGGCCACACCCGTGGCGGAGAAGTCTGTGGAACCCCAGCCGAGCCGCATCTATCGCGTATTGGTGGTGGACGATGAACTCGCCATTCAGGATGTGTTTGCAGAACTCCTTTCGGATCGTTCGTGTGACGTCAGTGGCGCCAGCAATGGGCTGGATGCCATGAAGCTGATTGAGAGGAAAGAGTTCGATCTGCTGATCTGTGATTTGAAGATGCCCGGAATGGATGGACGCCGTCTCTATGAAAAGGTGAAGGAGATCAAACCGAAACTGGCCCAGAGCATGATTTTCATCACGGGGGACACCAATTCTCCCAAAACGCTCGAGTTTCTCGAGAAGTCCGGTAATCGCTGGCTGATGAAGCCCTTTAATTTTCGAGAGATGGTGACGGTGGTTTCGGACTGTTTGAAGGCATTATAGGCAGGACCTTCCGGGATTAAGGATGGAAGTGAATGGCGGACCCCTCCTTCACATTCGTTGTGGCGTTTTCCCCATTCATTTTTACCCCACCTGGAAGGTGGAAAGACCGCTTTATGGTGGATGAGAAATTTTTCACATGAAGAGGTCCCATCGGGATCCCAAGCGCATTTAGCGGCGCAGACCAGTAGCTGGTTCGGCCAGATCATCCAGCGCTCCGATGATGGAGTCAGGCATGGAACCCCCGGGAGCAATTCTTGGGATTCGGTCGATTGTTTCAGGAGCGGAACCGTTTATGATCTTGGGCGCCATTGAGGGGGTAACGAGTTCTATTTTGAGTGTGTTATGGGTCGAAGGGACGACGAATAATCGGCTTGAGGGAATTAACTATTGTCGAGTAAATTGCATTTCATTCTACAGCCCCGTGAGTCAGAAAATTGGATGGCAGAATCTTCCCCACAAATTAATAGGGCACTCCGTAAGTTCGTTTCCCCTGTCTTACGAGATGCGGGATTTGAGAAAGTTGATATTCGAAATGCATGGAATTGGATGCCCGAAGCTGTTTTTGTGGTAAACATTCGGGCAGTAGGACGTTTTTTTGGAGAAGTTACCGGTTGGCCTACCAGTTCCACTTGCGTTTGGCTTGGGGTAAATTACCGGTTTATGCCCAATTTAGAATTGTTGAAGCTTGATCCAGCTGGTCGGATACTCCCTGCAGAACATCAATGCCATATGCGATCACATCTGGAGCGAAGGATGGAGCAGAAGGATCGCATTAAGACACTTTCCAGTGCGCTGGAAAGAAAACGTCGCGATATCTGGTGGTTTGATTCTGATGGGAAAAATGCTGAAGAGGTTGCTCGAGATATTGCCGAGTGTTTTCAAAGTCAGGCAATCCCTTGGTTTGCAAAGTGTCTCGATCTCGAGGGAGTGTTTAATGCTATAGAGGCAGAACACGATTGCCTTTTAAAATTTGTCCGCGCAGCCTATCTTGCAAAACGCATTGGTCGCGATGAGGCATATAGGGAATATTCAGACCTTGCGGAAAAGGAAGGTAAACGAATTGGTTTAACTCCGGATCCAAAAAATTGGTTTGCAGCCTATGCGTGAGCTTGGCTGAGACTCACAATTTGGGTGGGTAATCTTCGATGTAACGCCTCTTCCTCATCGGCTATCAGTAGGGATTGCTTCCAGGGATGTCTTGTGAGAGGATGGGTGGCTCCCTATGAAGTCGAAACCGATCCATTCCCTCCAAATCGCCCGGTTGTGCGCCCAGGCGGCGGATAATAAAAAAGGTGAGGATATCCTGGTGCTCGATGTGCGGGAGATCTCGTCCGTGTCGGACTACTTTGTGATTGTCACCGGCCAGTCCGAACCTCATCTGAAGGCGGTGCGCAACGAGATCGAGGCGAAGCTTAAGGAAATGGGAGCCTCGTGCAAAGGCATTGATGGCTTTCCCCACAGTCAATGGGTGGTGATGGACTATTTCGACGTGCTGGTCCACATCTTCGCCAAGGAACCGCGCGAGTTTTATGCATTGGAACGTCTCTGGGGCGATGCGCCCAAAGTGGTGTGGCAGGCGGGGACCTCCTCCGCGGCCGAAAAGACGTCATCCTCTAAAAAAAAGTAGGCTCTTTCTTTTGAAATGACTTTGCGACGGCTTCATGGCTTTATTTCAGCATCATGATCTCTCGTTCCCGTTGGAAGTCCGTGTTGCAACGCTTTGCCCGCCTTCGTGTGGTGGTGATCGGCGACATGATGCTGGATCAGTACATCATCGGCCGGGTTTCGAGGATTTCCCCGGAGGCCCCTGTGCCGGTGGTGGATGTTCAGACGGAAAAATTCTTTCCAGGCGGTGCCTCCAATGTCGCCCGCAACCTGAGTTCGCTGGGCGCTCACGTGGACGTTCTGGGAGTCGTGGGATCGGATGCTGCGGGGCGAACCCTGGTGCAGAGTCTGAAGGATCATAAAATCAATACGCTGGGGTTGTTGAAGGATTCCGGTCGGCCGACGACGCTGAAGACGCGTATCATGGCGCAACATCAACAGATGGTGCGCTTCGATCGGGAGAGCCGGGCCCCGCTTACCTCATCCCTCATGAAAAAGGCGCTGCAACAAGCGGAAGTGGCAATTTCCAAGGCGGACGCCGTGATATTCGAGGATTACGGAAAGGGCTTTATCCATCAGCCCTTTCTGGATCAGTGCGTGCATCTTGCCCACGAGCACGAGGTGATCACGCTTGCCGATCCGAATGTGCATCACCGGCTGAACTACCGGCATCTGACAGGCATCACTCCCAATCGGAATGAAGCGTTCTGGATGGTGAACGAACTGCCCACTGAGCCCGCGGCACATCCGCTTTCCGACAAACCACTTCTGGAGGTGGGACGCAGATTGTTGCGGGACACGCACATCGAAAATGTGTTGATCACTCTTGGTGAACATGGAATGTGCCTTTTTCGCAAGGACAAGCCGCCTCATCACATTCCCACCGCCGCACGAGAGGTGTTCGATGTGAGTGGTGCCGGGGATACCGCCATCAGTGTTTTTGCGCTGGGACTTTGTGCGGAGCTGGACGCCACCACCGCGGCCTACCTTTCGAATCAGGCCTCCGGCATCGTGGTGGGCAAGGCGGGCACCGCGACGGTCACACCTGGGGAGCTGCTGGAGAAGCTTTGATGCTCTGCAGATTGGAGCATGGCGGGGTACGGGTGCCCTTGCTTGCGAACACAAAAACACAGACGGAGGCGGCTGTGCCACATGACGAACCATCATGAAACGCGCGATTTTTTTAGATCGGGACGGAGTTTTAAACGAGGATCACGGGTATGTGGGGCAGATGGAGCGGTTTCAAATCTTTTCCTATACCGGTCCGGCTCTCCGCGCCCTTGCCGACAAGGGATTCGCGCTATTTGTGGTGACCAATCAGTCGGGGATCGCACGGGGATACTACACCCTGGAGGACACCCATCGCCTTCACGCGTATTTGTGTGAGGAGATGAAGAAGCATGGCGTCGTTTTTGAGGAAATCTATGTATCCACGGCTCATCCCGACAAGCCGGATGAATTTCGAAAACCATCCCCGAAATTTCTTCAGATGGCCGCCGAGAAACATGGAGTCGATCTTGCCTCGTCTTATGTGATTGGAGACCAGCCTTCGGACCTTCAGATGGCGCGTCGTGCGGGTTGCCAGGCAGTGCTGGTGCGTTCGGGTTCAGGCGGGAAGACAGAGAAGTTGCGGGATGTGGAATTCGATTTTGTGTTTGATACCCTGCTTGAGGCGTCGAGAAAGCTGGAGTGAAGCTGAAGAGAGATCCTTCGCTACGCTCAGGACGACGGATTTTAGATCGATGTCATCCTGAGCGTAGCGAAGGGTCTCTCTGAAAAATTATGCCAATCCGCCAATCCTGGAACCCCTCTCATGCAAGGTGCGCCCAAGGGGTATCGCTAAGAGTGTTTTTAGGTCAATGGAAACGAACCCGTCGCAACTCGACATCCTGATCTTTTCGAATCAAATCGGTTTCTGATTTCAACCAGGTTTCAAATCTTTCACGGACCTGGGGGGAGGGCCAGCTCAGATATCCGAATCGCTGGTCCATCCCATTCATATGAAGGGGTTGAAAGCAAATGTAGGCGATCTTTTTCTCCTGAAGGCGATTCGTCAATTCTGCTGGGGTATGGGATTCTTCTGTTGTGGAGACGATCCATTTCCGATCGAAGGGGCCGCTCGTCTGGATGGGGATGCGGAAAAAATAGAGATTTTCCTCTCCGAGAAGAAGGACCCGTTCCCCGGGAGGGCAATTTTGCTCCAGCCATTGGGCTGTGCGATAGGAGGCGCTTTGTTTGTAGAGATAGGTCTGCCGGGTCATGCCTCCAAGGAGATAGGCATAGGGTTCTGCAAATCCCGCCATCGAGGTCAGTGTCTGCCAAACATTCATTCCCATGAGGATGGCAAGGAAGGGGATGACCAGCATCCTGCTGCGACGGTGGCTGGGTCCGGAGGTCCATTCGTGCCAGGCCTCTCCGATGGCGATGGCGGCGATGGGGACGATGGGAGCGAGAAAACGAGTCACGTGCGCGCCTGCACTCCAGATGAACCCCCCCATGTTGACCACGATGACGGTCGTGAGGAGGGATGCGTTGGTCCTACTTCGTGTGCAGATATAAATCACCCAGGGCGCCAGGCACCAGAAAATGAGGCCGAGATCGCTCTCATGGTACCGTGGGTCCGCGATGCTTGCCTCCAGAGGTGCAAGGAGCGCGTGCAACCATCCTTCATGAGGCTGTCCGTAGTGAGTCAGTTCGGTCCGATAGTGGGAGACGACCCAACGCCCTTCGAATGTCCCCCAGGGCAGCCATGCACTTAAAGTGGGATAGAAAGGATCTCCCGTCCAGATGACATTGCGAATGAACCAGGGAACATAGCCGATGGAGAGACCGATTCCCGCCCAGAGGACGCTGGAGGTTTTATCCCGGGCTTGCGGGGAAAGGAGGGCTGAAACCAGAAGGAGAAAGAGGACCGGGGGCAGGGCCGTGTATTTGGTTCCCACAGCGAACCCTGCGAGGATTCCCGCAATAAGAAAGGGGGCGCGTCCGGTGCGGTGTTTCAGTGCCAGGCAGGCGAGTGCGGCAAACAAGGCGACTCCCAGATCGTTGTTGCCGAGAGCGGAAACTCCAAGAAGGAAGGGGGTGGTGATGACGGTGAGTCCGCTTAGAAGTCTTCCGGAGCGGGGTACCGCGGCAGCCACCGTCAGGGCGGTAAGGGGCAGGGCGATCCAATTGAAAACCATGGCGCACCCCCCGTTGCCAAGAAGGAGCTGTGGCATGAAGATCATCTGCCAGTTGGAGGCGAGTCCCGCCTCGGCGAAGTCTTTCAGAAAGCGAATTTTTCCAACCTGTTCGAAGAGCCGGGTCAGCCCAAAATGGTATCGAAGCGTGTCCGGGAACAGGGTGGGGGTGAGTGCCCAGGGAAGGACGAGAAAGGCAACGCCCCCCAGACTGCACGCCAGCAGAAGCATGGTCCGCTGTTCCGTGGAGCGGATCTGATTCCAGAGGGCATGGCAGGCACGAAAGAAATCCACCCACGTCCGGCCAATCAGGATGGTAAGAACGGAGAGCATAAGAAACATGATGCGTGACGAGACACCGAGACAACACCCCGTCAGAAGGACCGCGGCGGCGAAGGCCCCCAATCCGATGCCGAGTGAGAGAAGCATGCTTTGGGCGGTTCGGAGCGGGGAGTCGGGATGAGATTTGAAGAGCTCAAAGTTCTGTGAGATCTTCCAGCCCAGTGCTGCGATAAAAACCCAGAACCAAACGGCGACAGTGATGGCATGAAGACTCCAGAGGAGCGGCTGAAAACTGGTTCCGTTGATTGAAAAAAATGGGATGAGAACGAGGCAGCACCAGAGTGCCAGCGGAATGCAGACAGCGAGAACGATCAGAAAGCGTTTCATTCCGGGAAGGATCCCTAGCAGATCCCCATGGAAGCTGAAAGCATAGAAGCCATCTCATCAATAGGAAAATGGTGCGTTGGCTAAGATTTGAGTCTGCTGCCAGATGCGAGGAGGGAGGAATATCCGAATGGATCTTCGACCGACGAGCAACGCCGCGGCAGGCTCAAAGATCGCCAACCCACTGGGCAAGAGCCGGGGAGGGCCTCTGGCTGTGTTGCTCCTCAGTCACAGAGCCTTGCCGGCTATGCTCCTTCGTCGCGCCTTGCCATAGGCCCTTTCCGACTCTTGCGCATCTTATTCCTATGGATGAGATGGCTTCTAGAAGTGACTCCCCATCGTGATGATAAAGGAAAGAATGTAGTGAAACTTTCGTGCACTTCGTATCCTTCGTGTTAAAATGATTGCTGGAATAAACCACGAAGCACAAAGGGGACGGGACAGCCTTATTCATCATTTGTTGTAACTGGGTCACGCGTGGATGATCAAAATCGCAAGCCTTGGGAAGTGACTTCAAGCCTTGCGTTTCGGATGTGCATGGATCAAAACGGCTTCCATCGTGAATAAGTCTGAATCTCCCGGTGTGACATGGTGGAAGTCCCCCTCCTTCTGGGTGTTCCTGATCGCATTCCTGTTGAGATTTCAATTCCTTCAGCATCTGGCGGACTCCATATTTTTCGAACCCATCCCCAATGGGAACGACCGTGCCCTTTATGACCGGCTTGCCCGGCAGATCGCGACCGGAAATGTGATGCCGCACGGGGTGTTCGAATACATGCCGCTCTATCCCTGGATTTTGGGACTTCTCTATGTCGTCGCGCCCGCGAATCTTTGGTTTGCCGGTTTTTTGGGCGTTCTCCTGGATTCCCTGACCGCAAGTCTTATCGCGGGATGGGTTCGAGGGTTTGGAGTCCGGTCCTGGGGGGCGTGGGTTGCGGGTTTGGCCTATGCAGTCTATCCCGTGGCCATTGTCTATTCAGCACTCACGATGCCCAATACGTTGAACACATTTCTCCTTCTCATCTTCGCGATTGGGGTTTTTCGTTTGAAAAATGAGGGGTCCCCCTGGAAATGGTGGAGGGTGGGATTGGTGGCGGGAGTGTTATCCCTGGGGTTCGCGGGGGCGTTGCTGGTGTGGGCAGCGTGCCTGGTGTATTGGATCTTGGACGCGTGGAGGACCGGACGATGGAAGGGAGCGCAGTGGATCTGTTTTGTGTTGGGAGCTCTCCTCCCGGTCCTTCCTGTGACGCTTCACAACTGGCGTGCCGAGCAACATTTCGTTCTGATTACGGCCCATGGAGGATTTAATTTTTACATGGGGAACCACGAACACGCGACGGGGTACCCCGTTCAGATCGCGGGATTCCGTGGTGATGCGGGCAGTCTCCTTGTGGATGCCCGGAATGAAGCCGAGAAGGAGCTTGGGCGCAAGGTGACGTCCGCCGAATTTGCCGGGTTCTGGTCAAAACGGGCACGGGATTTCATGATCGCTCATCCTTTTTTGGAATTACAGTTGTTGGGGGTGAAGGTTTTGAAGTTTTGGAATCACTACGACTACGATGATCTCCGGATGGTGCCGATGGCGCGTTTGACAGGGTTGATGGGATGGATTCCTCCCCTGAACTTCGCATGCATCGGATGCCTGGGGTTGGTGGGTTTGTTTTTTGCGCGTGGGGTGGGGGTTCTGCGGTGGATGGCTCTTGCCGCGATGGCCGGAATGATCGCCTTCTTCATCACCGCACGCTACCGGATGACGGTGGCTCCTCTGCTTTGCGCGCTGGGCGTGGTCGGAGTGGAGTCGCTCCTGAGGGGCTCGGTGACAGGGAGATGGAAGATCGGGGTGGCTGTGTTCCTGAGTGGTCTGGTGATGTGGCCCATGAACAAGTCTGATTTTCGTGCGTTGGATCGTTACAACACGGCGGCGTATTTTCTGGCACGCGAGCGACCCGCCGAAGCATGGGAGCAGTCCCGGGCAGGACTTTTGCTGGGAGCGGATCCCAGTCTCTATTTCGTTTCTGGGAATGCGCTTTACCTCCTGCACCGCGATGCCGAGGCCGAAGAGGCATTTCGCCAGTCCCTGGCGTTGCGGCCGAATGACGCATCGACGCACTTCAATTTATCCCGCGTGCTGGAGCGATTGGGACGTGTTGACGAGGCCCGGGCGGAAAGAAAACGTGCTCTGGAGCTGGATCCTCAACATTCGGAGTGAGATGACCGGCGGTCATAGACCGCCGCTACAGCCTAGAAGCCGTCTCATAAATACGAAAAAGTGCATTTTTCCTTTTTCGGCCGGGGGTGCTTAAGGCCCCGGAATCTTCAGTGTCTCAAATCACTGTCCCTGCGGGAATGATGGTGTTTTTGGGAACGACGACGATGCCGTCACGCACGCAGTAGAGTTCATGGTCGGCGTTCTGCGGTTTTCCATCCGGGGTGATCACGCAGCCTTCGCCGATCTGGGCATTCTTATCAATGATGGCATGGCGGATTTTGCATCCGTGGCCGATGCCAAGATGGGGATAACCACGGGACTTGTTTTCCTCAAGCATCTGGTCGTCCTCGTAGAAGTCGTTGCCCATGATGACCGAATCCTGAATGTGGCAATCTGCATGAATGATGGATCGAACCCCGACAAGGACACGTTCCAGTTTTGTTCCCTGGCCGATACGGCAACCGTCGGCCACGCTGGCTTCCCGGATGGTGGCATTGGAGATCTGGGTCGGGGGCAAGTAGCGGGTGCGGGTATAGATCGGAGCGTTGCGGTCGAAGAAATCGAATTGAGGCCGGGGCTTCGTGATGTCGAGATTGGCATCGAAAAACGCCCGGATGGTGCCGATATCCTCCCAATAGCCGCGGTGCACATAACCAAAGACACGGTGGGTCTGGATGGCGGAGGGAATGATGTCCTTGCCGAAATCAACCTTGGTGTTGTTCAACACATCGACCAGGACCTTGCGGCTGAAGATGTAGATACCCATGGAACCAAGGAAATGATCCTCGGAGGAAGTGACTCCAAGCGTGGAGAGAAGCGGGTCGTCCACCTTGAATTCCTCCAGCACCTTGGGATCCTTGGGCTTCTCGGCGAACCGGGTGATGCGCCTTTCCTCATTGGTCTTCAGTAAACCGAGCTGGGATGCGGAATCGCGCTTTACAGGCAGTACAGCCACCGTGATATCGGCATAGGTGTCGATGTGTTGCTGGAGCATGTGACGGTAGTCCATGCGGTAGAGCTGATCGCCTGAGAGAATGATCACGTAGTCGGGGCGGTGATCCCAGAAGTAGCGGAGATTCTGGCGGACGGCGTCCGCAGTGCCCTGGTACCAGCCTGAATTTTCGAGCGTTTGCTGGGCGGCACAGATTTCGATGATCCCATTGGAAAAGTGATCGAAGCGGTACGTTTGAAGAATGTGTCGGTGCAACGATGCGCTGTTGAACTGTGTGAGGATGTAGATCTTCCGGATGTCGGAGTTGATGCAGTTGCTGATGGGTATGTCGACCAGGCGGTACTTCGCGCCCAGGGGAACCGCAGGCTTGGATCGCAGTTTGGTCAGCGGGTAGAGGCGGGTGCCCTGGCCGCCCCCCATGATGACCGCGAGAATATTCGGCGCCGGCTGCGAGGAGGTGGAGGAGCGGAGCATGAGAGGGGACGCGGGTTTCTTGGGACAAGCATACAAGGATTCCGGGCCGAGTCAAAACTCTGTTTTGCGCCGGGAGTGCGTGCCCGAATTTTGGCAAAAAAGGGTGAGAATCAATCCCTTTTGGGGGGCTCATGCCCTTTCAAACAGAATGGGGTGAAGAAGTCCGTTGAAGTGCAGTCGACCGCCCGTTATGTTTTCTCCATGCTGGAGATTGAGGATTTGCACGTCCAATACGGAGCCATCCGGGCGCTCAAGGGGGTTTCATTGCGGGTGGAGGAAAATGAAATTGTCACCCTGATCGGAGCCAACGGGGCGGGGAAATCCACCCTGCTGAAGGCAATTTCTGGTCTGATCCGCCCCTCCCGGGGAAGGGTTTGTTTGCGTGGAAAGGATCTCACCGGGCTTTTACCTCATCGTGTCGTTCAATCTGGAATCTCCTATGTACCCGAGGGCCGTGCCATTTTCTCGAATCTCACGGTTCAGGAGAACCTTCAGATTGGCGCCCATTTGAGGAAGGATGTGGCGGAGGTGCAAAAGGATGGGGATTGGGTGTTTGAACTTTTTCCGCGGTTAAAGGAGCGTTCCAAACAAAGTGCGGCGACCTTGAGTGGTGGGGAGCAGCAGATGCTGGCGATCAGTCGGGCGCTCATGGCCCGCCCACAGCTCCTGCTTCTGGATGAGCCGTCGCTGGGACTCGCTCCGATTGTGGTGCAGTCGATTTTCAAAACCATTCAGCTGCTGAACCAGAGGGGAACCACCATTCTATTGGTGGAGCAGAACGCCCACATGGCCTTGCAAGTGGCTCACCGGGGCTATGTGGTCCAGACGGGGGAACTGGTTCTGAAAGGAACAGGAAAAGAACTGCTTGCAACCGAGCGTGTTCGTCAGTTCTACTTGGGTGAAGCATGAAGAGTATTGCCATCATTGGTGCTTCGGCGAATCCGGAGAAATTTGGCAACAAGGCCGTCCGTGCCTTTGTCCAGCAGGGGTGGAAGGTTTATCCCATCAACCCCAAGGAGGCGACCATCGAGGGACTGCAGGTTTACAAATCCGTCCGGGAAATTCCGGATCCGGTCGATGAAGCCAGCATCTACCTGGCACCCCACCTCGTGCCGGCTGTGCTCCAGGAGATTGCGGCGAAGGGAATCAAGAAAGTCTGGTTGAATCCTGGCTCCGAGAGTGACGACGCGGTTGAACGCGCCGAGGATCTCGGGTTGGAGGCGATTGTTGCCTGCTCTATTGTCGGTATCGGAGTCGATCCCGAGGAGGTTTAACAGCCGTTTCCCGGGCTGTTGCCAGATTTGACGACCGTGAGCACGCCTTCCCTTGAAGCCTCCTTCGATTTCTGCAGGGGAGTGACACGTCGTGAAGCGGGAAATTTTTATTTTTCCTTCCTCACCCTTTCCCGGGAGAAGAGGGATGGCATGTGTGTCATCTACACCTGGATGCGCCGCCTGGATGATCTGGCGGACGACGCCCCGTCCGCGGAGATGGCCCGTAAATCCCTCGACGTATGGCGTGAGCAGACGCATCGGGTGATGGTGGGGGGTGTGGTGAAGGGGGGAGAGTTGTGTCCCGAATTGTGGCCTGCGTTTCACGAAGTGGTGTCCCGCTACGACATCCCACTCGCTTATTTTGACGAAATTATTGAAGGGGCATGCATGGATCAAGAGGTTCTGCGCTATGAGACTTTCGAGGAGCTCTACCGTTACTGCTATCGCGTCGCCTCCGTGGTGGGGCTGGTGACTCTCAGGGTGTTTGGCTATGATGATTCCCGTGCGGAAAAGACCGGAGAGTGGCTCGGGATCGCATTTCAACTGACCAATATTTTGCGTGATGTGCGCGAGGATGCCTCACGGAAGCGAATCTACCTTCCGCTCACCGAATTACGGGAGCGTGGTCTGTCAGCGGAGGATGTCCTGGCACTGCGATGGAGTCCGGGCATGAAGGATTATCTGAGGATGTTTGCGGACCGGGCCGAGGAATATTACCAGAAGGCGCTTCCGGTGGTGGATTTCGCCTCGCGTGACGCCCGTCCAACGCTGCGGATCATGGAGGAGATTTATCACGGTCTGCTCCGGTGCATCCGGGCTTCGGATTACAATGTCTTTCAACACCGGGCCAGCTTGCCAAAGTGGAAAAAGCTGTTCATTGTTTTCAAACACCAACTCCTTCGGGAGGCTTCATGAAACATCGAACGGCAATTTTTCTGATCTGGCTTGGGGCGACGGCGGCCGGAATCGGTGCGACGTTCACGACAGTTTCCTTTCCCTCCGGTTCCGACACCATTTCCGCGCGCTGGACCGCTCCGGATGGCAGCGGCCCGTTTCCCGTGGTCATCCTGATTCACGAATGGTGGGGGCTGAACGATTGGGTGGAAGGGAAGGGTTCCGAACTTGTCGACCAGGGTTATGGAGTGCTCGCCGTCGATCTTTATCGCGGCCATGTGACAAGTGATGCCGAGGAGGCGCATGAATTAATGCGCGGACTTCCCGATGATCGGGCGCTCCGCGATCTTTCCGCGGCCATGACCTATTTGAAACAGCAATCCGCCGTCAAAGCGGATCGAATCGGGGTGCTTGGTTGGTGCATGGGGGGAGGATTTGCCCTCAAACTTGCAATCGAAAGGGCTGATCTTGCCGCGTGTGTGGTGTATTACGGAAGTCTGCCCACCGATGAAGCGTCCCTCGGGAAGATCCAAACCCCTGTGGCCGGTTTTTTTGGAGTCGAGGATCGGGGAATCACCGTCGAATCCATTGAATTGTTCAAAAAAAGCATGACACACCTGGGAAAGAAAGTGTCCATCCGGATCTACGAAAAAGCGGGACACGCGTTTATGAATGACACCCGTCCCTCGTACAACAAACCCGCATCGGTGGATTCCTGGAAACGGGCCCTCACCTTTTTGGAGAACCATTTGAAATCATGAAACTTCGCGACAAGGTGATGGTGATCACCGGGGCCTCATCGGGAATCGGAGCCGTCCTGGCCCAGGAATGCTCGAGGCGTGGGGCACGTGTTGTTCTCGCGGCACGTTCAGTGGATCGCTTGAAGGAGATTCAGGATCAGATCGTTCACAGCGGAGGGGAGGCGCTGGCGATTCCTACGGATGTGACACAAACCGCGCACATCCAGCGATTGGTTCAGGGAACCCTGGATCGGTTTGGCCGGATTGACATCCTGGTGAACAACGCGGGGTATGGTTTGTGGGGAAATTTTTCAGAGCTTCCCGTCGAGGAGATTCGGCGCAATTTTGAAACCAATCTTTTCGCGGCGGTCGCTTGCATGCAGGCGGTGGTTCCGCAGTTTCGGAAACAGGGGGGTGGATTGATCGTGAATGTGGAATCGATTGTGGGTTTGCGAGCGATGCCGCTCTCCTCCTGCTATTCCGCGACGAAGCATGCGCTCCATGCCTTCAGCGAATCTCTTCGGGTCGAGCTGGCGGATGAAAAAATCCGGGTTCTTTCCGTCTGTCCCGGCCTGATTTCCACGGAGTTCAATAATAACCGAATCAAGGTGGGGACCAAGGCGGAGACGGGACCGAAGTTTCTCTACATGCCGGTGGAAAAATGTGTCGCCCGGATCGTTCGCGCCATGGAGCGGGGACGGGGACAGGTGGTGATCACCGGGCACGCGCGTTTTATCGCCATGGCCCAGCGTGTCGCCCCCCGCTGGATGGACAAGGTCTTCGCCTCCAACTACCGACGGATGCTGCGCAAGATGGAAAAAGCGCAGTGAAGTTCTTTTAAAATCGGATTTTGGAGGGCCACGCTTTGTTGTGGCTTATGTCGCTTGTGGCCACGACAGAGCGTGGCCCTCCATGGATCTGAATTTATGCGCTTCGAGGCGTGCGGGAAGGCAGATGTTCCTCGCAATATTCCTTCCCGTCCGATGCCACACGAAATCCAAGGTCCGGGCTTTCAATTTCCGTTCGATGACAGACGGCACACTCATGAAAACTGTCGCCCATCTCCCCGGGTTCCACGATCTTCCATCGGGAACGGACTTTCGACACCTTCATTCGAAGAGCGACTCTCTCACGAATCAACTCCCAGAAAAACAAAAAGTAGTTTGCCACGGAGACGAGAATGACGAGACGTCCTTCAAGCCCGCCAAACAGGAATTCAAAAGCAAGAAAGATGGCGGTTGCCCAGCCTATCCATTTCATTTTTACCGGAATGATAAAGAGGAGATAGATGACGCATTCAGGGTAGATGGTGGCAAAGGCAAGGCCAAGTGATGTGGCGAGGTAGGTGTTGCTGACTCCACCGTAGGAGAGAAAAAAAGCGATCACCGTTGTCGAGATCATGCCGATAAGGATGTAGCAGTTTAACCGGAACGCACCCCACTCCTGCTCCAGTCCTTCCGCAATCATATAGGTATAACCAAGGGCAAAGATGATCCAGAAGAGACTCGTTGTTGAAGGGATCATCAAATAAGTGAAAAGACGCCAGAATTCACCCTGCATGACGCGCTCCCTGTCGAGCAGGAGAAGGTTGATGAGGTTTGGTTTGGCGTTGATGAGTCCAAAGCCGATGACATTCAGAATGACGATCCACAGGCCGACGTGATGGATGGCAAAGCGTCCGTAGTTGCGTTCCAGTCGATTCAGCCATTTCATAACGCGAGCTCCTTCGCGAGCACGCCATAGCGCAATCCCCGCAGGCTGGAGGTGATGTGGTGGGCGTCAAAAAGTTTCATTGCCACCACGAACAGGGCGATTCCCGCGACGATGATGTCCGCCCGCTTGCCCGGCATGCCCTGGAGGGCGAGGCGTTCCGAGTTGGTCATGGCTCTTAATTTTTTATCGAGTTCGTGGATCTCGTGTCGTTTCATGACGTGTCCGTGGATTTTTTTGTGATGAAAATGGGGCGCGGCGAGGTCGATTGCGGCTGCGGTGCAGATGCTTCCACCGGTGCCGATCATGAGATGGTCCTTTGCCGAGAAATTTCCAACCAGAGGCTCCAGTTGTGCGTGATAGTGCTCGATGAGGGCGTGATGGGATTCCTTGGTATAGGGATCGCCTTTGAGAAAACGGCGTGTCATGCGGACGCAACCCAGATCCAGCGAGATGCGGCGTTCAATGTGATCGGGTGTGCCACAGATCCATTCCGCGCTGCCTCCGCCGGAATCCATGACGAGCAGACGGGCGTCCTTCGGAACGAGGTCCTTGTCGCGGGTGACCCCCAGATAGATGAGGTTCGCCTCCTCCTCCCCGCTGATGACGGAGAGGGGAAAACCGAGGATCTCCTCGAAACGCTGTTCCAGAACGTGACGATTGGAGGCCTCGCGCACCGCGCTTGTGGCCACGGCCTTCCATTGGGTGATATGCAAATCCTTGTGCTGTTCACGAAACGCAACCATTGCTTCGAGCGTTCTCTGAATGGCGGCATCGGTCAGATCGGTGGCGCCCTCCTGCCGTTCCCCGAGCCGGGTGCCCACGCTTTTTTCAGCCAGAATTTCCGGTGATTTCCCGGGATGTTCCCGCGCCACCATCATCTTGATGGAGTTCGATCCCAGATCGAAGATGCCAAATGTGCGGGAGGCGGATGCCGGCATAAAATTTCATCCTACAAGGAAGGTTCTTAGAAGCCATCTCATAAATAGGGACAAGATGCACTGTGGTATAAAGGAAGGTCTCGCTCTGGCAATCATTTTGAGCGCCGGTTGCGCTCAACGAGACGTCGTTTTTGGAAATGCATCTCGCCCCTCATGATATAAAGAATGTAAACGCGTCTTCCATCATACCGGTAGAAAATTCTGCAGGGAGGTTCAACGATTTGACGAAAATTCAGATCCTTGATTTCAGACGGTCTGGAGCCGCTTTCCGGATGAGTGGAAAGCTGTTCAATACGGGTAAAAACCCGTTGAACAAACCGGGAGGCGGCATCCGGTTTATCCAGTGCAATATAGTCCGCAATGCCGTCAAGGTCCTGCAGTGCGGGTTCGGTCCAGACTATTTCAACCATCGTCGCATGCGGGTTTTGGCTTGCCGATGACTGACCACACGACCGCTCTCGACCGCCTGTTCCCCACGGGCGATTCCTTCCAGGATTTGCATTCGGCGATGAATGCCATCAAATGTTTCAATATCGACGAGATAAGCCGCAGGCCTGCCATGTTCCGTAATGAGAATGGTTTCGTGTTTTTTCTGGAGATCCGCAATCAGCTCTGTGGCATGGCGTTTAAGTGTTGTGACGAGCTCTGTTTTCATAAAGTGACACTAAAGTATCACTTTACACAGGGTGTGTCAAATTTGGGATTGAAATCAAAGCTCGGTAGCCTGTTGCGTCCCCGCGGCAGGTCACATTGATCGCTTGCGCAGAAGATTCTGGACGTAAGCCCGTGGAGCTTTATTGCTTTGGAATTTCCTCAGCTCGCGGATGAAAAAGAACGCGGGCGTTCTCCCCCTGGAGGGCGAGGGGAGGGGTGAATTGTCCCCCGACGAAAAATGGGGCGACGATATCGCCGGGCTGTTTCAACCAGGTGCGGGTTGCCGCCTGATAGATGGGCACAAGCTGGGCGACCTTGGAATCCCCGGCCTTCGGGTCCACCACCAGGACGTAGGCATTGCGCTCGGGATATTTCTCCACGAGAGCGTTGTCCTCCTCTCCACGGTCGCATGCGAAGAGGATGGGATCGTTCAATGAGGACCGATTGAGAAAGATCGGAAAGGGATGCCCCAGCCAGAACGACCGGATGAAGACGATGGCGGGTTGCACGGCATTCTGATGCACGCAGTCTTCCACCTGGCGACGGGCGACGGTTCCTTTTTCATTTTCCTGATAGAACTGCATTCGATGGTGCGAGGCCACGATCGCAAAAAGCGTGAAGGAGAGTCCCGCAATCCAGCGGCCCTGCCGCCATTGAACCATGCGGGAGAGAATCCATCCTGTCGCCACCGCCAGCGCGGGCATCAACTCGGCGATGTAGCGGGGGCCAGAGAAGGGAGTGCTGGGCGTGTAGTACAGGGAATAGAGCGCGATGTGCGTTAATGGCCATGCCACAAGGATAAGGGGAAGGGTTGAAAGACGGGGAGATCTGATGAAATATAGAATTACGGCAAGAGCGATTCCGGCCAAGCTGAGCCAGGGGTTGCCACTCCACCAGATGGCGAGGCTTTTCGCGAAATAAACCCAGTTGGTGAGCATTCCATGCCAGTCGTGATTGGCATGGGTTTGGAAGAAATGCCCCGGTTCCCCCCGTCCGAGATCGGTCCCAAAACCGAATCGATTTCGGGGCCAGTAGTCGGTGAAGAGATCGGTAGCCCAGCGACCGGAGAGGGTGTGGTAGTAGATGAGAAGAGGCAGCAAAACCGCCAGTCCTCCCGCGCCGCAAGCAAGCATCTGCCTCCATTCGTGGCGGAAGGTGATGCGACGGGACCACAGGATCCAGGGGATCCAGGTGAGGCCCAATGCGGCCGCATTGGGCGAGCGTGTGGCGAAGATCCAGCCGAGAAGCAATCCCGAGGCGCACGCGGATGCGATCGTTCCCTTCTGCTGCCAGTGAAGGGCAAAGTAGAGAAAGGCCGCGGTGGCGCAAAGGGTGGATGAATGGGAAAGGAGCGAGGCTCCATTGGCGGCGAAAAAGGGCGACAGGCTCAATGTTCCGACCGCAAAGAGCGCGACGGTGGAATCAAACAGCCGCAC
>CAYYYL010000010.1:45169-92660 GCA_964475835.1 uncultured Verrucomicrobiota bacterium | reverse complement strand
GAAAATCAGATTTGGCGATCACCGGAGGAGCCGATGCCCCCATTAGCTTGATGCCCTTTGCCAATTTGACCGCCGCCGGACTTTCTTCCACGCACAATCAAGATCCGAAACGGGCAAGTAGACCCTTTGATCTTGAACGGGATGCTGGAGTTATTTCAGAGGGAGCTGGTGCACTCATTCTGGAAAGCCTTGATCATGCACTGGCCCGAGGCGCAAGGCCTTATCTCGAAATCAAAGGTTATGGAACCCAAAATGATTTGGACGCCAGCGAACCCGCTTGTGGATTCGAACAGTCCATGAACATGGCACTCGCCAACGCAGGACGCCGAACAGCCGATGTGGATTATATTTGCGCCCACGGTCCGGGTCACCCGGTTTTGGATAGAATCGAAACCCAAACGATTAAAAAAGTATTTGGAAATCGAGCGCACTCCATCCCTGTGAGCTCGATCAAGGGCGTCACCGGCAATCCCCTGGCCGCAGCAGGACCGTTACAAGTCATCGCCACGGCCCTTGCCATGAAATTCAAGGAACTCCCCCCGACCGCCAACTGCAGAACCCCCGACCCCTCCTGCGATCTCGACTACGTCAGCGAAGGCTCCCGAAAATCCAGGATCCGATGCGTGATGATCAATTCCCATGGAATTGGAGGAGGCAACAGCAGCCTATTAGTAGAGAACTTCTCTTTGCAAAATGAATCGTTTTCTTAAAAAACGGCTTCATCTTTTTGAGTTTGGCGATCAACCCTGGCTTAAAGGTTGGTTGCGTGAAGTCTACATGGAATGCCTTCACTTCCTTTTCAAAAAAGGAGGCCACTACCGGCACATGCATCGCCCTTTTTGCAACTGGGTCCAGAACTCCCGCTCAAAGATCGTCCTCGATCTGGCTTCAGGAGGTGGGTCACCTATCGACACCATTTTAAATGCAATCCATCATGAAAACAACGAAAGCCCGAAGGTCATTCTTTCCGATTTATATCCAAATTTGAAACAGTTCGAATCTCTCAGAAAATGGCATGGAGATGAAAAAATCGATTATTTGTCGACGCCTGTTCCCGCCCATCATTTGACCAACCCGAAAGCCCGATTGCGGTCCATCTGCTCTGCTTTGCATCACTTTCGCCCAGTAGACGCACAGCAGATTGTATCCGATGCTTTGATCAATGGGGATGGAATCTTTATCCTTGAACCCTTCCAAAGAAATCTCCGTCATTTGCTGATGCTTTTTTTAAGCGGCCCTTTTGCAGGAATGCTCATGCCGTTTTCCTCGCGTCCTTTTCGATGGAGAACGTTTTTCGTGTGCACACTCGTCCCTATTGTCCCTTTAATGATCCAGTTTGATGGAATCATCAGCGTCCTTCGAACCTATACATTCGATGAAATTCTGGATATGATTTCGCCCTCCATCCGCGAGCAATTTGCCATCGAAAGCGGAAAACATCCCTATCTCGGGTTCTGCTCTTCGACTTATCTTTATTTCTATCGTAAAGCTTAGTGAAATGAACTTTGTCATCATTTCGAGCATCAGCGCGATGGCGATCAACCTCACGCTGGGGATGCTTGTTTTCTTCACAAATCCCCAAAGACGAATCAACCAATCCTATCTGATTCTTTCCGGCGCCGTCATGGCATGGCTGGTCTTTTTCTTCAGCTCCTTCCATGCTTCGACCGATGCCGAGGAGCTCTTTCGCATCCAACAGGATCACGCCACCGGTTCATTTGTTCTTGCCGCATTTAATCTTCTCCGTCTTGCAATCGTCCATCGTACGGAACGATGGGGAGAGATCTTTTCAAGGGTCAACACCCGCATCTGGCTGATCGTCAGCGTTGCCATCGCCATCCTCTGTCAAACCCCGATTTTCATCAAACATGCGAGACTGCCAGCCCCCGGTGCTTTGGCGGAACTTCAGTTTGGACAAGCATACTTTATTTACGTGATTTATTTTGTCACGGCCTCAAGCATTTTTTGCTTCAACCTCATCCAGGACATTCGTCATTCCACGGGAATAATAAAAACCGAATTGCAATTCACATTTCTTGGTCTTGCGACTTGCTTTTTTGTTGGGGCAACCACAGCGGTCATCGCCCCCTTCGTCACGGGACGTTCCGAGTCCGTCCAACTCACCCCCATGTGGGTGATCTTCCTTGATACCATCATCGCCTACGGGATTGTCACCCGCCGCATCATGGATGTTGCAGATGTCCTGCGTCGCTTCGTGGCATACACCCTTTTGGCCGTTTACCTTGTTGCCCTTTACAGCTCCATTTGGTTCCTCGGAAACCGATTTTTTCCGACAGTCCTTGTTCAAAATTTTCCCTTACCCTCCTTACTTGGGGCTCTTGCTGTGGCTTTCTCATTGGTGCCGGCTCGCGGAAAATTTCAACAATTCGCACAACACATTTATCTCACCACGCCACCCATTGACGCAGCATCCATTGTGCGTCGCGTCACAAGCGTGCTGCAGTCTATTACAACCTTGCCGGATCTGTTGCAAAAGTTCTGCATGACTGTCGGTGAGTCCCTGGGAACAGACACCGTCACCGTTCTGGTTTTGGAAAACAAAGTTTTTACCACAAAGTATGGCGAAGCCATTCGGGAATTTTCACCCATCATCCTTTCCCCTGACGATCCTCTTGTGGAGCACTTAAGGAAAAGCGACCAACCCATCGTAAAGGACGAACTTGAACGTTTTCGTCAGACCTCGGAAATCCAAGCTATTTCAAAACGCATGGACGAATTGAAAATGGCATTCGCTCTTGGAATTCGTTCACGCGGAACCCTTCAAGGGATACTATTTCTCGGCCCCCGACTTTCCGGACGCGTGTACGGCAATGTCGAACAAGACGCCCTTCAGGTTCTTTGCAACCAACTTGCCATTGCGATCGAGAATTCCCAACTTTTCACCGGCGCCCAGGACAGCAAAATTTACAATGAACTGCTCCTCGAAAACCTTGTCAGCGGTGTCGTGGCTTCAAGCACGGAGGGCATCATCACTGTTTTCAATCGGGAAGCCCAACAAATCACCCGACTCTCCGCCGCTGCTGTCATCAACAAACCCGCAAAAACCCTTCCCCCTTCGCTCGCGCAGCTTATTTATACCACCCTTCAGACAGGCAAAAGCACCCGTGAAATCGAAGCGAAAATCGATCATGGAAATGAAAGCACGACCGTTCGCATGGGCAGTTCGATCTTTAAAGGACATTCCGGCAATGTGCTCGGAGTTCTTGTCGTCATCAAAGACCTCACCGCCGTCAAAAAGTTGGAACAGCAGGTACGTCGAACCGACCGGCTTGCCAGTATGGGCACGCTTTCCGCCGGTATGGCCCACGAGATCAAAAATCCTCTGGTCGCCATCAAAACTTTTACCCAACTCCTTCCCGAACGTTATCAGGACCAGGAATTTCGTGAAAGCTTCTCCTCCGTCGTCGGACATGAAATTGATCGCATCGACGGAATCGTCAATCAGCTGCTCAGTTTTTCCCGCCCCGTAAAACCCGCCCTGGCTCCAACCGATCTTCACAAAATTCTGGACAAATCATTAAAACTGGTGCATCACCAGATGGTACAACAAGGGGTGACGCCGCATCGTGAGTTTTCCGTGACACCCATCACGATCCAGGCAGATCCCCATCTGTTGGAGCAAGCGATCCTTAATCTCTTATTGAATGCGATTGAAGCGATGAATCGGGGCGGACAATTGAAAGTAAGAACCCAAATGACCCTTCTATCACCCCTTTCCGAGGCAGGTCTTACAGCCTCACCGGGGTCCGCCACAGTTTTTATCGAGGACTCCGGCCATGGCATCAAACCCGAGGATCTCGGCCACGTTTTCGATCCCTTTTTTACAACCAAAAGCACCGGTACGGGCCTTGGCCTGTCCGTCTCCCACCAAATTATTCAGGAACATGGTGGAGAGATTGAGGTGGAGAGTGAATGGACCAAAGGGACTTGCTTCAGCATCACCTTCCCCCTTCCAGCTGAACAGCAAGTTGCTGCATGAATTCCCCGGCCACCTGCATTGTTTACACACAGGATTCGGATTTTATCGCCCGGATGGATGGTTACCTCAAGTCCATCGCTCGGATGGAGCACATACACTCCACCCATCGAATCGAACGCCTTCTCCAACAATGGGGCCCCACCGTTTTGATCGTCGATCTTCATAGTGAAAACGCCAGGAGCATCGTTCACCAGGTTCATAAGACCTATCCCCAAACGATCCTTATCGCCCTGGGTATCCCACGATCTGAACCCATGCTGGAAATGGAAGCCGCGGGAATTTTCGCCGTGGAGGATGTTCGCATCGATCGGCCTCGCTTCCAGAAGCTCATCGTCCGCGCCCTCGATCATATCAAACTGACCGTTGAAAATCAGATCCTGAGAGAGGAATCTCTCTCTCCAACTCCAACGATGAGTTTCGCCTCCCAGGCCACTCCGCCCCAGGTGGAACGACAGGCCGCCCCTCCACCCTTGCGCCACCTCTATCGCGCATTCCGACATTTTCATAACATTGATGCCCTTCTTGAAAGCATCGTCGAGGGAGTCGCCTCCACAATCAAAGTCTCCCGCGTTGGCATTTTTTCGTGGATTCGAGCCTCCCAGAGCTACCGCCTCCGGGCGGGACTTCGCTGCCTCGAAGGCACCGATCGCCTCGAGTACTCCGATCATGACCCCTTCGTCCACTGGCTGGAGCTCAACGCACACATCGTTTCCCACTCCACTCTGGAGCATATACGGGATATCTCGCAACGTCGCTTTCTGAAGCAAATCCTGGATCGTCTCGGGGCCGAGGTTCTTATCCCCCTGTATGCGCGAACCCGTATCATCGGGTGGCTTTTTGTAGGACACCGGGGCACGGGCGTTCCCTTCACTCCCGCCGATCTCGAGGATCTGATGATCGTCGCCGAACACATTTCCACCAACCTCGAAAACGCCCTGCTCTATGAGGACGCGGGAATTCAAAAAAATCTCCTGGAAACGCTTCTGCAATCGATGCCTACAGGCATCGTCGCGGTGGACAAAAACGGACTCGTCCAGTGGTTCAACACCTCGGCACAACGACTCCTTTCCGTGGCTTCCAACGAGATTGTGGGAAAGCCCGTGGAACAATTAGGAAGCCGCCTTGCCGACCTTTTATTGCGTACCCTGGATGACGAACCCCAAGGTCAACCCCTGCAATGGACGGATCCCCTCACTCAGCGAACCCTTTCCGTCCAGGCCTATAGTTTTAATCAGGAATCCTTTGGCATCGGCGCCATGGCCATAATCGAGGATCTCACCGCCGAGCAGTTACTGCGTCAAAAACAGGAACGTCTGGAGCGGGCAAGTTTCTGGACTGAACTCGCTGCAAGCATGTCCCATCAGATTCGCAATCCCCTCGTCGCCATCCGTACCTTTGCTCAACTCCTGCCTGAGCGGTACGATGATCCGGAATTCCGTCACGAATTCTGGAAGCTCGTCCCCCAGGAGGTCGATCGCTTAAACAAGATGATCGACTTGATCACTAATTTCGCCCACCCCCCGGAGTTGCGATTCCAGCCCCTGGACCTTCAAAAGACCGTCCAGAGCGGCGTCGACATGGCCAGACTCCAGCTCCTGCCCCGAAACGTGGAGGTGGATATCCGAAACGACACCAACATTCCGACTATCCAGGGCGATGAAAACGCCCTTGCCGAATGCCTTTCCCACCTTGTGATCAACGCCGTCGAGGCTACCAGCAAGACGGAACATCCCAGCATCATTCTTTCCGTTCGAGCCCTCGGAGATATTCACGAAGGCGTCGCCATCACCGTTGAGGACAACGGCCATGGGATTCCTCCGGATATCCGGGATAAGGTCTTCTCCCCTTTCTGCACGACCAAGGCGCTGGGAATGGGGCTTGGGCTACCCATCGTCCAGCGCACCGTGCTCGACCACACCGTTAGAATTATGATCGACAGCGGGGAAAAAGGCACACGGGTGAAACTCCTCCTTCCCATGGATTACTCCTATGGTCAGCTAATTGCGAATGATCAGAAAATTGAAAGTCTTCGAAAAACGCTTTCCTCAAAAAAATCGGGCACTGACGCCACCAAACAAACACGAAAAGCCTCTCAACCAGCTTGAGATGGATTCTTCTGCGACGCCTGCTTTCGGGCCCGAATCTCCTGCTCCGTGTCTCGAATGATCGACTCGATCACATTGAAATCAAACGGCTTTGGGACCACACGTACGTGCCTGGGAGGATTTTGAACCGCATCGGGATGGCCCGTCACCACCACGAAATTCGTATCCACAATCTCCTGAACGATCCGGATCACCTTGTCTCCCGTCATACGAGGCATATGGAGATCAATGAACACCAGATCGAACCCATGACTCGGGTCGGCAAGAAGGGACAGGGCATTATGCCCGTTGGTGACGAAACTGACATCATGCTTTCCGATGTGATTCATCATCTGAAAGAGCATGCCTCTCAAGAAGCGATCGTCTTCAACAACTAGAATATTCACATGGCTCCCAGGTTAACAGGTTGCTGAAGAGATGAACTTGCGTCGATTCCATCTGGGACACAAGCCAAATCTACATTGAGACACTTCGCGTCCTTCTTCCTGGATTTTCATACCCCTCTCGCAAAAGCAAGCCTACAGCAGTCACGATCGATTTTGGCAGATGGGCCCTCAGCCCTTTATTCCTCGAGAGCCTTATTGACCGCCGTGATGGCATCTCGGATCTGTTGCTCCGTCGCACCCGAATGGGCCAGAGTGTTGTCCACCACCCCATACTTATTGGCGTTTCCAAAAATAATATTCTTTTGATACGTGGTGTTGTTTGCAGGTACATCCAAAAGTTTTTTTGCAGCAACCCGGTGTTCCGCCGTGGTGAGAACTAGTTGTTTGGTGTCCGCGTTGTAGGCGAATTTCACGGTCCCATCATGAGACACGACGCGCTTGGCTTCTTCAGCCCCCTGCGTTGAATATTGGCCGGTCAATTTTCGGAACATTTTTAAGGCGGCATTCGGCCCCGGATTCGCTTCAAGAGCCACCTTTTGCCGAGCTGCGGAAGATGATTTTTCCTCACCAGCTTTTTCGGACGGATTCGACAAGGATTGCTCCATGCGGGCGATACCGTCTCCTGAAGCGGGATTCCCTCCCTCCCTGGTTTTGTCCATCGCGCCCAACGTACCCCTGTTGTTCCAAAACGGGTTCGCCTCCCCACTTCCAGAACCTTCACTCAACTTAAGGGCTTTGTTCACAGCAAGTTTAAGTTCCTGGACTTGCAGATCGGAGGCTCCTGAGATTTTTTTCGCATCCTCGATAATTCCATTTTTATTAATAAATCCTGAAATGGTGGATTTATTTGGCATTTCGAGCCCTCCCCCTATTTTTGAGGAAACCCCACTTTCCGAAAAGGCCATTTGCTTGGTTTCGAAGTTGTAAATAAATTCCACAGCACCGTTTTTCGCGAGGATCTGGCGGGCCTTTTCAACCCCCTCCATGGCTCCATAGTCCTTGAACATGGAAAACCGGTTCTCAACCGCATACTTCGCGGCATCCTCCTCACCCAGCTTGTACGCAGGATTAAGACTCCGTGCCTTTCCGTAAACAGGTCCTTTTAGCAACACTTCATTCTCATTTAAAAACCTACCCAACTGCGGCCTGGCCACCACTTTATCCGCAACCTGATCAGCCTCAACTTCAATGACGATTCCGTTTTTCCCAGCAAACATTTTGGCGACTTCGGGATCCGTCGTCCAGGAGGTAACACCCGCATCCACGGGACGGCCGGTGACATGGTCATACAATGCCGGAAGCTCCATCTTGGATCCCCTGGGAACGACTATTCCAAGCTCCGCAAGGCGTTGGGTTTCATCAAATTTAGCTGGAACCCCCCGATATAACTTAGGTTTTTCACTTGGAACCAAATTCGAATCTTTGCCCCCTTGCTCCAAACCACTAATGCCATTCCGTCGGGCCGGACTCGCAGGCACCCATTTACCGGCGTCTGGGTCCACAGCCAGCCTGATAGCCCGGACAGCCTCACGGATTTCCGCCTTCGTGGTCGCGGGTGAATGACTCAAACTTCCTTCAACCAACCCCTCACGGTTGAAGTTTCCATAGATCATGCCCTTGGGATACAACTGGCTAACCCCAGCCGAGTCCGAGGGAATTTCGCTTAACAAAATCAATTCCTGCGTGTTGGCATCATACCCAAAACCGATGACTCCGTTATTCTTAAGCGTATCTCTGGCTTTAAGTTGAGCCGTAAGAGTCTCGTAATTTGAGGGCTTGATTGCGGGATTGTAATCCACCCGCTCATCCGGCCGGAAACGAACCGATCCATCGCTGCCGACAGGAAGGATTTTGGAGGATCGCTGGGGCGAGCCTGCGTCCGCCAGCTTTTTCATGGAAGCATAGTCCGAGGGGCTCGCGATTCCGCCAAGTTCCTCCAACCTGTGTGTGTGGTTCAGGACGATGACATCGTCCGCTATGGGAATATTGACGTGATTTTCGCCACCCGCGTACAACCAGTAGGTTCCGCCCCCACCATTTTTTCCAGGTCCGGTGCGATACACCAGGGCAAACTCAACCCCGTGTTCACGGGTCAGAGCCTTCATTTGCTCGTCCGTCAACCGACGATCAAGCTGCATTCCAAATGAGGATGTGTTTTTGACCTGTCCTTTTTTGAAAAGCATGTCGTCCGCCAGGGCATTCCTCACTAATTTGTATATTTCCGGAATTTCAGGGGCAGGCACGGCTGCACCCTTTTCTTTTGAAACTTTCGGAAGTTTTCCATCCCATTTGCCGCTTCCCGCCGTACCAGGATTCATCATCTCCATACGCGCAACGTCCCCACTCGCAGGATCCACCCTGGGGGAAATCGATTTCGGCGAAACCTTCAACTCTTCTATTTGAGGCAAGGACAGACCGCTTTGTTTCAATTCGTTCAATACGGATTCCGTGGAAACAACTTTCCCATCCCGGTAAAACACCGTTTTCTTCAGAAATTCCGGATTCGTAACAATCTCATGGAGCTCGTAATTGGTATACCCGTGAGCAGGCTCCTTGAACTCGTTCAGCAACTTGCTCCGCGGGGAGACTTGAGACAATTCCACATCATCCAAGCTGAATCGGATGTTTTCCGCCTGTTTGAGGGCATCGTCAAGGTGGGCGGCGAAATCCCGACCGGCGCTTTCAAACTGTCCATAGCCTTTGCCGCCATTAAGTTTGAATTTCTGCAGCCCAGGTTGAAGCCCTAACACCACATCGTTCTCACCAAATTTCAACTTTTCCGATACCGCAGGCACCTGGGAAACCGCCTGCGTTTTTTCTATGGACGGGGATGCATTGGATGCCGCCTTTCCTGGACTTGCCTTGTAAACCACATGGACATCTTCGCCCACGGGAATCGGGGCAGACCGCTCACCTGAATAGACACGGTAGCTTCCTCCCGCACCGTTCTTGCCGGGACCTTCAAAATAGACCAGCGCATAGTGAGCATTGTTTTCTGCACTGAGCTCCTCCAGTTGCGCGGGTGTCAGCTTCCCGGAAACCGTCCGGCCAACCTCGCCCGGCGGGCGAACCGAAAGAAGCTTCACCTCGACCGCACTTGCGCTCACCGTGGGTGCCTCGAAGGGTTTCACCGGAGCCACCGCAGGTGCCTCATTTATCACCCGGGCTTGGGTCATCACGGGCTCTTTGGTTTCCGCAATCCGGCTTCCTGACACATCCATTTTGCCAGCAGAAGAAACGGCCGTATTGGGCTCGGTTTTGTACACCACATGCACATCATCCCCGAGGGGAATGGGCGCTGCCCGATCCCCGGAATAGACCCGGAAAGCTCCGCCTGCGCCGTTCTTGCCAGGGCCCTCAAAATAAACCAGGGAGTAATACGTGCTGCTCCCGGCGCTAAGCTCATCCATTTGGGCGGGTGTTATTTTTCCTGAAACCGTTCTGCCAATTTCGCCTGGAGGACGGATCGAAAGAAGTTTCACTTCCTCGGAGGTGGCACTGATTTTGGGTGCATCGACCGGCAGCTTCACCTCCTTGGAAGTAGCTGGGTTCACAATCGCCCCGAGATCGTCCCGCTCAAACATTTTCCCTTCACCCGTCACATCCGGGGAGGGCTCGGACACCGATTGCCCAAGGGAGGAGATTTTTGAATTCGACACGGTGGTCTGGGGTTCCCACTTCGCTTTGGTCGGATCCAGTGCACGCTGAACAGCCCTTGTGGCTTCCCGAATATCCGCTTTTGTTGCCGTTCCGGAATGGCTCAAACTTTCATGGATCACACCCTCTCGATTTATATTTCCAAATATGATCCCATCCTGAAACGATGGATTCGATCCTCCCTTACCCAAGGAAAGTTCATTAAAAAGCATCAATTCCTGGGTTTCCACATTGTAGCCAAACCCAACGACTCCATTATTTTTAAGCTTCTTTGCAGCCTTTTCTGCAATCTTAACAAACTCAGGGCTGGCGGGTTTAACTGCGGGATTGCGCGAAACTTGATCACTAGTATGGAAACGGACGGTTTTTTCATCTCCAACGACGACGATTTGAGAGGATCGTTGTGGCGATCCCGAGTCCGCTAGATTTTTAAGGGTACGATAATCTGCAGGACTCGCCAACTGACTCGCTTCACCTGATAAGTGCGTGTGGTTTACCACAATCACATCATTGGCGACTGGCACAGTAACATGATTTTCCGAACCCGCGTACAACCAATATGTTCCACCACCACCATTCTTCCCTCGACCTGGCCGGTAAATCTGAGCGAACTCCACACCATATTCTTTCGTCAAAGCCTGCATTTGCGCATCAGCCAGCCGTCCCTCGATTTGAACACCAAACAAGGAGGCTTTCTGCGCTTTCCCGCTTTTCACCATCAGGTCATCCACCAACGCCCCCATGACTTGATCCCGAAGTCCCTTAATCTCTGGAACCGCCCCACCGGACTTCATTCCATTGGAAAGATTCGGCATTTTCCCTTCCCCCGCTTTCCCGAGTTGACTGAGCTCCATGCTGCTTGAAGCCGTTGTAGGAGCCCCGCCAACCACCCCCTGGGGATTCAAATTGACCGGCGGTGTCGCCGCTACATGGGGAGTCGTTTTTGCCCTCAAAGCCCCAGTCTCAAATCCGTTCTGTTCCAATTGGATCAACAACCAATCCTTTGGAACCGGCGTGTTGTGGAGGTAGAATTCGCTCTTGGCAAACAACTCAGGCGTTGTGAGAGCCTTGTAAATTCCAAACTCAGTGACCCCATTCTTCGGGTTGCCATATTTATCCAGGATTCCACTTTTCCGGGTGATATCCGAAAGCACCACAGGACCATCGGGACCATCCATGCTGATACGGATTTTCTCCGCCTTGGTCATCTGGCTTTCAAGATGCTTGCCATAACCGACTTCCGCTCCACCAAATTCCGGTATCTGAATCCCCCCACGCTGTTTCAAAAACTCCAAATTCCCCTTTGATCCAATAACCAGATCATTGGCTCCAAATAACTCCGATACCCCCGCCGTTGACTTAAGCGGGGTGTAGACATAACCATTGCCGCCCGAAACCGGCATCTGCTCCATGACACTGGTTGTGGGCCGGGTTGTTTTGGAGCCGGCCTTGGAGAATCCCCCAATCTTCGTTTCCAGAAGTGAGCCTCCGTATGGGATGGTGAGATTTTTCTGCTCCATCAACCCGTTCAGGGAGGAAAGATCAAATGCCGAGGCATCGTAAGCCGCAAACCCTTTTGCCATGGAACTGCCCGTCGCCTCCCCCGACAAGGTCCTCATGGCAAGGGATGCCATCGATTCGTCGGCCATTGCCAGCATCGAGCTCAATTGTGCATTTGCCAGAACGGTCCTTGAAGATGGCGTGGATAACGCTTTCGATAGAGGGCCCTCCAGAGGCAGAACGAATCCCGCCGTGTTCAATACCCCAATCGTGGAACGGGTAACCCGATCCAAACCATCCCCGACGGGCAAACCAGTCACCCCATCGATATTGAAAATCCCCTCAAAAATCGGTTGAACATTCCAAGTCGTCAACGCATAGCCGGCCGCATCACCCAAACCACGTGTCTGATAAACCTTTTTTACATTCTGGCCATATTGCTGGAGAGCATCGACATACGTTTTTGGAGTCAACATTCCAGCCACCGCATCCATGGAACCACCTCCCACGTAGGTTAGTTTCGTAAGCCATGGGTTGGTACTGTTATCCCCAATGTTAAAGAGAGATTTACCCAGGGATGTGAATAATTTGGCGGCATCCCCTCCTTCATAATCATACTGAATTTTTGTAACGGTATCCTGAATCACATTCTGGGCGAAAGAAGCCAGGGGACCAGGGTTGCTTTCGGTATCCCATGTCCCGGAGGCTCCATGGCTTATCCTTCCCTTCAGATCCTTGATCTGGTTTTGGACCACGGATTGATTATCCGAGGCATTTGAATCGGAAACGGTAATCTGAATTTTTGGCTCCAGGCCCCTGCGAATTTCGGTGACAAGGGAAGCATAGTCATCCGACCACTTGAGACTTCCCCCTTCAATATACGGGGTTTCATTACTCATCACCTTCCGATAAACCTCGGCCACTTCGGCCGTGTCAGGGGTATGATGAGTAGCTTCCCAATATTCATCGATCATCCCAATGCTGCTATCCTTGGAAAGGGAGTATTGAACATCAGGATCCCCAAGGGCTTCGAGTTTCTGAGCCTTGAGCTGAGGATCCTTAGTTTGATCCACCTCGGCGACTTGCTTCTCCATGTTCTTTGCCCCCTGACGAACAGAAGGGGGCAATTGGGGATCAGAAGAAAGTTTGTGAAAGGCTTGTCCGATGGAATTAAATTGATCCTTCCAAACCTTCCCATCCGGATTGGGAATAGGGACCAGCACCTTTATCTCACTATGGGTGTCTTTCGTTACTTCCTGGGCTTTTTCAAGGTCGCGATTCAATTGGGTGAGGTCGCTGTTTTGAATGGTCTGGATGGTTCCATTCCCGACCGTCGCACGGGTCACCCCCTCCTTCTCCGCTTTTGCCATTTGGAAGCCCACCGTTCCGAGAATCGGATTTCCCTGACTTCCACCATTTGAAGGCTTTCCACTTACGGGGGAGCCGCTCACGGAAATTCCAAAACTACTCGACTTGCTGTGGTTCTGAATATCCTCCGAACTGAATGTATCTGAGTGGATAGCAAGATTACCGGACTCATCGTTGATCGAAGCACCCTTGAGGTGCATGTCTTTTGCCACATTGATCGTGGCACCATGGATACTTTGAATCCCGCTCATTTGGTTGACCCAGGCGGAATCCTCTTTCGCCTGATTGTAACTGAAGCTTCCGGTCACTCCACCCGAGGGTGTCAAAGTAATGGAACCGGCCCAGTTCCCCGACTCACTTTTGAACGTGTCCTGAACCGAGGCAATCGAGAGGTTGCCCCCGACATCCATCTGGACGGTATCCCCCTGGATGCCCCCCCCACGAATGGCGGTGTCGTTTCCGCTTCGAGTAGTGAGAGCGCCCCCCGCAAGGAGGCCCCCAGCCGTGTAGGTATTTCCCAGAGCATCCGACCAGGAGTGATTCACACCCAGGGTCAGTCCCACCCCCCCGCTCTGCCCTCCGAAGGTCAGAGCCAGGCTTCCACCCCAGCCGCTGGAATTGGAAGAGAATTCGTCCTTGTTGGCTTCGATGGTCAAATCTCGCCCCGCATCCAGGGTCATGTTGTTTCCAGCAATCAACTGGGTCCCTCCTTTGAGGAGGATGTCCTGGTTGGCCCGAATGGTAAGGTCACGACCCACTTCGAAATCCGTAAGATAACTCTTCGTCCATTCCTGTTGCGCCGAATTCATCCCGAATTCGATTCCCACGGTTCGAACGCCTGCGGCATTCATGAGTCCCTCACCCAAACCTCCTCCCGGAGCATTCACCCCTGAGGAAAAGGCGGATAGGGTGTTAAACGCATCCAAACCAAAACTGGTTCCGTTGAACGCAAAATCTTGAAAACTCCGGCTTTTGGAAAGCGACTGGATGGAGCTTCCCATCGGGACCGTATCAATCACCGCCTGCCCCACATCCCCGCCAGTCATGGCAGCCTTAATGACCTCCGACCCAAAGAAGGTAATCCCAAAATTGGCATCTTCCGTATGGAGGTAAAGATGTTCCTTGGCCTCTTTGAAACTCACATCCCCACCTGCCGTCAGAGTGGCATCACGTCCCACTGTCCCCATCAAGCCCGTCCCTTCAATATTCTTCCCGGATTGAATGTTTAGATCCCGACCCGCAGCCACCACCGGCAATTCGGTCTTTGCGGTATTCCATTCGCTGGCAGACGCACTCGTGCTTTTCAAAAGGGTCATGGGGGAGAAAAGGTCGGATTTGGAATCCTTATTGACTCCGTAAGTCGTCGCCGAATCGAAAATCACGCTTCCCTTTTGTGCCGTCAGATTGATGTCCTGGCCGGCTGCAATGGTGGAACCGCGCGATGTAATGTCCCCCTCAACGGTATTGAAATTGACATTCCCGTTTTGTGACGTTGTCTCAGCACGCTGGGTGACGATCTGCTGCCGCTGTTTGTCCTTGAATCCGAGCAAACCAAACGTGGAACTCTCATAGGTCGTATAAGTCGCAGATTGAATGTCCTGTTTGATGAAATCCTTCGCGTGAATATCGATATCACCCACGGCGAGGATTTTGGAACCGACGTTTTGCACGGCATTTCCAGATTGGAGGTCAATCGTATCCCCACTCAAAATCTGCCCAGGAAGGAAGGTCGTACCGACCGCCGCAGAACCCTTGCCCGCAAGAGTCCCCCAGAATCCTGGCTTCCATGTCACGAGAAACTCGCTCTTTTGCGCCTGGTTGACGATGTCCCCCCCTGCGTTAATTTTGAGGCGCTGGTCTGCAAGGATGGAACCACCCAGATTGTGGAAGCTTCCCGGGGTATTGATCGTCAGATTCCCTGCTGTGATTTCACCTCCGTCGGTGGCAACCTGCAAAGCGACGGTGTTGATCTTCGAGGAACCAAACAATCCTTTGGATCGATAGGATGCGTATTCCGTCACCGTGCGTTTCTCGTTCTCGACATCGCCGGCATTGATCGTCAAGTCGTCCTTCACGATCATATAACCGGTATTCCGGACCTTTCCGGAGGTCGAGATCGCCGCGTTATCCGCCATGATCTGTCCTCCGTTGAACTTCTTAAGATCGATCAAACTTGCATCAGGAAGATAAATTTGGGGCATCAATACATCCTGTCCATTCACAGGATCCTTCTCGGTCACATACCACACCATCGGAGCGGTGAGCACCTGAATCTGGGCATCGGTGAGAGCCACTCCAAATCTGGCTTCGGGATGTGCCAGTGCGTATGAAATCATGGACTCGATCAACTTCTGTCGCTGTTCGCGATCCGTGGTCCATGCATCCGTCAGGTAGTTTTTTCCCGTTTCCTTCTGGGTAAGTTCGTGAAGCAATTTTGCCTCATAGAGGGGATCAGCAAAAAACTTGGCTTTCACTTCCCCGGCAAGGCCAAGTCGATTCAGAACATCATCCTTCGTTAGGATCCCATCGGGAAGAGGTGCGGAGGAGGTAATCAAATAGGCGCTACTGGGATCGTGTGTCACTTTGTAGAGTGGATTCACGGGATCAGGCAGACTGGTGGACAATCCCGGCGAGATTCGATTCGCAGGCACTGTGGGTGGAGGCGTATGGAGCCAGTGACCATCGATTCCATTGACGATCGATGCGGCGGCAATGTTCAATGCAGGGGTCTGAATCGTTCCGGTGTTGTTAAATGTTCCCGAAAAATCGAGATTAATGGAATTTCCGCCGTAGAGATATCCAGGCGTCTCAGTCGTCGTATCCGAGTCCATGACCCATCTCACCTTGGAGGAGCTGTACCAGTGTTTTTTGTATTTTTCCTGATGCCACCGTTGATGTTGGAGAATATCCGCCAAAGCGCTTCCCGAACCACCAGTGATCACCAGGTCATGTCCGGCCGAAATGGTGCTGGCACGATTCAGCATGGTGCCATCCTTCAATCCAGTCGCACTTTCAAGGGTAATAATCAGGTTTCCGTCCGCCGAAAGGGTGGCCTGCTCGGACGTTTCAACATCATCAAAATTCATTTCACCCGAATAGCTTCGGTTGGTGGGCCGACGGGCATTGATTAAGTAAGCCGTGGTGATCCTGCCATCGGCAAGCGACTGAATGGATCCCACGGTATTATCCACCGTCGGAGCTTCAATGGAGAAGTTGTCATAGGAAAGGACGCTTCCTTCCTGATTGGAAAAGATCCCATGCGACTTCAAATTCAGGGTGGAAGTTGTCTGAATCAGGCCTTGATCATTATTGAGTCCACCGGATTTTGCTTCCACCGCCACAGCACCATTGCCCTGAATGTACCCCCCCACGTTGTCGATCGAATCCATCGCAACATTCAATCCATTCGCCCCCACCTGAATAAGCCCCTGGCGGTTGGAAAGCTGTCCCCCCCCTGAAATTTGAGTTTGCGGGGCGCTGACATACCCACCCTGGTTGTTATCCATTCCCGACACCGGGTTGATGGTCAACTTGCGTCCTGCAGTGATCTGACCCCGGTTCACCAAAGTATCTGAATTGATTGTCTGATCATTGCCACCATCCAGATGGCCGCCGGAGGTGATCGAAACATCCTGATTCCCTTTTACGTTGAGATTTTTTCCTGCCTCCACCGTTCCGGATACCGTGATTCCCTTGCCCTCCAATTCCACATTGGCAGTGCCACCGGACTTGCTGCGAATCACTCCACCGACGGTTATCCGATCGCCTGCCAACAACTTGGTGTCATTGACTCCGGAAAGTGTTCCATTGGCTTTCAGGGTTGTCGCGCTTGTGGCGGTAATTTTGTCCCCGGAATCCACACCAGACCCTGCATTCAGTTGGATTTCGTTGGCAGAAATGGTGATGTTTCCCGAACCTTTCAATGTTCCGGAATGATCCATCACCCCACCCAGAGTGATGGTTGAGTTTCCAGTCGTGGTGATTTTTGATCCGGCCGTGGTCGTCAGATGTTGCCCTTGAACATCGAGATTTCGTCCCACGGTACTGTCCGAGCCTGAATGCACGACGCTCCCATTGGCGGAAATGACTGAAAAATCCTGCGCAGTCGTTGCTTTTCCGAATAGAATATTCCCATCTGCTGAAATCGTGATGTGACTCGCACTCGCAGCCATGTCCCCACGCATTCTCACACCCACCCCCTGATCCGAGGAGATCACATGAATCTGGCCGGCTTTGGCGGCCCCGAGGGCGGCGGCATCAATCGCATAGGTGGTTCCGGCGGGAGCGGATCCACCGGTACCCGTGGAGTTTTCTGTCGAATGCGTATAAGTGCGCTGTCCGGCCAGGATATTAAGATTGTCGGTATCCTTCACCTCTCCGCCGATGGACACTGTGCGCGAAATAAGGTCCACCTGGGAAAGATTTCTCGAGACATCTCCCCCATTATTCAACCCACCTGAGCCGATGGTGATTCCCGCCGTATTATTAATGGTGAGGGTCAAGTCATCCTGTCCAAGATTAAGGGTTGGCGTGCCCGTGGTCAGAGTGAGACGGGAAGTGTTGATGAACGAGGCGCCATCCACGGTCATTCCGTTCGGATTGGCGATGACAAGTTTGGCACGGGACCCAAAAATCTCCGTCGGGCCAAGCAACATCGAGGGGTTGGGTCCCGTCACCTGATTCAGAATCAAGGTCGCTGCCGAACCGGAAAAATTGGGATTTGCCGAAAGGACGCCGCCAAGCACACTTGCCCCACCCACCGTGCTGTTATTAATGATCAAGCCCGAGGCATCGACATTATAATCCTGGAAAAGATTCTTTGAAATACCACCGGCGCTGGGTGCCGTGATCAGCACCATCGGCGTCCCATTGGGGGCAGTAGTCACCGTTGGTTTGAAGCCCACCGGGGCCGCGGGATCCGCCACGGTTTGACCTTGCACCGCACCGGACACAAAAACCGATAGGGCGAGCGTGAAGCTCAAGCAGGTTTTCATAAGCATGAGGTGTTTGGTTTTCATGGCATTTCAAAAGTCAAAAAAGTTTGGCCGACAGGCTGATGTAAATTTCGTGAGTGTTATGAACCGTTCCCTTGGGCTGTGAGATGCCATGCGCATAAGTGACTTCCGCGCTGAGATAATCCCAATTCCATCGCAACCCCGCACCCGCACCCCAGAGCCGATCTCCATGTGTGCGGGACTTCAGACTGACATACCCTGCATCGGTAAAAACGAAGGGTTGGAATTTGGTGAAGACCCAATCCGACTGACGATCCCCCATCACCTCAGGGATGATGCCCACCATTTCATTACGAACCCAGAATCCGTCGTCCCCGATCACACTGCTGTCATGATATCCACGGACAGAAAAGGGATCTCCCATGAAAATCTGCTCGGACCCATAAAGCCCTTCGAACGCGTATTGAGCCTGCACCATCTGCCGGAATTGCAACCACGAGTTGATTGCCTGGGTATATTGAAAGTTTGCCACAATCGCGTGGAACTCCTGGTGGGGATCATCGTTGCGGGCATCAGGTAGGTCATGATCGGCGCCCAGGAATGGAACCCCCTGATGGTATCCCACATTGAAAAGCAGCTGGGCATCATCGAGGCGGAGGGAATGGGAACCTTCGACCTTGAGCACCGTCAGCTTCTGAGGGGTCAACACGGTGTCATTGAGGATTCGGCCCGAGTTCTTGACCTCAAATCCCGCACTGATATCCATTTTGTTTCGGGAATCACGATAAACTGTCTGCCCCACCTCGGCAGACAAATTGTAGGTGGACCCAAACAATTCCGTTTGCGGTCCGAGACCGATCAAATACTCCGAATAACTGGCGCTCTGGGTATAAGTCCACCACTCGAAAGGCACGGTGAAACTCGCCCCCATGGCATTGGAGTCACGGGATCCTGTGTAAAAAGCGCTCCAGCTTTCATTTAAATTGAAAAGGTTATCGAGCCCTATCGAACCATTGTAACGGCGACGCCCGGTTGAGCTCTGTCCGAAATTATCGAATCCAGCCTGAAGGCGGTACGCGCCGCGGGGTTTGTTTTCGATGATCACCTTGGAAAATCCGGTGTCGTCACCGGGTTCAAGTTTGAGCGTCGCATGACCGGAGGGCACACGATTCATCACATCAAGCCCCTGCTCGAGACTCTTGAGTTGAAGCACATCCCCTTTCTGAACAGGGAATGCCATCGTGAGCTTCAACCGATCCGGCCAGCTGTCGTCGTTGATCTGGACGGACTGAACCTTTCCCTCAACCACCATCAGAGTCAGTTTTTTCTTCGCAATGTTTTGAGGAGGAAGATAGACCCGGGCGGCGATCCAGCCACCGTCGAGATATGCCTGGGTCAGCTCCTTCATCAATTGATCGAGCTTCGCCGTCGTCATGGCATTGTGCTCATACTTCGACTTGATCGCATCGATCTTCAAGGGTTGGAGGCGGGTGTTGCCTTCAACTACAATCTCATCAATCTGAAAAGAGAGCTCCTTTTCCGCAGCGGTGAAGGGACTGGTTGATTCCGCCTGTCCGGGGACCAGAATGGGTTGAACCTCCTTCTTTCGGCGATATTCCTCATCCTGTTGACGAAGGATTTCATCAAAGCGCTGCCGAGCGGGATCGGGTGTCAGACGGGGCTCCTGGGAACGAAGGGCGCCTGCAGAAAGGATCAAAGCGCAAATCATCGCGATCCGAACGGAGGATCGGGACGTGATGGGATGGTGCGTGTTCATGAAATTAGTTAAAAAGTCGTTCCATCATTCCAATACTTGAAGTGGCTTCGGGTTGCTCATCCATGTTGGGGCGGATCCAACTAAGACCTCCCGGGGTAAGAACCCCGAGACTGCCCTCAATTTTTCCACCGCTCATCACCACCGGTTTTGTTGTGGAGTTGAGGGTGGTCAGCCCTGTCGCGACAAATTCGCCGCCCTGATCACGCTGAAACAACTTCTGGGATTGCTTCATCAGGGGATTGGAGTAGCCGTAACGCTGCAACACATGCAGGGTCCTGGCGTTCCCCTGGATCTCGGCGCTCTGCACCGAGAGATTCCCTAGGGAAAGAATGCGGCCACCATCATTCAACAGACTGGAAGTGGCATTGAGGGTGACATCGGAACTTCCATTGATCAGACCTCCGAGCAACTGCATGTCGGAGCGCCCCTTGTACGAGCTGCCAAAAGGATTTTTAGTAGTCTCGAGATAGGCGTCCCCGACCAGCTGGGCGCGGTTGACGATGCTATCCGCATCCACCACGATGTTTCCACCATTGGCATCAATTTCCCCGCCGTCATTGGTGAGACTTCCCGCATGGATCGACAATCCCTTCCCGGAGATGATATAGGCCAGTTGTCCCGGCGTCCTGGAGTTGCCCCCTGAAATGCGAAGAACGCGGGTGGTTTTCTTGAAGAAGAAAAGGAAGGGACGGCTCATCTCGTAAGTCTCAGGGGGAATGGTTGAGGCCGTGTAATCCACCTTGTTGGCGAGTTGGCCGGTCACCTGGATGTCCACGGCTCCGTTGGAAATCATGCGTGCCGAGTTGTTTTCAACATTGCCAGCCGCAGTCACGGAGAGATCGTCCGTTTTTGAAAAAATGATACCCAGCTGTTCCGCACTGTAGGAGTAGTTGAGAATGTTGCCTGCAGACTTGAGGGTCACGCCACCCTTGGATTCCGCATCCCCGCTGATCTGAAGTGTTCCCTGAAGGGTGCTGCCCTTGTTAAGGATGTCACCCGAGGTGGTCTCCACAACGAGGCCGCCGTTCACCGCCGTCACTTGCGAGCGGGAATTGCCTTTTCCACCAGGAAGAGCCGAATCCAGAGTCAGGGAAGTTGTTTTCAGTTTCAAATCCGTGGCACTGATCACATCCGCACCGGTGATGCGGGTTTGTCCCGTGAGGTTGAAGGTCATCTGGCCCCCTGAAATTTCACCATTCTTCCAACCATCCTGGGATTCCCTGCCTGCGAGGGTCAGATCCGCCCCTTCGATATCAATCAGGGTGCCAGCGTTCACCCGGGTCCCTTCGATTGTGAGATTCTGCCCCTTGGCATATAAACCAATTGAGCCACTGACATTCTGAATTTCACTCAAACCTGAGGCACTCGTAATGGAAAGCTCCCGGGTGGGAGAAGATCCCTTGATCCCGAGTTCGATTTTGCCACCGGCAGCAATCACCGAAGTATCCGCCAGCGTCAGAGCCTGCGCATAGACTCCCAAACCCGCTTCTGCGCTCAGGGTGGAAATCCCCGTTGTTCCCGCATTGGAATTAAAGGTAAAATCACTACCGCCGGATTCGAGCTTTTCAAGTACGAGTGCGTCCTTGGAGACAATCGCACCCCCTTGTAATTCCAAATTTCCATTGGAACGAAGAATGAATCCCCCGGAACCAGCGAGAAGATTTCCCGCATTGCGAACACCCGCACCATCATCACGCACGGCAATCAGAATGCGGCTGGTGGAAATGGACGCGGGACGGGTGATGTCGATAAGAACCTGGTTGGGACTCGATCCCCCATTGGATTCATCCTTAGCCCATTCCACGGAATTGTTTCCGGGAGAAACACTGGAATTCAATGTCACGATGCTCTTTCCCGCAATAAGACTCACCGAAGCCTTGGGATCAGGATTGGTGTTAATGATCGGCCCATCGATCTGGATTTTTCGGGAAATGAGATCCAGAAAGGTGAAATCGCCCATCAGACCTGCCGCACCAATGGTGATCTGTCCCTCCCCCGCCTGACCGTTGGTCAGCTTGATATGATTGACGACAGGAAACGGCGCAGCTCCTTCACTCTGAAAGCCCACCTGTCCCGTTGAAAGAGCAATGCCCCCCGTGTTGACAAAGGAGCCCCCGTTGACCGTGATTCCATTGGGATTCACCAACACGACATGGGCCTGGGGTCCAAGGACCTCCAGTTTGCCTTCGATGAGCGAAGGGTTCGCGCTCGTCACTTCGTTGAGGATCGTTCGTGCGCCCGCGGATTGATTGTTCAAATCCACTCCGAGCGTCGAAACATTGAACGTGGTGTATTTGTTGTGGGAAATGCCGCTTGAGTCGCTGGGGGCAAGGTCCACCACCGACTGTCCCCGGGAACCCGCCGAAACGGATGTCGCCGTGGTGCCATCCACCACCACATCCGCACCGATGAGGATCCCCCCACTCATCGTCAGGCAAAGGGCGATGGAAGGGAGGGAGGCACGGAGCGCCCTGGAGAACCAGGACGGGCGGGGATGGGTTGTGTGCACGTTTATGCTCCAGGATTTACTTGTTCAGAGAAACAGGCTCGGTATTGCCCTTGGAGTCGGCAACCGCCTTCCCCTTCCATTGGATGTTGTAGACCTTCTGGATCTGGGCGGCGTTCGGGTTGTTCGCCGCAAGCACCACGATATCCTTGAAAAACTTCTCACTGATTCCGCGGGCTTTTTCAGCCTCCACCAGGATGGCTTCATTGCGGGCCTGTCCGGAACGAAGTGCCCGGCTCTGTTGCACAATGCCGTAAAGCTCGAAGCCCTGGTGGAGCACCAGGCCCAGAAGCGCCAGAAACATGGGCAGGAAATAGGGGGAACGATGGGATGAATGTTCGATGTTCATAGTGATGGGTTTGGTTAAAGGGGTTATTTAGAAGGCTGTTTCTGAGTCACGGTAACTTGATATCGGGCCAGCAAATCACGAATCTGCGGATCATTTACCGAAAGCTTTGCCGCATCCGTCACCACCGAGCGGGTAACCTCCTGCAAACGAACGGCACGCTCCACTTCACCCTGCGATTGAACAACCTTCCGTTGGAGCGTCGCGTTGTAAAACACCAGTCCCAGCGAGAGGGCCACCATTCCCAAAAAGGCCGAGGACAGGATGGTGAGAAGGGAGGATTTGGATTTCATAGGATTTGATGGGTTGAAATAAATTCTGTTGCCTAACAACCTAGGCTTACTAAAACTAATCCAAATGGCCGCTAAAGCGTTAGCCCAGTTGGATTATCATTTCGCCTTTTCGGAGCACTTCCCTGGGGCGATTTTCGGCTAAAATGACCTATTTGAACCGATTCGAACCAAAATAGGGAACCAATTTATATAAGTTTTACTTATAAAGTTTCCCATAAACGGACTTCAAGACGAAGTCCGACACTATAAGAATACATCCGAGAGAACCCATGAGCACCGGGAATGCCGGCAGGGAAAAGCGGCCGTATGGGCCTTGGGCTGGTTCAGTTGTCGTCAGCGAGCAATGTGTTACGAACCTCATCTAAATTTGCCGTTTTGGGTGTCCCATCCTTACGGACAAATCCCCAGAGATCCCCCTCCTGATCTCTCCATCTTCGAAAACATCCCCCGATGGTGAAGGGGCGGCTGCGAAGAACCCCCCGTTTCCACAACTCCACATCACACCATGTCTTCACCTCTTCCGTCAGTTTTGAACGTCCCGCGCCCTCATCAAGGAAGGAATTGCTGACAAAAAGAACCGGCCGGCGCATCCACCGATCGGCATTTTCTGCCATGGAATTCATGACACCCGGGCCGGCTTCGGTTTCGACTCCCACGAGGTCAAGATCAGGAGTGAATTTTGCGAAGTTTCGAAATCCCGCATCATACCCCGTGGTGTGGAAGACGGGGTGCCTGGAATCCACCCCATGAATGGCCTTGGCCAACTCATTAAGAAAACGGGCGAACTCCTCCTTGTGAACGCAATGTTGATACGTTTTCTCTCCCACCTCCCACATCAACACCGCTGGCTCCTTTTTATACTTTTCAACCACAGTCAGGACTTCAGTCAGGGCTAGTTTGTTCTGCTCGGAATTGGAATAGTCACGCCCGGTCGGTCGGTTCCCCTGATATTCCGGGGCGAGCGGGATACGAACCATCGCCTTCAAACCGAACGCTGAAAGAAATCCAAACTCGGGTTTTTCACATGCATTCGTGCCAAGGAGAAGAGTGTTCAACCCGATCCGGGACATCTCTTCAAGGTGTTGCTTGGTCAAATCCTCAGGCCCGGCTGGAACACCGCGCACGAAGTACGGCCTGTCATTCAGTTTCAAATCATATCCCCACTCGGAACGCACAACCTTCACCTCATCGCCAAGGGCGCTCGAAAAAAGTGAATTACGGATGGCCTGATACACCACGGGTTTCGGCCTGTTCTGACAGTCAAAAATTCCATAGTAGGTGTCATCCGGGCGGCCATCTCTGAACACAAAAAAATATCCTCCGATATTTGTTCCAGCAAGAGGAAGGATTGCCCTTTTCCAGATCTCCACATAGGTCTGGGCATGCAACTTGGGGTTCACCTTGCTGTCCCCTCCGGGAAGGGTCGGCCCAAACTCAGAAAATAACACAGGTTTTTTCAATGCCTTCACGGCATCCTGCTGGGTGGAACAGGCCATGGTCCAGCTACCGTAGGTGTTGATTCCATAAACATCCAAACTCGGGGTGTACTTCGCCAGATCCGCAATCGGAGCGGTATTCACATCGACACAAAGAACCGGATGATGGGGATCCTCTTTATGAATAGCCTGGCATACCTGTTCGACGAATTTGCAATAGTCCGCCCCCTGACCTCCAAACAAGTAGACTTCATTTCCAATCCCCCACATCAAAACGGCGGGATGTTGTTTGAACTCATTTACGAATTCCAGAATATGTGAAACCTCCTCCTGGTTTTGCTTTTCATTGGAGTAATCCCGTCCCGTAGGATTTTCCTTTTTATCCTGACTCAGCCACCAGGCGGGAATCACGGAAAGCCCATGCTTCTCTGCAAGATCCAGTCCCTTCAACGTGGTCGAACCCGCCCCCCATGTACGCAGACTGTTAAAGCCCGTCTCCTTCGCCAGCTGCATCTCCTTTTCCCCATACTCAAGGCGATCCACATTAAAACCCACACCCCGTATGAAATAAGGTGTGCCATCCACTTGGAGTTCAAATCGCCCCGGTTCCCCTTTCACCTCCACATGTCTCGGATGGTAAGTCGTGCTTGCGGCATCATCTTTCCCAAGAACCGTGCTCGGGATGAGAAAACATTCCACGAGAATCAGACACCCAACCCAACGAAGCCAACCGAAGGATTCCGGTTTCATGCTGCCAACCTAAACCACCCGGGCCTAGCTTCGCAAGCCCGACACCATCAGAAGACAGCCCTATCAAGAAATTCTAATGCCCCCATCCCCACCATTGGTGGGCGATGCCTTTTTCAACAAACCGCCAACCCACCGACACGGAGGGCAGGAGCCCCCGGGGCATGGTTTGCATCAAAACGGCGCTCAACAGCGAATGCGAAATCGCCAGGGCATAGAGATTGGGATGCCGTTGATAGCAACTTGCCCAGACATACATCCCGACCAGGGTCCCCAGCATAAGCCCTGGGTTCGGAGCGTGCAGAGCCACAAAGTACGCAGTCAGTATCCAGACCGTGCGCCTCCCCCTGCCAAACCATGACATCAACTCGCGATGGAAAAACCACTGAATCCCCATCTGCTGGGCAAATGCGTTCAGGGGAATCAGCCTTTTCAAAAAATGGCCCGTGAACTCCACTTGATGCGTGCTCATCCCCCACCCAATCAACACCGCGCATCCAAGAAGCGAGGGGAAGGCAAGAAATCGCACGGCAGGCCCAAAATGTTTCCACGTCAAGCCACTCTCCTCCAAAGAAAGCCGGGATTGAATCATTCTCCAGATCGCATAAAGAAACGCAGGTGGAATCAGAACGTAGTCCCAGCGAAAACGCCACGTCTCCCCCTCACGAATTACATGAAGTGCGATCAAAAGTTGGGATAGCCATGCCGGCAGATCTTCCGAGCCCCACGTCCAGGGCATGGGAGGCAACCAGAGTGCGACGAGAATCAGGGCTCCAATGACAAAAACAGCAGGGGAGCGCTCCTGGCCGGAATCAACACACTTGGTCATGCAGTTGTGGAGGCCACGCTCCGTCGTGAACCCATTCGAATTTAATCGCCCACGACGGAGCGTGGCACTCGACAAAAAGGGAAACCGCCCTCGCCTTTTTACTGCTCATTCACTTCCAGGAATCCCTCAAGCTGGTGAATACGTGTCGGATGACGCATCTTGCGCAAAGCCTTGGCTTCGATCTGGCGGATACGCTCCCGGGTCACCCGGAATTGACGTCCCACCTCCTCAAGCGTCCGGGAATATCCGTCGCCCAGACCGAAACGAAGGGTCAGCACAGCCCGTTCCCGTTCCGTGAGACTGTTCAACACATCCTTCAACTTTTCCTTGAGAAGAGAATGAGAAGTCATCTCCGAGGGATTCTCCGCCGACTTATCCTCAATAAAATCACCAAAACTCGTATCATCAGAATCGCCTACAGGGCTCTGCAGCGAGATCGGCTGCTGCGCCATCTTCATGATGGCCCGGACACGCTCCACCGGCATCTGAATTTCATCAGCGATCTCATCCGGTGAGGGCTCGCGTCCATACGCCTGCAACAAGGCCTTCTGCACACGCATCAACTTATTGATCGTTTCGATCATGTGCACAGGAATACGAATCGTTCGCGCCTGATCGGCAATGGACCGGGTGATCGCCTGGCGGATCCACCAGGTTGCATAAGTGCTAAATTTATATCCACGCCGGTACTCAAACTTCTCAACGGCCTTCATCAACCCCATGTTTCCCTCTTGAATCAGATCGAGAAAGGAAAGCCCCCGATTGGTGTACTTTTTTGCAATGGAGATCACGAGTCGCAGATTCGCCTCCACCATTTCCGTCTTCGCCTTGAGGGCCTTCGCAAGCCACATCTTCAAGTCATCGTGGGTTTGCAGGAAGGTGTCCAGGGGCATGCGAACACGTTTCTCCATCTCCACCAGGCGGTGCGTGTTCTCCCTCAACTTCGACTTCGCATCGGAATTCTTGGACTTGCGAAGGCGATCGACTTCACGAATCACATGTTCCACATCCCGGCGAAACTCCTCCGTTTTGTCCACCATCTCCTCAGTCACCTTCTGCTTCAGGTAAAAGCGGGGATAAAGACTTTTTAGCTTGTGATGCGCCTTGTCAAATTCACGTCGAAGGGGCGTCTGATTCCCCTTGCCTGCGTTGCGGAGCTTCTCATAGAGGCGCCCAACACCGTCATCCGCCTTCTTGACGGTGGCGCAAAGACGCGGAAGGGTTTTTAAATATTTCTCACGGCTCGCAATCTTCTTGTCCAAAATGACCCGGTCAAAACGCTCCTTGCCCTGCAAAAGTCGTTCGGAAATATCAAGATGCTCCTGGGCAATGAAACCGAAAAGGTTGAGGATCGTCTGCATCTTGGCCTCAGCCTCCTCGATGCGCTTGGAAATCTCCACCTCCTGCTCACGCGTCAGCAGAGGAACCTGTCCCATCTGCTTGAGGTACATGCGAACGGGGTCATCCAGCACATCGATTTTTGACTGGAGCTTGGACTCATCCTCCGCTTCATCGCGTTGTTTGATCCGGTCAACATCCGAGGCGTCAACAATCTCGATTTCAAGGCCGCGCAGCAAAATAATGACGGAATCAAGCTCCTCCGGGCTCACCATGCTTTCGGGAAGCACATCGTTGATGTCGCCGTAAGTGAGATACCCCTGCTCCTGGGCCAGCTTGATCAGTTCCTTGATTTTTTCATTCTTAAGCTCACGATTCATGTGCGGACGATCCGGGGAATCCTCATGAGCGAACGATTTTAACACGTGATTTCCCTCACTCAGCTTGCCCTTCGGGACATGCGCCCCGGCTTCAACTGCTGCACTGTTCCGGCGAAGAGCATCCTGAATGCGTCCGGTGGACGCCGGCTCCGCAGCGACCGGCTTTTTCCTGGAACTTTTTTCGGTTTTGGGGGACGACTTGACTGCGGTTTTCTTGTGTTTCATGCGGGTCAATGGATTCGCAAAAAATCCAAAATGGAAATCGAGTGGAAACCTCTAAACCTGCTTGATTTGCCGGTCCAAGTCAAGGAGTTCTGTCTGACACTGCCGCCGATCATGATCCTTCAAATCCGGATTTTGCAACAATCGGAGTCGTTCCTGAATTTCCCCATTTAGGAATGCGCGGTGGGCCCCGGCAACGGCCTGTTGCAACCCCATCGCCATGTCACGTTTGGTCATGGGCATCGATACGGTCAACAATTTGGCGATCCGGTCCTTGTCGGCGTCATCCAGATCAAGGCCGAGGCCATTCCATCCCCCCTGCCATTTTCCCTCCTGTGCCTTTGCAATCACATAAAAAAGCACTCTCCTCAATCCATATCCCGAAAACCACTCCTCCTTTAAATGTTTGGCGAGCATTTTCGCCGCAGGTTCCTCGGTGAGGGCAAGGCGGAGAAGATAGTCGCCAAATCCCATGATGGAATCCTCGAGTTTTCCGGGAGGATCCCGAGAGGGTTCATCCCGAACAACCATGCGCCCCCGCTTATTCTGTCGACGGAATTCATTTAGAAATGCCTGCGAATCCATCTGCACAATCTCGCAAATATTCTGGATCACCTGCTGCTGCTGGGGTTCGCTTTCCACCAGGGCAAGCATCGGCGTGAGCTCCACGACAATTTTCTGGTGACTCCTTGGATCCTTCATGTTGAGGGATTTCTTCAAGGCAAGAGCTTTGTATTCAAAAACATCGAGCGCTTCATCCAGACGTTGACGAAATTCCTTTGCCCCCGATTTGCGGATAAAACTGTCCGGATCCTCCCCTTCAGGCAGGCGGCAGGCCTTGACCGCCACCGAGTTTGCGATCAACGTTTCAGCGTTCTTCCAGGTGGCCTTCTGCCCGGCAGTATCGGAATCGAAGCACAGGACAACCTGATCCACATATCGCTTCAGAATCCGCGCCTGTTCATCCGTGAAGGCCGTCCCCTGGGGCGCAATGACATTGCGAACGTCCGAGGTAAAGCAACGGATCCAATCCAGCTGCCCTTCACACACAATGGCAAATCCACGTTCCTGAATATCGCGTTTGCTCCGATCGAGTCCAAACAGGAGCCTCCCCTTTTTGAAAATCGTCGTCTCCGGTGAATTGACGTACTTGGCCTCCTTCACATCCTTCAACAGGAGGCGCCCGCTAAAACCAGACACCCTTCCCATTTCATCCGCAATCGGAATCATGAGCCGATCCCGGAAGCGATCGTAAAATCCCCGACTGCCCTTCACCACCAAACCCGCCTCCTCGAGCAGACTGACGGGAATCTCGGCAGCATTCGCCCATTCCACAAGTCCATCCCAGGCCGAGGGGGCATAGCCCAATTTGAAGGTTTTCGCCACCTCCGCATCAAAACCCCGCTGCTTCAAGTACGCACGGGCGGATTCGGCATGTCGCGATCGCATGAGGTTGGTGTGAAACCAGTCACGCACCTGAACATGCAGATCATAAAGCCGGTCCCGATGATCGCGGGAGGGTCCTGTGCTCCCTTCCCGATGGACAGGTAACGGAATGCGGGCCCGCTCGGCCAGCCGTTCCACCGCAGCCGGAAACTCCAATCCCTCCCGCATCATGATGAATTTGAATACATCCCCCCCCGCCCCACAGCCGAAGCAGTGGAAACTCTGTCTTTCCGGATTCACATGAAACGAAGGGGTCTTCTCCTTATGAAACGGACAAAGCGCCCGAAAACTGCCTCCTGCTTTTTTCAGGGGAACATTCAACCACTGGATCACATCTACAATATCATTCGCCGAACGAATCTCGGACAGAAGCTCCTGACCAAAAAAACCACTCATCGGAAAAACGAGGACAACGGTCACCTCGGTTTATCAGGGACAACCGTCGTCGCCTTGTCCACGGACGAAAATGAAGACACCACCTGATTCCCAATCCATGATTCACGGATGGGAAACGTCGGACTGCCAAGAATTCCCAACAGGGTCACAAACCACACGGCCAACGCCGCACCAAGGATGAGGCCGGGCAGGATCGCCAACTTGTCATTGAAACGATGAACCCAGGTTTCCCTTTCCCCCGTTCGCATCCCGTGTGTCGCCACCCAGGCAAACAAAATCAATATGGCCGAAAGGATCACATATGCCATTCCATACGCCATTTCCATGGGCATCGCCGTATTGGGTTGAAGCCACTCCGCCACCCCCCCAAAAAAAGTAAACGTCATCACCACCGCAACCCACACCAGGACCGCACGCAACACCCCTTTCGCCAACCCCACCTTTTGCACCGCTGGAATCCCAAGGAACAAGGGGATCACGCCAAAAAGATCCACCCAGTTGTAGGAATGAGGATCGAGATGATTGCTCAATTTCGCCGCATCAGGCCGAAACACCATTTCCTCATCATCACCCGGCTTCGCGGACGCAGCGACGGCATTCGTCGCCGCTACGGCGGGATCCTTCACCACCGGTGGAGGAGGGGGCGAAACCACAACAGGAACAACGTCGGGAGGCTTCACAGCTGACACATTGGACGCAACGGGCTGTTGCGGGACGAGATGAGGCTTTGGGGGAGGTCTCAGAACCGTCGTGTGAATGGGCCCCGCCTTGTTCATGAAAAGGATGGCTCCAAGCGCAAGAATCAAAAGAAAAACACCCACCCCGATCAGATAGGGCAACACTCTGACCTCGTTCCGACTGCGTTCCTCCTCTGTGTAGTGCTTTTTCAATCGGATCTTCTGATCAATGACCTTATCACCTGCCTCCAAACGATTCAACGCTTCGATCACTTCATTCATGTCCTGAAAGCGGTTGGACGGTTCCTTTTCGAGCATTTTCACCAGTAAATCACTGAATCCATCGCTCAACGCAGGATTTTTTCGCTGGGGGCTCGTCACCATTTCGTTCATGTGCCGGGCCATCACCTCCGCCGCGGAATTCCCCTGAAAGGGAGGACTGCCCGTGGCAAGATGGTAAAACGTCGCTCCAAGGGAATAGATATCCGTACGGATATCCACACGCTTGGCATCACGCGCCTGTTCCGGGGAAATATAGTACGGGGTACCGATCACCGTCCCTGACATGGTCATGGACGAATTTTCCTTTTCCTCCAGATTCTTCGAAAGTCCGAGGTCGGCGATCTTCACCACATTCTGCCGGGTCAACATCAGGTTGTCCGGCTTGAGATCCCGGTGTACAATCCCGTGAGCATGCGCATGTTGCAACCCTGAAGCTACCTGACGGATCCAGGGAATGAGCATGGTCTCCTTCACACGATCCTGAACCCTCAGAAATTCAGCCAGATTAACCCCCTCCAGGTACTCCATCACCATAAAATGAGTCCCCTCCTCCTCACCGGCTTCGAACACATGGATGATGTTTTCGTGATTCAATGCCCCACAAGCCGCCGCCTCGTTAACGAACCGGCTCACAAACTCCTTGCGGGCCGAATATTCACCCGACAGAAATTTGATCGCCACCTCCTTGTTTGTCTGGGAGTGACGCGCGAGATAAACCATCCCCATGGCCCCCCTTCCCAAAAGACGAACCAGGACATAGTCTCGGACTTTGACGCCAATCAGGGGATCTTGTTCGAGGGTCATGGCAGGAATTGCTTGTTGCCTCCGATTAAAATGGGCAGGCTGAACACTTCGCAACTATGACAGAGTCTGTATCGCGACGCAATCTTTGGACGTTCTGGGCCCTCTTTCTTTGTCTGGCGGGAGGTTTTCCCGGGACCATGTCCGCAAACACTCCCACCACCAGCCGCACCTCCGTCGTTCGGGCAACGGACACCCGTATCCTCACCTTGTTCATGGCGGATTCCGTACGGGTTCGCCACCTCTTCCAGTCCGCATTTGCCGCCTACTCGGGAAGCAAGGATCCGGCGGTCGCATGGATAAAGTGGATTAAAAAATCAGACCGCATCGGCATTAAAATCAACACGGCACCCGGCCCCGTCATGTCCACCCGCCCCGCCCTTGTGGAAGCGGTCATTGAAAGCCTGAAATCGGCTGGCATCCCCAGCAACCATATCATCGTCTTCGACCGTTACTCCTGGCAGATGGAATCAGCAGGATATCATATGGGAACCCGCGACGACGGTGTGAGATTCGATGCCGCCGTCCCATCGGGCGGGTACCAGGCCGAATCCGTCATCGATCTGCCCATTCCGGGACAACTCATCTGGGGCGACTTCGAGTTCCGGAAACAAAAGGACGATCGGGAGGATCAGATCAGCACCCACTCCTATTTCAATAAAATCTTCACCGATCAAATCGACAAAATGATCGACATTGGGGTGCCCATGAATGATCCCGACCTGGGTCTCTACGGATGCATGCTCAATTCAAGCTTGTCTCTGATCGATAACTTCCGAAGGCTGCAACGTTCCAGCTTCACTCGGGAGGATTCCCTCGCCTCGCTTTTCGGCAGGGAATCCATTCGCAAAAAAACATTTCTCCATATCATGGATGGCATTCTTGCCCAATTCGGAGGCGGTCCGGGATTTGACCCCAATTTCTGCTGGCCTCTTCAAACCATCTACCTGAGCCAAGATGCCATTGCTCTCGACACACTGGTCCTTGAACAAATCAATGCCCAACGCCCCAAGGCGGAACTCCCCCCCATCCAAAGTCAGGTGGAATACCTCAAAACCGCCGCAGATCTGGGACTCGGAGTTCAGGACAAATCCCAAATGGAAATCACGGACGTCTCTCCCTGAGCACCGAAAACGCGACCGTTGTTACTTTTTCCGCAACCTGCTAGATTCCTCTCATGCCGAAGTCTTCTCCCAGGAAAGGCACCTCCACACCCATGAAATCCGCATCCACGCCCCCTTCACGTCCCATGACCGGCCTCGGCCGGGGTCTGAGCGACATCATCGCCCAGGGCGCACGCCCCGCCACCCCCGCCACCATCACCCCCATTGCTCCCGACTCCCCGGGAATGCGCACCATTCCTCTCTCCCAGATCGTCCCCAACCCGCGCCAGCCCCGCATCCGCTTCGTGGATGAACCCCTGGACGAACTCGTCGCCTCCATTCGCGAACACGGCATCCTCCAACCCATCACCGTACGCCACAAAAGCAACGGCTACGAAATCATCGCCGGTGAACGGCGCTTCCGCGCATGCCAGAAAGCCGGCCTCGCGGCCATTCCCGCGATCGTCAAGGACGTCAACGATGCCGAAGCGTATCAGCTCGCCCTCATCGAAAACCTTCAACGCGAAAATCTCGACCCCATTGAAGAAGCCTTGGGTTATCGCAAGCTCGCGAGCGATTTCTCGCTCACCCAGGAGCAGATCGCCCAGAAGGTGGGGAAAAACCGGACCACCATCACCAACTCCATGCGCCTGCTCGAACTCCCCGAGGAGATCCAGGGCTATGTCACCCACGGACAACTCTCCACGGGCCATGCCAAGGCCATCCTTGGCGCCGGTGACCCCGCCCAGCAAATCCGCATCGCCCACGAAGCCATCCGCCTTGGACTCAATGTCCGCAACACCGAACAGCTCGTCGCCCGTTACCGTTCCGGAAGTGGAGCGCGTCCCACCAAATCTTCACGCAAAGGGAGCGAGCCTGAAACACCTGCCCACATCCGGGCCATAGAGGAGGCTCTGCAGCAGCGACTCGCCACCCGCGTTCAACTCCACACCTCGGGCAATGGTGGAAAAATTGAAATCCAGTACTACACCCCCTCGGATCTAGACCGATTACTGGAGTTCTTTCAGGTCAGATTGTGAGGGAACAGCCCTCCGAGCCTTTCCGGTGGGTCGCGACGCTCCGTCGCCACTACTCCGCTTTTCAACTGTGGGGACGCCGTTCCGCCCTCCACATCCCCCTTCTTCTTATCCCGCTTTCCGTCGCCACCCACGCAGCCACCATTCCCCTCCATCAGGCCTTCGATCCCGATCGCGCCATGGCTCACGTGGAGAAACAGGTTCAATTTGGGCCCCGTCCCTCAGGTTCACCCGAACTCGAAAAGACCCGCCTCTACATCGAACAGGAGCTCCGTTCATTCGGACTCCTTGTCCGGGAACAATCGTTCAGGCAGAACACCCCGCGGGGTCCCGTCACTTTTGTGAACATCCTTGCAGAACCCATTCCCCGATTTCCTTCGCGACTCTGGCGGTGGACCAAAAAGCGAATCATCCTCGCCTCCCACTACGATACCAAATGGCTTCCGAAGATTCGCTTTACCGGGGCCAATGACGGAGGTTCCAGCACCGGTATCCTGCTGGAAATCGCACGCGTCCTTGCAGACACACGATTCGAACCCTCCGGAGGCAACCTCCAATTCGTATTCTTTGACGGCGAGGAGGCCATCGACACCTACTCCGAACAGGACGGATTGTATGGATCCCGGTATTTCGTGGGCGAGGCAAAAAGAGCCTCCTCCATCCATGCCATCGCCGGTGTGATCCTTCTCGACATGGTTGGCGACCGTCATCTCGACATCCGCATTCCGGAAGGCCATCCTGCATGGACGAAACGCATCCTTCACGCCTCCGAAAGCCTCGGGTTTCGCGACGCCTTCGGACTCTCGCCAACCCCCATGCTCGACGACCACGATCCCTTCCTTCAGGAAGGCATCCCCGCCATCGACCTCATCGATTTCAACTACGGTCCGGGAAACACCTACTGGCACACGGAACGGGACACCATCGACAAGCTCAGCACCGAAAGCCTCCGAAGAGTCGGCCAGACCGTGCTCAAGGCCATCGAAGAGTTTTGATTTGGATTTTCAAAAGTGAAAGTCCTGCCATCCAACTCCGTAACATCCAGCCAAACAGACGCAGAAAATATTCACCCCAGAGAACGTCGAGGCACGGAACAGAAGGTTTTTTAAATAGGATTCTCCTTTCAATGCAGCTGTGCTGCATTGAAAAAATCTGCGTTCATCTGGGTCAATCTGTGGTTCCTCCGCTCCGTGTCTCTGTGGTAATCCTTCTGCGATGACCATTTTAAAATGGGTTTACAACCATCGCTTCATCCAGAGCGCGAGATTCATCAGATTCCAGATCTGAAAACTGTTTTCCGCCCGTTTTTCCCGATGCGCCTGGATGAGTTCCTGCAAACCCACGCGATTCCATCCATGCAACGTAAGCACCCCCAGGATGGCCTTCTCCGCAAAATCCAGAATGGGGGGAGTCAGCATGTTTCCACTGCCCCCGCAAAATCCGATCTTTTTCCGATAGATCAAATCCAACGGCAGCAGCGGTTCAACCGCCTTTTTCAAAATCGCCTTACCCACCCCATTCTGAATCTTCATCGAAGATGGAATCTTCATGGCAAGTTCCACAACTTTCGTATCCAGAAACGGGGCACGCCCTTCCACTCCGTGGGCCATCATCATTTTGTCCAGACGCATGAGCAGAAGTTCCCCCAAACGTTGATGGCACTCCCAGAAAATCATCCTTTTCAAAGTATCTGCTTCCTCGCCTGAAAGGGACGGCAGGGCATCCACCGTGGCATTGGGAAAGTATTGCTGCAACATGGCCATGGAGGGATTTCTTCCCGAATAAGCGGACGCACTCAACTTCCAGCTGACATAACGCCTTCCCCACCGGTGGAGGGACGGTTTTTCATCATCATAAAAGGCGAGCGCTGCACTAAGAAAGGCAGGCTCCCCTTGTGCCGCACGCCGGAGATGCACCCCGTCCCTGGAATGCAGAAAGGGGGAGGCGATTGCGGCGATGATCCGGCGAACAGTCTGGGGAAGAAGCTGAAAGGTGCTCCAGTATGTCCCCTGCCGTTTGAGATAGTTTCGATAGATATCGTAACCCGCAAAAAGCTCGTCACTCCCCTCACCCACCTGGATCACAATGGTCCCGTTGTCACGCGCCAGTTTTGAAACGTAGTAGAGCGGAAAGCAGACAGGATCGCTCAATGGCTCATCCTGAAAATAAGGAAGCTGTTCGGCAAAATCAAAAAAATGGCTATCAGAGATCAATATCTCATGATGGTTTGTTTTGAAAAGCGAAGCCACCTGACGCGCATATTGAATTTCATTATAGGGCGCCTGACTCTGGTCGGCGAATCCCACCGAAAATGTGTCCACGGGCCTTTTCATCGCCTGGCTCATCAAGGCCACATTCGCACTGGAATCGACGCCCCCGCTCAGAAACACGCCAAAGGGAACATCCGACATCAAGCGCCGGTCCACCGCCTGTTGAAGTGATTCCAGGATCCGATCCGCATACACCTCCTCCGATTCCGCCGCCCTGTCCGTTTCGAACCAGGGACGCCAATACTCACGAAACGTCCACCGACCATCGCGCGTCACCGTCAGGAAGGTTCCCGGAGGCAGTTTGAAAATCCCCTTGAACAGCGTAAGGGGCGCCGGGCTCACCGCAAAGGTGAGATAGTGCCATACCGCCTCCTCATGCATCTGGCGAGACGCCCAGGGGTGCTCCAGAATCGCCTTGATCTCGGAGGCAAACACCAGTTGCTCTCCGAATTTCGCGAAATAGACGGGCTTCTTCCCCATCCGGTCGCGCACAAGCCAGAACAGCTTTTTGGATTCATCCCAAAGGGCAAACGCAAACATCCCGTCAATACGATCCACGGCTCCCAGGCCCCACTCCTCATAAGCATGAACAATCGTCTCCGTATCCGAGTGGGATCGATACGTGTGCCCCAGGGCTTCAAGCTCCTTTCGTAACGCAGCATGATTGTAGATTTCTCCGTTGAACGTGATCCACACCGTGCCGGTCTCGTTGCACATCGGCTGCTGTCCGGCCACGGAGAGGTCGACAATGCTCAGGCGGCGGTGAGCCAGTCCCACGGTAAATTCCGCGTTCCTCCAAACCCCGGACGCGTCGGGCCCCCGATGCACCAGTTTGTCCCGCATCGCCACCAGAAGCTCCGTCGAGACAGGGGGCGCATGAGGATCAAGATTCAGGATTCCGGCAATGCCACACATAAAGCGTGCAGATTAGCGAAGCATCACAGAAGCTCAAAGCAAATGTGAACCCCCACGGGGTGAAGCCCGTGACAAATCCGGTTTCGGGGAACATCATGAGAGACCATTCCGTGATCGACTCCCGGACGCAAAATTTGCAATCATGATCCTATTCCTATGAGACTCAGGAAGCTCCCCCCACCGGCTCATCACGCCCGCCAGGCACCCGGACGCATCGACCACGGTGAAGCGCGCGCCCTTTTTCATCTCAAAAACATACGATTTTTGACCGCCATCATGATTGCCGTTCTGATCCTAAGCGGCACAACCGCCATCCCCCTGCAACGGGAAGTGGATGCCCTCGTCGTTCTCCTTGGATATTCCACGGAATCCGCTCCCGATCTGGAAACCGGTCTCGCCCATTGGGTGCTAACCGTTCGCCAGGCGCTCCACCACACCTCGACCACTTATCCCTTCCTTTTTTATGGAACCGACTGGCTGGCCTTCGGACACTTCGCCATCGCCATCATCTTTATCGGTGTGTGGCGCGATCCCCTTCGCAATGAATGGATTGTGACCGCCGGAAAAATCATCTGCATTCTGCTTCTTCCGTACGCCATCCTTTTTGGCATGAAGCGCCACATTCCCTGGTTCTGGCAGATCGTCGATTGCTCCTTCGGCGCGGGAGGATGGTTTGTCCTCCACCTGATTTCCGCCCACCTGCGCGTGCTCAAGGAGCCACCTCCCCGCGATCCCCGATTTGCCCACATGGATCGGGAGACTTCCTGAGCTTTTTTAGAACCGGGCCTTCCCACCCGTCCGGGTCACGCTGACGGGAGTACTCACAGGATCGTCCGGCGGTTCAAAGGCACTGCTCTTTTTGTCGGTCTTCCCCCGACTAAAAATGCGATCGTAAACGGTATAGTACGACTTTTCAAAACGGGGTTGATACATGCCACGCAACCGTGAAAGCCATTTATCCATCGCCAGATCCGGCGGCAACCGCTGATAAATCATGGAGTCACTTTTGAACGCCTCCTGCATCTCCTCGAAAGCTTCATCCGCCTTTCCTTCCGCCATATCGACAAGACTCAGGGCATAATGATTGTTTGCAACTCCATAAAAAAGCTGTCTCCCGCTGGAAGTCGCCAGGGACTTGCAGAAATGAACCCGGGCATTCGGAAGATCTCCCGAACGAAAATAGTACCAACCGATATAGTTGTTGTGGGCATCGTCAGCCACGACCTTGTTTTTCTGAACTAATTCCAACACCTGATTGAACTGTACCGAATATTTCTCGGGTTCATCCACTGCTTGAAGGGCCTGAAGATAGACCTCTACCAACCATCCCACACGGGCACGTTCCGTAGGACTGTCCGCCTTGCCCACCATCTTTCCAATGATCGGTTCCAGCTCATCAATCGCCGCTTCGAACTTTCCGTCCCGAACAAAGGTCGTTCCGTAAACCAGCCTGTCATAGGGTTCGATCTTGGAGTCGATATAATGATCCACCTTGGTTCCCAACCACCCCTTGATCATGGCCACCGAACCCCCGGTGACTATCGCCACGGCGCTTAGTATTTTAAATCCATTGGTCAGAAAGGACGACATGCTGGCCCAGGGGGACAGCGTCTTGGCAAGGCCATGGATGGCACCGGTGCCCGAAGGCGCGCTCATTGGTGATGGTTCGTCTCCCATAAAATATCTCCGGAGGCGGGATTATAGGGCAGCCCCTCCAATTCTCAACTTCGATTTCGGACAAGTAGCTCCCTGACACAGAATAACCAAGTTGCATTGTGTCACCCTGAGCGAAGCGAAGGGTCTCTCTGCAAATTCAGAGAGATGCTTCGCTTCGCTCAGCATGATAGTCACACTGAAGCTATCGCCTGCAGGCGAGGGACATCTCGCCGCCCAAATTTGATAGATGAAAAAGGGTTGCAGAGGAGATCATCATCCCTGATTTTCAGGGTTTCGACCTAAAGCATCCATCATGACACCCTCCCCAGGCGACAACCTCCCCACCCTTCTGGCTGAAGGAAAATTCGTTCAACTCATCCGTCAGGGAACATGGGAATACGCCACCCGGACGGGAGGCACCCGGGGTGTCGCCATCGTGGCCCTCACACAAGCGCAGCACCTCATCCTGGTTGAGCAATATCGCATTCCCGTGCAAACCCGAACCATCGAACTTCCCGCAGGATTGATCGGGGATGAGGCCGATCCGCACGAAACCGTCGAAACCGCCGCGCGACGTGAGCTTCTTGAGGAAACCGGGTACGAAGCCGATTCCCTGATCGAACTCACCCACGGTCCGGTTTCGGCAGGTTTCAGCGCCGAAATGGTTCATCTGGTTCGTGCTTCCGGACTTCGCAAGGTCCACGGAGGTGGCGGCACCGAACACGAATCGATCGTGGTTCACGAAATTCCGCTATCGGAAATCCATCACCATCTCAAAATCGCGGAGGAACGGGGATGCCTCGTCGATCCAAAAGTGTACGCCGGACTCTATTTTCTCTTACAAAAATAAAACGCCCCGGACGGGAAAGTCCGGGGCGTTCAACATATATCACCGATCAACTCACCGAGCGGCGGCAAGGGATCCCTTGCCCAGCTTCGCGTAGCGGGATTCGATCTCCTCCCAGTTCAGCGTGTTCCACCACGCATCGAGGTAGTTCTTGCGAAGATTCTGGTACTTCAGATAGTACGCGTGCTCCCACACATCCACTCCAAGAATGGGCTTCTGTCCTTCCATGATGGGATTGTCTTGGTTGGCCGTGGACGTGATGGCCAGCTTGCCCGCTTTGTCGATCACAAGCCAAGCCCAACCACTTCCGAAACGCGTCATTCCAGCCTGTGTCACCTTCTCCTTGAATTGAGAAAATCCTTCAAAGGAGGATTTGATCGCATCAGCAAGTTCCCCTTTGGGCTCACCGCCACCGCCTTTTTTCATCAGCGTCCAGAACATGCTGTGATTGAGATGACCGCCTCCGTTGTTGCGGACCGCGCCACGGATATCCTCGGGAACCGTGTTGATCCCGGTGAGGAGATCCTCGAGGCTTTTCTTGTGCAACTCCGGATGCTTGTCGAGTGCCGCATTGAGGTTCGTCACATACGCCTGGTGATGCTTCGTGTGATGGATCTCCATCGTGCGGGCGTCAATGTGAGGTTCCAGCGCGTCATACGAATACGGTAATTTTGGTAATTCATGAGCCATAAAAAGGTCCTTCTTTGAAAGAGATATATTTTGATAATAAGAACTCTTCTAATGTTCGGCGGAAGAGGCAAGGTGGTCAAGTTGAATCCGTAACGAGGGGAGACAGAAGAAACGGGGTGCTTTCAACTTTCAACATTCAGCTTTCAACAAGACTGCGCCCCTGTTAACTTTTCTGTTTTTCCGCGCAGCCTCATGAACTACAAAGAAACCATTCTCCTGCCGAAAACGGACTTTCCAATGAAGGCCGATCTTGTCCGGCGCGAACCCGAGTTCCTCGCGCGCTGGGAAGCGGACCGCCTTTACGAAAAAATTCAGGACGCCCGCAAGGACGCCCCGACCTTCATCCTCCACGACGGTCCCCCGTTCGCCAACGGCGACGTCCACATGGGCACGGCGTTAAATAAAATCCTAAAGGACATCATCGTCAAGCACAAGGCGATGACAGGCCACCGCGCTCCCTACGTCCCGGGCTGGGACTGCCACGGTCTCCCCATCGAATACAAGGTGGTCAAAAGCGATAAAAACCTCTCCCCGTTGCAAGTCCGCCAGAAATCCGAGGAATTCGCGCGGAAGTACATTGATATTCAGCGCAAGCAGTTCAAACGCCTGGGTGTGCTCGGGGATTGGGATCATCCCTATCTGACGCTCGACAAAAAGTATGAAGCCGACGTCCTTCGCATCGTCGCCGAGATGGTCGGACAGGGGCTTGTCTATCGCAGCCAGAAGCCCGTCTATTGGAGCACCGGCGCGCAAACAGCCCTCGCCGAGGCCGAAGTGGAATACGCCGACAAGAGTTCACCCGCTATTTTTGTAAAATTCGAGGTGGTGGGAATGAATCCCCTCACCCATGGGGTGATCTGGACGACCACCCCGTGGACGCTCCCCGCAAACCTTGCCGTCGCCATTCATCCGCGACTTCCCTACGCCATCTACACAGTCGGATCCGATCGTGTGATCCTGTGCGATTCCCTTCCTCAGGCTACCTATGCAAAACTGAATGCCACCAAAATTCCTGGCAGCGAGTTGAAGGCTGATGCCCTTCTTTCACTCAAATTAAAACATCCTTTTCTCAACCGCGAAGTTCCCATCCTTGCGGCCGATTTCGTGGCCTCGGACACTGGAACCGGCTGTGTGCATATTGCCCCGGGACATGGCCAGGACGACTACAATGTAGGGAAACACCTGGGGCTGCTTTCGCCCGTCGACGATCAGGGCAAGTTCACACAGGACGTCGGCATTTCTGAATGGGTCGGCAAATACGTGTTCGATGCAAACAAGGATGTGATCGATCTGCTTCGCACCCGGGGAGTCCTGGTTGCCGAGGAGACCATTCAACACAGCTATCCCCACTGCTGGCGTTCGAAAACGCCGATCGTTTTCCGCGCGGTCGATCAATGGTTCATCCGCATCGATGGATTGCGTCCCAAAGCCCTGCAAGCCGTCGATTCCGTGCAATGGGTCCCGGATTGGGGCAGAAACCGCATCCGGGGCACCTTGGAATCCCGCGGAGACTGGTGCATCTCGCGCCAGCGTTCCTGGGGCGTCCCTCTTCCCATTCTTTACAAACCGGACGGCGAAGCCATCCTCGACAAACAATTGATTTTGAAAATCGCCGATCTCGTCGAGCAGCGGGGAACAAATGTCTGGTTCGAGTTGACTGATGCCGAACTCGCAAAGGAGCTTGGACTGCCTGCGGGAACCACCAAAAGAAAAGACACCCTGGATGTGTGGATCGATTCGGGCTCGTCCCATGAAGCTGTGCTCAAACGAAATGCCAGCCTTTCCTTTCCCGCAGATCTCTACCTCGAAGGAAGCGACCAGCATCGCGGATGGTTTCAGTCCTCCCTCCTTACCAGTGTGGCGAAGAACGAGGGGCGCGCGCCTTACAAAACTGTCATCACCAATGGATTTCTGGTCGACCTCGATGGCAAAAAGATCAGCAAATCGTCCACGTACGAGAAACCAAAGGACGCCGAGGCCTTCGTGAATAAATACGGCGCCGATATCGTGCGCCTCTGGGTCGCAAGCGAAAACTATCAGAACGACGTTCCGCTTTCGGAGGAAATCTTCACCCGCATCGGGGACACCTACCGCTCGCTTCGAAACGCCTGGCGCATCCTTCTGGCCAATCTTCACGATTTCGATGTATCCCGCCACAAAGTGGACCTTCTCAAGGAAACGACTTCCGGAAGCGAGGAAGGCAAATGGCTCGGCGTCGATCTCTGGATTCTGAGCAAACTGCGACGGGTCATCCAGGAGGTCCATGACGCCTACAACGCTTATGAATTTCACAAGGTGTACCACACGTTGAACAGCTTCTGCGCCGTGGAGCTCTCCGCATGGTACATCGACATCACCAAGGACCGAATGTATTGCGATGAATCCAATTCTCTCCGCCGCCGGGGCACGCAGACCGCCATGCACGAGATCGCCAGCGTCCTGGCACGCCTCGCCGCCCCCATCCTCAGCTTTACCGCAGAAGAAGCATGGTCCTTCCTTCACCCCAACGGTTCCAGCGTCCACCTCCAGCGAATGCCCGATCCCGCAACCTGGGCTTATGGGACGCTGTCAGCCCCCGCGCAGGCCCTGGTATCGGCCTTTGACCTTTTTGCTGCCGAACGGCCCCGGGCCTCGGAGGCTCTCGAACGTGCCCGTCAGGAGAAAAAGATTGGGAAAAGCATTGATGCCGCCATCCGCCTTCCCATCGGAAACCCCATCACACGGGAAACGATGCTAGCTCATCCGGGACAACTCGCTGAATTTTTCATCGTCTCCCAGATCGAAGTCATTGAAGGTGAAGGCTCTGTCGAAGTGATCGCGCCCAGGGGAAAAAAATGTGCCCGATCCTGGAAATGGGACACCAGCGTCGGATCCGACCCCGAATATCCGGATGTCACCGCCCGCGATGCCCGCGCCATCCGCGATCATCTGAAGCGATCCCAAAATGTGCCCCTCCCCACTTAAAACCTCCCGTGGAGGAGATGGCACAAGCTCACATTTTTTTTGACCTTTCGTGATTGACTGTTACCGTTGAATGCTTCTTCTTAAACCGCCCGATCCGATCATTTAAGGAAAGACATCATGAGCCCTAAATCCAAGAAACCAGTCTCCAAAAAAGCGAAGCCCACGAAGAGCCCAAGCTCGAAGAAATCCGCGATCAAAGCGGGCGTGCCACGCGTCCCGGAGCATGAGGCCCCGATTCACATGAGTGATCACGCGCGCCAGGTCGCCCTCGACAAGGCGGCAAAGGGCCCTCTTGGTAAATACGTCAAACTTCTCCTCGAACTCCGCGATCGTATTTTGGACGGCATCGAGTTTCACGCCAGTGACAACTTGAAGCGCACTCAGAAGGACGCCTCCGGCGATCGCTCCGCCTACAGCTTCCACATGGCCGATGCCGGCACCGATAATTTCGACCGTGAATTCGCCCTGAGCATGGTGTCGAACGAACAGGAACTCCTCTATGAGGTCAACGAAGCGCTGAAGCGCTTGGAAAACGGAACGTTCGGTCTCTGCGAAATGAGCGGCAAACCGATTCCGAAGGCACGGCTCGAAGTCATTCCCTGGGCCCGTTATACGGTCGAATGCCAGGAGGAGATTGAAAAGACCCAGACGAAGCGCTCCCCCCAGACATTCCAGATTTCCGACTTTGGCAATTCCGAAGAAGAAGTGGTCGAAAAGGACGAGGAAGAATAACCGGCTGTGGAAACCCTCGCCGCAGCCCGGCCCTCCACCCCGCCCCAATCATCCGGGGTCGCACGATTCCGGATACGCCGATCCGTACCTGCGTTCGTGCTGGGAACTTCGATCTTTGGCCTCGATCAGGCGACCAAATGGCTCGCGCTTGAACGACTCCAATGGGGACATCCCGTCGAAGTGATTCCCAACTTCTTCTCCCTCACCCTCGTCAGCAATACCGGCGCTGCATGGGGCATCCTCCATGACCAGCAATTGTGGCTCTCCCTGCTGGCCTTTGCCGCCTTGATCTTTCTCGCCCTCGCCCGACGCCACTTCACCCACATTGGAGTGGTCCCCCGAATCGCCCTCGGCCTTCTCCTCGGCGGCATCGCCGGCAACCTCACCGATCGACTCGCCCGGGGCCACGTCATCGATTTCCTGAGCTTCAACCTCATGGGTTATCCCTGGCCCGCCTTCAACATCGCCGACAGCGCCATCTGCGTCGGCGTGACCCTCTATCTCCTCGACTCCTTTTTCCGAAAAGATCCTCGTTCCGATTCCCCCTGCCCTACACCTTTGAAGGGCGACGCTCCGTCGTCGCCATAGCCTCCAAGCAGAACGAAAGTGGCCCTTCAGAGGGTTATCTCTCGCAAAGGCGCCAATAAAACACCTCAACCGTCGGTCTCAGCAAATTGCTTTCAACCTTCAACCGTTAATTGATAATTTTAGTTGCATTATCAACCATTTCATCGTAAACTTATAAAAATGAGAGATTCCATCCAGCACGACTGCCTTCTCCAGGTTCTCCGCACGGCGACCGTTCTTTGGCGTGAAAGCCGCCGGTTTTTCCGTCCCTTTGGGCTCACGGAGGCGCAATTCAACATCCTCAATCTGGTGGCGAAACATCCTTCGGGCTTAAGCCAACGTGAACTTAGTGATCTGCTGGTTGTGGATAAATCGAACATCACCCTTTTGGTCGACCGGATGGCAAAAAAAGGATGGATCCTTCGCCAGGAGGTGGTCGGGGACCGCCGCGTCTATCACCTTCTGCTCACACCCAGGGGGCTTGCGTTATGGAAGAAGGTTTATCCGAAGTATCTGGCTGCCATCGATGCCGCAACTAAGAACCTGCCTGACCGGGCCTCGGAACAGACCCTCGAAGTTTTAAGGACCATGGAACGACAAGCTGACTCATGGAGAAAAGCGTCCTAGACGATCCCATCCCCTCCCCTGATTATGAAAACCAATCCCAAGGACATCGAACAAGAGGCCTCGAAAGTCCCGCCCTTGATTCGAAGTCACATTTCCAACTGGGTCACCGCAGGACTCATTGACACCCCCCTCGCACAAAAATTGCTGGAATACAGTGCAGATCATTCTACCCGTCCTCATCGCAATTTGTTTGGCGTCATCGTCTCCGCCATTGCCGGACTCTTCATCCTTACCGGCTCCATCCTGATCATCGCAGAGAACTGGCAGGAGGTTCCACGCTTGGTGAAACTTCTCGGATCCCTTGGCATGTTTGCGGGGTTTCAATATGCGGGTTTCCGATGGAAGCATCACGCGGACTCCATCCGGCGGGGGCTCGCAGAAGGTTTCCTTCTGGTTGGGGGAGGCATGATCATGGGGACCATCGCCCTGGTTTCACAAATCTACAATCTCGATTCCCGTCCAGCATCGGGTGTTCTTCTCTGGTTCGCCCTTCTTCTCCCACTCCCATGGCTCACCCGATCGAGTTTTCTCTGGCTCATGACGCTCGGGGCGATGACTACTTGGCTGGGAATGGAGTTCCATCAGCCCGACAGCCTTCTTCACACAAAAAATTCCACAGGATCCATCGCCCTCTGGAGCATGCTGGGCCTGCTCCTCTGGTCGATTGCTGAATGGAGACAGTTCATCTTCCATCCAAAAGCCACCGGGCTTGCTCGATTTGTTGGCGCCGCCATTTTTCTGGGTGGAACCCTGATCCTGGGTTTTGATGCGGGTTACACCCATCACGTGGCTGTGGATCACCGCCCTGCCATCATTCTGTTCTTCATATTCAGCCTTGGCATGTGGATCGCCGCCCGGGTTTTCTCTTCCAAAAATCGTCTTCAACTCATGGATCTCGTTCTGCTTGCCCTTTGGATCGAGACGATCGCCATTCAGTTCATTTTCAGACCATGGTGGGAACCCGTGATCTGGGGAACCCATATAAGCCTCTGCATCTTCCTGATACGCGACGGTGCAAACGAAGGGCGGACATCATGGATCAACATCGGAATCCTGTTCGTCTTGATCTCCACCCTTGCGCGCTATTTTGATTTCTTCGGAAATTATCTGAGTGGTGGTGCCTTTTTCATCGTGACCGGCGCCTTCCTTTTCGGACTCGTTTGGATTCTGGAGAAACAGCGTCGTCGCTGGGTCAGCAAGGCCCGCGGAAAGGCATCCCTATGAAAAATCGACTTCTCATTGCTTGGATCATTCTTCAACTCGCCGTCCTCGGAGGATGGACAGCCCTCCATGAGTGGCAGCGCCAAACGGGCCCACGGATCCTCCTCAAGCTCCGCCCTGTGGATCCGTACGATTTGGTCCGTGGACGTTACCAAGCCATTGGATTTGAAATCGAACAGGTCCCCACCACAGTCCTGCAGACATCATCCATTCAACATCCGGGGGAAATTGCCTATGGAACTCCGGTATGGCTTGTTCTGCAATCCACCACCAACGGCTGGCACACCGTGCAACGCGTGGAATTGAAACAACCCTCAGAAGGCCTCGTCGCCCGGGCTCGATACACCTACGGATGGTCTGAGTACGATCCCGAAGGAAAGACCAATGTGCCCCATGGGATCCAGGCAAACCTCGGCGTGGATCGCTACTTTATTCCAAACTCCTATGAAAACATCCCTGCGGGAACAAACCATGTCATCCTTGGTGAATTGTCCGTGGGAAGATCAGGAAATCTGCAACTCGAACGGCTGCTGATTGATGGGAAGCCTTACTAGGACTGACATCTTCAATTGCGAAATTTACCCATGAAAATACCATCGTGGATATTCGGGAAAATGAGCTTTAAACGAATTCTGCTCTCCCTTTTCGAGATTTACATCGCCCTATTTCTCTTTGCCTGGTTCTTTGCCGACATACTCATCCATCACCCTCCCCACCACACTTTTCCTCCCCTTCCGGGTGAGATCACTCTTACCACCTCGGACAACATCCTCATCAGTGCGGTTTGGATTCCAAATCCCAAAGCCACCCAAACCATTCTCTTCAGTCACGGAAATGGAGAGGATCTTGATCACGACTACCCGTTCCTCCAGGAACTCTGGGCTTCCGGTTTTAATGTCTTTGCCTACGACTATCGCGGGTATGGTCACAGCAAGGGCAAACCGAAAGAACATGGTCTTTATTGTGACATGGATGCGGCCTACACCTATCTTACCCAACAACTTCACGTTTCCCCATCGCATATCATCGTGCTCGGTCGGTCCCTGGGCAGCGGGCCATCCACTTATCTGGCATCCACCCAACCCGTTGGCGGTCTCATCCTGGAAAGCGGCTTCACCAGCGCGTTCCGCACCGCCATTCCCTTTCCCCTGCTTCCGTTCGACCAATTTCCCAACCTTAAACGAATCCCCCATATAAAGTGTCCGGTTTTGGTGATGCATGGCACCTCGGATGTCGTGGTCCCTTTTTCCCATGGCAAAAAACTTTTTGCCGCAGCTCCCGAACGAAAGCAGAGTGCCTGGATTGAGGGCGCAGGACACAATGACATTTTCTCAAATGATCCCGAGAATTATCTCAGCATCATTAAAACTTTCGTAAAATCCTTCTAGCGGGCTGATTTGAGATTCTTCGCTTCG
>CAYYYL010000010.1:0-45159 GCA_964475835.1 uncultured Verrucomicrobiota bacterium | reverse complement strand
CTCAGAATGACACTCTTCCCTAAAATTGTCATTCTGAGCGAAGCGAAGAATCTCTCTGAGCCACCTTCACCGAATTCCACTCTCAAAAGCATGAAAAAAGAATCGATCCTGCCCGTCAAAACAGCTAATCAGCGGAACACTCCTCCGTATGCTCGATCATGTTTTGACCATCACCGCCAAGATTCTTTGCGGCGCCACACCGCGCTGGGTGGATTGCGAACCTTCCACGCAACAGCGCATCTACTACGCCAATCACACCAGCAATCTCGATCTCGTCGTTCTCTGGACTGCTCTGCCCCCCGAGCTGCGCAGGGTCACCCGACCCGCAGCCGCCCACGACTACTGGACGGCCAATCGTCTTCGCTACTTCACGGCCACGAAGGTCTTCAATGCAGTCCTCATCGAACGGAAGAAAGTCACCGTCCGCAACAACCCGCTCGACCTGATGCTCGAGGCCATCGGAACGACCCATTCACTGGTGATTTTTCCCGAGGGACGCCGGAATCCCGGTCCCGATGTGGGGGAATTCAAGAGCGGCCTCTATCACCTCAGCAAAAAACGCCCGGACATCGACCTTGTTCCCGTCTACATCGACAACGCCAACCGCGTCCTGCCACGCGGGGAAATTCTTCCAGTTCCCATTTTAAGTTGCATCAGTTTCGGCCCCCCTCTTCGCGTCACTCCGGAGGAATCGAAACCTGATTTTCTGAAACGCGCTCGCGAAGCCATCCTGGCGCTGAAGGAAACCTAAACATGAAATCTGGTTTGGCCGTGGATCCCCAACTTTTTTATCTCGGAGGAGGCGTCTTTTCCATCCTCATCATCGCCACCGTCATCGGCCGGATCATGAAGCGCCGGCTCGCCACGGAAAACAATCGCGCGACGCTTGAGAATCTGAATTCACGCATCGACGCATGGTGGATCATGTGCCTCGTCTTCGCCCTCGGCCTCGTCCTGGGACGTCTTGGTTCGGTGGTGCTTTTCGGCCTCACTTCGTTTCTTGCCCTGAGAGAATTCATCACCCTCACTCCCACCCGGCGGGGGGATCATCGTTCGCTTTTCTGGGTATTTTTCATCATCACTCCGCTCCAGTTCTATCTCGTCGCCATCGAGTGGTACGGTTTGTTCACCATTCTCATCCCCGTTTACGCATTCCTTTTCATCCCCATCCGCAATGCGATCGCAGGGGACTATGAACGATTTCTCGAGCGAACCGCCAAAATCCAGTGGGGACTCATGGTCTGCGTGTTCTGTGTCAGCCACGCCCCTGCCATTCTGAGCCTTAAAATCTCCGGATACGAAGGACAGAACGCCAAACTTCTCTTCTTTCTCGTTGCGGTTGTGGAGCTGAGTGACGTGCTTCAATACGTCTGGGGAAAATGCTGTGGAAAGCACAAGATCGCCCCAAATATCAGTCCGAATAAAACCATCGAAGGATTTGTGGGAGGGATCGCCTGCGCCACACTCATCGGGGCCGGACTCTGGTGGGCGACGCCTTTCACCCCGGTTCAAGCGGGCGGGATGGCGCTGATCGCCACACTCATGGGATTTGCAGGTGGACTCACAATGTCGGCCATCAAACGGGATCGTGGTGTCAAAGATTATGGCACTTTGATTCGAGGTCACGGGGGCATGCTCGACCGGATTGATTCGATCTGCTTCGCCGCCCCCATTTTCTTTCATCTCACCCGCTACTACTTCGCCCTACCCTCATGAACTCCTCCTCCGGATTCTTTGGCTCCCTCCTCCGTCAAACGGTGCGCGCCCTGGTGGGGGGATACTATCGACACATTGAGGTTGCCGGTCGAGACCTCATGCCTTCGTCCGGCCCTGTGCTCATCGTGGCCAACCATGCCAATTCCCTTTTCGATCCCGTGCTGATCGGCATCGCCGTCCGCCGCCCGGTGCATTTTCTTGCAAAAGCCCCTCTTTTCGAAACTCCCGTCATCGGTCCTTTGATGCGTGCAATGGGAATGATTCCCGCCTACCGCGGAGTCGATGATCCGAAACAGACCCGGCGGAACACGGAGTCTCTGGCATCCGGAGCATCCTTTCTCAAAACGGGCGGGGTTGTGGGTATTTTTCCCGAAGGGAAAAGCCATGATTTCCTGCGTGTGGAACAGGTGAAATCCGGCGCCGCACGCATCGCCCAACAGGCCGTGGAGGCGGGGGTGAAGGATTTGAAGATTTTGCCCATCGGCCTGAACTACGAATGCAAGGAACGGTTTCGCACCGGAGTCTGGATCCAGATCGGTAGCCCCATCGATGCATCCGCCTGGTTTAAAACGGAAGACCCCCACAAGGCGATGCGGGAACTCTCGAGGGAAATCGATGAAAAATTGCGCAAACTCGTCATTCATCTCGAAAACGCCCAATGGGAAACTTATCTACTCGATCTTGAAGCCCTGCTCCCCCGATTCCATCACGTCCAAGGGATGAAACGTCTGCGAATGCGAAAACAGATGGCCGATGCCATGAACGCCTTCATTCGAACCCATCCCGAACGAAGCGAACAGATCGGCCAGCGTTTGAAAGATCTTCACCAAAAACTTGAAAAAGCCCCTCTCTCCATTCATTCCCCCCTCCTCCGGGAGAAACAAAAATCCTTTTTTGGCAGGCATGGGGAAGAATGGCTGCGACTCATCCTCTGGTCGGCCCCGGCCGTGGTCGGCACGCTCTACCACGTGGTTCCCTTTATCCTCGGGCGTATTCTGGGCTCCTTTGTGCGACTTCCCGGAAAAACCACCACAGCCCTCACCCGCCTTGGGGTTGGCATTCCCATCTTTCTCCTCTGGTACGCTTTCTCCATCTGGTACCTTGGGGACCATCTGGATCCCTTCATCGTTTTGACGTGGCACATCCTGCTTCCGCTTTTCGGACTTTCCTCTCTTCAGTTCTGGCGACAGGCCCGCGTGATGAATGAGGTTCTCACCCAGGAATTTGAGATTTCACTCAAACCCGCTGTGCTGGGTGAATTACGGAAAGACTTTCAGGCCCTCAGCCGTGAGCTTGACGCGTTGGCGGGCGAATATCTTCCCTCATCCACTCCATGACCTTCCGGATTTGCATCATCCTCACAATGACGATCAACATCGGTCTGGGCATCTCCCCGGCCACAGATCGTCTGACGTGGGTGCTGGAGAATCTTCCCGTCTGGTTCATGATCCCGGTTTTACTTCTCACCCGACGCACCTTTCCGCTTACAAACTTCTGCATCATTTTCCTGACCTTCCATGCGATCATTCTGATGATTGGGGGATACTACAGCTACGCGGAGGTGCCCTTATTCAACTGGCTGCGGGATCATTTTCATCTCCACCGCAATCACTACGATCGCCTCGGGCATTTTGTTCAGGGATTTGTCCCCGCCATCCTGGTCAGGGAACTCCTCGTCCGCACGTCGAAGCTTCGACAGGGATTCTGGCTCACGTTCCTCACCATCGCCACCTGTCTGGCATTCAGTGCCTCGTATGAACTCATCGAATGGGCATCTGCCCTCACCTTCGGCGATCAAGCGACCTCCTTTCTCGGGAGCCAGGGGGATGTCTGGGACGCCCAATGGGACATGTTCCTGGCCCTTATCGGATCCACCACCTCCGTGATGCTCCTTTCCCGTGTTCACAATCGCGCCTTGCAGTCCCTTGCATGAGCACTTCCCGAAAATCCTCCCTGCCCTGCCTGCTCCTGGCCCAGGCCCAGGTTGCCTTTACGGACAACGCCGCCAAATTGATGTTGATTGGACTTGCCCAACAGGCGGTGAAGGATCAGGCGCCCTTGATTGAAAACATTCTTGCCGCATTGATGGTTCTTCCCGTGATCTTTCTCGCCCCTATGGTGGGCTGGATCTCCGATCGATTTTCAAAGAGCACCGTGCTTCTGATCGCGCTCCTCTTCGAAGTCGCCATCATGCTCTACCTCGTCGCCACGCTCCATACCCACCACCTCTGGGGCGCGCTCCTTGCCTTCGGGCTGCTCTCCGTTCAGGCTTGCGTGTTCTCTCCCGCAAAACAGGGCATTCTCAAGGAGATCGTGGGAGCCGATCGACTCGGAGTCGCGGTGGGATGGATGGAAATGCTTTCGATTGCCTTCATCCTCATCGGAAGCATCACGGGGGCTCGCTATTTTGACGGACTCACACGCACCCAAGGAGATGCCTGGAATGCCGCATCCAGCATGGCATGGGGGCTTGCAGGTTGTGCCGCGGTGGGATGTTTTCTCATGCTCGGGGTGGAGCAAACCCGGTCGAGTCATCAGGAACCATTCCGAATCTCCCTTTTCTGGAACCATTTCGTTCAATTGGGGGAGCTCTGGAAGACAAAGTCCCTGCGCCTTGCCGCGCTGGGAGTGGCATATTTTTATTCCTTCGGTGGCATTCTCTATCTCATCCTCGTGCAGGTCGGACGCGACAGCCACGGTCAACAAACGGGATCTGTTTCGGAAACAAGCACACTTCTGGCCCTTCTCGTGGCAGGCGTTGCCGCTGGAAGCCTTGCAGCTGCCGCCTTTTCGCGTCATCGGATTGAACTTGGGTTGGTTCCCATTGGAGGCCTGGGCCTTGCCTTGAGTCTCATTGTTCTTGGACTTTCATCGGAAGGTTCCTTGGTCTTTCGAGGTGGACTTGTGATTCTTGGAATCTTTGGAGGATTATTCACCGTTCCCTTAAGCGCCTACCTTCAGGATCGCGCAGGTGACAAACATCGGGGGACCGTCATCGCTGCCACCAATCTCCTGGTCAGCGTCGGAGGCGCCCTAGCCGTGCTTCTCCGTTATGTGTTTGCCGATTGTCTGGGGTTTTCAACCCCGCACCAGTTTCTACTCCTCCTCATCCCCAGTCTTGCGGTCGCACTCTACATCCTCTGGCTTCTCCCCGAAAGCTTGCTCCGATTGATTGCCATGATCATCACCCGCTGTATCTATCGGGTTCGAAGCCATGGAGTCGAAAATCTGCCAAAAGGCGGGGCCTTAATGGTCTGCAATCACGTCACTTACGTCGACACCCTCATCCTTCAGGCAGCGTGTCCCCGACCCATCCGCTTCATTGGGTATGAAGCGTTTCATCAAACGTGGTATCTTGGTTGGGTGATGCGTGTGTTCGGAGTGATTCCCATCTCTCCCAAACACGCCAAAGACGCCATCCGTGCCGCAGCCGATGCGATGCGTAAGGGCGATCTGGTTTGCATCTTCCCTGAAGGACAACTCACGCGGACAGGAATGCTTCTGGGACTGCGAAAAGGTTTTGAGCTCATGGCGCGTCAGGCGGAAGTTCCGGTCATCCCCGTTTATGTCGACTCCCTCTGGGGTTCCATCTTTTCATTCACCGAGGAGAAATATTTCTGGAAAAAGCCCCGAAAATGGCCATATCCAGCCATGGTGAATTTCGGCAAGCCCCTCCCTCCAAAAGACACCACCATGATTGCCATCCGACAAACTCTCCTCGACCTCGGCGAAGCGGCCTTCCAGCAACGTCCCGAATTGAAACGTCACCTCGGCGCCGCCTGCGTCAACGCCCTTTCCCACCGTCCTTGGAAACCTTGCATCACGGACACCCATCCTTCACCCCGAACCCTTTCGAAGGGCATGATGCTTGCCCTCGCGGCGGCACTGGCACGGCGATGGAAACATTCCATTCCTTCACGCCGTGTGGGGGTGATCCTGCCACCGGGGATCGGAGGAAACGTGGCCAATCTTGCGCTGGTGCTTGCCAATAAAATTCCGGTGAACCTGAATTTCACCGCGGGACGTGCAGCTTCGGAGGCGTGCCTGCGTCGCGGAGAGATCGACGTGATCATCACTGCCGATGCGCTTAAAAAACGGTTTGCCGATTTCCCATGGCCTCCAACCAGTCTCGATGTGGCGGACGAAATCAAGGCGTGCGGAAAGCTCTCCATCGTTTCCTGGCTCATTCAAATATGGTTTCTGCCCCCGTCCATTCTGCGGCGGCGCATGGGCGTTCCCTCCACGGGAGATCAGGAGGAGGCGGGGCTTCTTTTCACCAGCGGAAGCTCCGGCGAACCGAAGGGCGTTGTGCTCACCCACCGCAATATCATGGGCAATCTCACCCAGATCGCGGCCACCGGACTCATGCCTCGCGACGATGTTCTCATTGGATGCCTTCCCCTTTTCCACAGCTTCGGATTCACCGTGACGCTCTGGTATCCCCTCGTGCATAGCGTGCGTCTGGTCACCATTCCATCCCCGCTTGAGGTGAAAAAGATCGCGGAAGCGGTTCACACCGAAAAAGCAACGGTCATGCTGGGAACCCCGACCTTTCTGCGCCCTTATCTCCGCAAAGCTGAACCTGAACAGCTTCGCTCCCTGCGCCTAGTGATCACGGGCGCGGAAAAACTTCCACCCGACCTCGCAACCGCATTTGCCGAACGCTTTGGCGTCCCCATTCTCGAGGGCTACGGATTGACGGAAACGACCCCGGTCACCAGTGTCAATCTTCCGGATCCCCCGACCACCACCGCCACCGCCATGCCCCAGCCCGGTCATCGCGCAGGCTCCGTGGGACGGCTCCTCCCCGGAATGACTGCACGCATCGTCGATCCCGAAACGGGCGCTGACAAACCCCTGCTCGAAACCGGCATGCTTTATCTTCGCGGTCCAAACATCTTCAGCGGCTACCTGAAGGATCCCGAACGCAGCGCCCAGGTTCTGAAGGACGGATGGTTCATCACCGGCGATCTCGCCCGCTTCGACGAGGAGGGTTTTCTTTTCATCGAGGGACGTCTTTCCCGTTTCTCAAAAATCGGGGGGGAGATGGTACCCCATGGGACCGTGGAACAGAAAATCATGGAAGCATTCAATCTCTCCGGTTCGGACACCCAGCCCGTCGTGATTGTGGGCATTCCAGACGCCTCGAAGGGCGAAGCGTTGGTGCTCCTGACGACCGTGGATCTTACAACCGATGCGCTCCGTGAAAAACTTGGCGCTGCGGGCCTTCCCAATCTCTGGATTCCCCGCGCCCTCAAAAAGGTCGACAAAATTCCAACCCTCGCGAGCGGAAAACTCGATCTCAAGGGCTGTCAGCGATTGGCAGCGGAGTAGCAAGTTGCAAGATGCGATCTCGAATTTTATCCGATCCAAAAGTGTTGACCTCCTTAATCCTTGCGACTTGTTACTTGTAACTCTCCCTTCTTCATGATCATTGATGCCCATATCCACATCGTCGGGAACGGCACCGGGGGCACAGGCTGCTGGCTTCGCCCCCCGGGACTCGGCCTTCCCATGGCGGCGTGGATGCTGAAACATGTGGGACTTCCTTTTCACGCGCTCAAGGGTGACATGGACCGGCTCTACGTGGAACGTCTGCTCGAACTCATTCGTGAATCCTCCCTCGATCATGCCGTTATTCTCGGACAGGATTACCCGCACGATGAATCGGGAAACAAAATGCAGCAACGCGCAGCATTCTATGTTCCCAACGACTACATTCTCCAGCTCGCGAAAACCCATCCTGAATTTCTACCGGCCGTCTCCATTCATCCGGCCCGGGCCGATGCGATGGAGGAACTTGAGAAATGCCTCGAAGGTGGAGCCCTGGTCCTCAAGATCCTGCCTAATTGCCATAACATCGACTGCAATCTTCCGCGTTATCGGAAATTCTGGGAACGCATGGCGGAGACAGGCCTCCTCCTGCTCGCTCACACGGGAGGTGAACACACCCTACCCCAAACCCGGCCTGAACTCGCGGACCCACGAACGCTGCGCCTCCCGCTTGAGTGCGGAGTCACCTGTATCGCCGCCCATTCGGGAACCAAAAGCGGGTTCACGGATCCCGAATATTTTTTTATCCTCGCCGGCATGATGCGTCGTTATCCGAATCTTTACGGCGATATCAGCGCATTCAACATTCCCATTCGAAGCCGGCGTTTTCGCGACAGCCTGAAGGAACCCGTCCTCTCGCGAATGATTCACGGCAGCGACTATCCGGTTCTGATCTACGGCCACTGGGCCTGGATGCGCGGCCTGGTTGACTGGCATACCTTCCGCAAGTGGCAGAGGCATCCCAACGTGCTCGAACGAGACTACCAGTTGAAACGCGCCATGGGATTTCCCAACGAGGTCTTCTCTCGTGTAGGAACACTCTTCAGAAAACGAATTTAAATGAAGGGCGACGCTCTGTCGTCGCCTTTCCGACTCTGCAGTCAAACCTTCTGAAGGCGCCGACAGGGCGTCGCCCTTCATTCCTTATGGAACGGAAACTTTTCCAAAGCATTTGTGACTTGTCACGGGATGCGCAAGGCTTATAGCTTACAGCTCCCATGCGATTTCTTTCCAACATCACCATCGAGCACGCCATCGCTCATCACCTCGATCATCTGCTCCCGGAAAAAATCATTTCGCATCGCCAGTTGAAACTGACCGAGGAACTTCAACTCTATCTCTCCGAACATATCATCGCGGTTTCCCGGCTCTCCTCCCTCGTTCCCGCCAAGTTCTACGACGAACCCGGGGAAGTCGCCATCGCCTGTCGTGCGATCCTGTCCGGAGATGGAAAATTCTCCCCTCTCAGCGCAAAAATCGCGGAACGCCTCTTCATGGTGATGGGCACCAATCGAAGCCTTTCCCCGGGACTGCTGCTGGTCGTTCAGGCCAAAAACAACGATAACAACCAGCATTTCCTGGCCCTCCTGAAAATGGAATCCCAGCCGGTGTTCAAGGAGGACCGCAAACAGGGGGCTGACGGTGAAACCTACATCGAGCTCTCCGTCGATCCCGTGGCTCTGCCGTCCCCGGGGCGTCACCTCCAAAAATGCGCCCTTATCAAAAAGGAGCACAGCGCGGCCCAGCCTGAAATCCTCCTTGTCGACAAACAGGCCCGTGATGCCGCGGTTGCAGGATTTTTTCACGAACACTTCCTGCAGGCGGAATATTGCCGCGACAGCCATTTCCGCACGAAAAAATTTGTGCGTGAATTTGTAAAATGGGCCAACAAAGCCCGGCAGGAGCATCGCTTCACCCCGGAGCAGCTCGATGAAACCGTCTCCGCCGCACGAGACGCGCTGCGTCACGAAAAGCTTTCCGTCCCCGAATTCATTCAAAAAACCATCGAGAATCGCGGGGAACAGAGCGACTGCTTGGAGACCCTGACCAAAAAACACGTCGATGCCAAATTTGAAACAGAAGCCAAGGCGTCCGAAAAATTTCGCAAGATGCAGGTGGTGAAACTGGATCACAACACGCTATTGCGCATGACAAAATCCTCCTCACTGGACAAGGATTTCTATAAAGTGGAACCCGACCCCGAGGACAACACGATGACAATCATCACAATTCGTACTCGCAAATATCAGGTGAACTGACATAAAAAGCATCTGTCACCCATCCATCCCAACCCTGAAGCTCGAGGAGCTGCCCTGCGTGCGCTCCCTTTTTCACTATGAGCAAATCGCCCATTTCCACATTCATCAAACACAACTTTCGTCACTTCAACGCGGCGACCCTTGTGGACGCAGCCGAGGGTTATAATAAGCTCCTCAAAAATGGGGGGAAAATGTTCGTCACCCTCGCCGGAGCCATGAGCACCGCCGAGCTTGGGATTTCCCTTGCCGAGATGATCCGCAAGGACAAGATCCACGGCATCTGCTGCACCGGCGCAAATCTGGAGGAGGATGTTTTCAATCTCGTGGCACATGACCACTACGTGCGTGTTCCCCACTACCGGGAACTCCGGCCCCAGGATGAAAAGAAGCTGCTCGATCGCCATCTCAACCGGGTAACGGACACCTGTATTCCGGAAATGGAGGCAATGCGCCGGATCGAGGAAGTGGTTCTGGAAGAGTGGCAGAAGGCCGACAAGGCAAAGAAACGCTATTTCCCTCATGAGTTCATGTTCGCCATCCTCCGGAATGGAAAACTGAAGAAGTCCTATCAAATCGATCCGAAGGACTCCTGGATGATGGCGGCCATGGAGAAAAATCTCCCCATGTTCGTTCCAGGTTGGGAGGACTCCACCCTGGGCAACATGTTTGCCGGACACTGCATCACCGGCGACGTGAAGAACGTTCACACCGTAAGAACAGGTATCGAGTATATGATGGAACTCGCCTCGTGGTATCCCAAGGTGACCAAAACCGGACCACTCGGATTTTTCCAAATTGGTGGAGGCATTGCAGGCGACTTCCCCATCTGCGTCGTACCGATGCTCCATCAGGACCTTCGCCGCACAAATGTTCCCCTCTGGGGATATTTCTGCCAGATCAGTGACTCGACCACGAGCTACGGCTCCTATTCAGGGGCCGTGCCGAATGAGAAAATCACCTGGGGCAAACTGGATGTGGACACGCCCAAATTCATCATCGAATCCGACGCCGCCATTGTGGCGCCTCTGATCTTCTCCTACGTCCTGGGTCACTAACAGCTTGCTGAATCCAGGCTGCTGAAAAGAGCAAACGGCTATCTCAGTCTTTAACGACTTGATTTGGAAGCTCGTTCGAGTCGTCGGGACTCCCCGGAAAGTGCGTGGCCAGAGCCTTTCCAAGAACGTTCACGGCATTCACCAATCCAGGGGTAAAATCACCCGATCGGAAGTACGGCGTCATTTCCTCCACCACACCGTTCCAAAAAGTGTCCCCACATTTTTTGTGTATTCCCTCGTCCCCAATGATCGCAAACTGACGGGCCTCGGGGGAAATAAAGATCAGAACCGCATTCCTTTCGCGTGTGCGATGCATTCCCAGTTTTCGGAATTTGGCTTGAGCCAGCCGGACCATGTCCTTGCCCGTTCGAGAATGCTGAATCGCAACCCGGATTTCACCCGATGTCAGTTTCTCTGAGGCCACAATGGCTTCAACAATTCGATCCGTATCAAGTTGGGATATGAACTTTTTTGATTTCACCAGCGCCCTCCTGCTCCACCACCACCAAATGAACCACCACCCCCCGAAAAGCCGCCCCCGCCGCCCCCACCAAAGCCCCCGCTTCCTCCGCCTCCTCCAAACCAGGAGTCGTCACTTCCACGACTACTATACACCGTGATTCCCCGACCCTGATAAATCCCAAAGAACACAAACCCTCCAATGACAAGAATCACCATTACTTCCCAAAATAGAGCCTCCCGTTCATAGCGTTTTTGCTTCAGTTCGTTAACTGTGCTTCCCGTCCCTTTATATTCACCGCGTGTTGCAGCCATCATCGAATGCAACCCGTTTTGAACCCCCCGATTGAAATCGCCTGCTCGAAAGGAGGGTTTGATCTCCCTCTCGATGATCCGCCGACAAAGCGCGTCCGTCAGCACCCCTTCCAGGCCATATCCCACCTGGATGTAAAGAGCCCGGTCCTCGACAAAAATGAAGAGAACTGCGCCGTTATTTTTTTCTTTTTGTCCTACTCCCCATTTCTGAGCCACCCGGAGGGTGTAGTCCTCGATTGAGGATTCGGACTGCATGCGGGGGTAGATGGCCACCACAAACTGATTGGAAGTCTGACGCTCAAAATCCTCCAATTCATGAACCAAACCTTCACGAACGGAAGGCGACAGAACCCCTGCCGCATCCTCCACATAACGTGAGGGGGAAGGAGGAATCGTCTCACCAGCAACCAGGACGCCAAGACAGAGAGCATACAACCCAAGCCAAGCGGCGAGGAAACGAACTCGTTTCACTTGCTGGAAGGCTGGCCAAAGTTAAAATTCACCTTGGGCGCCTCCTGCGCTGAGGGAGTCGCCTGGAAATACGGACGGGGATTAAACCCAAACAGGCGGGCGAGAAAAACCCGGGGAGCTTGCTTCACCGCCACGTTGTAAACCTGGGCCACTTCATTAAAACGTCCTCGTTCCACGGAAATTCGATTTTCCGTCCCCTCCAGTTGGGATTGCAACTCGAGAAAATTCTGATTGGCCTTCAAATCAGGATAACGTTCCACAACCACCAAAAGCCTCGAAATGGCCGAGGAAAGTCGATTTTGTGCCTTTTCGAATTCAGCAAACTTCTCGGGATGTTCCGCAAGATCCTTCGCATCCACCTGAATCTTGCCAACAGATGCCCGGGCCTCCGTCACTTCGACAAGAGTCGATTTCTCGAAATTCGCAGCCCCGGATACCGTGGCCACCAGATTCGGAATCAAATCCACGCGGCGTTGATATACGTTCTGGACCTGGGCCCATTGCGAATCCACCTTCTCTGAAAGAACCACAAGCCCATTGTAACTCCCCATTAAAGACCCGATCACAATCATGCCAACCACCAAAAGAACGCTCATGACTAAAAGTGCCTTTTTCATAGAACAAATAATCTAGCCGGAAATGCCCAACATGCAAGCCATCCCAAACTTCTCTTCGACAACTGCGAATTTTTCTGACTAGACTGGATTCATATTATGAATTCGAAAGTCATCTCCTTCCATTACAAACTCACGGACAAGACAGGCGAAGTACTCGACTCTTCGGAGGGAGATCAGCCCATGACCTTCCTCGCCGGAGTGGGTCAAATCATCCCGGGACTGGAAACCGTGCTGGAAACCCTCAAAGTCGGAGAAAAGAAAAAGGTCACCGTCAAAGCCGCCGAAGCCTATGGGGCCCACGATGCCTCCAAACTCGTGGACGTACCCATCGAGAAAATGCCCACCAAAAAGATCAAGGTCGGCGATCGTTTTCAACTCAGCGGCGATGAACACTCCATGCCCCTCACCGTGGCCAAGGTGACCGATAAGCATGTCACTCTCGACAGCAACCACCCCCTCGCAGGAAAGGACCTGACGTTTGACGTGGAAATCACCGAGGTTCGCACCGCCACCGACGAGGAAATGGCCCACGGCCATGCCCACGGACCGGGCTGTCACCACCACTAAAAGTCACCATCATCTTCAAAAAGATGAAAACCGCCATCCTGGACGCAACAGGATGGCGGTTTTTTATTTCAGTACTCTATTTCAAAGCTGCAAGCATGCGGTCTCTCACCAACACATAGGGACTCGACGCATGAACCAGGGAATTGGTCGATGTCACCGTCGAACCCGCCACCACCCCGGAGGGAGATGCGGATGTATCCGACATGGAGTTGTAGAAACAAACGCCGATGCAACAGAAATAAGCCAGGATCGCCATTCGAACATTCATAGTTTGTTGTTTTCCGTTGTAGTTTGTTGAAAAAGTTTGCCTAAACTATCTATAGCAAGGTCCATGCCAGCTCTGTCTTTATGGAGTTGAACCAGCATCAAAGAGTTAAGGTGATTATCATATTGTAAACATTCGGTTAGATCAATATAAAATTGATCTTTTATTATCTTTTTGGTAATTCTAAAAACCATGGGATCGATCTCCCCCAAGCTCTACGAGCGACTTCTGGATGCTCAACGCTCCCTGAACTCCCTGTCAGGGGTGGATGAAACGCTTAAAACCATTCTGGACGAAGCCACCAAACTCGGAAACGCCGAGAGCGGGAGTGTTTTCCTCTACAACCCGCGCGAAAACCATCTGGTCTTCCATCTTGTAACGGGTGCCAACAGCAAGAAACTCAAGGGGCGGACCATCAAGATGGGGGAAGGGTTTGTCGGATATGTCGCCGAAACCCGAAAGATCGAACAGGTGAGTGACGCCTATCGGGACAGCCGTTTCAACAATCGATTTGACACCATCCTGAACCATCGAACCCGCAGCCTTCTCGCCGCCCCTATTCTCTATCAAAACACCCTCCTGGGGGTCCTGGAGCTGGTGAACCACAAGAAAAGCCCTTCCTTTCCCATCGAGCTTTTCAAGGCGATCGAACAGTTTTGCGAACGCGCTTCGGACGTTTTGGGAACTGTTCTAAAGCTTCAGGAGGCAGAAGCGGCAGCTGAAAAATGGAAGACTCTTTTCACCCTCAACACTCAATCCGATCAACTCGACAACCCGATCGGGCGAATGATCGGGGAGAGCCCGGCCATCCAACGCGTCAAAAACGAAATCCGCCAGGTCGCCGTAACCTCCTCCACCGTGTTGATCCGAGGAGAAACCGGCACCGGCAAGGAGCTTGTCGCCCGTGCGATTCACGAACTCAGCCCCCGAAACAAACAACCCTTTGCCCGCGTCAATTGCGGTGCCATTCCCTCCAACCTGATCGAGAGCGAGCTCTTCGGACATGAAAAAGGGTCCTTTACCGGGGCCTTTCAGCAAAAACTTGGACGTTTCGAACTAGCGAACCATGGCACCATCTTTCTGGACGAAATCGGCGATCTTCCCCTGGAGATGCAGGTGAAGCTTCTCCGGGTGCTGCAACAGCAGGAGTTCGAACGGGTCGGCGGATCAGAAACACTCAAGGTGGACGTCCGCATTGTCGCCGCCACCCACGTGAATCTGGAACAGGCCATGCGGGAGAACCGAATGCGTCCCGATCTCTATTATCGGCTCAACATCTTCCCGATTCACCTCCCACCCCTGCGGGAACGCAAGGAGGACATCATCCCCATCGCCCAATCATTCCTGGAGAAGTTCAATCGTCGCCTCCACCATTCCATCAAAGGATTTTCAGAATCCGTCTGGCAGCAGCTTCTGGGCTACGACTGGCCTGGAAACGTACGGGAGCTTGAGAGCTTGATCGAACGCGCCACAGTGGTCTGCCAGGGTGATTTCATTGAGTCCATTCTCCTGCCCCAAACCCCATCACCCCTGTCCCCCACGGCGCTTCCGGCGCCCCCCCCTCCCCACACCCCCCACTTCATTCTCCCCAAAAGTCTCGCGACAGGGGTTGAGGAGTACAAACGTCGCACCATCGAACAAGCCTTGCGAGAAAGCGCCGGCAATCAGCGACTGGCAGCCGAACGACTCGGACTCGCCCCCTCCAATCTCTCACGCATGCTCCGACAACTCGGCATGGTTTCCCGCCCCTCCCGGATTCAGCTCCCGCTCCCTCCCCATCAGTGAGCACTCAGGTGAGGCGCATCGGGCAGGTAGAAAAAGAGCACTCCCAGGATGATGTAGACGGAGAGAAGCTGCACCCCCTCCAGCCAGTTGCTCTCGCCGTCCCCGCTGATCTGACTCACGATCTGCACGGCGAGCGCCACGGCCACCACTTCGGGAATCGTGAACTCCAGATCCATCGGATGCCCCATCGCATACGACACAAACACAAGAACCGGGGCCACAAAGAGGGCAATCTGAAGACTCGATCCCACAGCAATCCCAAGACTCAGATCCATCTTGTTCTTCGCAGCCATGATGACTGCCGTGGAATGCTCCGCCGCATTCCCAATGATCGCCACAACAATAATTCCTACAAACACCTCGGACAAACCCAATTGAGCCCGGGCACTCTCCACCGTCCCCACCAGGGATTCCGAAATGATCGCGATAAGGATCGTCACCACCAGCAGGATCACCACCGACTTCGTGATGGACCACTGTCCGCGCGTCGAAACCGGAGCATGACCTTCCCCCACAAAAAGATCCTTGTGAGTCTTCAGTGAAAATCCAAGCGTCAGGATATAGGTCACAAACAACACCACCGCAATCGCCAGGGAAAGTTTCTGCTCCAGCGCAGGAGTCCAGGCCCCCGGATGAAGATCCGAGGCCAAATGAAACACCGTGGGAACAATCAGACCGATCGCTGCGAGAAGAAGAGATGTGGTTGCGCTGCGCGCCGCAGTCTTGTTGAAGTGTTGCGTCGGATATTTGATGCCACCCGCCACAATGGAAAGCCCCAGAACCAGGAGAACATTACCGATGATCGATCCGGTGATCGACGCCTTCACCACCCCCGTCAAACCCTTCGAAAGCGCCATCAATCCAATGATCAATTCCGCCGCATTTCCAAAGGTCGCGTTCAACAAACCGCCTATCCCCTGCCCCATCCGATTGGATAAATGCTCCGTCGCATGCCCCATCCAACCTGCGAGGGGAATGATCGCCAGACCGGAACAGATGAAAAGGGCTGTATCCAGATGAAGCCCTGGCCAGAACCGCAAAACCAGACAAACGGGCACAAACACCAGAAACCAGTCGAGGGAAAAGGAGAAAGGAAACTTTTTCATCAATGAAATTTTACAGGTGAAGGAACGGGGTACTTTTTCGGATTCAACTGAACATCTTCCAGCACATACTCCACAGGCTTTCCATCCACGCCGGAAGGAACCGGAATTCCAAGAAGAAAACAGATCGTGGCAAAGGTGTCCTCCGTGTGCACGGTCAATTCACGATACGACGCCAGATCCATTCCCTGCTGGATTCCCGGCCCCTGCACAAGCCATGGAATATGGAGGGATCGCGGATCATCCGGTCCATGACTGAATCCAGCCCCCCCATGGTCCGCAGTCACCAAAACCACCGTGGAAGCCTCATTCCCCAGCTCCTTCACTTTCGAAAGAAGCTGGCCGATGCACGCGTCCACCCGCTCAATCACCTCCATGTGTTCGCGCGATCCCCATCCCCGGGAGTGAGCCGTCACGTCGGATTCGGGAAAATGAACAAACATCACATCCGGATGGGATGCCGACATAATCTTCAACGCCTCCTGACACACCCGGGCGTCGTTCACCACTTTGACATCGGGCAGATAACACGCCGTTAAGGCTCCCGGCGTCTTCAAGGTATCAAACTTCATTTTTCCCGCAATCATCGCCGTAGTGTAACCGGATTTGATCGCGAGCTGAAAAAGGGTGGGAACCTTCGGATGGACCGTATTGGGACGATCCTCATTCCATGTGATTCCATGTTTTTCAGGCTTCACCCCTGTCAACATGCTCACATGCGAGGGAAGCGTCACGGCCAGATCGGTCGTTCGCGCCCAGAAAGTGAAACACCCCTTCGTCATCATCGCGTGCAGCACCGGGGTGTTCGCCCGCAGAAGGAGGTCCGGTCGCAATCCATCCACGCTGATGATGATGGCCTTGCGAATCTCGGAAACGGGACGTTGCCTGGGAATTTCTCCAAAAATCGAAACAGCCATTCCACAAAAACAGATCAACTGACATGTCATCCTGAGCGAAGCGAAGGATCTCCTTTTTTTATTCATTTCACGGGGCCAGAGAGATCCTTCCCTTCGCTCAGGATGACGGTATGTGGAAATTTTAGATTTCATTCAGCAACTTCTCCGCGATCTGCACTTCGCGCTCCGACACCTGGCGCCGCTGATAGCGCCGGCGTAAGGCGTCGACCAATTTTTCAACATCATCGCGCGACGGCGCACGCACATAGTCCCATTGCTCCGAAACACTCTCCAAATACTGGAACTTGAACTTCCCGCCAAAAAATGAAACACGGATTTCATAGAAGGTGCCATCCTCCCTCTTGGTCCTCCATCGGATATCACGTCGCATCGGGCGAATGTAACAGGTTCTGAAAAAAAAGCAGCCGTGCAGGTAGTATTCGCATTTGAATCTCGAATCAGGCCCATTAAAAAGGCTAATGAGAATTCCAAAAACAGAATCCTTGTTACTGGAAAAAAAATCGGAAGGGGTGTTAACTGCCCTCAGCTGGATTTTCCAACTTCCATTCACACCACACCATCCACTCCTATGAAATCAAAATGGCTCGCCATTCATGCATGTTTGGTTTTCTGCTTATTGAACCTCACTTCTTCCTCTGGTTCTACAGCCATTCCTCAGGCACCTCCAAGACACATGATCGCATGGGGATCTGGGATTTCGAGCCTGCACCTGCCTCCTGAATTTTTCGCGATCACAAATGCTCAGGATGCAGTGGCTGGAGACAATTATGTTCTGGTTCTCAAAACAGATGGAACTGTATCCGGATATGGACCGGGAGAACCCGCATCCGTTCCTGTTGGATTAAATCATGTGATCTCGATTGCGGGAGGGAGCAAACACGCCATCGCGCTAAAATCGGATGGGCATGTGGTGGCGTGGGGCAACAACAGTTCTCACCAGTGCAATGTTCCTCCGGATCTAAGCGATGTCAAAATGATCGCTGCTGGAGGCACCGGAAATGTTGCCTTGAGGGCCGACGGCACGGTGCATCCTTGGGGAGGCTTTCTTTTAGCAGGCCTGAATGTTCCATCAAACGTCACCAACGTTCGAGCTGTGGGAACGGACGGCAATTGGCTTTTTGCGTTAACTCAGGATGGCCAATTGCTTTATTGGGGAGCTTATGACGTCAAAGCCAATCCAATTTATGGAAACAAGTACTTTACCCGAAACATTTCAAAAATCATCAGCAAAGGCAACGGTCTTTACCAGCATATGCTGGGCATTGACTCCGATGGAATTCCCTTTGCGACCAATTTGAGTCCAATTAAAAACCTTTCTCAAAAATTGAAAAATGTGGTGGATTTGGCTTCCCAAATCGCGCTGCAAGCTGATGGAACGGTAAAAACTTGGAAATACAATTCATCCGTTTTCCTTCCATCCAGTCCTCCTCCCGCAAATCCTCCTACTGGATTGCATGGAGTTTCTTTCATTGCCACAGGAAAGACCGGAGGCAGCCAGTTTGAGAACTGCTACTTTGCCTTTGGACAGACAGATTTTTATTTTTATGATGATTTCAGTCGCGACAGTGACGATCTTGTTTTGGGAGAGAATTGGCATGATGATGGGCATTGGGTTGTCGAACCAAGGAATAAAAGTCTGTCCTCTTCTGAATTTTCAGTCGCCATATTACGTTCGAGCGAAACAAGCCCCATTCAAGACGTTAAAACAGCATTGCTTGGCATCCTTTTGCAAGGTGAAGGAAGTGCGGGGGTATTTGCCAGGCAGTCCGATGGGTGGAACTTTTACTATGGTGTAATGTTCAAGCAGGAAAACCAATTTTTCATGGGAATATATCGTTGCGACAATGGAGTTTTAAATTTGTTAAGCATCAAGGATTTAACTCCATGGATGATTAGCTACGCACCGCCTGTAACTCTTACCTTTACTCTAAATGGTAGTAATCTAAATTTAAACGCATCAAGTGACTTCTTTGATTTAAATATCTCAGCATTTGATTCGAAATTTTCAACAGGAACTGTTGGTTTCTTGGGACAATCGTCGACCGTGTTTGGCTTCATGGCCGCTAAACCATAAAAGTCCTTTTGTTTGGTAGAGCGCTCAGGATTTTTTGCCTGAGAACTCTACCAATTCGGAATATCGCTCTTCAAAAGGCGAAAATTAGTTTTTAGTGCCTTCGAAGAATTTGAGATTTCTCCCACCAGTGATGCTTGTATAAAGAGACTGCATTACGCCTTCTGTCTGGGGCCAGGCCAATGTCCAGTTTGTGGATCCTTGCAGTGGGTCTTGAAGTCATCCCTACGGTGCTTCACATTTTCCAATCCACCTCGTGACCCAGAAAACTCCAGCACTCAAGATCCGGATCACCGCTGCCGCCGAGAGCGCGGTCCGCTCAGAACATCCCTGGATCTTTTCCGACAGCATTCTCAAGCAAAACCGGGAGGGCTCATCCGGAGAATATGCGATCGCGTACGATCGTGAAAACGAATTTCTCGCCATCGGCCTCTACGATCCCCACTCCCCCATTCGCGTTCGCATCCTCCATGCTGGCAAACCCGCGACACTCGACGATGCCTGGTGGCAAAACAGCCTGGATGAAACGGTAATGCGGCGACACCATCTCTCCACCCCGGACACCACCGGTTTTCGATACTGCAATGGAGAGAGTGATGGCTGGCCCGGCTTGGTTCTGGACCGATATGAAACCACCCTCGTGCTAAAGCTCTATTCGTCCGCATGGTTTCCTCTTCTTTCCCGCATCCTTGAATGGGTGAAATCACGTCTGCATCCCGAACGGATCGTGTTGCGATTAAGCCGAAATATTGCCGCTCTTGCCGCCGAGCGGCTGTTGAGCGATGGACAAATCGTCTTTGGCCCGCCCATTCTGGGTCCCCTCACCTTTCGCGAGCATGGACTCCTTTTCCATGTCGATGTGGTCAAGGGGCAGAAAACCGGATTTTTCCTCGATCAACGGGAAAATCGTCGAAAGGTTGCCGCACTGAGCAATCAGAAGGATGTGCTGAATGTCTTCAGTTTCGCGGGTGGGTTTTCCCTGCATGCTGCCGCCGGAGGCGCCCGTTCAGCAACCGATCTTGATATCAGCCGGCACGCACTGGACCAGGCGAAACTGAATTTTCAAACGAACCAGCCTCATCCGTTGGTAGCGCAGTGTCGTCACGAAACCATCCAGGCCGACGCCTTCGAATGGCTCGGGGCATCCCAACCCCTCAGCTATGATCTGATCGTGCTCGACCCGCCTTCCCTTGCCAAACGTGAAACAGAACGCTCCGCCGCCATCTCCGCCTACGGCCATCTTGCCACGAGCGCCCTGAACATCCTCCGACAGAAAGGGGTGCTCGTAGCGGCGTCCTGTTCAGCCCACGTCACGGCAGAGGAGTTTTTCGACGCCATCCGGGAGGCCGCTCGAAAATCCAAACGGGGATTTCTAGAGCTGGAGACCACCGGCCATCCCGCCGATCACCCTTGCACCTTTCGTGAAGCTCGATACCTCAAATGCATCTATCTGCGAATGGACACCTGACAGGTTTGATTTCTTTGGGAAGAGAGATCCCTCGACTTCGCGCGGGATGACAACCAATAAAAACATCACGTGAAGGCGCGAAGCGGAAGGGATGAAGAGCGGACATTAAACTCGCCCTACTTCGCCCTTCGGGCTTCGGAGGGCATCCTCCGCATTAAATATGGACTCTTCTTTTCCGAGGATGGCCTGCCATCCGTAGCTCAAGGTCTCAAGACCGAAGAGCGGAGGATGGTGGAGGCAAGGGGATTCGAACCCCTGACCTTCTCATTGCGAACGAGACGCTCTACCAACTGAGCTATGCCCCCCCAACAAGTCGTAAGCCACAACCTATGATCTACAAGGTTGGAAGGAAAGAAAATATCATGCGGATTGGGACCTGGGAAAGATCATTTTCTTTGCCCCTTCACCCAAAACGGCTTCCCCTTGGGGCTTGTAGCTTATAGTTTATAGCCCACAGCTTTATCCCCCCATGAAATTCTCCTACAATTGGCTTCGAGAACTCACTCCCTTCCCCTGGAATATTCCGGAGCTTGCGGAGCGCCTGACCATGGCCGGGGTGGAAGTGGAGCATATCTTTTCGCCTGGCGAGGGATTGAACCAGGTCGTCACCGCCCAGATTCTCAAATCGGAACAACATCCCAATGCCGACCGCCTCTCTGTATGCGAGGTGGACACGGGTTCCGGAAAAAAGCAGATCGTCTGCGGGGCGAAAAATTACAAAATCGGGGACAAGGTTCCCCTCGCCCTCTCTGGCGCCAAGCTCCCCAACGGAATGGAAATCCGCCGTTCGAAATTACGCGGGGTTGAGTCCGACGGCATGATGTGTTCGGCCAAGGAGCTCGGTCTCGCCGAGGACGCCGAAGGTCTCCTCATTCTTTCCCCCGAAACCCCTCTGGGCCAGCCCATCACAGAGGCACTCGCCCTTAACGACACCCTTTTTGAACTCGAGATCACCCCGAATCGTCCAGATCTCCTCAGCCATTGGGGAATGGCGCGCGAAATCGCTGCCATTGCAGGTCTCCCCGCCCCAGCACGGACTCAATTACTCTCCGCCGACCAGGAAAAGTCCCTCTTGAGCGACGCCCTTTCATTTCCGGTCAAAGTCGAGGACTCCGCACTCTGTCCCCGTTACACCGCCCGGATCCTCCGTGGAGTCAAAATCGGCCCAAGCCCAGACTGGTTGAAACGCCGGCTCGAAAGCCTCGGGGAACGATCCATCTCCAACGTGGTGGACATCACCAACTACATTCTCCACGAAATCGGACAGCCATTGCACGCCTTCGACCTCAATCTGCTCCAGGGATCCACCATTGTGGTGCGCCGCGCACGCGCCGGGGAGAAGATCGTCCGACTCGACGGTGAGACCAGTGAGTTGACCCCGGAGATGCTCGTCATCGCCGATACAAACCGACCCGTCGCCCTTGCCGGCGTAATGGGGGGCCAGGAAACAGGTGTCCGGGATACGACCACGGACATCCTTCTCGAATCCGCAACCTTCCTTTCGGGCAACATCCGCAAGACTTCCAAAAAACTCGGCGTTTCAAGCGGATCCTCCTATCGATTCGAACGCGGCGTGGATGTGGAACTCGCGGCTTGGGCGAGCCTGCGAGCCACCCAACTCATTCTCAACATCTGCGGAGGAACGGTCGAAGGCGGGCTCATCGATCAACGCGCTCCATCCCAACCCCGTCCCGCCATCCCCTGCCGTTATGCCCGGGTGCAGGCCCTCCTCGGGGCCCCCGTACCCCCCGAGAAAACCAATTCCATTTTGAAAAGCCTCGGTTGCGAACTCACCGAAACCCATGTCAGCGGGGATTTCGAGAAGGCTGCATGCCAGGTTCGCGCCCCATCTTACCGTGGAGATCTGGAACGTGAAGTGGATCTGATCGAGGAAGTGGCCCGCGTTCACGGAATTCAAAACATCCCCGGCACCCTCGCCCCCATCGCTTCCACGACCACCCACACCAGCGAGACGTTTCTCTTTGCGCGACAACTTCGTTCGATTCTGGCCGGCCTGGGCCTGAGCGAAGCCGTGAACTACAGCATTGTTTCCGGTGAAGCCATGGATGACCTGAAATCGTCCTCCGTCCCCCTTGCGAACCCCTTGAACTCGGAGATGGACACCCTTCGGCCATCGCTTTCAACCGGTTTGATCGAAACAGCCTCGCGTAATTTTTCAGGCGGCAACGCCGGTGTCGCCATCTTCGAACTCGGCCAGACCTTTCGCCTTGAAAACGGGGTCTGCAAGGAGTCCCCCTCTCTTGCCATCCTTCTCGCAGGAGCGCGGGCGGAAGGCGCCACTTGGGAACGTGAGAGCGAACGCCCCTACGATTTCTACGATCTGAAAGGCGTGGTGGTGGAGGTGTTGCAAGCCCTCGGATTAAAGCAGATCCAGACCCGGATCGTGCAGGACGATGCCGGTCTTCCTGTCGAAAAAGGACTTTCCCTGGAATTTCTGACGTCCGACGGAAAAACTCTTGGCGTCGCAGGCAGGATGAAAGCCACACTCGCTCAGCGGGCCAAAATCCCCGTCGACGTTTTCATTGCCGAACTGGATGCCAAGCAGCTCAGGGAACGGCAAACCGGTCCTGCCCGATACCAGCCCTGGCCTGTCTACCCCTCCATCCGGCGCGACATCGCCCTGACGGTCAGCGTGGACCAGAAACATCGCGGCATCGAGGAGGCTCTGCAAAACCTGGCAAAGAAGCATGCCGAACCGAAGGGCATCTTTTTGCAAAAGGTGGAATTGTTTGATATATTCGCCTCAGCCGAAAAGATCGGCAGCGACCGAAAATCCCTCGCCTATCTGATGATCTATCGCAGCCCGACGAAAACCCTGACAGATGCTGAAATCAATCAGGTTCACGATTCCATTAAAAAACAGTTGCGTGAGCAGATTGCTTGTGAGATCCGGGAATAAGCTTTGATGTTCTTTGATAGATGACGGCTGTAGCGGCGCTCACAGAGCGCCGCTACAATCTTAATCCATTTTGACCCTGCGCTGTTCGCGAATTCGAACGACTATTCTTTGAGCCGTATTACCTACCAAGGGGATTCGCTTTGGCCGTGGCCGACAAGCCTTTTCAGGAAGTCGAAAGCGGTCGAGCTTTCACCCGCCCTGTTCACACAGGGTTCAAAGAGCTCGTTCTTGACGGCAGAGGCGGGGTCATTCCTTTTGAAAACGCAGAATGAACCCCTTCATTCTGCGTTTTGTTTTTCTCATAGCACGCAAAGACGCGGAGATGTCCAGCAGAAGAAACCACAGATTCACGCAAATTTATTTCCAATGCAGCATAGCTGCCTTGGAAAATCAGTTTCCGCCTCAATGAAGCAAACTGCCGAAATACCGGCCCCGACGCCGCATCGGGGCGGGATTTCGGCGATTCTCTGCTCCTCCGGAATCTGTGGTTAAAGTCTGCTGCCCTCTGCTTCCCTTTGCAGCTTGCCAGACCTAAATTTTGCGTTCTGCATTCCGCATTTCCACATGGTCGCGCCACGAGATCTTTCCGTTCGATCCCATGGTCTCGAACATATGGGGCAATTTTCCCGCGGCGTTCAATTCCACCTTTCCTCCGGCCTCCTCGACCATGAGAATCCCCGCCGCGATGTCCCAGAGCCGCACCTTGAATTCCAGATACATTTCCATCCGTCCCGCCGCAACATAAGCCAGATCCAACGCAGCAGACCCCATGGTTCGGATTTTCAGCGCAGCCATGACGAGGGACTTGTAGCAATGCAACCCCTCCTGAATCGTCTCCGCCGTTTTCGCAAAACCCACCGACAAAATCGATTCGCTCATTTTTCCACGGGAACTCACCTTCATCGGCTTGCCATTCAAAAAGGCTCCCTTTCCTTTTTCAGCCCAGAACAATTCGTCCCGCATCGGGTCGTATATCACCCCGACGATGGACTCGTATCCAGCCAACGCGGCACGAGCCTTGGGATCCCGCCTCTGCAACGCCACGGAGACACAAAAATGGGGGATCGCGTACGTATAGTTCACCGTCCCGTCCAGAGGATCGACCACCCAGCGATATTCGGCATTGGAATCCCCATGGTCCTCCTCCTCGCCCACGATGGAATGATCGGGGAAAGCCTTGAGGATACGTGATTCGATCAATCGCTGGCAGTCGACATCCATTTGCAGCTTGATGTCATGCGTCTCCGCCTGATTCACCTGTTGAACCTGCCCGAAGTGATCCTTGAGCAGCCTGCCCGCCTCTTGGGCGCTCTGTTTGGCGATTTCCAGAAATGACATATGAAGGAGCACACTGCCATGGGCCCGTCTGTTTTGAAATCACAGATTTTCCGCGTCACCCTGATTTCACGGAGCAACCCAGCTTTTGAAATCGGACACCAGAACATTTCCGCGATTTCTACAAACTTGCAACCCACCCACCTCCCGTGCATCATACGCAGCCATTATGAGTGCCACCATCCCCCCCCCACTCCTGTCGTTTCAATCCCCCAAACTGAAAAAATTCCGCTCCGGCAAGGTGCGCGAAGTTTTTGATCTCGGAGACTCGCTACTCTTCGTCGCGAGCGATCGGATCTCCGCCTTCGACGTCGTCCTTCCCGACGGCATCCCGGACAAGGGACGGGTCCTCACCCAGCTTTCACTTTTCTGGTTCGACCTTTTGAAAAACGTCACCCAACATCATTTTCTCACCACCGACCTTGGTGATCTGGGCAAGGCTCACCCCGAACTTCAGGGCCGCTCCATGATCGTACGCAAGACGAAGCCCCTGATGGTCGAATGCGTCGTACGCGGATATCTCGCAGGCTCGGGCTGGAAGGAGTATCAGAAACAGGGAACCGTATGCGGCATTCCCCTTCCTCCAGGGTTGAAGGAATCGTCCGAACTGCCCTCGCCTATCTTCACGCCCTCCACCAAGGCCGAGCAGGGGCATGATGAAAACATCTCGTTTGAAATCGCCGCCGCCATCATCGGACAATCAAAGGCCGAAAAAGTGCGAGATCTCTCCCTCGCGATCTATAAGACCGCCCGGGACTATGCGAAAACGAAGGGCATCATCATCGCCGATACCAAGTTCGAATTCGGTGAAATGCCCGACGGCTCCATCCTCCTGATTGACGAGGTACTCACGCCCGATTCCTCCCGTTTCTGGCCGGCGGATGCCTACCAGGCCGGACGCGGTCAACCCAGCTTCGACAAACAATTCGTCCGGGACTACCTCGAAACGCTCGACTGGAACAAGCAGGCTCCCGGCCCGAATCTTCCCGAGGATGTCGTCCAGAAGACCAGTGCAAAATATCGTGAGGCGTATCAGAAGATCGTCGGCAAGGCGCTCCCTCAGGATTAAGACGCCGCCGGAGTGGAAGCAGAGAAACCACAGATTAACGCAGATTTATCTCCAATGCAGCACAACTGCATTGGAAAAATCAGTTTCTGCATTATCGAACCAACCCGCCGAAATACCGGCCCCGACGCCGCATCGGGGTGGGATTTCGGTGATTTTCCGCTTCACCGGAATCTGTGTAAATCTGTGTTTATCTGCGATTCCTTCCGATCCCCCTTCCCGCTTAGGGCAGATGTTCCTCGCAATATTCGCAACCATCACTGGAGACCCGAAAATTCACCTCCGGTGAATCCACCTCCGTCCGACCACATCGGGTGCAGCGATGAAACGCGATGTGTTCGACCACCGAGGACGGAGCCACAGGTCGGGTCATTCTCCAACCACGACGCAATCGCTCGCGGATCGAAAATGGCTGAACCACCCCCTCCATGTCCAGCACACGCAACTCCACGGAAGATTGCAGGAAAATAAAAACAGCGAGGAATGTTAATTGTCCCACCGGCACCACAATCCCAAAAACAGACCAAGCCCCGCCAAATCCTTTCAACAACGCCAAAACCAACACGGAACCCGAAAGAACACGTCCCAACATCACCGCCGCCTGCGTCGCCCGACGGACTCCCAGAAAATACCAGAGCACATCCCGCAGAATCCTTCCGCCATCCATCGGAAAGGCAGGGATCAAATTGAAGGCGAGAAGCATGCCGTTCATCCAGACAAGCTCCTGGACGGTAAGCCCGACATAGTGATCCAGATCCACAGGTAGCTGAAGAATGAAAAAGAAAAAAACCAGGAGACAGAGCGAAACAAAGGGTCCAGCCGCCGAAGTGATCAGGTGGGCCGTGGGATGAAATTTCGGACGACAGAAGGCCAGCCCCCCCAACGGCCAGAGCAGGATCTGCGACGCCTCCCCATCACACCACCGCGCCGCAAGCGCATGACCGAATTCATGCAATAGAATGGAAAAATAAAGGGCCCCGATATAACAAACCGCCAGAATCCAGTCCTCGCGAATCAGAGGCGCCCAATTCAGTAAAACCAACAAAAACGTCACATGAATCCGCACGGAGATCCCGAAATATCTCCCTGTCGGAAACGATAGGGCGAAGAAATTCATGAGGTGTGCTTCGGCAACCGGGATCCGCTCAAACCAAGAAGAAGCAGAATCAGGGCCGCAGAAAGAAGGAACGGCGCTGCCGGAGCCCGGTCATAGAGCGCCCCACCCACAAGCGGGCCAAGAATGCGCGCCAGACTTCCCGAGGATTGAGCCACTCCCAATACAAGCCCCTGCTCCTCAGCACTCACCTGTTGGGAAATCAACCCCATGATGGCGGAACGATTCAACCCTTGCCCCACCCCGATTCCAAGAATCGCCCCCAAAAGGGACGGGATCCCAAATGTAAAGGGAAGCCAGATGAAACTGACCACAAACAACAAGCCACCCATCACAATCAGACGCGCTTCACCATAACGCTTCACCAGTTTTCCAATCATCCCTCCCTGGACTCCCGCGACCACCAGGCCGACAAAAAAGAAAAAGTAGTTTGCCTCACGGACATCAAAGAAAAAACGTCCCTTAAGCAGAAGCCCGAACAGATTTTCAAAGTTCGAAAACGCAAACCCGAACACAAAGTAGAGCGCGATAAGCACCCCCACCGCCTTGATGGAAAAAGCGCGCTGCCATGCTGAAAAAAGGAATACCGATTTGACCTGCGCCGGGGCCGATTCGGGACGGCGGCTTTCAGGCAGATTGAAACAGGCGACGAGAAAATTGATGCCGCAAATCGCCGCCGCCACCCAGCCGATGAGACGATAGACATGGTCGGGCCGGGAAGGATCCGTGCCGAACTGGGCGATCAAACCGCCAATTAACGGACCAAAGACAAATCCGAGACCGAAGGCCGCCCCGATCATCCCCATCCCCTTCGAACGGTTCTCAGGAGTGGTGATATCCGCAATGTAGGCGTTCGCCACGGCGATGTTGGCGCCGAAAAACCCCGCCAGGGCACGTGTGGCGAAGATCTGCCAGAACGAATCGCAGAACCCGAGCAGGAGATAGGAAACCGTCGAACCCGCGAGACTCCAGAGAAGCACCGGCCGGCGTCCGATCCGATCCGAAAGCCTTCCCCAAAAGGGGGCGCAAAGGAACTGCATCAGGGAAAAAATCGAATTCAAGGCCGATACCATCAACGCAGAAGCATGAAAATGCGTTCCCATGAAGGGAAGCAGAGGAAGCACAATGCCAAATCCCACAAGATCCATGAAAACCGTGACAAACAATACCGCGAGCGAAGCGTGCTTCTTCATTGGGGCGCAAGTTCGCACAAATCCCTTGGTGTGCCAAACATTAATTCGGAGATCACCCGCCCGGGCGCCAAAGCATGCGGGCCTCCCCTCCCATGAAAACAACCTTCGAAAAAATGCTTTTCCCTCCTTTGCAAAATGCTGGCAAGAGTTTGACCCCATCCCGGAAATCTGATTTATCAGAACCGTGCACCGGCTGATCTGGTTGTGTCTTTGCCTTTTACTCTTCCTGCAGGCATCCCGTGCCGAGGTGGCCATCATGCCGCTCAAGGAGGTTCATCCCGGACTTCGTGGGGAATGCCACACCGTCTTCTCGGGAACCCGAATCGACAAATTCGACTTTGAGGTGATGGGCATCGCCCGCGATTTCGCCGGACCGGGTCGCGACATCATCTGGTGCAAAATGCTGACCGACCCCACCGGCCAGAACGTGATCGCCGCCGGCATGAGCGGAAGCCCCTGCTACATCGCAGGAAAAAACATGGGCGCGCTCGCCTACGGTTTTACCTTTAACAAGGATCCTGTGTTCGGGGTGCAACCCATTGAATCGATGCTTGAGCTCTTGAAGTATTCATCCGGCCCCAACGCGGAACAGACCGCGTCCCTTCCCTCCAAACCCAGTCTCTCCGCACGACTTCTGAAAACTCTGGCGGGATTTCCGCGAACTGGAAACCTCTTCCCCTCCGATCCCGGGGTACACGCCCTCTCCGTTCCCCTTGAAATCAGCGGCCTCCATCCATGGATCGCCGACCGCGTCCTCCAGGGCTGGAGGGAAGCTGGATTCGATCCCCTCGTATCCCCCGGTGGAGGCGCCAGCACCGATTCCGATGATGCGGATCTCGTGGCCGGTTCCCCCATGACGGGGGTGATCGCCAGCGGCGATTTAAACATGGCGGCCACGGGGACGATGACGTGGCGAGACGGGAACCAGATTCTCGGCTTCGGACATCCTTTTCTCGGCGTGGGCGATGTCTCCATCCCTCTCGGAAAAGCCCAGATCATCGGCGTGGTCTCCAGCTACGAACGCTCCATGAAGATGTCAAACAAGGGGAAGATCGTTGGCGCCCTGACCCAGGACCGCCTCTCCGGCGTGAGGGGGACCATCGGGGAGATTGCACGCATGGCTCCCATGAGCATTCAGATCCAGCGCGGGACGGACATCCGCAAATTTCAGATCCGGTTCTGCGACAATAAATTCTTTACCCCGATGGTCTATCAAACGGCGCTCCTACAGTTTCTTTCCAGTGTTATGGAACGTGAAGAACAGTCCACCTTGACACTCAAAAGCGACGTGGCACTCGAGGGGCTCCCTTCCCTCCATTTTGAGGACACTTTTGCGGGGGAACGATTCAGTTGGGTGGCGGAGGGGGTGATGATGCCCGCACTCCAGATGATGCCGCTCTATTCCAATCCTTTTGGCAGGCCGCTGGTAAAAGGAATCCAGATCGAAGCCGTCGTCGAACCCGAAGCTCGCATGGCCACCCTCATCGATGTGAGCGTCCAGCCCCTTGAAGCTCGGCCCGGGGATGTCATCCACGTTCACGCCAATTTTCAATCCTGGCAAGGGAAGCGTTTTTCCAGGAATTTTGACATCACCTTGCCCGAGGAAGCCAAAAGTGGGGAGCTGGACCTCATTGTAGCGGACGAACGCAAGGCGGATGAGCTCAAAGGGGACCCGGACGGGTCCCTGGGCGAGCTTCAAGTGATCGATTTGAAGCAACTCATCTCCGTCCTGAATCGACGTCACCGAAACGACTCGCTCTATCTTTTCCTGGTGAAAAAAACCCCGGGTCTGGCCGTTCAGAATCAGCGGCTCACCTCCCTTCCCTCCTCGGTGCGGCGGTTGATGAGCGAAAGCCCCATCGATCCCCCAATCCCCATTCAGGATTCCGTCCTTGCCGAAGCCGCCTTTGATCTGGGAATGGTGGTGGACGGCAATCGAACGACAAAAATCCAAATCAAATGAAGATTCCGCTCCTCCTTGCATTCGGGTTTGCCGCACTGACCGTCCATGCCGTCCAGACCGATAAGTTCACCGCCGACAGCCCAGCCGATTTTTCAGAAGGTGAAGCCCACGGAATCTCTATCACATCCGACGGATTCCTAAAACTCGGCCCCACCCTGACCAAAATCGTTGCCCTGCCCGTTTCCACCTCATGGGCCACCGTTCGGGATTCCAATCAAAACACCTTCATCGCCGGAGGCAATGAAGGCCAGGTGTTCAAGGTAGCCCCCGATGGTACTGTCACTGAATTTTTCAAAGCCGCTGAACTTCAGATCGCCTCCCTTGCCCTTGATGCCAAAGGAACCCTCTTCGCCGCATCCATGCCGGATGGAAAAGTCTATCGACTCGACGAGGAAGGCAAGTCCGAGGTCTTTTTCGATCCCAAGGAGAAGTATATCTGGGCGCTCCAGTTTGACGATCAGGGCAATCTATTTGTCGGCACGGGAGAGAAAGGGAAACTCTATAAAGTCACCCCGGACGGCAAGGGCACCCTTTTCTACGACAGCGATGAAACCCACATCCGAAGCCTGTTGTTTCATAAAAACCGGCTCTGGGCGGGAAGCGAAGGCAACGGACTCGTCTATCGCTTCGACCAGTTGACCGGTGAGCAGGGAACGCCGTTTGTGGCCTATGACTCCACCTACAAGGAAATCAAGGCGCTCGTGGCCACCTCGGACGGATCCATTTTCGTCGCCAGCATGGGAGACAAAGGAGGATCCCGACATCTCTCACTCCGGCCTTCCCCCACCCTCACCCTTTCGGTGGAACTTCCACCCCCCGGTCCTCTCGACAACGGCAAGCCTGCCAAGGGAGAGCCCCCCAGCCCCTCATCCACCGGTGACCAACCCGGCGCCGCCGAAATCACCCGCATTCTCCCCGATGGAACCACCGAACGGTGGTGGTCGGATTCAGAGGATGCCTATGCCCTGTTTCTCCAGAGCGATCGCCAGTTCTGGGTGGGTACCGGACACAAGGGCCGCCTGCTTGAACTCTCCGGCCCTCGCCAGGTGCAGGTGCTCGGACAGCTTGATGCCGATGCCGTGACCGATATCGTTTCCGAAGGGAAGGACTCCTGGATCGCCACCACCGCAAATCCCTGCACCCTCTGGAGGATTCAGATGCAGTCCAGTCGCTCCGGCACTTACGAGTCCCGGGTCATGGACTCCCGTGGCATGAGCCGATGGGGCGCCCTGGACTTCAAAGGATCGACCGGCACCACCCAATTCTCATGGGAAACTCGCTCCGGAAACACCCAGAAACCCGACAAAGTCTGGAGCGATTGGAAACCCCTTGGGGAAAGAAATCACATTCAAAGCCCCGTTGCACGGTTCGCTCAATTCCGGCTGACCCTCACCACCAACGGACCGGAGGGCACCCCTGCACTCATCGACCGAGTCACCCTTTTCTATCAACAGGCCAACCAAGCCCCGCGTCTTTCCCCCATCTCCCTGGCCACCCCCAATTTCGAGTTGATCAAGACTCCCAAACCCGAGATCTCCATCCAACCCTTCATGCCTCAAATTTCCGGAAATCCCCCAAAAGGCGGCTCCCCGAAACTGACCCCGGAGTCCAGCGAAGAGATCTCCAGCAACTTCGGACGTCCTCCCCCCATTCAACAGGTGCGCCGCCTGGGCTGGCGTGCTGCCTCATGGCAATGCGTGGACCCCAATGGGGACGACCTCGACTACAATGTGTTATCCAGATCCTCGGGAAACCCAAATTGGAACCCCCTTGAGTCGCATTTGAAAGATTCCTTCGTCAGTTGGGACGCCGCCACCTGGCCCGATGGCGAGTACTATCTTAAAGTGACCGCCTCCGACCTCCCCAGCAACAGTCTTGAGTCCGCGCGACAGGACGAAATCACCAGCGAGGCGTTTACTGTGGACAACACCGCCCCCGCCATCCGTTTCAAACCGATCGAGGAAACCATTCAACGCAGCGTGGTGGCCATCACGATCTCGGACACAACCAGTGTCGTCGATGAAGCCGAATACTCCCTGGATGGCGCAGACTGGCGCCCCCTGCTCCCCATCACAGGAATCTACGATTCCCTCTCCAATGCCTTCGTGCTGTCGATCAAGGATCTCCCCCCTGGAGATCACTATGTCGTGATCCGTGCCAGCGACGCAGCCGACAATGTCAGTTCCGAAACATTCCGCTTTCACAAATAATCCCTCGACCAGACCTTGTGAGGATTGATGAAAGGGCGCGCCCTACCCCAATAGGGTAGAGACGCCTCTCCGTGGCGTCCGGAAGCCTTCCCTTTACCAAGGGACGATAAAACATCACTTCCTCATCCCATCCCAAACGGGGATTGAGTGTGAAAAAAATGTGAATAACTCGTTGATGAGGAGGACCTTTTCGGGCTTCATAGGCGTAGAAATTCTCTATCCATGGCCGAAAAATGCGGAACATATCGTCTCGAAGACCGGTTGAACGTGGGGGGAATGGCGGAAGTCTTCCATGCTACGTCCAGTCAGGATCGGCACGTCATCATTCGCCGCCTGCGCCATGAGTTTCAATACAGTTGGAGCAAACGCCGGGATTTCATCCGCGGCCTTCGCATTCAGGCCGGTATTGAACATCCCAACGTCGTCCGGGTGTTCGAACTCGTGACCCTCACTCTGCAGCCGTATGCCGTCATGGAATTCGTAGGTGGCATGAATCTGCGTCAGGCCATGATCCGCAAGGATCCGCTTCTTCGAGCTCCCCTTCCGATTTTTCATCAAATTCTGAACGGTTTCATCCACATTCACGGCTGCGGCTATCTGCATCTGGACGTCAAACCTGAAAACATGCTCGTGCAACCGGACGGACATACCCGTATCGCCGACTTCGACCTGGCACAGCCCATCCTGAAAGTCGCCCGCAAGCAACCCCTCGTTCAGGGTACCCCCGCCTATCTCGCCCCGGAACAAATCCTCAAACTGCCCATCGACGCACGTACGGATATCTTTGCCTTTGGCCTGACAGCATTTGAACTGTTCACCGGACGCAAGCCGGTTGCCCGCACCCAGCGTGAGGAAATCTTTGCAGCCTATACCGACATGGACACTCCGTTTCCATCTCCACGAAGCTTCAACCCGACCATTCCGGAATCCCTCGAGACCATTCTGGGCACCTGTCTCGAAAAAAATCCCGACCGGAGATACAATTCCTTCCGTAAAGTATTGCAAGACGTGGAGGAGTCCGGGGTTATGAACGATCCGGGTGCCATCACCCAACCGGACGCCGAGGATTCATGGTCCAGCCCGAATAGCTGACCGATCGCCCCACCATGGAAATGCCATCGGCCCTTCGCGTTTTCGACGAAACTCTGTTCCGGTTGATCAACCAGAGACTCGCCAATCCGATCGGCGACTTTCTCTGTCCGCTCATCAATCAAGCAGCCCCATTCCTTCCCCTCCTGGTCCTGCTCCTTCTTTGGCTCGCTTTTCGAAATCGTCCGCGTCACTGGATCATCGCCCTTACCTGCATTCTCACGCTTACAGCCACGGACGCCCTCATCTCCAATCCATTGAAGAAATCCATCCAACGCCCCCGCCCCGCCGCCACCCTCTATGAAGTGCGGGAACTCGCCCCAGGCGCCACGGGAGGCAACTCCTTTCCCTCCTCACACACCACCAACGCCTTCCTCGTCGCAACCCTCCTCAGCGCCTGCTTTCCACGACAAAAAAACTTCCTACTTTTCTTTGGTTTGGCCGCATGGATCGCCTTTTGCCGCATCTACGTCGGAGTCCACTACCCCAGCGATGTCCTCGGCTCCGCCCTGTTGGGAATGCTCTCGGGCTCCATCGCCATCCTGATTTTTTCCCAACTTGAACGACGCCTCGTCCCAGTCATCTCACCTCCCACACGCCCTCAACCCTCCACTCGAGGACTCCTCACCCTGGAAGACAGTTCTCATACCCAGTCGAAACGACGCGGATCCAAAGCTGTTTCACACGCATCGTCCCCCTCCCCATCCCTCATCATCATTCCCGCAGCCTGTCTCGCGCTCCTGCAAGTGCTTCGATTGCTTTGGACCCAGTTCAACCACCTCGATGTTCCTCTTGAATGTGTCCGCCTCTGGTACGCTGTGCATGTGGCTCCCGAAACCGCCGGATTCTGGATTCGATTTCCCGCAAAGGCCTTTTTCACCATTTTCGGAAACTCTTCGTTTTCACTCTGGATGATGCCATGGATCGTCCAGACCGCTTTTTTCGGGCTCCTTGCGTGGCTTGTATTCAGGAATTCAGGCGCCACAGGGTTGAAAGGCCTTCTTCTCCTCCTCACAGTCCTTCCCTTGATCTCCCAGCTCTCGTTTCTGGGTTCCCCCATGCAGATCTTCGGGAATTCCGACTGGCCGGCTTCCATGACTCATATCGCCTGGGTGTTCTATCTTACCCTTGGCCTGCCCCTCTGGATCTACGCCTTGGGAACCCTTCGCAGGACGCCCTGGCCATCCATCTCCACCCTCTCGGGCCTGATCCTTGCCGTGGGGTGTCCCCAACTCTCATGGTTCATTCCCTCCCTTCTCGCCACCGGAACCCTAGTACAGCTTGCCGGGACACTTGGACAAGCCCTCACCCGATTCCAGACTCCCAGCGCAGGCTGGACACGGGTCGGTCTTGTCTCCCTTCTCCTTTACGGACTGGTGTTCACCCTGGCCGTTTACAATCCACGATTTCTGCGAAAGCTGAACATCTCCATGCTGCCAAGGAACAGTCCCCACTATCTTCAGACAGGATGGAAGGATCTGGTTCGCCGCAATCGCGCAAAAATCACGGGCCCCGCCGAAATCTGGACCGACGCCGAATCCTCCAAGCACATGATCCGATGGATGCTGGGGGATTCGTTCCATGTGCTTGGGCCGGATGAATGGGCCCACGCCTCCTCCTCCGGCAACGTCTTCTATATACGTGAAGTCGATTTCGCCCAGATCCATCCGCGCGTGATCTTCGTTCCCCGAAATCCGCGGGAACCCAAAGAACCCCGACGCAACTGGCTCGAAATCGATTCCTTTGAAGTCGTGCGCCAGGGTGATCCCATCCGGCAATTTCAAATCTTCTGCCTTCCTCCCAAGGCGGAGCCCGCATTGTGAACATTGCTTGTGAAATTTTTCACAAAAGGATTGAAAAATCACCCCTCCCCACGCATTGATTGCATGATTCTCCGATCCTGTGACGGAGCCCATTCCCTATGTACGATTGGATCGACCAGATTTTTGTAAACATCGGCAACGGAATCATGTCGGCGCTGCAAGATCAGTCCTGCACCACACAAGCCGTCGTCGCCACCCTTCTGAAAGTGGTCCCCATCATCGCCATCTTCCCTGGCATTTTTGCCCTGACCACCTGGGCGGAACGCAAACTCCTCGGCCGCATCCAGAACCGTCTGGGTCCCAACCGCACCGGTCCCTTCGGCCTTTTCCAACCTGTCGCCGATGGCATTAAGACGCTGACGAAGGAGGACATCGTTCCCACCGTCGCCGACAAACCCGTCCACACACTCGCCCCCGTCATCGCCGTGGTCGCCTCTTTCCTGGTGCTTTCCGTCCTCCCGATGGGACGCAACATGGTCGGAGCCGATTTGAATATCGGGGTGCTCTTCTTTTTCGCCGCCGGATCGATCAGCGAAGTCTCCATCTTCATGGCTGGATGGGCCTCACGAAACAAATATTCCCTCCTCGGTGGCATGCGCGCCATCGCGCAGATGGTCTCCTACGAAATTCCCTTCATTCTCTCCACCGTCACGGTGGTGATGGTGGTAGGGTCGCTCTCCACCACCCAAATCGTGGAAGCCCAACAGCTTCATCACTTCGTGGAGGACCCGGAAGGGATCGTCGACAACATCAAGCGCGTGGTCTTCCATTTCTACAACAACATCGGCGGCTGGTTTGTCTTTCAACCCTGGGGCTTTTTCGGATTTCTGATTTATTTCATCGCTTCACTCGCCGAATTGAATCGCTCCCCCTTCGATCTTCCGGAAGCCGAATCCGAGATTATCGCCGGACATCACACAGAATACTCCGGATTCAAATTCGCCCTCTTTGCACTGGCCGAATACATCAGCATGATGGCCGTCTGCGGCCTCGGCGCCACGCTCTTCCTCGGCGGTTGGACCGGCCCCCATATCCTCCCGAGCTGGGCATGGTTATTCCTTAAAATGTTCGCCCTCATGGGGTTGATGATCTGGATCCGTGGCACCTTTCCGCGCCTGCGCGCGGACCAGTTGATGGGCTTTGCCTGGAAATTTCTCCTCCCGCTTTCATTGATCAATATTCTTGCCGCCGGATTGTGGTACCACATTCCGTCACGTCCCTTTGGATGGCTCGCCAGCGCCGCGCTGATGGGTGCCGCCTATCACTTCTTCTCGAAGCTTGTCGTGGGATCAGGCATCGAGAAACGAACCTACCGTTTTGCCTGATGGACTATCTCTTCTATTTTCTCACCATCTGGATCGTCGGCAGCGGCCTACTAGCCGTCCTGCAAAAAAACCTGGTCCATTGTGCAATCGCCCTGATCGCCTTTTTCGGAGGCATCGCCGGCATCTTCTTCTCCCTGCACGCCGAGTTCCTCGGCGCCGTCCAGGTGATCGTCTATGTCGGCGCCATCGCCGTCCTCGTGCTCTTCGCCATCATGCTCACACGCCATGTCACCGGGGAGGAACAATCCTCGTCCTTCAGCCCGCATTTCATCTGGGGCGGAGTCGCCGCCGCCGGAACTCTCGCCATGCTCATCTATACGCTGAACGACCAGATCTTCGCGCTGGCCACAGAACCGGCGAACACCAACATGCTCGAAATCGGGCAGGCGATGATGCAGCGCTATGCCATCCCCTTCGAAGTCATCTCCCTGCTGCTGACAGCCGCACTCGTGGGCGCCGTAGTGGTGGCGATGGAGGACCCGAGGGAAAGGAAGTAATCCATGGTCACGCTCCAACACTATCTTGTTCTCGCCGCCGTCGTATTCTGCATCGGTCTTCTGGGTGTGCTGACCCGCCGCAATCTCATTCTCGTCCTCGTCGGCCTTGAGATGATGCTCAATGCCGCCAACATCAATCTGGTCGCCTTCTGGCGTTTCGGCACCCCCAGTCTCTCCGGACAGATGTTCGCGCTATTCGGAGTCGCCGTGGGAGGGGCCGAGGCCGCCGTGGGCCTCGCCCTTCTGATCGCCGTGTACCGCCACTTCCGCAATGTGAACGCCGAGGAAATCACTGGTTTGAAAGGATAATGGCATGCCCTTGATTGTTGAATATCTCTGGTTGATCCCCTTCCTGCCCTTCCTCGCAGCAGGAATCTCCGCACTCCTTCCTCAATCGCAAAAGAAAGCTTCCGCAGGCATCGTGATTCTGGCCATGGCTGTCGCCTTCGGACTCTCCTGCAAGGCAGGCCTCCTCCTCCTGCAAGGCGGACACGAGATCCAGCACCTGACCCGCAATTTCGACTGGCTGCCCTATGGGGATACCGTGGTCCGACTGGGTTTCCTCCTCGATCCTCTCTCCGCGATGATGCTGTTCGTCGTCTCGTTCGTCAGCCTTCTGGTCTTCATTTTTTCGACAGGATACATGGATCATGACGAAAATTTCACACGGTTTTTCTGTTTTCTCTCCCTCTTCGCGGGTTCGATGCTTGCCCTCGTGGTGGCCAACAGCCTAATCCTCCTGTTCATGGCATGGGAGCTTGTCGGCCTCTCCTCCTATCTGTTGATCGGATTCTGGTATCACAAACCCAGCGCCGCCGCTGCCATGAAGAAGGCGTTCATCACCACACGCATCGGTGACCTCGGATTTTTCATCGGCCTGCTTTGGTTCCATTCCGCAAGCGGAGCCTCGCTTTTTTATGATGGAGGTCAGGGCGCCCTTGAAACCTCCAAGCTCGCAGTCATCGGTGGAGGAGCGGCCCTCTGGATCTCTCTCCTCGTATTCTGCGGCGCAGTCGGCAAATCCGGTCAGTTTCCGCTCCATGTCTGGTTGCCGGACGCCATGGAAGGCCCAACCCCTGTTTCCGCCCTGATCCATGCCGCCACGATGGTGGCCGCTGGCGTGTTTCTGGTCGGACGCATGTACCCGCTCTTTCTCATCAATGCCGTCGCCCTTCAGGTGGTGGCGCTTCTGGGAGCCTTCACCGCCATCTTCGCCGCCACCATCGCCGTGGCACAATGGGATATCAAACGCATCCTCGCTTATTCCACCGTTTCACAGCTCGGCTACATGATGATGGCTCTGGGCGTAGGTGGCTATGTGGCCGGTTTTTTCCATCTGTTCACGCACGCCTTCTTCAAAGCCCTCCTCTTCCTCGGATCCGGCTCCATCATCCACGCCTGCCATCATGAACAGGATATCCGCAAAATGGGCGGGTTGAAGGACCGGATGAGCTGGACCTTTGTCACTTATATGATCGGCATGCTGGCTCTTGCAGGTTTCCCTCTTTTTGCAGGCTTCTTCAGCAAGGATGAAATCCTGCTCGACGCGCTGCATTTCCATCCCGCGAATCTTCCCCATCTGGTCACCCGCATTCCCCTGATCTTCGGGATCCTGGGGGCGTTCCTCACCGCGTTCTATATGATGCGGCAGGTGAAGTACGTTTTCTTCGGCCCGGCACGGGATCACGGAGCGGAGCACGCCCACGAATCACCAGCCCCGATGCTCGTCCCCCTTCTCCTCCTCGCTTTCATGTCCGTGGCCACAGGCTTTCTGGGCTGGCCCGGTCACAGCAAGATTCACCATTTTCTGGCACCTGATCTTGAGGCTCATGCCACAAATATTCCCTTGATGCTCGGAAGCATCGCCGTCGTTTTCCTCGCCCTCGGAACCTCCGCTTTTGTCTACAGTGGGGCAGCCCTACGCGCCGGAGCCGTCGATCCCCTTGAAGCCCGCTTTCCAGCCCTGTTCCGCATTCTGCAGAACAAGTACTACGTGGATGAACTCTATCAGAAGACGTTCGTGGCCTTCACCCATGCCTTCTCCCGGCTCATCGTCGGTTTCGATCGCGTGGTGTTGAATGGACTTTTCGTATGGGGAACCTCCCTGGCCGTCTACCTTCTCTCGCTCGTCAATCAACTTATCGATGAAGCCGCCATTAATCGAGGGTTCGACAAGGGGTGTTCCACTGTCCGAACCGGTGCCCAATGGAACTGTTGGATTCAAAACGGACTATCCCAGCACTACCTGAAAATCACTAGCCTTGCCGTCGTCCTACTTTTCCTTCTGGCTCTCTACGCAGGTCGAAATTGATCTCTTCCTTCTCATGAATCTCTTTGATTTTTTTCAGAACGATATCCTCAGTTCATTAACGTTCTTCCCATTACTGGGCGCACTGATCCTGTTGCTGTTTCCCAAAAACGCCCTAACGCAGATTCGTGCCGTGGCTCTCACCGCCAGCCTGGCTCCGCTGATTTTCGTCATCCGCATCCTCACCTCCTTCGATGCAGGAAGTTCAGGTCTACAATTTTCCGCGGAGGGAAGCTGGATCCCTGCCCTCAACGTCAACTATGTCGTGGGAGTCGATGGCCTGAGCATTTCGATGGTGCTTCTGGTGTCCATCATCATCCCCCTCACCGTTCTGGGGTCACTCCGCCGGGTGGGAGCCCCTGAAGAAAATCGCGCGGGAGCCAAGACTTTCTTCGCTCTGATTCTGCTGGAACAGACCGGCCTCTACGGCGCCTTCACCGCACTGAATTTCTTTCACTGGTTCATTTTCTGGGAGGCTTCTCTCGTTCCCCTTTTCTTCCTGATCAAGCTCTATGGAAATGAGGACCGGACCACGGCCGCCTACCAGTTCTTCGTCTATACCTTCATTGGAAGTGTTGCGATGGTGATCGGCATGCAATTCGTTTATCTGGCCACAGGATCATGGGATTTCAAGGAGCTCGCCACGCTGGCCCATACCCCCCATGCCGGCGGCACGGATTCAGAACTCGTCTTCCAGCTTCATCAGTTCGCCGCGACCTTGGGTTCCCCCTTCCTCGCCTCCCATGTGGTCAGCTTTATCTTCTTCCTTGTTCTGATCGGCTTTGCCGTCAAGGTTCCCCTCTGGCCCTTCCACACATGGCTTCCCAGCAGCTACACCCAGGCTCCCACCGCCGGGTCCATGATCCTTACCGGCCTGATGTCCAAAATGGGTGTCTACGGCTTCCTGCGAGTGGTTCTCCCCATCTTTGGCCCTTCCGTGGCACAATACTCCCAGCTTCTGACAAGCCTGGCCGTCATCACCATCATTTTCGGAGCCCTTGCCGCGTTCTCCCAGCGTGATCTCAAAACGCTCGTGGCCTATTCCAGCGTCAGCCACCTCGGCTACTGCCTGTTGGGCTTGTTTGCCATCGCCTCACTTGGAGGCGGAGTCAATGACCGGGCCCTTGCCTTGAACGGCGTGCTCGTCCAGATGTTCGCCCACGGCCTGAGCGCAGCCGGACTCTTCTATTTCGTGGGCTTGATCGAGGATCGCACCGGGACGCGCGACCTCGCCGATCTGGGTGGCTTGCGCAAGAGCATCCCCGTCTTCTGTGGCGTCATGGGCATCGTCCTCTTTGCATCCCTGGGGCTTCCTGGTCTCGCAGGATTTGTGGGCGAGTTCATGATCTTTCGGGGTTCCTTCCCTCTATCCATGACCCTCTGCTGTATCGCCGTGCTCGGTCTGCTTTTGACCGCACTCTATCTGCTGCGCATGATGGACAAGGTTTTCTTTGGTCCGCGTGACGACAAATGGAGCCAGTTAAAAGACCTCTCCAAAGGCGAGCTCTTCGTAGGCGGACTTCTGGCAGCCTCGCTGTTTGTCGTGGGCATGATGCCCGCCCCGCTGATTGCGCTGTCCAATTCGTCGGTCACGCAGCTCGCAAAACTCTTTTCTTAAAAAGAGCGCAGCTAAAGTCGCCAGCCCTCCAAAAGGGAACGCTTCAACGTCGCAAATGCGCGAAAAATTTCTTGCGCTACCCCGGTTTGCAATATTTCAAATCCATTTCACCTAAAAAAACAGGGCGAAGGAAATGAATCCTTCGCCCTGTCGTGATTGAATCCTTGAGAACTAAAGTGCCTTATTTGGCAGCTTCCTTCTTCGTGGATTTGGCGCCTTTGGCGCTGCTCTTTGAAGTCTTTTTTGCAGGCTTGGCTTCCGTTGTGGCAGCTTCCTTAGCTTTCTCGGGAGCCGCTTCGGGCGCCACAGCCTGATCCACAAACTCCAGGAATGCCTTGGTGCCGCCATCGCCAATGCGCTGGCCTAATTTGATGATCCGGGTGTACCCACCGTTGCGCTGTGCACTGCGGGGAGCCACTTCCGAGAAGAGTTTGCGAACGGCTTTTTCCTGACGAAGAATGGATAACGCCTGACGCCGGTGGTGCAGGGTTCCCTTCTTGCCGAGGGTGACCATCTTGTCCGCGATGGAACGTGCCGCCTTGGCCTTTTGGAGGGTGGTCTGCACCCGTCCCGCCTGAATCAGGCTGCACACAAGGTTCGCAAGCATCAAATGACGATGCTGCGTCTTACGACCCAGTTTTAAAGTTTTTACGCGATGTCTCATGATATCCTCCACCAGAAGCGTCCCGGCCTCAAGCCGGGACGTTCCTGGGAATGTAGATTAGGATTTGGCCGTACCGGAGAGATCCTCCTTAAACGACTCGAGCAATCCGGTTTCAAATTTCATACCAAGCGAGAGACCCAGCGATTGGAGCTTCTCCTTGATTTCGTTAAGCGACTTTTTGCCAAAGTTGCGGTACTTGAGCATCTCCTGCTCGGTCTTCTGCGCCAACTGGCCAACCGTGATGATATTGGCGTTGTTGAGGCAGTTCGCCGCACGGACGGAGAGCTCGATTTCGTTGACGCTCATGTTGAGCAACTTGCGAAGCCGGGCCTGTTCCTCGTTGACCTCCTGCTTGGCTTCCTCGAATTCCACGGTGTCCTTGTCGTAGTTGACGAACACGTCGAGGTGGTGGCGCATGATGGCGGAAGCGTGCAGCAATGCCTCGTCGGGCGTCACACGTCCATCCGTCCAGATGTCCATGACCAGCTTGTCGTAATCGGTGCGCTGACCCACACGGGTGTTTTCCACGGCAAAACGAACCTTCTTCACAGGTGAAAAGATCGAATCAATCGGAATGATGCCGATGGGCTGGTCCTTCTTCTTGTTCTCCTCGGAGGGACAAAAGCCGCGGCCGACGCGAATTTCGAGTTCCGCTTCAAATTTCATCTTCTTGTCGAGGGTGCAGATGACGTGATCGGGGTTGATGATCTCAAGGTTTTGATCCGCCTTGATGTCGCCGGCCGTCACAGGCCCTTCCTTGTTCACGCTCAGAAGAACCGTGCGGGGACCGCGATCATGCATCTTGAGCAACACCTTCTTGAGATTCAGGACGATGTCCGTCACGTCCTCCACCACACCGGGAATCGAGGTGAACTCATGCGGAGCGCCTTCGATCTTCACCGCAGTGATCGCCGCTCCCTCGATGGAGGAAAGAAGCGCACGACGGAGCGAGTTGCCCAGCGTGTGTCCATAGCCGCCTTCAAAGGGCTCGGCAGTGAACTTCGCATAGGTGTTGGTTGCAGTGTTCTCCTCGCGAATGAGACGCGAGGGCATTTCAAACCGACCTAACTGAATTGCCATAATGTTTTTTGAACGATTTTAAACTAGTCCCGGATTAATCCGGAACTCATATATTCGTTGTTGCGTCCAAGGGTTCCTGGAAAGCCGCTGTCTGGACGTCCAACAAACGGCTTTCAAATTCAACTATCGGGAGTAGAGCTCGACGATGAGACGCTCGTTCACGATCGGCGCGATTTCCTCGCGTGTCGGAATGCGCTTCACCTCACCCTTCAGGCCTTCCTTGTTCAGGACCAGCCAGTCGGGAACGGTGAGCATCTGATTCGTCTCGAGATTCTTTTGTACGATCGCCTTCGTCTTGGCCGACTCGCGTACTTCCACGGCATCGCCAGCCTTCACATTGCAGGACGGAGACGACACCTTGCGGCCATTCACCTTGATGTGACCATGCACCACAAGCTGACGCGCAAAGGCACGGGAAGAGGCCAGCCCGAGACGGTACACAACATTGTCGAGTCGCGTCTCAAGAAGCTGCAACAGGGTTTCCCCGGTCACACCACGCTTGCGAAGCGCCTTAGTGTAGATATGGCGAAATTGCCGCTCGTACAAGCCGTACATGTAGCGCAGCTTCTGCTTCTCGGAGAGCGCGAGCCCGTACTCGGAAAGTTTGCGACGGGACTTGGGTCCGTGCATGCCCGGAGGGTAGTTTTTGCGTTCGAAATATTTGGAGGGTCCAAACAGCTGCGCGTTGTGGCGGCGGCTGACTTTCTGACGAGGTCCTGTGTAGCGTCCCATAAAATTAGAAGTAAGAAATAAGGTGTGAGAAGTTAGACGCGACGGGGTTTGCGGGGACGACAGCCGTTGTGCGGCATGGGGGTCACATCCCGGATCGCAGTCACTTCCAATCCGATCGCCTGGAGGGCGCGAACGGCGGATTCACGACCCAATCCCGGGCCGCTGACGAGAACTTCGACTTCCTTCAATCCATGAGACATGGCCTGGCGTCCGCAATCCTGGGCCGCCATCTGCGCCGCATACGCGGTGCTCTTGCGCGACCCCTTGAAACCGGCCTTGCCGGACGTGGACCACGCGATGACGTTTCCACGCTGATCGGTGATCGTCACATTCGTGTTGTTAAAAGTCGCCAGCACGCGGGCGATGCCCACGGTGATATTCTTCGACCCCTTGGCTTTGATGATCTTGGCCTTCGGCTCGTCGGCGAGCGGATCCAGGGGGTTCACCACCGGAGCCGGCGCAGCGGCGGGGGCGGCAGCGGCGCCCGCAGCAGCCTTCGTCTTCTTAGCCTTCGGAGCCTTCTCCGCAGCTTGTTCTGGAGCCTTCTCCGGCGCCTTGTTGGATGTTTCGTCAGCCATATGAATTCGAGGTAGGGTTAAAAATCAGGTTACACTTTTCCAGCCTTGGCGTCCTTGCTGCGCACGACACCGACGGTCTTGCGGGGCCCCTTGCGCGTACGGGCATTCGTGCCGGTGCGCTGGCCGCGGACGGGCAGACCACGCTTGTGACGTCCACCCCGGTAGGAGCCGATCGCCATCAGGCGGCGAATGTTCTGCTGGATTTCGCGGCGAAGATCGCCCTCCACCGTGTACTTGTTCTCGGCGATGATCTGTCCGATGCGGTTCAACTGCTCGGGAGAGAGCTTGTTTGCACGCAAATTGAAATCAATTTCAGCCTTGATCAGAATTTCACGCGCGCGAGCCGGTCCGATCCCATAGATGTACGGAAGCGAAGCTTCGATGCGCTTGTTTTCAGGAATATCGACTCCAAGTAGACGTGGCATAAGCAATTACCCTTGACGTTGTTTGTGACGGGGATCCGTGCAAATCACACGAATCACACCTTTACGGCGAACCACCTTGCAGCGCTCGCACAATCTTTTGACGGAAGCTCTTACTTTCATAAATTTATTTCTGCCGGAATGTGATGCGTCCCTTGGAAAGATCGTAGGGCGACATCTCAAGCATCACCTTGTCGCCCGGAAGAATGCGGATAAAATGCAATCTCATCTTTCCGGAAATATGTGCCAGCACCTTGTGCCCGTTCGGCAGCGCAACACGGAACATGGTGTTGGGGAGCAACTCCACCACCGTGCCTTCTACTCGAATCGGTTCTTCGTTTCCCACGTTAATCTGTTGTGGTGACCGCCACTTCATCCGAAGCGCGTGCCACCCGGTTTCAATGTTACTTTGTTCGCGACGACACCCCCTCGGGTACCGTCAAAATTTCGGGTTCCTTGTCCGTGATCAGGACCGTGTGTTCAAAATGCGCAGATGGCCTTCCATCCACCGCCACCACAGTCCAGCCATCGGCCAGAACCTTGACCCGGCTTCCCCCCAGATTGACCATCGGCTCAATCGCCAGTGTCATCCCAGGTTTCAGCTTGGGTCCGTTGCCAGGCGGCCCGTAGTTAGGAATTTGAGGTTCCTCGTGAAGAGTCCTCCCCACCCCGTGCCCGACAAACTCACGCACGACGGAAAATCCATTCTGGTGAATGAACGATTCCACCGCGTGTGAAACATCAGATAATCGGTTACCGGACCTAGCCTTGTCAATAGCCAAATGAAGCGATTGCTCAGTCACTTCCAACAATTTTCGCAC